>AZKM01000029.1 GCA_000510425.1 Eubacterium nodatum ATCC 33099 | reverse complement strand
GTCAAGAGGTTTCAAAAAAATTAAAATTAAAAAAATATATTAATTTTTGACTATATATTATCATCTTTTTTTTTAATAACTAAAATCACAATATTTATTTGTAACGATTAAAAAAATCTTATCGACGAAGTATATTGTTGTAAACAGGGGATTATAGATTGAGGGAAACTGTATTCATAAAAGAAAAAGTGAGAATTATATAGCCTATAAGCCACATAATTCTCACAATATATTGTATCTTTAATTCACAAATTAAATCAGTATTGGAAATCAATCACTGCGATTTCACTTCTGGTACCAACACGTATAGGTGCACCGGAAGTTCCTACGCCTGAAGTTACAACTGTATATACATTGTGAATGGTTTTTAGACCGTATGAGTTTTCATACAATAACCGGTTGATTAGATTTATAGGAAAATATTGACCGTTTCTGGTGTGCCCGCTAAAGGAAACATCAACTCCGCAGACCTGTAAGTTCTTAAAGTCTTCAGGCTTGCTCTGCAGTACAAATATAGGCATATGTGTATCTAAAGAACCGGTTAAGGAACTGATGGCAGCCCTTTTTTTGTTTGTATGAGAATCATCCCGTCTTCCTACAATTTGGACGCCATTGATATATATTGTTATATCATCCAGAAGCTGGAAACCGCAGTCTGACATATATTTAGTCATTTCGTTTCGGTTTGTTGTTGGCGTATTCGGCATGAGTGTGAAGCTTGCAAATAGAGGCTGCTCAACATCGGTGTTACCAAACACTGCATACACACCCTGTTTTGCTTTGATTTCTTTAAGGATTTCGGTATATAGACTCGGATTCTTAAGCGAACTGAAATAGCTGCTGAAGGTGTTTCCGGCAACAAAAACCGCATCAGCGTTCTGTTGATTTATTTCCCGTACCATTGCCCTGAGCTGTCCCACATGGGTATTTGCTCCAAGCTGAAGGTCAGAAATCAGAACTATCTTCACATTTCCCGAAGATGTAGTTTTTTTAGAAGACGTTATACTGTAATGAGTGGTTCTTACCTTATGTGAATTTACATGACCGAGGACATTCAGCGACATTGAAACAAGGAGGCACACTCCAAGAACTGTAACCCCTATCCACGGAGCCACCTTTGTCTTGTTGGGATTATTATGATTTAGGATCCATGCAAAAAACCTGAATATGTGGAAAATAAACAGGCAGCCCGCAAAATAAATAAGGAAACCGAACCAGATATTTCCGTTGGTTTCTAATATATTTCTCAGAGATCCTTCTCCTAGGAAAGCGGCACAAACGGGCATAATACCCAAAGCAATAAAGAGCAGATCTGCCAGAATCCTTGGAATTATACTCTTTGATAACGGTTTAAGCCAGTGATTAAGTTGTAAAAGTGTGTATATGTATAATATGGAATATAGTGCAACGATTATCAGTACCTTCATATTTTCTCCTTTCGATTACTACAATATTTTACAAAAAAAAGATATAAAATACAATGTTATTTGTATGAAATATGATATAATGAAGAAAAATATTGATTAAAAATGTGAACATATAATGTGGAGGATGGAATGGAAATTTTTAAGCCTATAAAAGAAGGAAAAGTAAGGGAAATATACGATAACGGTGAAAGCCTGATAATGGTGGCAACCGACAGAATTTCAGCATTTGACCATATTTTAAAGAATAAAATTACAGATAAGGGTGTTATATTAACTCAGATGTCAAAATTTTGGTTTGGTTTAACTGAGGATATTGTGCCGAATCACATGATTTCGGTAGATAATAAAGATATGCCGGAGTTTTTTCAGCAGGAAAGATATATAGGAAACAGTACCATGTGCAGGAAACTTACCATGCTTCCCGTTGAATGTATAGTCAGAGGATATATTACAGGCAGCGGTTGGTTAAGTTATAAAGAGGATGGAACTGTTTGCGGTATTAAGCTGCCGGAGGGACTCCTTGAAGCGAGCAAACTTCCGGAGCCGATTTATACTCCCAGCACAAAGGCGGAGATAGGCGACCACGATGAAAATATTTCATTTGAAAGGAGTATCGAAGTAATCGAAAAGGAGTTCCCGGGAAAAGGGGAAGAATACGCTGCAAAACTTAGAGATTATACAATTGCCCTTTACAAAAAGTGTGCAGAATATGCTTTGAAAAGGGGAATCATCATTGCGGATACCAAGTTTGAATTTGGATTAGATGAAGAGGGGAATATCGTGTTGGGAGATGAAATGTTAACTCCGGACAGTTCAAGATTCTGGCCTTTAGAAGGATATGAACCGGGAAAATCCCAGCCATCCTACGATAAACAGTTTGTCAGAGACTGGCTCAAGGCAAATCCGGGCAGCGATTACCTTCTTCCGGAGGATATAATTGAGAAAACCATTGCAAAATATAAAGAAGCGTACGAATTATTAACGGGAAAGGCTTTTTAATGGATAACCGGCAGTATAGTAATACCATAGAACCTGTTGATGAAAGGGAAGAAAAGAAGAAGGAACTTGTTGCCTGCGGAAGGTTTGATGAAATGAAAGTTCTTTTGAAAAAGTACGAATTGAACTTTTATGATGATGAAATTCAAGATTATATTCAGATGTTTGATGTTATCGGTAAATTATGTAATGCGAACATAACATGGCAGGAGACCGTGTCTGTATTTGCAAAACTTGCTCTAATTTCAGGTGATGAGAATTTAATATCCGGCAGAGCCAAGATGAAGGCAATGTATGAAGAACTTGATATTTTAAAAGAGACTAAGGAGAAACTCGACCGAAAAGGAAAATTGTTTTTTGCATTCAGTGTATATGCGGCGTGTTCGATAATTTCAGAGAAAGACGATAGAAAACACTTTTTTATAGGTCTGCCGGAGTTTGAATCCGAAGAATACATTAAGTATAAGATGGAAGAATACTGGGCACTTGATCCTTACATGTTCACATTTGCTTTTTAGAGATATTGAATTATAATGAGTGATTTAGACAGAAAAATTTTAATTACAGGCGGCTCAAGGGGGATTGGTGCTGCCGTGGTAAGAAGATTTGCAAAGCTCGGCTTTGATGTTGTATTTTTTTATAAAAACAGCAAAGCTGAAGCTAAGCTTCTTGCAAAAGAACTTGGCTGTAAAGCTGTTAAATGTGATGTTGCAAGTTTAAGCGATATTAACAGGGCTTCAGAAATTCTCAAAAGAGAGGAATATCAGAGTTTTGATGCCATAGTATGTAATGCAGGTATCAGTAAAACAGGACTATTTACCCTTATGAACAGAGAGGAATGGAGGGATTTGAAGTCCGTGAATCTGGATGGTACAGTTAATGTTTTGCAAAAGTTTTTACCGGATATGATTGGTGAGAAAAGAGGAAGTGTTGTACTCGTCAGTTCGATGTGGGGCAGGGCGGGGGCTTCATGTGAAGCCGGATATTCCGCCACTAAAGCAGCGCTGATTGGGCTTGGAAAGAGCCTTGCAAAAGAGCTTGGTCCATCGGGAATCAGGGTCAACTGTGTGGCACCTGGTGCCATTGATACTGAAATGAATAAAGACCTGGCGGAGACTGATATTGATATCCTTCGAGAAGAAACTCCGTTAGGCAGGCTTGGAAAACCTGAAGAAGTGGCTGACCTCGTGGAATTTTTAGTATCAGACAGAGCTTCTTTTATAACAGGACAGGTAATAGGAATAGACGGTGGCTTTGTAATATAGCAAAGGAGTATGTATGGAGATAATAAAAGGTGTTTTTACGGGGATAGGAGAGTTTCTGATTTCTATACCGGCATCTATTGGGGATATTTTTAGCTCTGCAAATTCTATGGGGGATATTTATACAACATTTGCCAGATGGATATTTATATTTCTGGCATTCTATATACTTTTAAAGTCGATTAAATCACTTTTAAAAAGTAATAATGCAGCAGAAGTTTGGGCGTACCTGAATACAGGACCATTTATAAACATTCCCCTTAAGCATTGGGAGAACGTAATCGGAAGAGCTAAGAGCTGTGATGTACAGATTGACGATATGAGTGTTTCGAGGTCTCATGGTACATTGACCAGGGATAATGACGGTATATGGAAGTATATGGATCTGGGTTCAAAGAACGGTGCCGTGCTTAATGGAGCCAGACTTGAACCTAATACTGAAGTAGAACTCAAGACAGGTGACAGCCTTGTTCTGGGAAAGGCAAAGTGTATGCTTTTTCCTATAAGTATTGAAGAGCGAAGAAACAATATTTGGCATAGGACTAAGGACACTGTGCTGGTATCTCCCTGGCAGTCTTTAATTGCAATAACAATTTTTCAGATAATGACGGTTATTCAACTTATGATTGGCTTGGATCAAAAGTATAATCAGCAGATCACAATTTCATATATGGGTTTATGCGGGCTCATGTGGGGATATGTAATCGTACTTAGAGGAATGAAGCGCAAAGGATTTGAAATGGAGCTTATAGCTTTTTTCTTATCCAGTCTGTCGCTGGCGGTGACATCTACTGCATTTCCGGATCAGGTATTTAAACAATTTATTGCAATATGTATGGGTGTTGGGTTATTCTTTTTCATGTGTACATGGCTTAGGGAACTGCCCAGGACAATTAAAATTAAGAACATTGTATATGCTATTGCAGTTGTACTGTTTCTCATAAATGTTTTTTTTGGAGAAACCAGAAATGGAAATACCAACTGGGTCAGAATAGGAAGTCTGACAATCCAGCCGTCAGAGCTTGTCAAACTTGCATTTATATGGGTTGGTGCAGCCTCTTTGGACGAGTTGTTCGAGAAGAAGAATACATTGATTTTTACAGGATTTTCACTGTTCTGCTTTGGTTGTCTTGCGGTTATGGGCGATCTTGGAACGGCAACTATATTTTTTGTAACATTTTTGATTATATCATTTCTTAGAAGCGGCGACTTCACGAAGATTATAGTATTTGTAGGCGTTGCATTGGTTGCGGGATTGGTTGCTCTCAGGTTTAAAGGATATGCTTTAGCCAGAATTCTTGCCTGGGGACACATGTGGGAACCCCAGTATATAAATGCCCGTGAGGGGTATCAAATAACCAGAAATATGACAGCTTCATCCAGTGGAGGCTTTGTGGGACTGGGAGCAGGAAACGGCTGGCTCAAAACCCTTGAAGCGGCAGAAACGGATTTGGTGTTTGGAGTTGTAACAGAGGAATGGGGGCTGATAATTGCGATTTTAAGCGTGCTTGCCATTTTGACATTATCCATTTTTGCTTATAGGTCAATTTTAAACGGACGGTCAACTTACTACACTATTGCTGCATGTTCCGCCATGTCCATATTTATTTTTCAGACCATGTTGAATGTCTTGGGATCCCTTGATCTGTTACCTTTTATGGGAGTTGCTTTTCCTTTCTTATCTTATGGTGGGACTTCCATGATAGCATCTTGGGGGCTTTTGGCATTCCTTAAATCTGCAGATACAAGGCAAAATGCAAGCTTTGCAGTAAGTCTGAAGGACAGAGGAATAGGAGAGGAGGAAGATAGACTATGAAGAACCTTGAACGCAGAGGGATAATTTGTCTTCTTCTTGCGGCATGTCTTTTTGTAGGTATATGTATATACCTATATAGATTTATAACCAGGGCAGGAGATTGGGTTACATATCCCTATAACTCGCATATTTATAATAACGGGCAGGTTGCATCCGGAAATATATTTGATGCAGGCGGTAACCTGTTGATCGGAACGAAGAACGGGAAAATAAAATGGAATCGCAGTGAAACTGTTAGAAAGGCCACTGCCCATGCCGTAGGTGATTTACAGGGAAATGTTGTAACCGGTGCAGAAACCGCATTCAGAGATAAACTTCTAGGATATAATCTCATAACAGGTACATATAGCATGAACGGAAAGGGTAAGAATATAACCTTAGCCATAAATAAAAATATTTCCGCAACCGCATATAAAGCTTTGGCGGGTAGAAACGGTTTAGTGGGGGTATACAACTATAGAACCGGTGAGATAATATGTATGGTGAGTACACCTACATTTGACCCTAAACATATCCCGAAGGGAAAAGACATTCCTGCAGGAACCTTTGTCAATAAGTTTTTAAGTGGGGCTATGACTCCCGGATCTATTTTCAAATTAGTTACATCCGCAGCAGCAATTGAAAACTATAATGGTTTGGAGGACTGGTCTTATACCTGTACAGGCTCAAGAACGATTAACGGGGGGAAAATTACATGCACAAGACCCCACGGCAGAGTGGATTTTGCAGGAGCCCTCGCATCATCCTGCAACTGTGGATTTTCTGAATTGACGGAGAAGATTGGTGCAGGTAAGATGAAGGAGTACAGTCAGAAATTAGGGTTAACGACTCAATATAACATAGATGGGGTCAAGAATGCAAAAGGCAGTTTCAAGTTTCCCGGATATGCACCGCTAAGTCTTGCCTGGGCAGGAATCGGACAGTGGAAAGATCAAATCAATCCATGTTCGATGCTGGTCTATATAAGTGCCATAGCAACGGATGGAAAAGGAACTGTTCCAAGGATACTGCACAAAGCTGCAGGAGGCGGCGAAAAGACTGAGCAGATGATAGAAAGTTCAACTGCAAAAAGACTTAGAGATATGATGAAAAATAATGTGAATAAGGAATACGGACAGGGTAATTTCCCGGGACTTGATATATATGCAAAATCAGGTACTGCAGAGGTAGGCACATCAAATTCAAATGCCTGGTTTGCAGGCTTCATAAAAAATAGTGACTATCCTTATGCCTTTATTGTGTGCGTTGAAAATGGCGGATATGGAAGTTCGGTTGCCGGACCGGTTGCAAATACGGTTATGCAAAAAGTTATTTCCACTGAATCGGCTGCTACTAATTAAGTGATGTTGGAGGAAAAGATATGAAAAACGGTGAAAAACAATATAGCTTGAGAGGGCTTAATTCGGTATTCTTTGGATTTCTTTTAATCATGTTGACCGGAATAATCGGTTCAGCGGCAAAAGGTATTTTGGCTTTGAATGTTACCGATCCAAAGTATGCAGTGTATACAAACATTGGGATTACAGCTATTGGAGGACTTTTAAGCTGGATTTTGATTATAGCAGGTCTTTCGGCAGTAAAGGATGTTTCTCATAAGTTTAGAAATGCCAGAAAGTACTACATTATTAAGTTTGTGGGAAATTTTGCAGGAATCGGACTAATAGCATTGACTGCCTATCTTGTGGCAGGTACTGTCGCAGGAGGCTTAAGCACAGGCAGTGTTAACGATGCATTCAATCTGGGTACCAAGGCTATGGCTATAATTGGAGTGACAGTTGTTGTAGCGCTGATAATATGGATTGTATCCCTTCTTGCGATAAAAAATTTATTAGGCGGCTGTGCCGATGTTGCCATGGAGCATGAAGATAAACCTTATTCCAGGAAGTGTACCAGATTATGGGTGGGATATATTTTGCTGAACATTCTAATGGCAGCCGGCAGTGTGTCCATTATCCTCTTTATCTATAAGGTAATAACAAAGATAGGGAACATGGAAAATTCTTTTGATAACATGGGAGGTCTAAAAAAATTTCAAGAGGTTTCAGGACTTGGAACAGCTCAGATTTACGGCGTTATTGCTTTAATCGTAGTCCTGTTTATTTTAGCCTTTTTTATTCAAATAATGGTTATGATAAGGGTTCGTGGAACATATAAGAGATTTCATAATATCCCGGTAAAGATTGCAGAAAAACCTTCTGATAAGCAGTCAAAGGCAGAAACAGGAAATCTTTCTAAACTCCATCCTTTTGCAAAGAAAGTCAATGAGGGGGAGCCTTCTCCTTTGGATACGATTCAGAGCGGGGGTACACTCTCTAAGATGGAAGAAGCTAAAATGGCGGATAATGCGGTTGGCGGTGAAGGTCTGAATAATGTTACAGATAAAGCTGCGGACAAACTTTCGGAAGAAGCATCAGCAAAGGCGATAGATAAACTTTTTGAAGATGTTTTGAAAAAGGAAGAGGAATTGAGTGATAGAAGCAAAGCTGAAGTTGATGCTGAAGAGGCATCAAAGGAAGAAAACGATTCCCGAGAAGAAAATATTGACAATAACGAAACAGAAGTACAAGATGACTGACTATGCGTGACTTAATAATTTTAATGAAAAAATAATATATTTTGGTTTAAATATTTTGGATTGGGTATTATACTATTAGTTAATTAGCTTTAACTAAAAATATCATACTAAAAAATCAAAAAAAAGGAGTATATTATGTCATTAATCGGAAAGGAAATAGGCGATTTCAGAGTAGAAGCCTATCAGAATAATAATTTTAAAACCGTTTCAAAAGAGGATGTGTTGGGAAAGTGGAGTGTATTCTTCTTCTATCCCGCAGACTTTACATTTATTTGTCCGACTGAGCTTGCAGATCTTGCAGAACAGTATGACGAATTTGAGAAAATCGGGTGCGAAGTATATTCAGTTTCATGTGATTCACATTTCGTGCATAAACAGTGGCATGAACAGTCAGAGCTGATCAAGGGAATTAAATACCCTATGTTGGGAGATCCTGCACATGTACTTGCAAAGGACTTTGAAGTTTTGATTGACAGTGACGGAATGGCTGAAAGAGGAAGCTTCATCGTCAACCCCGAGGGTAAAATAGTAGCATACGAAGTTGTAGCAGGGAATATTGGCAGAAACGCTGAAGAACTTTTGAGAAAAGTTCAGGCTTGTCAGTTTGTGGCAGAACACGGTGACAATGTTTGCCCTGCAAGATGGAGACCGGGACAGGAAACTCTCAAGCCTAGTCTGGATTTAGTGGGAAAACTATAAACCGAATATATGAATTTAAGACCGCCGGTTCGCTGTATCCGGTGGTTTTTAATTGTCTTGACTTTTTTTTATGGCAAAGATATACTTGTATACAGGAATGTCAGTATAGTTTTTTCGTTTATTACAATAAAGTAAATTATGAATAAAGTGAATTATGATAGAAATGAAATTATGACATTGGAGGATAGAGATGTTTGAGATATCTAAGAAAACGAATTTACTGGAACAGTCCAGTTACAAGTATTCGTTACAGGATGTTGAGCAGCCGAATTTAATGAGAGATAATTACGGGTATGAAGATGCGCCTAAGGTTTCCTTTAATCACAGGTTAGTACCCATGGCGATGCCTGAGGATATTTGGATTACAGATACATCATTTCGAGATGGTCAGCAGGCGATGCCCCCTTATTCGGTGGAAAATATAGTTGAAATCTATAAACTTATGGCAAGACTAGGCGGACCTTACGGGATTATACGCCAATCAGAGTTCTTTATTTACACGGAAAAAGATAGAGAAGCCGTGGAGAAATGTATGGAGCTCGATTACAAGTTTCCGGAGATAACCACATGGATTCGTGCAAATAAGGAGGATTTCAAGCTTGTAACGGAGATGGGCATTAAGGAAACGGGGATTTTAGTTTCCTGCAGTGATTATCATATTTTTAAGAAAATGGGAATGACAAGGTCTCAGGCTGTGGGTTACTACCTTGGAACCATTAAATCGGCTTTTGAAGCCGGAGTAGTGCCCAGATGTCATTTAGAAGACTTGACCAGAGCTGACTTTTATGGATTTGTAGTTCCTTTTGTAAATGAGATTATGAAGCTCTCTAAAGAAACGAAGATTCCGGTTAAAATCAGAGCTTGTGACACCATGGGATATGGCGTTCCATACAGTGGTGCGGCACTTCCGAGAAGTGTGCCGGGAATAATTTACGGTCTTCAACACTATTCCGGTGTTCCGAGTGAAATGCTTGAATGGCACGGTCACAATGACTTTTATCACGCAGTTTCTAATGCTTCGGCAGCCTGGCTTTACGGCTGCAGCTCCGTCAACTGTTCTCTCCTTGGAATAGGCGAGCGAACGGGAAACATTCCTCTTGAGGCAATGGTGTTCGAATATGCCGGATTCAGAGGTTCCTTTGATGGAATGGATCCGACAGCGATTACAGAAATAGCCAGATATTTTGAAGATGAGATAGGATATGTAATACCGCCTAGGACACCTTTTGTTGGAGAAGACTTCAATATGACGAAGGCAGGTATTCATGCAGATGGACTACTGAAGGATCAGGAAATTTATACAATTTTCAACACAGAAAAACTGCTAAATAAGAAGCCGGGAGTTACGGTAGGAAAGACAAGCGGACTTGCAGGAATTGCGTATTGGATTAACGAGCATTTTGAACTTCCTATGGAAAAGCAGGTCGATAAAAAAGACCCATTAGTTCTGGAATTGAAAGAATGGATCGATGAGTTGTACGAAAATGGGAGGAATACGAACATTTCCAACAGAGAAATGCGAATGAAAATTAAGGAGTTAAGAAAATGATTGAGTATAAGAGTGTATCTCTTTCAAATCAGGTTTTTGAAAAGATTGAATATGATATTTTGAGCGGAAAGTATAAGATTGGTGAAATCATAAGTGAAAAAAGACTTTCTTCAGAACTTGGAGTCAGTAGAACTCCCATCAGAGAAGCGTTGGGAAGATTAAGCGAGGAAGGGCTTGTCGGCGATTCTCCTTCCGGAACTGTGGTTTTGGGAATAACAGATGAGGATGTGGATGACTTTTATGAGGTAAAGAGAAGGATAGAGATTTTGGCAGTATGCAGGGCATGTAAGCTGATTGATGAAGATGGCCTGAGAGACTTAGAGAATATAGTTGAGCATCAGGAGTTTTATGCCATGAAGGGTGATACGGAAAAAATCAGAGATCTTGATACGGATTTTCATGCGACACTTTACAAATATTGCGGCAGCAGAGTTTTAGAAAAAATCTTATTACCACTGCACAGAAAAATAATAAAATATAGAAGTGCATCCCTAAAGGGCAGCAAAAACAGGCAGTTGGAGTCTATAAAGGAACACAGAGAAATTTATGGTGCACTGAAAGAAAAGGATGAGAATAAATTAGAAAGACTTATGAAAAATCACATTGAAAATGCTTATATAAGTATTTGTGCTTTTAGAGAGGGACAGGAAAACAAATAATGGGGTATACAATAGCAGAGAAAATAATAAAGAGTCATCTGGTTTCCGGAGAAATGAAGAAGGGTGAGGAAATTGCCGTCAGAATAGACCAGACCTTGACTCAGGATGCCACCGGAACCATGGCATATTTGGAATTTGAAACTATGGGAATTCCGAGAGTAAAGACTGAACTTTCCGTAGCATATATAGATCATAATACATTACAGTCGGGCTTTGAAAATGCAGATGACCATAGATTCATACAGTCAATGGCAAAAAAATACGGTTTGAAATTCTCAAGACCGGGAAATGGAATTTGCCATCAGGTTCATTTGGAGAGATTCGGGATTCCGGGAAAAACCTTAATCGGTTCGGACAGCCATACTCCAACAGGCGGAGGAATCGGTATGCTTGCCATGGGTGCAGGCGGGCTTGATGTGGCAGTTGCCATGGCAGGTGGAGCGTACTATATTACAATGCCGAAGATGTATAAGGTGAACCTGGTGGGAAATCTTAATCCATTTGTAACGGCAAAGGATATTAGTTTAGAAATTCTGGGAATTTTATCGGTAAAAGGCGGAGTAGGAGCCATAATAGAATGGGGCGGAGAGGGTATTAAGGCTCTGTCTGTTCCGGAAAGAGCTACAATCACCAACATGGGGGCCGAGCTGGGTGCAACAACCTCCATATTCCCATCTGATGAGGTAACATTTGAATTTTTGAAAGCTCAGGGCAGAGAAGATGATTTCGTTCCGTTGGAAAGTGACGAAGATGCAGAGTATGACCGGATTATAGATATAGATTTATCTAAACTCAAGCCGAAAATTGCCTGTCCTCATAGTCCTGATAATGTTGTAGATGTGGAGAGCGTAGCAGGGACAAAGGTGGATCAGGTATGCATAGGTTCATGTACCAATTCATCTCTTTACGACATGCTGAAGGTTGCAGCGCTGCTCAAAGGGAAAACCGTAAACCCTGATGTCAGCTTATCCGTTTCACCGGGATCAAAACAAGTTTTATCAATGTTGGCAGAGTGTGGTGCGCTTACAGATATACTTGCCGGTGGTGCACGGGTTTTGGAATGTGCCTGCGGACCTTGTATCGGAATGGGCTTCTCCCCGAATTCCAAGGGTGTATCGTTGAGAACCTTCAATAGAAACTTTGAAGGAAGATCCGGAACGAAGGATGGAAAAGTATATCTTGTATCTCCTGAGACGGCAGTTGCTGCGGCAATTTACGGAGAGATTACAGAACCCGAAAAACTGGGGGACATACCTAAGATTGATATGCCTGAAAAATTTAAAGTCGATGATAACCTGATTATCTCTCCTGCCTCTGAAAATGAAGCGGGAAATGTTGAAATTTTAAGAGGTCCCAATATCAAGGAATTTCCAAAGGGAGATACCCTAAGGGATTCATTTAAGTCAAAGGTTTCCCTGAAGGTTTCAGATAATATAACCACAGACCATATAATGCCGGCAGGAGCAAAAATTTTGCCTTACAGGTCCAATATTCCGTACCTGTCTCAGTACTGTTTTGAGGTATGTGATAAGGATTTCCCAGCAAGAGCAAAGGCGGAAGGGAAAAGCATCATAGTAGGTGGTGAGAATTACGGTCAGGGTTCATCCAGAGAACATGCAGCTTTGGTACCTCTTTATCTTGGGGTCAGAGTCGTAATTGCAAAGAGCTTTGCCAGGATACATGAAGCGAACCTTATAAATGCAGGTATTATGCCCCTCACTTTTGAAAATCCGAAAGGGTATGATGAAATTTTTCAGGGTGATGAGATAAGCATTGAAAATATTTTTGAAGGGATAGATTCCGGCAAGTTAATTCTTAAAAATCTAAGAACTTCAAGGGAAATTAAAGCAGTGTGTAATTTTACCCATAGGCAAAGGGCAATTTTAAAGGCAGGAGGACTTCTTTCCTATGTAGCAACGGAGGCAAGATAAAATGTTCGGTAGAAAAAGACTTAATTTAAAAAATGCCATCAGAAATAGAGAAAAGAATATAGAAAGAACCAACCGAAAAGAGAAATATCGTAATAGAAAAATGGATTCATTTGTAGTGGATTTAGTGGAATCCGGCATAAAAGAAATGAATGAAATGTCAGAAGTGGCAGATGCAACAGGGCAATTCAGAAACCTTTTACTTGATCAGCTTGCACGAATAAAGACTTTGAAGGAAGAATTCGGGGGAAACAAGAATTTTTTCCAGTTATCACATATTACCATAGGTATTTGTGCCGGTGACGGAATCGGACCTATAATAATGGAACAGGCAGAGAGACTTCTCAGGGTTCTTCTCAAGGAAGAAATTGATAGCGGTAAGATTATTTTAAAAGTTATTGAAGGATTGACAGTAGAAAATCGTTTGGCGAAGATGGAAGCAGTGCCGGAAACGGTTATGGAAGAAATTAAAACCTGTGATGTTCTGCTTAAAGGTCCTACCACAACGCCAAAGGGCGGAAATCTTGAAAGTGCCAATGTCAAGCTGAGAAGGGAACTTGACCTTTACGCTAATGTCAGACCGATTTCAGTTCCTGAAGAAAATATCGACTGGATATTTTTTAGGGAAAATACAGAAGGTGAGTATGCTCTGGGAAGCTGCGGAATAGAGTTTCCCAAAATACTGTCGATAGATTTTAAGGTGACTTCTGAATTTGGTACCAGAAGGATTGCAAAGAAGGCATTTGAGTACGCCTCTGCCAACGGAAAAGATAGGGTTTCAGTTGTTACCAAAGCAAACATAATGAAAAAGACAGACGGAAATTTTTCCAGAATATGTCATGAGATTGGAAGCTTCTATCCCGATATAGAGATTGAAGACTGGTATGTAGATATAATGGCTGCCAATTTGGTCAATAAGAATATAAGGGATAAGTTTCAGGTATTTCTTTTGCCGAATTTGTACGGTGATATAATTACGGATGAAGCCGCAGAAATTCAGGGCGGAGTGGGAACTGCAGGAAGTGCAAATATAGGAGACCAATATGCTATGTTTGAGGCGGTACACGGTAGTGCTCCAAGGCTGATTGAGGCAGGACTTGGAGAATATGCAAATCCTGCAAGTCTTTTTCAGGCTGTGGTTATGCTTTTAAGGCACATCGGCTACACTGCCAAGGCGTCAGGGCTTGAAGCGGCTCTTTCTGAATGTACGGTTACTGAAAAAAAAGTTTCAGTGACGGGGACTTCCGAGGGAGCTACATGTAAAGAGTTTGCTGATTATGTAATATCGAAACTGATTTAGCACAATAGAAACCTGCCATTGAGAGTTTCTATACCATCTAATGGTATAATATCAGAGTTAATTTGAAGATTCAGCTTATATTGAACCGAACTTTTGCCGTAAATACATTGGTAAAATCGGTTCTTTTATTATGAAAAGCCAAATATCCAAAAACCGATTTTCTATGTTGTATCACAAAAACCGTAGACAGTTTTGAAAAAAAATTCATAGTAACAAATGTTACGGAAAAAAACTCCTTGGATGCTTAATATAAAGTCATTAAATATTATTTATATAGATTTGAGGAGGGGAAAATGGAAAATAAAATGTTTTGTTACCAGTGTCAGGAAACAGCAGGATGCGCAGGATGTACAGTTTCCGGGGTATGTGGAAAGAAACCTGATGTGGCTTTAATGCAGGATTTGCTGATTTATGTTACAAAGGGGATTTCAGCAGTAGCTCAGCAGCTGCGTAAAGAAGGAAAAAAGGTAGACAGAAAAATCAGCCATATGGTATCTTTCAACCTTTTCATCACAATTACAAATGCTAACTTTGATAAGCAAGCTATCATAACCGAGATAAGGAATACTTTAGCAGCAAAGAGCAGATTGCTGGACTGCGTTGAAGATAAGTCATCTCTTCCTGAGGCTGCACTTTGGAATGATAGTGAAGATAAGTTTGAACTAAAGGCTGAGGTCGTAGGAGTTCTGGCAACGAGAGATGAGGATATTCGTTCGCTAAGGGAGCTTATCACATACGGTTTGAAAGGATTGGCGGCTTATTCAAAGCACGCAAATGCATTATTAGAGGATGATGAAGAAATTGATGCTTTTATGCAGGAGGCACTGGCAAAGACTTTAGATGATTCTTTGACAGTTGATGATCTGATTGCATTAACTTTAGAAACCGGCAAATGGGGCGTGCAGGGAATGGCACTTTTAGATAAGGCAAACACCTCCACTTACGGTAATCCTGAGATCACAGAAGTTAATATCGGAGTCGGTACAAAGCCGGGGATTCTTGTTTCAGGTCATGACCTGAAGGATCTTGAAATGCTGCTTGAACAGACTAAGGATACGGGAGTGGATGTTTACACACATTCAGAAATGCTGCCTGCACACTACTATCCATTCTTCAAGAAATATGATAATTTTGTAGGAAACTACGGAAATGCATGGTGGAAACAGAAAGAAGAATTTGAGTCATTTAATGGCCCTGTGCTTATGACAACTAATTGCATCGTTCCACCTAAAGAGAGCTACAAGAATCGTCTATGGACAACGGGTGCAGCAGGTTTTGAGGGATGCAGGCACATAGATGGAAAATACGGTGAAATCAAGGATTTTAGTCCTATTATTGAGCAGGCTAAGAGCTGTCCGCCTCCTGCAGAAATTGAACGGGGGACTATCATTGGAGGATTTGCACATGAGCAGGTGTTTGCTCTTGCAGATACAGTTGTAGATGCAGTAAAATCCGGTGCAATCAAGAAATTTGTAGTAATGGGAGGCTGTGACGGTCGCCAGAAATCCAGGAACTATTATACAGACTTCGCAAAAGCACTTCCAAAGGATACCGTTATTTTAACCGCAGGTTGTGCAAAATATAAATATAACAAATTGGATCTTGGGGATATTGGCGGAATTCCAAGAGTACTTGATGCCGGACAGTGCAACGACTCATATTCACTGGCTTTGATTGCACTTAAACTGAAGGAAATATTCGGTTTTGAGGATATAAATCAACTTCCGATTGCATATAACATAGCATGGTATGAACAGAAAGCTGTAATTGTTCTGCTTGCACTTCTATATCTGGGTGTTAAGAACATTCACCTGGGACCGACACTTCCGGCATTTTTATCGCCGAATGTTGCAGATGTACTTGTAGAAAACTTTGGAATCTCAGGAATTGGAACTGTTGCAGATGATATGAAATGGCTTTTGGGAGAATAGCAAATTTCGTAATTTTAAGTGAAGATATCCTTACATTATTGATTATAATCATGAAAAATGCTAAACTTAATCTCTAAAGATAGAAGTTGGAGATAGGGCAGGAAATTGATTTGAGACGATATAGGAGTTCAATAGTAAAATTAGTAGTTTTCATTGTTGCAGCAATTATAGTGTATATCTGGACACCTCATACTCATACACCCAAGCGGGTAAAACTGGTAAATGTTCCAAAAGGTGTTGGATTTTCAGTGGTTAAAGACAATGTCGATGTATATAACAGCTTAGAAGATGACGCAAAGATTATAAAAACTCTGTCATTTGGAGATAAAATTCATCCCACCGCTCAGAGCAGCCTTTTGTATAAAATTAAGACGGGTAGAGATAAGGATGGCGAACCTATATACGGATATGTTAAGAAAAAAGGGGTTTTAACCTATAACCCTAAAAAGAAGCATATTGCATTAACTTTTGATGATGGGCCGAATAGGATAACCACACCGATTGTTTTGAAGGCTCTTAAGAAAAATAATTGCAGAGCCACATTCTTTGTTGTAGGGAAGATGATTAATCGCAAAGGAATGACACTTTTAAGACAGGAAGCTGCACAGGGGTGCGAAATAGGAAATCATTCATATAGTCATCCGCTGTTGACAGACCTTAAAAAAAAGAAGATAAATGAGCAGATTGAGAAAACAGATAAACTTATCCAAATTGCTGTTGGAAAGCCTGCAAAATTATGTAGAGCACCCTATGGAGGGTTTAACAGGCTTGTTTTGAGCATAATGAAAAGAGCTAATATATATTGGTCTATAGATACGCTTGATTGGAAGACCAAAAGTTCAAAAAAGACCTTTAGGAAAATCAAAAAGTTTGCAGGAGACGGAGATATAGTTTTAATGCACGATATTCACATGCCGACGGCAAAGGCGGTGGACAGAATTTGTAGATTTCTAAAAGCCAAAAACTTTGAAATGGTTACGATGACCGAACTTGCCAGTATACAGGGAAGGGATCTCGTTCCGGGCAGGAATTATATCTCTTTGAAAAAGAAAAAATAAAAATATGGTAGAGGAAAGAAAACTTTGTAATATGGCTCAAACCTGTTTGAAAAATGTAGTAATTCTTAGCTGTTATAATATTTTTTACTACAATACCAAACAAGTGTTAGAAAATTAGACAAAAGCATAAAATTGTATAGAAAGAAAGGCCGGGGCAACATTGAATGTGCCTCGGCTTTGTGCTATTATTTCACTGAATTTGAAGGGAGTTATAGCATGAAGTTGGGCGAAAAGGTAGTAAAGTACCGTACATTGATTTTATTAATCTCTCTTTTTCTACTAATTCCTGCAACCATAGGTTATCTGTCCACAGGGATAAACTACGATATGCTTTCGTATTTGCCTAAGGATATGGAAACTATGAAAGGTCAGGATCTGCTTTTGAAAGAGTTTGGAAAGGGTGGATTTTCGATAGTAGTTACAGAGAATATGTCTAAAAAAGATGTGGCAGGAGTTGTATCTGAATATAAGAAAATTAAACATGTTGATTCGGTTTTGGATTTGAACAAGGTCATCAATCCTTCAGTACCGAGAAGTATGTATCCTGAGCTTATAAGAAAGCATTTTGACAATAAGAAAGCTTCTATGATTGTGGTGTTTTTCAATACATCCACATCGGACTCAGGATCCCTTGAGGCAATTAAGGAAATCAGGAGTGTCAGCACTAAGAACTGTTATGTTTCGGGAATGACGGCATGTATTCAGGATTTAAAGTCTCTTTGCGAAGGAGAGGAACTGAAATATGTAGTTATCGCCGTAATTCTTTCACTTCTTGCAATGATGGTTTTGCTGGATTCCTATGTGGCACCGGTTATATTCCTTATTTGTATTGGAATGGCAATTTTATACAACATGGGAAGTAATATTTTCTTCGGAGAGATTTCCTATATTACGCAGGCTATTGCAGCTGTGCTTCAGCTCGGCGTTACCATGGATTATTCTATCTTCCTTTGGCACAGTTATATGGAAAATCTGGACGAGGGTGAAGATGATGAGCAGGCAATGTCTCGAGCTGTCAATGATACCCTGGTTTCTGTAACGGGAAGTTCAATTACAACAGTTGCAGGTTTTCTGGCACTTTGTTTTATGACCTATACCATGGGACTTGACTTGGGTATTGTTATGGCAAAGGGTGTAATCTTAGGTGTGATTTCAAGTATAACTATTCTTCCGTCAATGCTGCTGTTTTTCAGAAAAATACTTAAAAAGACAAGGCATAGAACGCTTATTCCCGATACTCACAACCTGGCAAAGGGTTTGACTTCGAGATATGGTTTATATATAATCATATTTTTGCTTTTGGCAGGTCCTGCGATTTACGGCTATGAAAAGAATAATGTTGTGTACGACTTTGAGAAAATTTTAAACGGAAGACAGGGTTTATCTGTTCAGCAGGCACCTTTTCTTGAAGCAAATAAAAAACTTGAAGAGCATTTTCATATCGGAACAACTCATATGATTATTGCAGATGCAGAGCTTTCCGGCGAAAAGGGCAGTGCAATGACTAAAGATATTGAAAAGGTTCCGGGTGTAAAGAATGTTTTAGGTGCAGATGCCTTTTTGGGTTCAGCTCTTCCAAAAGAACTTTTGCCGAATGAAATCAAGAATTCATTGCTCAGCGACAAGCATCAGATGATAATGGTGAATTCGGAGTATAAGGTTTCTACATCAAAGTGCAATGCACAGATTGATGAAATAAATAAAATCACAGAAAAATACGATAAGTCGGCGAAGGTCATCGGCGAGGGTCCGGCTATGAAGGATCTGATAAATTTGACGGGAAATGATTTCAAAGTTGTAAATATCATTTCTATAATTGCAGTATTTTTCATCATAATGTTTGTACTGAAATCCGTAACACTGCCTGTTATTCTGGTTGCGGTCATTGAGTTTGCAATCTATGTAAATCTTGGTATTTCAGGATATACAGGTCTTGAGCTTGCATTTATTGTACCGGTGTGTATAAGTACGATTCAGCTGGGTTCCACTGTAGATTATGCAATATTGACTTCCACAAGGTATAAGACTGAAAGAATGGGAGGAAGTAATAAGCGTAATGCCATAATAACGGCAGCCGCAACATCTATGCCATCTATCATAACAAGTGCCGCAGGATTTTTTACGGCAACATTTGGAGTGGGATTGTATTCTGATGTGGGCGTAATCAGTACAATATGTATTTTAATGGCAAGAGGAGCGTTAATCAGTATGGCAACAGTAATTTTGATTTTACCGGCAATGCTCATGGCATTTGATAAAATAATTTGTAAAACCACTCTTGGAATGGGAGATTTATATAAAAAAAGTGAGGGGGATATGGTATGAAAGCAGATTTCAAAGCTACAGAAAAAAGAATTTTAGTTTTGGTGTTGATAATAAGTCTGGTCAGCTTGTTTGCGTTAGCATCATCGTTTGCAGAGTCTGAAAATTTCAAAGGAACCGGTAAGAATTATAAAACAAATGCTGAGAAAGCGGGTCAGTCAAAGGATGAACATAAGGAAACTGTCTATATAATGCAGGATTCTAAAGGTTCAGAGTATAAGAGAATTGTGAGCCATGATAATAAACTTTATTATAAGGGTTTTGAAGATGCACAGATTCCCGTAACCATGAAGGTTTCGTATACTTTAAACGGAGAGCCTATTGAAGCCAAAAAACTTGCAGGAAAAGACGGGGATGTGAATATCCGAATCGAATATAAAAATCATATAAAAAGTGGAAATGTCTATGTTCCATTTATGGTAATGACAGGAATGATTTTGGATGGAGATAAATTCTCAAATGTGAAAATTGATAGTGGCAGAGTAATTGATGACGGAGATAAAAAAATGGTGGCAGGTTTTGCCTTTCCGGGAATGAATGAAAGTATAGGACTGAAATCAAAGGGGCTTGATTTTCCCGGCGAAGTGAACATAAAAGCCCGTGTAAAAGATTTTGAGCTTGATGAAGTTTACTCAATGGTTTCTACAGATTTGTTTAAAAATATAGATATGAGTAAAGTAAACACTATGGAAGGCTTGCAGAACAAATTATCTCAGCTTGAGAAAGGAACGGATCAACTTCTTCAGGGCTCTTCCAAGCTTGCAAAGGGGAATTTGCAGATGGCAAAGGGTGCTTCAAAATTAACGGAAGCCGGCAGGAAAATTTCAAAGGCAACGAAACAGGTTGCTGACGGCAATAAAACTCTTAATGAAAAGGCACCCGGACTTTCTTCCGGAATAGGGAAACTTCAGCAGGGTTCACAGAAACTTTATGAAGGAAACAGCGGACTTTTGACAGGCTTAAAGCGGCTTCTCGGCACATCACCTAATGCAGAAAATAAGAGGGGCAGTGGGCTCAAAGCATTGGAAGCGGGAGCTGACCGGGCGGAAGCCGGAAGTGAAAAACTTTTTGATGGAATCAAGTCTTTAGATGGGGGTCTGTCAAAACTTACTCAAAACAATGATGCCCTGAAAAACGGACTTGCACAGATGATAGGGGGCATAGAAGCATCTTGTGCTAAGCAGAAGAATCTAATACCGACCCTTGATAATGGAATAGCTCAGGCAGACAAGAGCGTTAAAGCTCTTGAAGCAGCAGGACAGACCGGTACCCGGGATTATATAGAAGCTGTTAACAAGAGGGCAGAGCTTATGGCTCAAAAGAAAGTTATTACTCAATCTGTAAAGGAAAGTGAGAAGCTTATCGGAGGATTAAAGACTTATCAAAAGAATATCTCCGGATATATGGATGGAGTGGCTGCCATAAAAGATGGAATTGATAAAAACGGATTAGTAAAGGGTGCCGATTCATTAGCTTCCGGCAATAAAGCTCTGGCGGCGGGCACTAAGGCAGCAAGTTCAGCTGTGAAATCCGAACTTATTCCGGGAGCCGGCAAATTAGTTCAGGGCTCAAAAGAACTGAATGCAGGCATCATCGCTCTTCAGGGAGGCAGCAAAACTCTCGTAAAGGGAATAAGAAGGTTGAATTCAGGCTCCATGAAGCTCTATAAAGGTACGATTGTTTTTTTCGGTAAGGAAGGGGAACTTGCAGAGGGAGCGTTAAAACTTGCTGAGGGTTCCAAGGCTCTGAATCAAGGGATTTCAAGAATGGTAGACACATTGAAATCAGAAATAGCAAGACTGGATGCGAAGGGAATAGAAAAAGCTGTAAACAATGCAAAAGCCCTTCAGAAAGCGGCAGAGCAGTATAACAGCTTTGAGGATTCCGGAAATTATGATAAACTGACTTTCATATATAAAATGGATGAAATCAAGAAATAATTCGCATGTATCAATTTTGTCCTATGGATCTGAAACAGACATAGAAAATCCGGTTAAAGCAAAGGTATGGTGTATCAGTTTACATCATATAGACATGAAGTATACATGAGTGATACGGTTTTTCCATAATTTAATATCTGTCAGACTATGCACCGTTTGTTTTGTGAGAATTTTAATCACTTGAAACCGGTGCATATTTTTTATGTTTACAGAAGTGATATCTTCTGCCATTGCAAAAATCTGCATTTATCAATCTGTGTAATATATATAAGGCAGCTGATAATATTTATCTTCAAGGGCTTTGTTTGCATGGCGAGGGCATGGATGAATCCTTGTAATTTCAACGGTTTAGAGGTGAATAAATCTTAAAAAAGTCTTAAGAATCCCCTGTTTTATTGATATGCAAAGAATAGCTGTGCTATAATTGGCGAGATAAAAGGGGTAGATTATGAACATTATTGAAAGAATTGAACATATAGCAGCAGAAATGCCGACTAAGCCCGCATTCATCTCACGATTTGGAAAAATCGCATATGGAGAACTTTGGGATGCTTCAGGAAAGCTGGCAGCTTGGATTGACAAAACTCAAGTTGATAATAAAAAGCCCGTAATGGTGTACGGTCATAAAAGTCCATGGATGCCGATCTGTTTTTTAGCAGCGGTAAGGTCAGGCAGGGCCTACTGTCCTGTGGATAGTTCCATGCCGGAGGAGCGGGTTCTTCAGATTATAGATAAAGTGGGGAATCCATTAGTCTTATCAACTGAACCTTTAGAACTGGAAAATGCACATCCGATAGATGAACTTAAAGAAATCATAAAAAATCAAGAGATAATCTCTAAAGATAAGTGGATTTCGGGAAAAGATCTTTTCTATGTAATATTCACATCCGGAAGTACCGGCTTGCCAAAGGGCGTTAAGATAACTATGGACAACCTTGAGGGGTTTACACAATGGTCACGGAGTCTGGGCAGAGATCTTGAAGAGGAGGAACGAATTTTCTTAAATCAGGCACCTCTATCCTTTGACCTTTCTGTTATGGATATATACACCGGCTTAACTTCCGGCTCAACAATATGCAGTATCGATAAGGAGCTGCAGCAGGATAATACTGAAATGCTGGACTATATAAAAGAAAATAATGTGAGCTGCTGGGTGTCCACGCCGTCATTTGCAGACCTTGCAATGACTGCACCGGAGTTTAACGACAGAAATTTTCCATGTATCAAGAATTTCTTCTTCTGTGGAGAAAAGTTGACTGTCAGCACTGCGAAGGAGCTGAGGAGAAGATTTCCAAAATCCGCGGTGATCAACACATATGGACCTACGGAGTCCACAGTTGCGGTGACAGAGGTTCTAATTACCGATGATATGCTTGAGCAGAAGGAACTTCCAATCGGAAAGACAAGACCGGGAACGAAGATTATCATTATAGATGAAAACGGAAATGAACTTCCGCAGGGGAAAGCCGGCGAAATGGTAATAATCGGCGATACCGTAAGCCCGGGTTACTTTGAAGACGATGAAAAGACGAAGGCAGTTTTCGGAATTAATGATAAAGGTGAAGGGATTTATAAGACAGGTGATAAGGGATTTTACGGAAAGGACGGACAGCTTTACATTTCCGGAAGAATGGATTTGCAGATTAAGTTACATGGTTACAGGATAGAGCTTGGTGATATAGAGCAGAATTTACTGGCAATGGATATGATAAAGGGGGCTTGTGTAGTTCCTAAGAAAAGAGACGGAAAGATACAGCAAATTGCTGCATTTCTTGTGTGCGAAGGCATTGAAGGAAGTTTTGCCGACAGGAAAATGATTAGAAATTTCCTCAAAGAGAAATTGCCGGAGTATATGGTTCCAAAGAAACTTGTATTTGTAGATTCAATTCCTATGACTGACAATGGAAAGATTGATAGAAAGAAAATGGAGGCAAGTCTGTAGATGAGTTTATATGATGAGTTTGACTTTTTCGTATGGTTTGCGGTTTTGGCTATTCCTGCAATTGTACTGGGCTATATGGAAAAGAAGATAAAAGTATACGGATTCTTGGTGACATTAGTATTTGTTTATATGGCACTCAGAAATGCTCCTATCGCACTTGGCTGGCTTGCATTATTCTGTGTTTATGACTATGTTCTGATAGTTTCATTTATAAAATTGAGACAGAAATTTGGGAGAAACAAGATAGTATACAGACTATATCTTCTGGCATCGCTGCTTCCACTGATTTGTAATAAATTATTGGGGCTAAGCGGAAATCCTGATAAGATATTCATGTTTCTGGGAATATCCTACCTGACTTTCAAGGGAACACAAATTATAATAGAAATTTTTGATGGGATTGTAAAGAATCAGGAGCCTCTTGATTATTTATATTTTATGATTTTCTTCCCGTCTATAACTTCAGGTCCTATTGACAGAAGCCGTAGATTTGAAGAGGATTTAAACAATGTACTGCCGAGGAGCGAATATCTGGAATTAGTAGGAACCGGTATTTTTAAAATGGTTTTGGGAGCTTTCTACAAGATAGTTTTGGCAGCATTGTTTTACAGAGTAATGAGCACATTCGGCAAGGAAGCAAATACTGTATCAGGGCTGATTTACATGTACACTTACGGCTTCTATCTGTTTTTTGATTTTGCAGGTTACAGTTTAATGGCAATCGGGTCAAGCTACATATTTGGAATTAAAACTCCGGATAATTTTGATAAGCCTTTCCTGAGCAAAGACATTAAAGAGTTTTGGGATCGCTGGCACATTACCTTGTCACATTGGTTTAGAGACTTTATTTTCTCAAGACTTATGATGACTTTTATGAGAAATAAAACCTTTAATAATAAACTTACAGGTGCTTCTGTGGGCTTTATTGTTAATATGACCGTAATGGGTATATGGCACGGATTAACCGTCTATTATATTTTATACGGTGTGTATCATGGCATACTGCTTGCGGGAACAGAGATTTTTCAGAAGAAATCCAAGTTTTATAAGAAGCATAAGAAAGAACGCTGGTTTATCGGTCTGTCGTGGTTTCTGACATTTAACTTTGTGATGTTCGGCTTCTTTATCTTCTCAGGAAGATTTACGGAGCTGTTTGATAAACTTATTTAAAGAATAATTAACTGAAAACACTTGATTTATAAGGAGAAAAAAATGGAAGAAAAGATATTAGATATTTTAGAAGAGATTTGTGGAGATGAAGTAGTAAAGGAAGATAGAGATATTAACCTGTTGGAGGAAGACTTGATGGATTCACTGGATTATACAGAACTGCTGATTGCAATAGAAGATAACTTTGATGTGGTTATAGCGCCATCAGAAATTACAAGAGAAGAAATGGATACGCCGAATAAGATTATCAATGTTGTCCGGTCAAGAATGTAGATGAATTGATATTCGTTAAAGAGACAAAGGAGTTGAAATGAAAAAAATTGCAGCGTTTGTTACCTCTGCGCTCATATGTATTTTGGTTATCGGATTATTCCATCTTAAGTTCAGCGGAGACCTTAAGATGAAC
Source organism: Eubacterium nodatum ATCC 33099 (assembly GCA_000510425.1). Lineage (GTDB taxonomy): Bacteria > Bacillota > Clostridia > Peptostreptococcales > Anaerovoracaceae > Aminicella > Aminicella nodata. Next base: position 104,667 of record AZKM01000029.1, on the reverse strand, counting down.
AATAAAGAGTTCGGAACATGGTATAATCCCTTCAAGGATTTAGCTTCAGGCGTAGTTGCTCAAAATTTGCATGATGATACAATGGTGGTATTCGGTTCATCGGAGTTCAGACATGGGAGGAAGACATTATATCATCCTATGAATATGTTTAGAAATCAGAATATTTCTTTGATGACTCTGGGAGGTCCGTATAACCAGACATTAAATCATGCGACTATGCTGGGAGCCATAGCACCGAAGATTAAGACAAAGAAAGTGGTTTTAATACTCTCACCAAGCTGGTTTTACAAAAACGGTGTAAGCGAAGACCATTTTGGGCTCAGATTTTCAGAAAGTGCGTATATAAATTTCATGGAAAACCCTAATATATCAAAGGACACTAAAAGGTATGTGGCAGCCAGAACGCTAAAACTTCTTTCAAAGTCCGGTTCGATAGAAGGAAGGGTTGCAAGGACTAACAGAATCAATATTGACGGAAGCAAAAATATTTTATCGGAAACTGCATATAAGATCAGAAAGCGTTATTTAAGGGATAAAGATATACTAACGGTAAAAGGTGTTTTAAAAACCGAAAAAATAAAAAGGTTAGACAAGTATAATGGCCACATTGAAAACGCTAAGCCCCTTAATTGGGATAAAGTTCTTGAGGAAGCCAAAGTCAATGGAAAGTTTAAATCCAATAACAGATTTTACATTAAAACAAAGGACTGGAATTTGAAATTCAGACATAGGTTTAAGGTAGCAAAGGGAATACACAAGAATGAAACTTATTTGGAATCACCGGAATATGATGATCTGAAGGCTTTTTTGCAGGTTTGTAATGCTCATGGGATCAAACCTCTTTTGGTCATTCAAGCTGTTAATGGAAAGTGGTATGATTATACGGGGTTGACTAGAGATAAACGTAAGATTTTTACCACAAAAATCAATGAGATTGCTGCAGAATACGATGCTAAGGTGGAAGATTTTTCAAAATATAATTATAAGAAAAATTTCCTGGTGGATGCATCACATCCGGCAGCACCGGGATGGGTGAAGATAGATGAAGCAATTTACAATTATTATAAAGAAAATTAAAGATATAGTCACATCCAGAGAATATCTGATTTATACAGGTATATTTACAGGGTTACTTCTTGGACTGTATTTTTATAATTTGTACTCCGGTGCCAATGCACAGCCGGAATTTACTTACGCTGAATTCTGATCTGCAAGTATCGCAGGGAAAGATGAAAGCAAAATCCCGGTCTGTGAGTACCGTGTAAAAAATAGAAGCAGAGTATCAGTTGCGAGCACCATATAAAAATGGAAGCATAATCATGGCCTGCGGGTATTATAGAAAAAAGTAAGCGGAATTTTAATTTGTCAGTATTAGAGGGAAAGGTAAAAATGGAAAAAGGTCAATTTGTGAAATTGAAAATTGACGATATGACCGGTGACGGTCAGGGTCTTGGAAAAATGCCGGAAGGCCCTGCCGTTTTTGTGCGAGGAGCAGTAGCAGGGGATGTTGTATCGGTAAAGTTAACTAAAGTAAAAAAGCGGTATGCTTTTGGACAGCTGATGGAGATTCTAAAGCCTTCAGAGCAGAGAACGAAAGGGTTTTGTCCACTTCAAGAGGAATGTGGAGGATGCCCCTACGGAAAACTTACCTACAATGCACAGGCATTAATTAAGGAAAAACATGTTAAAGATGCTCTGGTGCGAATTGCAGGTATTAAAAATCCCAAAGTGAATGAAATCCTTTTTAATCCTGTTAAGTTTCATTATAGGAATAAAGCGACGATGCCAATTTGGGCAGGGGGAATAATCACAAGAAAAGGCGGTGTATCAGAGAATCTGGGAGAGCCGTCAATAGGATTTTATAGAACAAAAAGCAGAGAAGTTGTCAACTGTTCTGAGTGCATGCTCCAGCAGGAACCGGTAACTGCGGTTTCAGAAGCTATAAGAGTCTTTATGAAATCTGACAATATAACGGCTTACGACCCTAAATGGGAAAGAGGCTTGCTGCGACGAGTTACGGTAAGGACTTCTGCTGAAACCGGTGAAGTTATGGTAATCCTTGTAATCAATGGCAATGGGATACCGAATGGGGCAAAACTAATTGAGATGATGGATTCTGCTGTTTATGAAACCGGGTACTCCCTTGAAAGCGTGATTTTAAATATAAATAAGGATAAAGATGCTGTTTACGGAGATAAAAATATTACCATTGCCGGTAAACCTGTTATTAAAGAGTCAGTCTGTGGCATGAACTTTGAAATTTCCCCATTGTCGTTTTTTCAGGTAAATTCGGTGCAGATGGAAAATTTGTACAACCTTGTTGTAAAATATGCAGACCTGAAAGGAGGAGAAACGGTACTGGATCTTTACTGCGGTGCAGGGACAATAGGGCTGTGGCTTTTGAATGATTTAAGAAACAAAACCCATAATGGCATTATTTCGGAGAGGGCATTTGAGACGACTAGGGTGCTTGGAATAGAATCATCAAAGAGCTCCATAACAGATGCAAATCGTAATGCTGTTATAAATGGTTTTGTCAATGCAAGATATGTGCATGGAAAATCAGAAGATATGCTTCCTGAACTAATGAGAGCAGGTGAACTCAAAGATGAAAGTTTGCGAGTAAAGTCAGCAGATGTGGTTATACTGGATCCGCCCAGAGCAGGATGCCGGGAAGACCTTTTGCAGACAGTAGTAGACGCGAAACCGGAAAAGATTGTATATGTTTCCTGCGATCCTGCCACAATGGCAAGAGATATCAAATTTTTAATTAAAAATGGGTATGGCTTTATTGAAGCCACACCGGTGGAAATGTTCAGCTGGACCGGGCATGTGGAGACAATCGTGTTGCTTTCCAAACTGGACTCAAAGAATCATATCAGTGTAGAACTTACTATGGATGATATGGACTTGACAAGTGCTGAAAGTAAAGCTACTTATGAACAAATTCAGAATTATGTGCTCGAGAAGTATGATTTTAAGGTATCGACACTTTATATTGCACAAGTGAAGAGAAAATATGGTTTAGAAGTTAGGAAACACTATAATATATCAAAAAATGGAAATCAAAAAGTGCCACAGTGTCCAATTGAAAAGGAAGAAGCTATTTTAGATGCGTTGAAGCATTTTAAGATGTTGTAGTTACTATAAAATAATAAAAGGAGATAATTAAAATGTTAAGTAGAATAGTTTATAAAAAGTTGTTTGGTATATTTGATTATCAAATAGAATTAAAAGAGGGGGGTGTTACAATAATAACTGGTCCAAATGGTTTTGGAAAATCTACCATTTTAAAATCAATAGATGCATTTTACTCACTTGATATAATGTTCTTCAGTAGATTAGATTACGAAAAAATATCATTTTTTTCAAATATAGATGATAAACCAATTTCTATTGAAAAAAAAGATCAAGAAATAATAATAAATGGGTTAGTAATAAATGTTAAAGATTTACAGGATGAAATTATAAGAAGATTTAGAAAATTCTATTATAGAATAGATGAATCTAAGTGGATTGATAGACGAACAGATGAGATTATTAGTAAAGATGATATAATCCAAAGTTATATCCAAAATAACTACATTGATGAGGAAATTGGAATTCCGAACATTGAATTTGTAAAATTAAGAGAAAAGGTTAAAAATTACTCTGGTGAGACCAAATTTATAAGGGAACAGCGTCTTATAAGAGAACGAGTTCATGGAAGAAATGAAAGACAGACTGTAAATGTTATTGATGAATTGCCAGAACAATTTAAGAAAAAGATAAATATCGTTTCTAGTATCTACTCATCTGAAGCAAATAAATTAGATAGTTCATATCCGAATAGACTATTTGAAACCAAAAAGGGAATAACAAAGGAAGAATATACTGATTATCTAAAGTACATGAATGAGAAATTCGAAAAATTAAATAAATATAATATTTCTGACATAAAAATACTTGGAAAACAAGTAAAATTTTTAGAAGAGCATTCAAAGGCTTTAAAGGTATACTTTAGTGATTTTGAAAAAAAATACAAAGTTTTTGAAGAACTAATAGAACAATTAGATTTATTTACTGATATTATAAATTCTAGGCTTAAATTTAAAGATATAAGAATTTCTAGAGATGAGGGAATTGTAGTATTCAAATCAAATACAGATGAGCAAATAAGACTAGATCAACTTTCTTCTGGAGAAAAACAAGAAATAATATTATTTTATGAGTTAATATTTGAAAGTGATAAGAACATTCACTTATTGATTGACGAACCTGAAATTTCTCTGCATATTGAATGGCAATTGAGATTTTTGGATGATTTATTAAGAATAGCTGAAAAAAAGAAGTTCAAAGTTACTGTTGCAACACATTCTCCTCAAATAATAAATAATCATTGGGACATTCAGATTGATTTAGGAGAAATGTATGGGAACTAATTCGATTAAAACTAATTTGACAAAAGATAGCATTATCTCAGATATAAAATTGTTGTTAGCAGCAGATATTAATAAGGAGAATGTATATGTTGTTGTTGAAGGAGAAGATGATATCAAATTTCTAAGGAGATATTTAAATAGCAATGTTACGATTTATGAATCATTTTCAGGTAAAAAAGGTGTTGAGGAGATTGTTCAATCAAAAATTATTTGTAGTTCTAGAGTGATTGGTATAAGAGATAAGGATTATTGTAATGCTCCCAAAGGCGAGAAAATATTTTTTTTGACAGATGTTGCTTAGAAATGATGATCACACAATTTGATAAAGCATTTAATGGCATATATTATGAATTTTACGATGGGGAAATGGAACCTCATAAGCTGAAAGAACATATATTAACTGAATTGCTTAAAGTTAGTCAAGTAAGAAAATATAATGAAGAAAACAAAATGAAAATAAATTTCAAAGGACTATCTTTTCAACCTATAATTGATGATGAATCTAAAATGAATGAGGATAAATTCATTGAACAACTAAAAAAATTGAATTCAGGTAAACCTATTAATTTTATAGATATTATCAATAATTTATCATATCAAAATACGGATAATATGCTAGATATTACTAATGGACATGATTTCATTTTATTATTTAAAGTTATTTGTGATAAGAGATGTAGTAAGAATTCCGTAAATGAAAAGCAAATATCTTCGGTGTTAAGAGGCTCATTTAATGAAGAACTTCTTAAAAAAACAACTTTGTACAAAAGTGTTAGTGATTATTTCGATAATAAGGTTGAGGTATGGTGCTGTTAATTTGATTTTTAATTTTAATATAATGGTTTGGACAATTATTCTCATACGGAGAGCATAGCGTTGATACAAAGTATGAATTGGGAAGTGAGGAATAAGAAATGATGAGATGGATAATAAAAATAATCTTATTTCCAATCAGCTTGCTGCTGAGTATCCTTACTGCCTTTTTAACATTCCTGCTTAGTATAGGAACGGCGTTACTGTATATCATAATGACAATCTGTGTGTTTGTGGCATTTGGTTCATTCTTTATGTTACACAATCCAAAAGCAGCAATAGAAGCACTTATTATCGGATTTTTATTAAGTCCCTATGGGCTTCCTATGATAGGAGCTACTGTGATAGCATTTATTGAATTGATAAATGAGAAGATTAAAGCGGTGTAGACAAATAGGCATTTTGAGAGGAGGCGAGGCTGCTTGAAAGAATATATTGTGAATTTGGAAAAAGAATTTTCTTTGATAGAAAATGGTTTCAAAGAGGAAGAGAAAAGAGCCTTAACCGATTATAAATTTAATGATAATGAATATGTTAAGAATTTGGCATTTTTAGCATATAAATCTGATGCCTATCAAGTAAGAATGTACGGTGTATTTCTTTTTGGATATTTATCAGAACAAGATGGTATTTTAGCATTTATGAGAGATGAAGTTTCCAAAGATTACAATTGGAGAGTTCAGGAAGTATTGGCGAAGGCATTTGATGAATTTTGCAAGAAAATAGGATATGAAAAAGCACTTCCAATAATTGATGAATGGTTAAAAAACAATAATCCTAATACAAGGAGAGCTGTTACGGAGGGATTAAGAATATGGACAAGTAGACCATATTTCAAGGAAAAGCCGAATGAAGCTATTGAAAGAATTGCCAACTTAAAAGAAGATGCAAGCGAATATGTAAGAAAATCGGTTGGAAATGCTTTAAGGGATATTAGTAAGAAATTTCCAGAGTTGATTAAAATTGAGCTTGATAGCTGGAAATTAGAAAGTAAAGAGATTAAACAAGTTTACAAGTTGGCAAGTAAATTGATCGTATGACAAATTAGAATTCATACAAGGTAACGATGAACAAGATTACTTGTATTTGTTTAGGTGTTAAAGATATGGAAAGGTCAATCAAGTTTTATAGAGATGGTTTGGGATATAAGACTGATTGTAGAGAAAGTAATCCGCCAGCATGCTTTTTTGATACTCCGGAAACAAAGTTTGAACTATTTCCTTTGGAACAATTAGCAAAAGATATTGATGAAAATAATCCACCAAAAGGAAACGGATTTTCAGGAATTACATTAGCCTACAATGTTGAACATAAAGAAGATGTAGATACTGTAATTGAATTAGTAAGAAAAGCAGGTGGAAAAATTGTAAAAGAGGCACAGGAAGTTTTTTGGGGTGGATATCACGCATATTTTTCGGATTTAGATGGATATTATTGGGAAGTTGTATGGGGTCCAAATTTTCAATTTGATGAAAATGGATTGCTAAGATTTTGAGGATAAATAGGGAAAGAGTGTGCCATAAAGTAAGGAATATTTTAATTTGAAGGAGGTAATCATAGTGAATGAATTTAACGAATTTGTTCGTGAGGTTTTTTCCGCAGCAGGTGATATTGTCATAAAATCCATGATGGGCGGATATCTTGTATACCTCAATGGCAGACTGATAGGTGATATTTGTGATAATGAACTGTTTCTGAAGAGAACGCCGACAACTGATAAACTTCTTGCAGATTCAGAATTGCGCTATCCCTATGAAGGTTCAAAGACATTGATGCATGTATTCGACAGATTTGAGGATACGGATTTGATTACAGAACTACTAGAAGGTATGTATACGGAACTGCCCGAAAAGAAACCTAAGAAAGCTAAATGAGACAGACAAGCTTCAGTTTGTCGAGCTTAGTATAAACAGCACTGGAAAGTCAGTTTATATGCAACTGGCACTTAGTGCAAAAAATATCCCGGATGATTTGAAAGACATATGTGAACGGATTAATGAGCACTTCCCGTCAAAGCAGCAGAAGGAAAACTGGCAGTGGAGATGTCCTTTTATTACCAGCCATGTAAGTATACCGGAAGATATGGCAGATGAGGACATGCTTAGGATTTTGAACGACCAGTATGCACAGCTTCGGGAATTTGAAAAGAAGCTGGTTGAAGCAATGGATAAGGAGCAGTGAGATGAGCAATTCAGATAATCCAAGAAACGGTGCTATCTTTCAAAGGCAAGTCAAAGAGTGGTTTCAGGAGCACTATGAAAAGTCTTTTGAGTTGGAAAAGAAAATTCCTATAGGTGATCCTGCAAAAGAGCACAAGTTTGATATCGTGGATGAGGCTGGCACCATCGCAATTGAATGCAAATGTTATACGTGGACTGAGACTGGAAATGTGCCAAGCGCAAAGATGGGATCCACAAACGAGGCGGCGTTTTATCTTACTTTTTTGCCGGAAAGCTTTGAAAAGTATATCGTAATGTTGAAATCCTATCATCCTAAAAGGCAAGAGAGCCTGGCTGAATACTATTTTAGAACCAATAAACACCTGCTTGGAAAGATTAAGGTCGCAGAGTACGATCCAGATAAAAAAGAATTACATATTGTTGGTGCCAGGACCAAGCGATAGAAGGAGATTGCTCATTGAAGTATTACTACATCAAAGATTTATCTTTGTTTGCAAAAGGCAAAGGTTTAGGCCGAAATTACATATTAAACAAGATTCTTTTGAGACAGAGGGATTATTGTTCTAAGACACGAAGACGGTGGTGTAAGCCTGAGCACGCCATCATATAAATATACCACTTTGGGTAGAGCTTGATTTCATAGGTAAAAAAATATTTTCTATTCATTTTAGATTCATCTTTCTCATTTAAGATAAAACCATCAAGAAGAACTTGATAACTATATTTGAAAGAAAGTAGGAAAGAATAATGAAAAAGATACCTAAGAAAAAAGCGTTTGTAACAGTTATAGCTATTTCACTCACTATTGCTGCCGTGGTGTCGGTATTAGCATTCATGAATGCTAAAAAGAATAACAAAAATACTTCATCAGACACTGCATCAACAGTTGAGAAAACTAAGGAAAAAGATTCATCTTCGATATCTGATGCTAAAAAAGTTACATTGTTGACTGTTAAACAAGCTAAAAAGAAAGCTCTTAAAGAATCAAAAAAGGGACAAGTCATCGGTTATGAACGGGATGTTGAATATGGAAAATCCGTCTTTGAAATCATTATCCTTGATGGTAAAAATGAGAAGGAAATTAAAATTGACCGCCGGACAGGAAAAGTTTTGAAGGTTGAAACCAAGGACTTGAGTCTGGATGTTGAGGATAAGCTGCTGATAAATGCTAAACCGAAAATTGATTTATCCAAGGCGGAAAGTAAAGTTAAAGCAAAGTACCGTAAGGCAACGATTAAAAAATTGAAATTAGATGTCGATGATAATGTCATTGTATACGAGATCAGCATAGTTAAAGGTAACAAAGAAATCGAAGCGGAACTGGACGCAAATACAGGAATTTTCACTCAGGAAGAAATTGAAACTGAAGATGATTAAACAATTAACATACAAAATCTCGACCGGAAAACTTCCGGTCGAGATTTTGTGTATAAAATGGTATAATACTATGAAACATACCGGGAGTAAAAGTGTTATGAAGATATTAGTTATCGAAGATGAAGCGGATCTGAACAGAAGCATTGTGAAGCTGCTGAAGACACAACAGTATAGTGTTGATTCAGCTTATGATGGTGAAGAAGCTCTGGACTATATCAGAGTGTCGAATTATGATGTTATCATTTCGGATATTATGATGCCTAAGCTTGATGGTTTAGGCGTTTTGAAGTACCTGAGAAATCGTCAAATAAAGACCCCGGTGCTAATGTTGACTGCCAAGGATTCAATTCAGGATAAGGTGACAGGCTTGGATTCCGGTGCAGACGATTATCTGGTTAAACCCTTTGAGTTTGATGAATTGTTAGCTCGAATCAGGGTTATGCTCAGGCGCGATAATAGGGAGAACCTTACCAGTACAGTGCATTTTGGAGATTATTGCCTTGATTTTGTCCAAAAGACAGTTACCGCAAACTCTGTTCTGATTGATTTAACCTCCAAGGAATATGAACTCTTAGAATGTTTAGTGAGACATCCTAATATTGTTTTGAGCAGAGAGCAGATTAGAGAACATATTTGGGATTTTGACTACGAGGGAGAGTCCAATATTATCGATGTCTTAGTCAAAAATATTCGAAAGAAAATGCAAAATCCATCAATTATTCAAACTAAGAGGGAAATGGGTTATGTTTTCAAAAACGAAGAAAAAGTCTGAACCGGGCTCTATAGTTTCTAAAGTAACACTGTGGTATACCGTTTTTGCCGCATTGTTGTTTGTTGTGATGTTTGGTGCAGCACTTACTATATCAGGAGCTTGGTCTGATCACTTATCTCGAAATGAACTTGAACATGAAACGATGGAGTTATCCACCGATATGGAGGATTTTGAGGCATTTGAAGACGGCACATATTTTGCCATCTATAATCATAATAAAAAGCTTGAGAAGGGTTCATTGCCAAGGGGGTTTGATGAGAATGCCTCTTTTGAATCAGGCAAATTATCTAAATATAGTTCATCTCAATCAAAGTTCTACTATTTTGATGTTTACAACGAAAAAGAACGGAAGTGGATTCGTGGAATCCGGTCTGCGTCAGGTTTGAGTAAGGAACTGAGTTTGTTTTTATTATCCTTAGCCATAATTGCACCGATTTCTATAGTTGTTATGGCTTTCGGAGGCAAACGAATTTTAGCTCGTGCATTTCTGCCCATAAGAGATGTTACGAAGATGGCAGAAGATATTACAGAAAGTCGAGACTATACAAAACGTGTTTTGGCAGATTATACGCATTCGTATACTGAAACAGTACGGCTGACCAATGTCTTTAACAACATGCTCTCATCTGTTCAGGCAAATTTTGAGAAAGAAAAACAGTTTAATCAAAATGTATCCCATGAATTGAGGACCCCGCTTTCTGTTATATTAGCCGAAAGTGAGTTCGGGGAGAAATATGCAGGCAGCCTTGCGGAGTCTAAAGAGTCACTATCTGTCATCAATCGGCAGGCAAAATTAATGAGAAACATGACGGAGCAAATTTTGGAATTATCAAAAACTCAGCAATTAAATTGGTCGGATTTAGATAATTTATCACTTTCAAATTTAGTTTCGGAGTTTTGCAGAGAGCAGGAAAGAAAGTGGGCTGAACTCTCTATTCAATTTGAGGTGGTTATCGAACCCGATCTGTGGGTCAAGGGTTATAAATTACTTTTGATAAGAATGCTGGATAATTTGGTCAGCAATGCCTTGAAGTTTACTAAAAACAAAGTATCAATCATATTAGAACGCAGCAAAGATAAGATTATTCTAAAAGTGTCTGATAATGGAATTGGAATTTCTCCGGATCATTTAACTAAGATCTGGGATAGGTTCTATCAGGTCGGAGATTCAAGAAACAAGTTGATAAATAGTGGAATGGGTCTGGGCTTGTCATTTGTTAAAGACATTGCTGACTTGCACAGCGCAGAGCTTGATATTATTTCAGAAGAGGGGAAAGGGAGTTTCTTTATTGTGACATTCATGGCAAATTGAGAGGAGATGATCAATATGATGAAGAATGTAACGCAGGAGCAACGCTTGGATTATCTGGTAAAAGAATTCAAGGCAGAGTCGGTTGAATATAAAGATTTGGAAATACCAAAGGACAGAGAGGGAAAGAAACGGCTTCTTCGTTCACTTATGAATATTCGCATGCCTAAAGATATAGATGAGAATATTGTTAAGACTCAGGATGAATATCTTGTAGCCAGGGCGGAAGAAAAAGGAGTTGTCAGTTTGTCGGATATTCCGGTAATGAAAGGCTGTATTTCCATATGGCAGGGTGATATCACAAGGCTTGCGGTAGATGCTGTTGTGAATGCGGCAAATTCACAAATGCTTGGCTGCCTTATTCCGCTGCATGCCTGTATTGATAACTGCATTCATACATTTGCAGGAATACAGCTTAGAGCAGAGTGTGACAGGCAGATGCGAACTCTGCGGAAGAAATATGGCAAAAATTACGAGCAGCCGACAGCAGTGCCGATGCTGACAGATGCCTACAACCTTCCGGCAAAGAAAGTGATTCACATAGTAGGCCCTATCGTGCAGTACAGATTGACACCGGAACTGGAAAAAGAATTATCAGATTGTTACAGGAATACACTTGATATGTGTATGGAGAATGGACTGAAGACCGTGGCTTTCTGCTGTATTTCCACGGGAGTTTTTAACTTTCCGAACAAACGTGCGGCAGAAATCGCAGTGAAGACAGTAACAGATTGGCTCTTGGAGAACCCGAACAAGATGGAGAGAGTGATTTTTAACGTATTTAAAGATGAGGACAGGGAATACTATGAGGAAGAATTACGGTAACGTCTCATACAGATATCTTGATATAATCGATAAGGGAATGAAAGCATATATACTGTGAGAAGAGAACAAGGGAAGACAGCATGAATTGACGAATAATTCAGGGTTATTGCCCTATTTGTTTTTATTTACAAATAATTTTGGTGTTAAATTCAAGGCTTTTGTGGTAGAATACATGCGAGGGTATTACCTTATATAATTGTGGATGGTCTGATAACATATGCAATAATGTCGGCGAATGTGATGAAGATTTGTAATTATAAAAAGTTAATCAGGTCAAATAGGAGAGGAGATTTTATATATGAAAAATTTAAGGTATTTTATTACATTTTCCCTTGTGGCAGTTGCTCTGTGTCTGTCGGCAGCAGTTGCTTGTGCGGAAGATGGTTGGAAAGAGGTCAGTACGTGGGAAGAGTTTAAGGCTGCATATGAAGATCAGAGTCAAGATGCAAATATCCGTCTGATGAAGAATATTACTGCACCATCACCCGGTGCCAGGCTAGTTGCTGAGAACCGAGAAAAAAATATTGATTTAAATGGGCACACTATAGATTTGGATTCGGAGACGGCATCTGTCGGTCCCAAAGCACGAGTTTATTTTAAAAACGGCACTATAAAGTCGAAAGGAACTGTTTTTTCAGTTGTATTCGAATCTGCTGAAGATCAAGTGTTTGAACTTACAAATGTACGGGTGAACAGTGCCCTGGAAGATGCTATTCGAGTACGATCAAAGACCGGAAAGGTGATTATCAACGGGGGTACGAATTTAATAAGCCATGCGGATAAAGGCAGTGGAATAAAAATAGAAAATCCATCCGTAGGTGCATCATCAGCGAGAATTGAAATCAATGATGCAGATATTTTATCTTATAAAGGTGAAGGAATATCAGCAGAGAAGAATTGGAACGGCACAATCAGAATATACAAGGCGGATATAGGAACAGATCCGGCAGGAAATGCTATTCCTCTTCTAAATCTTAAGAAAAGCGGAGCTTTGAAAGAAAGCCTAAGGGGAGACACTGTTAAACTGGATGGCAAGCCGTTTGCCTTTTCCGATGAGAGCGGCATAACAGGAAAGATTCTGCAGATTACGGATTCCACCAATCTGAATTTGTCGGGAAAAAGTTATAAACTGAAACCCGCATCCTTTGTGCACGATGGCAAGGCTAAGCGACCTGCATTAACCATAGGAAAACTTTTTCAGGGTGAAGAATTTGATGTTTCCTACGAATCCAATGTGGCAATCGGTACGGGCAGGGTAAAGGCTACCGGCAAAGGACATTTTACAGGAACTATAACGAAGACCTTCGAAATAAATCCTGCCAAAGTTGCTGTTAAGAAGCCAAAGGCAGGAAAGAGAAAAATAACCGTAGGATATGGTGCGGTGAGAGGCGGAGTAAAATATAGAATTGCCTATAAGCAAAAGGGATCCGGAAAATGGAAATACACGACAAGCACTAAGACCGCCAAGGTAATTAAAAAGCTTAAAACGAAGAAATATTATTATGTTAAGGTAAGAGCATATAAAATTGTCAAAGGCAAAACATACTACGGTATGTGGTCGCTGACGAAGAAAGTTAGAGTGAAATAAAATTTAAAACTATTGATAAAACAGAAAAAGCCCACTTGAGTCTTTGGAATCACCTCACATATAAGACGTTCAAGGGCTTTTTCTGTTCTTTGTTAAATAATGTTGATAAAGAAAAAATTCATTAGCACTATTAGTGCAGCTCCTTTTCTATCTTCTTAGCAATGTCAGATGTTTATAATGCAGTGAATGGGATAGAATAGTTATATCTGAGAATAAGATTTTTTTATGAATAAGATTTTTTTATGTAGGTATTTCGGAATTTTGGAATATACCATTTGTTATTGTAGGAATTCTGCTGTTTGGGGTCGGACTCAGGAGGAAAAATATGTTGCAGGAAGTACTGCTTTTATTTAAAACTAAATGGGACTTTTTTGGAAAACTTCTCATAGAGCATTTAGAAATCTCTATGGCAGCGATTCTGATTGCTATTATGTTTGGAGGGCTTGTGGGAATTTTAATCAGTGAATACAAAAGAAGTGCAAAGCCTGCACTGAGTGTAATAAATTTCCTATACACGATTCCCTCAATCTCTATGCTGGGTTTTCTGATTCCATTTTCCGGGGTAGGCAATGTAACTGCGGTGATTGCCCTTACTGTTTATGCACTTCTTCCGATGGTGCGGAATACTTATACAGGCATGAACAATGTTGATCCGAATATTCTGGAAGCGGCAAAGGGTATGGGCAGTACGGGAAAGCAGATTCTGTTTCATGTGCAGCTGCCGCTGGCAATGCCGGTGATTATATCAGGGATTAGAAACATGGTAACTATGACTATTGCACTTGCGGGAATTGCTTCTTTTATAGGTGCCGGTGGTCTTGGTGTAGCAATCTATCGCGGTATTACCACAAATAATGGAGCTATGACTGTTGCAGGGAGTTTGCTGATAGCTCTTTTGGCACTTATAACAGATTCATTACTGGGCTTTATTGAAACAAATATACTTAAACGCGGAAAAAAGTCAAAGAAACAGAATCGAGCTTTGGTACTGATTATCGGGATAATTATAATATGTCTTCTAGTAGGGATTTTTGTTCCTAAGGAAAGAACTAAGGTTATTCGTATCGCCACAAAACCAATGACAGAGCAATATATTTTAGGAGAAATGCTTAAGGCTGTGATTGAGCAGGACACGGGTTTTCGTGTGAATCTCACACAGGGAGTAGGTGGAGGAACCTCAAATATTGAACCTGCAATAGAGAGAGGAGAATTCGACTTATACCCGGAATATACTGGAACAGGATGGAATACAGTATTAAAGAATAAGGAACTTTATTCCGAGAAACTGTTCAATAGGCTTCAGGAAAAATATCAGAAGAAACTCGGGCTCACATGGGAAGTGATGCTCGGCTTCAATGACACTTATGGAATTGCTATTCGTAAGGAGCTTGCTAGGAAGTATAAAATCAAGACTTATTCCGATTTACAAAAGTTGAGCAGAAAACTCGTATTCGGTGCAGAATATGACTTCTTTCAGAGGGAGGACGGTTACGATAAACTCCGCAGTACCTACGGGCTCTCCTTTAAGTCTACAAGTGATATGGATATGGGACTTAAGTACCGTGCAATAAACAGTGGAAAGATAGACATTATGCCGGTGAATACTACGGACGGTCAGCTTGCACGAGCTGATGTTACGGTTCTTGAGGATGATAAGAAAATGTATCCTTCTTATCAGTGTGGAATTGTAGTACGAAAGGAAACACTTGATAAATATCCAAAGCTTAGCACAGTGCTTAAGAAATTTGATAAAATTATCACTGAAACGGATATGCAGCGGATGAACTATGAAGTGGAAACAGAGAAGAAAGAACCGGCAGCTGTGGCAAAAGCTTTCCTTTTAAAAAAGGGATTGCTAAAGTAAAAGGCAGATTAACCGTAAATATATTTCAACAGGATAAATACAAGGAGCAACGGAAATATGAGTACAGCAATAGAATTCCGTCACATTAGAAAAGTATACGGAAATACAGTAATAATTCCTGATTTGAATTTAAAAATTGAAAGAGGAGAATTTGTTACACTTATCGGTTCATCCGGATGCGGAAAGACAACGGCCCTTAAGATGATTAACGGTCTGTATGAGGCAACGAAGGGCGACATTCTGGTAAACAGAGAGAATATAAGAGATAAGGACATGATTGAACTCCGCAGAAGTATAGGGTATGTAATTCAAGGAAATGTCTTGTTTCCGAATATGACAATTGAGGAAAACATTTCATATGTACCGAGACTTCTCAACAAAAAAGACAAAGAGAAAATTGAGGGGGCAGTTAACAAGTGGATGAAAATAGTTGGGCTTGAGCCTTCTATGAAAGAAAGGTATCCTTCGGAGCTTTCCGGGGGACAACAGCAGAGAGTGGGCATCGCAAGGGCACTTGCAGCATCACCGGATATTCTCTTAATGGATGAACCTTTTGGTGCGGTGGATGCAATTACAAGACGGCAGCTGCAGAACGAACTTATGAAAATCCATAGAGAAACCGGTATTACGATTCTTTTCGTTACCCATGATATTGAAGAAGCGTTAAAGCTTGGAACAAAGATGTTGGTCATGGAATGCGGAGAAATACAACAGTATGGAACCCCGGCAGAGATCCTTCGAAAACCGGCAACAGATTTTGTGAAAGAGCTTGTGAATCAGGAACGGAGTTTGATTGAGTGAATCAGTATAAATCAAAATGGTATAAATAACAATTTGATTTTGCTAATATAAACAAAAGATTGACTTTTGATTGCAAAATTAAAGATACAGTATATAATTAAAAAGAGAAAAATTGTTATAGATTTTAATTGAGTATTTAATGAAAAGTATAGAGGGTTTTGATTCGATTGGAATTTAGAAACTGTCAGTTGTAAGCAAGTGTGAATAAATATGAGGCTTTAAAGGAATTTCAAGAAAGGAAAACAAGTTTATGAAAAGTAAAAAATACTTTGGTGTGCTCCTGTCGTTGTTGATGATAGTGAGTTTTATGTTACAAGGGCTACATGCCCCTGCTCATGCAGCAGAGCTGGGCAGTAATGTAATTACAAGTGCCTCGATTGCGAAAATCGATGGGAGTCCTATGACAGGGACTATAGCTGCGTGGCAACCGTTTCGCATTAATGTTAATTATAAACTGCCGAATAATACAGTTCATGATGGTGATACGACGACAATTACTTTACCTGCAGGAATCGTACCGGCATCACCGAGTACTTTTCAAATTAAAGATGGAAGTAATGTTGTTGCTAACGGAAAGTTAGTAGATGGCAATCCGACTAAGGTAATATTGACATATACTAAGTATGTTGAAGAAAAATCTGATTTGCAAGGTAAATTCTTCTTCAATGCACAGATTGATAATAAGGTCCATAATACAGAGAAAACTATTCCTGTTAATTTGGCTGTAAACGGAGAAACGATACCTGCCGGAGAACTTCACTATAAACCAAAGACAATAGAATTACTGCCTATCCTTAAAGCAGGTTGGATGTGGAGTCAGGATAGCACGGTAGGGATTTATCAAATTAAGATTAACCAGAAGAATGAGGCGTTTGTAAATGCTAAAGTTGTAGATGAACTTTTGGATCCGGGTGTAAGTTACATTCAGGGAAGTTTAAAAGTTTACGAGGGCAAATGGGAGTTGACCTACGGTGGAACCGGTTTGGAGTTAAAGAATAAAACAGATGTAACAGAACATTATAAAGATAAGATTA
This sequence comes from Eubacterium nodatum ATCC 33099, assembly GCA_000510425.1. Classification (GTDB taxonomy): domain Bacteria; phylum Bacillota; class Clostridia; order Peptostreptococcales; family Anaerovoracaceae; genus Aminicella; species Aminicella nodata. The sequence continues at coordinate 87,683 of AZKM01000029.1, read as the reverse complement.
CATATGACGGACCCAAATTTACTTTTGACATCGGCAACGCACCCGCAGGGAAAGGGCTGTTGTTAGAATATCGTGTGAAAATACCGTATAAGCCGATTGCCGGTGAGAAATTCCAAAATAAAGCAACCTTTACAAATAACGGTCAAAATTACAATCACGGTGTTACTTATCAAATAATTGAAGCAGGAGGCTCGGGAGAGGGGTACACCTATTCTCTTGAAATTAATAAAATGAACCCTGCAGGGAGTCCGCTAAAGGGTGCAACCTTCGATATTATTCGTGTACGTTCCGGAAAAACTGTAGGGACAGTTGAAACGGATGCGAATGGATATGCAAAGATAGGTGGGCTACTTCATGATGATTACAAAATCCATGAGACAAAGGCGCCGGAAGGGTATGATTTAGCTGCAGATATGGATGTTTCCTCTTCGGATTTTGACCCTGTGACAAAAACAGCAAAGAAAACCATTATAGATAATGAAAAAACCATGTCCGTATCAGTGGAAAAGAAATGGGTAGGAGCAGAGACTGATAAAGTTAAAGTGTATTTATACGCAGATGGTGCCGATACTGGAAATAGCGTTATCTTAGACAGCACGAATAACTGGAAGGATAAATTTGAAAACCTGAATAAATATAATCCGAATGGAACAGAAATACAGTATACTGTTAAAGAGGATATTCCGAACGGATACAAAAGTAAAATAAACGGGTCACAGAAAGACGGCTATATTATTACCAATATAGAGATGAGGGATATATCCGTAACAAAGAAATGGGTAGGACCGGAAGGAACTTCTGCCACTATACACCTTTATGCAGGTAATGAGAAGGTTGCTTCTGCTGTTTTAAGCAAGACGAATGAGTGGAAGTATACATTTAAAGATTTGGAAAAGTATAAAGACGGAAAAGAAATTGAATATACGATTAAGGAAGATAGTATATCAGGCTATAAGTCCAAAATTAGCGGTGATATGGCTTCAGGATTTACTGTAACAAACACTAATACTGAAAAAACTTCGGTTAATGTAACGAAGAAGTGGGTAGGCAAAGCTAAGGACTCTGTAAATGTTAAGTTGTTTGCAGACGGCAAAGAAAAACAGGATGCTACGCTTAGTGAAGCTACTGGCTGGAAGCATGAGTTTAAGAACCTGCCTAAGTATGATGAAGGTGACGGTCATGAGATTGTTTATACAGTCAAGGAAGTGAAGATAGCAGGATATAGAACGACTATTAGTGGAAATTCTGATAGAGGTTATATTATTACAAATATCCAGAATAAGCCAAATAAGCCGGATACAGGGGATAATAATAAGGTTTTATTGTATATAAGTATGCTGATGGCTTCTTTAGGAGGGATACTCTTTATGTTTGGTAAAAAAAGGAAAGCCTTATAGGTTATGACCTTCCTGAACTTACGATGAAAAAGTTGTTTAAATTACCTGTTAATGAATTTTATATATGTCAACTTAATAAAATCAATTTGATTTTACAAAATAGGGAGCGGAATTTTTCGTTCCCTATTAAACTGTAGTAAAGTATAGTTTAATAAGAACAATAGGTATAAATGGTTAAGAGCTTATATATTACAGCTAGTGATCGGTTTACCAGTTATGAAAATTAGGAAGTATAGATACAAAATGAAATAATTGAAGTCAGAAGATATTTTATTAAAAAGTGTTGAACCCCTCATTCGTATACATAAGTGTTAACAAAAAATATCATAGAACTATTGAAATAGATATTTACATAGTGATATACTTAGCAAAGGACTTCTAAAAATAAATAAATTCTTCGGTTAACGGAAAAAAGTGAGAAACTTTTACGGGAAACCGCTGTAAAGATGACGAAGCAGAACATACCATTGAATTTCAGGTCAAATGGAATTTGAGAAGGTCTGCATAGGGTGATTCTAAGTCAGAAGACGAATCGAGGGAGCAAATAAAAAGACAGTTTACGTTTATTTGTATTGCAATTGTATTTGTGTTTGAGAATATGTGATATCATTTTGATGTAATGCTCTCTCTGTTCGGAGGGAGTTTTTTTGTGGTTCTATGCTAAATAGGCGTGAAAAAACTGAGAAATTATTGTAGAAGCCGGATTTGAAAGTTATAGTAATTGAAGGAAACGGTAATTGAGTAAAAAGGAGAATGTTGTGCAAAATAAGTTGAAAAAAGTGACGAACATACTGTTGGTGACATTAATGATCGTTGTTATTATGCCCGTGCAGTTTACAAAGGCGGAGACAAAAGAACTGACCAGTATAGACGATTTTTTCAGTGATTACACTGATTTTGTCGATGTAAAAAAACCAGAAAAAGGAGAGGCAAGTGTTGTAGACAGAAATGGCACTAAAGCCATTAAGCTGACGATGAAAGGAGATACAGGGGACTGTGTTTTTCAGATTACTTTAAAGAAGCCGGCTATAATGTCATTTGACTATGAAGTGGATGCCGATGAAAAAGGTGGCTTAGAGGTTAAAAAAGGTTATTGGAACTATATCTATACCTATAAAGATACCCATGCTTCAAAGGAAAAGAATATAAACGGCAAATCAAAGGGCAGGGCCGAATTTGGAGATAAAGTGGGTGAAACTGTAAAAGTAGGTTATGAGCAAGGTTGGACATCAGCATCCGATAAGAAAAGCCACTGCATATATTTGACAAACATTAAGTTTAAAAATCCTACAAAGGTTATTTTCCATTCTAACAATGGAGAGGATAAAACCGTTGAGCAGCCTCTTCTTGATGGCAAAGAAAAGTTATACTACTACGGTAAAGTCGGTTTCAAATATGATAAGCACATCCAAAAAGGTTGGTCAAGGACTCCTGAAGGTGGTGTGGATTATAAGAATGAAGAAATTGTAGAACCTACTTCAGATCTTGATTTATATGCAGTTTGGGCACCGGTTTATTTGGCAAGCTTTGATATTCCAAAGGGGACAAAGTTGACACTTTTTAGAGATGAAGAGCATAAAGAAAAAATAGATGCAGACACCGGTACTATGTACAATTATACTTTGGAAAAGGGTACCTACTATTATCATATTGAAGGTTTTGGATACAAAGATTTAGATGATAAGATAGAAATTGAGAACCAAGATATAACAAAGACAGTTGTGCCTGAAAAAACTCCTAAGGAGACAGTTACATTTAGTTTAGAAAAAGGAAAGGCTCCTGCTGAAGATGTTAATATTTCAGTTACTGCGGATAATCATAAAATAGAAGCCAAGGAAGGATCGGAAGGCAAAGTATTTGAGCTTCCTCTTGGGTATAAGTTCCGTTACACATTCAAATCCAAGAACTATAGTAAACAGTCGGGGGAAATAGATTTAAGCACGAAGACAGAAGAGGGAGAAAGGGAGATAGTTATTCCTCTCAATGTTAAAACTGCATGGGACGGAGCAGGTGATATAAAGGAACCCGAAGAAATCGACGGAGTATACCAAATTTCCAGCGGAGCTGAACTGGCATGGTTTGCAAATAAAGTTAACGAAAAAAAAGATGGAATGTTCAATGCTGTCTTGAGAAAGGACATAGACCTGGGAGATGAAGAATGGACTCCTATTGGGAGAAAATCAGGCTCAATCTACCCTTTCAGAGGAATTTTTGATGGCAATGGGAAAACCATCAGGGGCTTGAAAGTCGTAGGGGATAGTAAGACCCCCGGTCAGGGGCTATTCGGTTTTGTGGATGGTGGAAAGGTCAAAGACCTTACAGTAATAGGCGAGGTGGAAAGTAAATATAACACCACTACAGATAGCTATGCAGCTACCGGTGGAGTTATAGGACATTTATCGAGTAACGGTACTAATTTTATTGTAGAAAACTGCATAAGCTATGTAAATGTAAAAGGAAAGACTCATTCAGGAGGTATTGTAGGCACAGTGTCCGGATCCAGAGCCAGCGGAAAGATAAGTAAATGTGTAAACTATGGAAGTATTTCCGGAACTAACAGCGTCGGTGGAATCCTGGGAAGAATGGATTGTAGTGCCAAGGTAACAGATTGTTACAACAGAGGTAATGCAACTTCAAGTGCTTGGAAAGTTGCCGGAATAGTGGGATATCTTGAAAAAGGCAGTGTAGAAAATTGTTATACAACAGGAGTCACTACCGGCAGAGATAATCATGCAGTGATAGGCAAAAAGGAAAAGCTGGGCAAAACTACCAATTGCTATTATTTAGAAGGACTTGTAGAAGACCCTGAGGCAAAATCAATCAGCAGTTCAGATTTAAAGGAGATGAAATTTGAAAGTGAAATTTCATCATTCTTCAAATCTACAGGAGATAGTTTGAATGATGGCTATCCTGTCACAGAAAAGCAACTGAAGGAAGCAATACCTGTTTTAGACCAGAAAGCTAAGGAAGCAGCAATAAAAAAAGCGGAATCAGATATAGAAGGATTAGAAGCAGAGCTGAATAAAGAAAAAGGAATTTTCAATAGTCTTAATGAAGTTGAGAAAAACGCAGCTGTCATTGTTGAAAAGCTGGAAGCAAAAACTGCAAATACAGAGGAAAGCAAAACTGCATTGAAGACCGCAAAGGAAGAATTTATGAAGATAAAAGAAAATCATAAATCGGCGGAAGATTTGCTTTCTACCTTTGAAGAAGATTTATCAAAGTTGAAAGCTGCACTGGAAGAAATCAAGTCGGCAGATAGTGATGAGAAGGTTAGCGCTGCTGTAGAAAAATTACATAACGAGAATAAGAAACTGTCGGAAAAGATTGCAGAACTGAACAAGATAAATGAGGCAATCAAATCTTCAGCAGATAAGATTGCAGAGGCAAGTAAGGCATTTGAAAAAGCTGAAAAAGATTTTGCTGATAAGAAAAATGCTGATAAACTTCCAAATGATGAAGCAGATAAAGTTGTTTATGATAAGGGTATTTCAAGTGTAAAAGGCATCAAAGTAAAAGGAAATCTTAAGAAGAAAAAACTTTACATCTCCTTTAAGTCTGATAAAAAAGCGACAAATTATAGACTAGGATACCAAAAGGCAGGGAGTAAAAAATGGACTTATGTTTGGTTGAATAAATCTGAAAAGAAAACTGTTTCCAAAATGGAAAATAACGGAATATACGATGTAAAACTGGCAAAGTATATCAACAGGGATGGCAAATGGTCAAGAAGTGCATGGTCGACAAGCAGGATATTTTTTGCTTCGAGTTCTGTAGGCGTAAAATCTGATAAAAAGTCATTTACAGCCAAGATTAAGGTGGCTGAGGGAACCTACGGATACATTATAAGGTATTCAAAGAAAAAGAATATGTCTTCAGCTAAGACTAAGACCTACAGGGCATCAGAGTTGAAGAAAAAGAAGAGAGTTACAATCAAGAAACTTAAACGAAAAACGACTTATTATGTGGTGATTAGGCCTATGAAGAAATATTCGGGGAAATATTATTATGGGTTTGATTCTTCTATTAAAAAATTTAAGACAAAATAATTTTGCTGAAGAGCGCGGGTTATTATATGGCCCGTGCTCGCAGTGGTATTGAGAGAGTTTTTATTGAAAGAGGATTAAAGTGAAATTTGTGATGAGTAACAATTTTAGAAGGAATATAAGGGTAACTGTTTTAGTCTTTGCCCTTATTTTTGCTTCTGTTATAATTCTGACAGGTTATTCCTATGCACAAGCGAATAAACCTGAAATAAAGAATGGAATCTATCAACTGACAAGTGCTGAAGATTTGGTGTGGTTCTCAAATTATGTGAATGGCGATTTGAGAGACGGTGGGGAAAAAGTTTCAAATGCCAAGGCTGAGCTTACAAAAGACATAGACATGTCTTCCACCGATGATTTTGTACCTATTGGGAAAGAATACAATTTTGAATTTGCAGGGACTTTTAACGGCAATTATCATAAGATAAGTGGACTGCATCTAAATAAAGAAAAAGCGTCTTTGGGTTTGTTCGGCGAAATAAAGAATGCTCATATTTCCAGTGTAATTGTGGAAGGAAGTATAGAAGGAAATCACAATGTTATAGGAGGTATCGCAGGAAGGTCTTCGGGAACTTCTGTAATTGAAAACTGTGGCAGCTTAGTAAATATAAAAAACAATAATAAAAGTGGTTCAGCAGCGGGAATTTTGGGTGTATCCCATGAAAAAATCAATATAAAGAATTGCTTTAACCGGGGAAATATAACTTCAGGAAATAGAGCTTCCGGGATTGTTGCAGATTTAAGCTTCGGAACACTGGAGAACTGTTATAATACAGGAAGTATTAAAGGTGAGAAATCCATAGGAGTAGGTTCATATTTTGGAATAACATACATAAATTGTTACAATGCTGGCAAAGTTACTTCTACATCAGAAAATCTTGCATATTCAATAGGTGGATCCAAAAATTCTCTATATAAGAATACATATTATTTAGAGGGATGTTGTGTGGGGGATCCTAATACCCCTGCAAAAAGTAAATGCATAAAATCAGAAGACTTAAAAAAGAAAAGTTTTGTCAAAACTTTGGGGGTGGATAACTGGAAGCTGGATAGGAGTAGCATAAATTCAGGCTATCCATTGTTGTCTTGGGAGAAAGAAGAAAATATTGAGGTTAAGACCTTAGAAACTCCTAATAATTTGATTTGGAATGTTAAGCCCAGAGAGGGCAAGGAAATTTTAAATGATCAGTTTCCTGTTTCCTGGAATGCTGTAGAGGGAGCAGAAGGCTATATTGTAAAGCTTTATAGAAATAACGAAACTCATCCGATATTTATTTCAGAAAAAGTTAATACTACAAGTATTGATTTACTAGAACAATTTTCCAAGCTCAATGGTAATGAAGGGTATTATTATTTCACGGTAACAGCTGTAGGCAACGGAGAAAATTATAAAGACAGCGAAGAATCGCCTAAAGATGAAAAAGGCTTTAAATTCAATCCTAAAGAGTTCATAGGAAAAGCAAGATCAGTTGTTTGGAACCAGGCTTCAAAGATTGCAGTGTGGACTGCTGTTGATGGAGCTGATTTCTATAATGTCACGCTTTATTACGATGATGATAAAGTGGTTGAATTTCAGCTCACAAAGAAAATGTTCAGTAAGGATGAAAACAGAATTACTATGCATTTTCTCCACAGTATGGCAAAGGACGGTAATTACTATTTTACAGTTCAGGCAGGAAAGGAACTTTCAAAATCGCAGGATGGTCATATGCGAACGGCAGTGGGTGCCATAGCGAGAAGTAAGAGTGAGCATTTTGAAAGCGAAAAAGGCGAAACTGTAAAAATATCTTCAGTACATGACTGGATATCAATAGTCAACACCAAGGGTAAAGGCACAGAATATAAGACTGAAGCGGATGCACAGAACGCATTGTGGTCAAGATCCTACGAACTTACTGCAGATCTGGATTTCAGTGATTATGTTAAAGAAGACGAAAAGTTGACTTTAAGCTGGGGTAATATAAATGCAATGTTCAACGGACGGTTTGACGGTAAAGGTCACTGTATTAAAGGTCTTAAACTCAAGGACAAGGAATGTGGACTTTTTTCGTATATAGGGCCTTTAGGTGTAGTCAAAAATTTGAAAATTGATAGTCCCAATGCTTTAGTAAATGAAAATGCAGGCATACTTGCACTGTATAATTATGGACAGATAAAAAACTGTACGGTTGATAATGCAAATATAACATCTGATCTTGGAGCAATAATAGGCGGAATGTTGAGCAGAAATTATGGAACAGTACAGGACAGCTGTGTAAGAGGAGGAGAACTGGTGGCACATTCCGAAACTGGAAATGGTCATTCGGGGTTCGTCGGTAATAATTTTGGAAAAATACGGAGATGCTATTCTACTATGAAGGTTTCGACGGAAAGTTTCTGTGCAGGGGGCTTTGCAGGTTGGGCAGATGAAAGTGGAGGCAGAGTGGGCAGTTTTGAGAACTGTTTTGCAACGGGAGATATCAGTGCAAAGAAAGGCTGGAGTGGAGGCTTCATAGGAAGGGTCAATTCTAAAGGAGTTGAATTCAAAAATTGTTATGCCTCCGGAAAGGTAACATCGTTGACTAAGCCGGATAAAGCCTTTGGATTTACAGGTTCGTTGAGCGGTGAGGCTATACGGGATATAAATGGGAGCAGCATATTTGATGAGGCCATTCCAAAAGAAAATTTTGTGAACTGTTTTTATATAAGCGATATAAACAGCAAAGAAAATCCTAAAAGCGGAGCCACGGAAAAAAACTCTGAAGAAATGAAAAACTCTGCGGTAATAAAGCTGCTTGGAGTTGATTGGACAAAATCAGATAATAAAAATGGTGGTATGCCTTATCTGGCAGACTTGCCGGCTCCGAAGATTTTCGGTTATAGAGATATATTTGTAAGCCTTATTATAGCCAAATATGACAAAGATATATACGATTTTAAAAGAGAAGGGGAAATTCTCAATGTGAAGGTTAAAAGCAGAGGCAATACCAGGGTGATAGATGTTATGCAAGCCGCTAAAGAAGCAGGTCAAATGACATATAAGTATGAAATTTCTCCGGCATACGGAAGCTTTATTAACTCAATAAACGGTACGGATATGATAGCGCCTGACGGGTGGATGTTTAAGGTGAACGATGTTTTATCAGATCTTTCTGTGTCGTTGGCCGGCGTACGAGACGGAGATCAGATTTTATGGTACCAGGGAACGACGCAGAATCTATTTAAAGGCCCTTCGTGGGAAGATATGAAAAATGGACATTCAGTAAAAGAGTATGTAAAAATCGCTACAAAAAAGGAACTTATTCAGTTGACAGAGCCAAAAGCGGATTTAAGCAAAAATTACAGACTGACCGGGGACATAGACCTTAAAGGCGTGGAGTTTAAAGGGATAGGATCTTTAGAAAATCCTTTTAAAGGGACATTCGATGGAGGAGGATTTACAATCTCTAATGTGAAGATTAACGGAGAGAAGAAACATAATGTTGGTTTCTTTAATTTCATAAGAGGTGCAACAATCATCAGACTTTCTTTGAAGGATATTGATATAAAAGGTGATTATAGTGTTGGAGGCTTGGTAGGTGTTGGAGATGTTAAAGTTGCAGCGAACCAAAATCAAGAAAATATTGGTAACAACATAGGAAATTGCCATGTTACAGGAAAGGTTACAGCCACAAATACCGATGATTCGAAAAACGGTAATGGAGCTTATGCAGGAGGATTGATAGGATTTAATAATGGCGATGAGAACAAAAAAATCTATGCAAGTGTGCTAAGCTCAATAGATAAATCTACGGCAAATGTAGAGGTAAGGGCGGATGCAAACTATGCAGGAGGATTTGCAGGTGGGAATTTTGGAAATATAACTGCCTGTAAAGCATTTGGAAGTGTTAAAGGAAAGAAATCAGTAGGAGGTTTGGTTGGTGGAAATCAGGGAGGAATTTATAATTCCTGTTCCTATGGAAATGTCAAGGGAGAAGAAGATGTAGGAGGTTTTATCGGTCATAATTACGAGGTTACTACCGTAAATAAGTGTTATTGCCTGGGTGATGTAAAAGGAACAAAAACACAAATAGGAGGTTTTGCCGGAGCAGGTGAAGGAAATATCAGGGAATGTGTAAGTGCAGGAACGGTTGATGCCAATGATAAATTTGGAGGCACAGGAGGATTTATAGGCAGCTATAAAGGTACTATTGTAGGGCTGAACAAAGATATTCAGTTTAGGAACAATTATGGCTGGAGTATTTCACCTTCGAAGGAACATTATCCGGGAATGGGCAACGGCACAAATATAACCAACAGAAGTGAAAAGGAGTTGAAAGAAATAGCTAAGATTCCAATATATAAATGGAGCGATATGCAGGAAAAATTTAAAAATATGTATGGACTGACTTTGACTGATGATAAAAGAATTGCAGAAGAAAAAGTTATAATTCCCAATAAACCAAAGCCTGAGGACTCAGGGGACGGTAAGGAGCAAAAAAAGAAAAAACCGAATTCAAAAAAGAAGATTGTCGTAAGCAGAATCAAGATAATAAAGGTTAAAAAATTAGGCAAAAACAGATTTAAAATATACTGGAAAAAAGGCAAGGCTGTCAACGGATATGAAATAAGATACGCAAAGAAATTTCCGAATAAAAAATTCAAAAAGGTGAGAGTCAAAGGTCTGAAAACCGTAAATAGGGTAATAGTGAAAAATTGGAAGAGTTCGATGATGAGTATTCAAATCAGAGGGTACAAAATTGTAAAGGGGAAAACCTACTATTCCTCTTGGTCGAAAGTGAGGAGAGTGAAATAAAATGAGAGTCCATACCAAGGTGAAGAAACTCTTGCTGATTACGGGATGTATAATAGCGATATCTGTAGCAATCTGCCCTGAAGCTTATGCTCACAGAAATCACACCCATGGGAGAGTTGCAAATTTTCGTGAGGATGTGGTGAAATCGACTATATTACAACCCCAAAAAATTATTAAAAGGAAGCTGCTTAATAAAGGTGAAAGAAGCAAGAAGCATCAGCAGTATCTTTTGAGAGAATATATCAAAAAGCAGGCAGCGATGAAAGCCGGTACCTATTTCAAAGAGGACAGAAGAAGTGAGTTGCAAAAAAACAGATTGACCAAACAAGAGTTTGAAATATACAAAGCTATAAAAAAACTTGCAGTTGCAGTTTCTCAAGGAAAAGAAGAGAGTACCGAGATAAAGCTATCCCTTTGTGCCTTGGGAATTAAAGACAGTTATTCAGCAGAAGAACTTGGAGTTGACAAAATCTTTGATGAAACAGGAAGCAATATAACAGCCGCTGCGATAGCAGCCATAAATAAAAAGCTGGATGTAAAACTTGAAAAAATAGTGGGGGTTGTGAACGCAGATATGCCGTTTGAACTTTACTGGTTCGACAAAACCGCAGGCATTGCCTATCAACCGCCGAAACTTGCGGGGTTACAGACTTCCAAAGGTGATTTTATCGTATTTGAAAATGATGCAAAAATGACTTTTTCTATGGCAGTATCCAGTGACTATGGAGTTAAATACCATGCCGACAGTAAAATAACAGGGAATGCATATAAAGCTTCTTTAAACGCAGGAAATATAGTAGCCAGACATAGAAAGAAATCAGATTTAAAAAAATTGGAAGCATACAGAGATGAAATTATAAAACTGGTGGATTACGATTACGGTGCGGTTGATAAGTACTTGAAAGATGGCATTTACGGAAACCCATGGCAGGTTATATATGTGTTTGATAACAAAAAAGATACGAATGTGGTCTGCGAAGGATATTCTAAAGCCTTTCAGTATCTATGCGATTTGTCGGAGTTTAAAGATAAAGGGCTTATATGCAACAGTGTGTCCGGAGAGATGATATCAGATACAGGAGAAGGTCCTCACATGTGGAACAGTGTGACAATAGGGCAAAAGTCCTACCATGTTGATCTGACAAATATTGATTCAGACGGAGGTCCTAAGAATAATGAACTGTTTTTGAATGGTGTAAATGGATCTATAGAAAAAGGTTATCAATTTTCATGGGATAAGAAATATATATATTATAGTTATGATAATTTAACAAGACATGTTTTCTCAAAAGAAATATTGAGCCTGTCTGATCACAGCTATTATGAGGATATGAAAAATCCCAATGGGAAGAATAATCCTAAAAGGATAAGAGTAGGAAATATTAAGAGGTTTAATGTCAGTAAAAAATTGAAAAGCAGGCTGTTATCCTGGAGCAAGGTTAAGAGTGCAGATAAATATCAGATTGCTTATAAAAAAACAGGCAGTAAAAAATGGATTTACAGAACCATCAGGAAAACAAAATTTGTTGTTAAAAAGTTCAAGAAAGGTCAAAAATATTATTTTAAGGTCAGAGCCATCAGAACTGTAAATAAGAAGGTTTATTACGGTAAATGGACTAAGGTGAAAAAGATTAAGTAAAGGAGGAAATCCATGTATTGCAAAAGGAATGAGGTTATAAAAAGGTTTGTATATACACTGTTTATATTGTCAGTGATATTGACATTGTCAGCTGTCAAAGACCATGATAGTATTTTTGTTCACGGTACTGATAATAATGGAATTCATTATATCAAAAATGTAGAAGACTTCCAGAATTTGGGTGGACATGCCCTGAAAGGAAACTATGAATTAACTTGTGATGTGGACCTAACCGGAAAAAGTATGAAACAGATTAAAAGTCTGGAGGGAAGTTTTGAAGGGAACGGTTTTGAAATCAAAGGCTACAGGCAGGAAGTTCAAGGTGAAAGTGGAATAAATGCTGAAATTGTTTATGGAGGACTTTTCAAATCTGTAAAAGGAAAAATCAGCAATCTTGTTTTGGAGAATGTAAAAATCACGGCTGAAAAAGGCAGTAATATTTATTTAGGAGGATTGGCAGGTCATGCTTCTGGCGATATTAAGCTTCAGAGATGTAGCATCAGCGGAGAAATTTCACAAGGAAGTGCAGGTACCTATGCAGGAGGCTTTTTAGGAAAGACGGGTGAAAATAAAATTGAAGTTAATTCCTGCAATGTATATGGAATGAATATAAACGGTGATAAATCAAAATGTTACATAGGCGGTTTAATCGGATATGTCAATCAAAGTGATATTACACTAGATGGAACCTGCATGAGGGCTGATTTGACAGGGAAATATGTTTCGGGTATCGTCGGGTACATGTATAAAGCAAGAGGTGAGATAAGAGATACCCTCGTTTCAGGTAAAGTAAGCAGTGGAGACAGATATGTTGTTTCGAGAAACGGAACTACATCTCCAAGTTACAATGTTAATTTTGATATTGAAGAATGTTACCACGATAACTTTGGAAATAAAATCTTATCATATACTACCGCCTCAGATTTTAGTGGGAGCAACAAAGGTGTAGGAGAATTTAAAGCTTTAAACAGTGAGAATTTCAAGGATTTACCAAATAAGGAAAACTCAAGGTTTGGGGTTGGGAAAACATCTTATCCCCAGCCGAAATGGATGATACAGGAAAAAACTTTGAAAATCCTGAGAATATCATCAGAAGATTTTCAATCCATTACCCTTAAAAAGGGAGAAAAGAAAACTGAGCTTGTAAAAAAGGGTGAATACTTTATAGGAGCTTTGGAATCGGGGGAGTATGAATATAAAGCGGTTTATACCGATGAGACGAAGGCTTTTGCAGAAGGAAAGATTTTTATCGGAAAAACTGATAAAGATATGGAACTTTCTTCTGTTGCGGATCCTGAAGAGGAAGAAGAGGAGCCGGAGAAGCCGGAAGAAAATTATGATGTTACGGAGGAACCGAGCAACTTTGAAGGCGAAGGAAGCGAAAAATCACCTTATATAATTAAAGACAAGAATGCGTTGAGATACATAGTTCATATGGTGAACATGGGAAACAAGAATTTTTCATCTGCACACATAAAATTAGCAAATGACATTGATCTGGAGAACCAGTCATGGACACCTTTGGGTATCAATACAGTGTATCCTTTCCAAGGAATATTTGATGGTAATAACAAGACAATAACAGGATTAAATGTTGTAAAAGCGAGAAGCTATTATGGCTTATTCGGAGTACTAAAAAATGCAGAGGTTAAAAACTTAACAGTTAGAGGTCAGGTGTATTCGAGTGAGCCTTATGCTATGGCAGGAGGAATCGCAGGCAAAGCTATTGGAGATGTTAAAATAATAAAGTGTGCAGGTCTTGTGAATGTTTCTGCCTTGGCAAGAGGCAGCGAAGGAGTAGGAGGACTGATAGGCTCTTACGAGGATGGCGTAGACTACAAATGGGAAAATCATAGCCTCGATATAGATAGATCATACAATGGCGGAAATGTGATTTGTACAGGTAAAGATTTAAAGACAACAATAGGAGGACTTGTAGGAGGAAATAAAAACTGCATTAGAGTGACAGACTCATATAATGCGGGATATATCTACGGTCCGGGAGTAACCGCAGGAGGCATTTTAGGTAATGCAGGCTACAGAACCGGTGATGATTGCAGCCCCGGAATAAAATATTCCTACAATTCAGGTAAAGTTGTGGGTGCAGAGGACCATGAGTTTAATTTCTATGGAAAAGGAATTATAACAAAAGACAACATGGTGAATAGTTTCAGTGAGGATACTGCAACCGGTAAAAATAATTACGGTATAACGGTAACAGATGAGAATAGGAAGGATTTAGTAAGTAAACTTGGCGAAAAATGGATGGCTTCCAAAGAAAAAAACGGAGGAAAACCTTACCTAAAGGATAATGACCCGCAGGTTAATGATCCGGCTTTGCTGAAAGAACTGGAAAAATATTCAAAAGTTATACCTGTACCGTCCGGATCAAAGGTTGGATACAAGGCAAAAATGTCTTTGGACGGTGTCACTGTTGATCCATCTATTACCGTCACACCTTCACAGAGCAAAGATGATATTAAAAAGGGATATATTAAGGTAAATGGAGAAGGTATATTTCTGAAAAAAATAAATTCCGGAAACAAAGCCATTACAGAAACAGCTTCACTGTTGTTTGAGAAAAACAGAGAGAGAATATTTATTCCTGTGGAGATTATAATCTACCCTGATATTCGGAATAATGGAGAACTTATAGACAGAATAGCGAAATCATATATTAAAAAATCTGATGAGTGGATTGTATTTGATATGGAGATTTACTCAAGGCTTAAACATAAAAAATACAACACAGAAAAAGTAACAAAAGAAAATTATGTAAACTTAGCTATAAACGATTTGGAAAATAAAAATTCTTCTGCTAATGATAGAGCTAAGGGAGAAATTATACTGGGAAGTCTTGGTTTTGATACTCAAACACTTAAGGCATATGGCAAGAATAAAACCTATAACAATGGAAAGCTTCTAAAAGAAATGTCAATGCACGGAGATTATTATACGATTCCTTGGATTTTACTTGCAGATCAAAGAGGAAAAGTTAAGCTATCTAAAGAACAGGTTCAAAATTTTGTAAATGAGTTAGCTAAGAGGCAAGGAGCAAATGGCATTTGCCGAATGAAATATTTGGGTAAAACTTATGACGATATAGATACAACGGCAGTGGCAATATCAGCCTTTGTAAAATACACTAAGGGTGAAGATATCTATGGCGTTCAGAGTCAGTCAAAAGCATTTGTAAAGAAAGCGTTGCAAGGTCTCAAAAAAGTTCAGGGTGAAGATGGCAGTTTTGGGAATATAAACTCAGATTCCATGGTGGTTATTGGACTTATAGCTGCAGGAGAAGATCCGGATAAATTTTCTAATAACGGCTGTAGCCTCACTTCGGCATTGAGTCTTTACATAAATGACAGCAATGATGGGTTTATTACAACTATGGGTTATGGTATAGCTGGTGAAAAAGCCCGTAATCTAGCTACAGAGCAGGGATTCAGAGCACTTGTAGCCATGGAAAGATATAAGGAACTGGGAAGAACGGCTTATAATATTTATCTTGAAAGAAGTGACAAAGAAGTTCCGGGAGAGGCTAATGACAAGGGTAAGGTAGAAGATGAGGATATTGTCCAGAGCAATATGGTTAATATAAACCTAAAGGTTTTGGATGATGAAGGTAGAACATGGTTTGAAAGCGGAACAGTAAAAGTTGGAGGAAAAACAAATCTCATAAAAGCAATAGAGAAAAATTTGGCTAAAGAGAACATAAGTTGTGAGTTTAAGGGAGATTACTTGAAAGCTATAACTTATAAGGGAATAAGATTAGCGGAATTTACCAAAGGCAGAAAAAGTGGTTGGGTGTATAGATATAATGGGAAATTCGGAAAAGTTCCATTAGGAATTTTGAAACTCAATGAAGGAGATAGCATAGAACTGATATACACAGATGATTATTCAAAACCTATAGATAAAGATAATAATTCTAAACCGGGAAAGCCAAAGAAACCTTCAATAAAAATGAAAAGACCTGGCAAAGTACAAAAACTGAAAGTGAAAAAATCCGGAAGGAAATATATACTTTCATGGAAAACGGTAAAAGGTGCAAAAGGATATCAGAAACAGGTCAAAGGGAAGAAAAAATGGACTGATCTTGTTAGAGGTAATAGAATTTCAAAGACAAAGTTTAGAACTATGAAATATATAAAAGGTAAAAAATACTGCTATAGAGTTCGTGCTTACAGAATATATAAAGGCAAGAAAATCTACGGAAAGTGGTCAAATGTAGTTTGGGTTAAATCATAATTTCTTAAAATCGATTGTACAATTTAAGCAAATCCGGAATGGAGAGCTATCGTTTTATAAATTTTGCTTCTGTTTGATGAGCAACGTGATAATTAGAATAGTATGAGTATATAGGGGTTGGATTTTTTACACGAAAAGTTGGAATGGCAGTTCCAACTTTTTGTTTTTTTTGATAGAATATGAATTGTAATTTTTACTTTTTCAAACGGCATTAAAAGGAAAGGTCAAATTCCTTTATAAAAATGAGGAAACAACATGATAGAATTTAAAAATGTATCAAAATTTTATGGAAATATTAAGGCGCTTAAAAACTTTAATTTAACCGTAAATAATGGTGAAATATTAGGTTTGATAGGTCATAACGGAGCAGGAAAATCCACAGTGATTAAGTCTCTTGTAAGTGTAATCAATCCTACAGAAGGCGAGATAGTTGTGGACGGAATGAGCTTAAAAGAAAATAGAGTTGCAATTAAAGAGAAAATAGGATATGTATCGGATTCACCCAATTTGTTCCTTAAATTATCGGCAATGGACTACTGGGATTTTATAGGTGGTGCCTATGGCTTATCAGATAAAGATAAGGACAATAGAATAAAAGAACTCCTTAAAATATTTGATTTGGGAGATGCAATTTTTCAGTCCATCGAATCTTTTTCCCATGGAATGAGACAAAAGGTGTTTCTGATAGGGGCACTTCTTGCAAATCCGAGTATCTGGGTTTTGGATGAACCTATGACAGGACTGGATCCTCAGGCATCATTTGACCTTAAAGAGCTTATGAGAACGCATGCAGACAAAGGAAATACTGTGATTTTTTCGACACATGTTCTGCAGGTTGCTGAGCAGATTTGCGACAGAATTGCGATCTTAAAGAAAGGCGAGCTGATATATATCGGAACAATTGAAGATTTAAAAGAAGTACATCCTGAACAGAGTTTAGAGAGAATTTACCTTGATGTGGCAGGCAGAAAAGAGGAAAACCGGGTATGAGATGGCGTGTAATTAAGAGCCTTATACGATTGAATATCGTATATTCTGCGGATTCAAGAACCCTGGATAAAATCAGGAAGCAGCAAATAGAGAACCCGGATATAAGTATACCGGTGAAAATTGTCAGAACACAGCTGATTTTAGGTATCATATTTTCAGCTGTTTTCGGAATTCTTTTAAAGTTGACAGACATTAAAAACCAGCCTGAAAACTTTGGTATATATGCTTTTTTCTTTACTCTGGTGACTTTTCTGCAGGGGTTTTTGGTGGTATTTAATGTTTTTTACGAAAGCAAAGATATTGAGGGGTACAGACCTGTTCCGGTGACCATGGCTGAAGTGATTTTAGGTAAAAGTATTACGGTTGTAATGGGAACATTATTCTATTTATTACCTTTAGCAGTGATATTTTTTGTAATGCCTTTTATGGTAGCTCCAAATATATTGATTGCTGTGTTCTTTGCAATACTGAATATCATAATTATACCTATGGCAGTGCTGATGTTTGCCTTTGTTTTGGTAAATGCAATTGCTGCTACCGCAGTTTTTCAGAAGCACAAAAAAGCAGTATCGACAATTCTAACCGGTATGATTTCATTGATTTTAGGCGTAAGTTTTCTGGCACTCAATCCGAACCTTTTTGTTTATCAGTTTTTAAAGAATAATGCAAAACTGTTTCAGCCGTTTATTCAGATTATGCGATTTGAAGAAAATCCAATCAGTTCCGGAAGTCTTGTATATATAGTTCCATGGATTGCTGCAATAATCTTAAGCCTTATATATATTCGGAAAGTTGTCTTAACAGATTTATACGACCTGATTTCGGGAAACATTATCAGTAAAAACATTATGCAAAATAATGATAAAGCCGCGGAGTATGCGGAGCTTGCCACAGATGGAAACATGGATATTGAGGAAAAAGAAGAGTATGGTAAAGGCATGGGAAGAAAGGCGGTTAGTTTCAAGAGGCTGCTGTTTAAATACAATCTTGGACTGCTTGTTGATACCACGATATTATTTCAGTTTTTAATTACACCTCAGATTATTAGGCCTCTTATCATATTCGGTTCAATATTTCAGCTATTAAAGGATACAGACGGTGAGGTGATTGATGTTAAGTTTATACTTGTCGCTGCAGTGGTGGGAATATTTTACGCCTTTTCGACATCAGGGACCCTTCATTTTATAATGATTTCACTGGATAGAGAAAACTTTAACTTTATAAGATCGTTACCCATGGATTTCTGTGAATATATGATGTACAAATTTTGGTTTGCATTTTTTATTCAGGATATAATCCCGGTTATATTCCTTATAGGTATAAGCTTGTGGATGAAACTGCCAATTTATATGATACTGATTCTAATTATCACATTCCTGCTCACATCTCTGAATCTTTGCCATCGGTATTTCAAAAATGACTATAATTACCTGGATGTTAATTGGCAGAGCGTTACCCAGCTTGCAAGCCGAGGAGGAGGAAATGCGGAAAGGATACTTGTCTTTTTTGCCGTGACCATTTTGGGAGTTATATGTACAGCCGCAGCATTTTATATATCAATGCGTATATCAGACGAAATGATAATTATTAGTACAGTTTGCCTTGTGATTGTTCTTACACTGATAAGTTTTTCTTACCACAGGATGCAGATTAGATATTGGAAAATGCAGGATTAGAAAAGGGATCTCCATGCTTTCGGTCAGCTGGCTGAAGATTAAAACTGATTTATAAATTAATTTGTAAAAAATGTTCAAAAAAAGTTAATTTGAGTTAACCAAATTACCATTTATTACTTGTATAATAATATCTATTATGTTAGAATGTAACGGAAAGTGGCATAGTGTATTTTATGTCACTTTTTTGTATCGAAATTTACAATTTTTAATTGTTTTGTGATGAGTTTTTATTATATGCTAACAGAAAAGGAGATTTTAATGAAAAGGATTATAGGAGAATTAAAAGTTGCTTCTGTTTTTTTACCGGCAGTTTTAGTGGTTGCATTGGTGATAACAGGGGTAAACTCTCTAAAGATACCATCGTATTCAGATATAGGAAAAAATGGGACTGAAATAAACACTGATGCAAATGCAAAGGCGAAAAAGACCTTGATTGGTAAGAAAAAAACGGTGTCGGCAGTAAAAAGCGTATCTAAAGGACCTGCCGGTAAACTCGGCGATTTTAAGGAAAAAGGAAATTATAAGGATGGTACATATACAGGGAGTGCCCGGGGCTTTCAGAGCGATATAACAGTTTCTGTCACAATTTCAAAGGGAAAAATTTCCAATGTTCAGGTGCTGAGTCAGGGAGAAACTCCAAGCTATTGGGCGAGAGCGAAGGCGGTTGTATCCAGAATTAAAAGAAGCAAAACAACCAATGTTGATACAGTTTCAGGAGCAACTTATTCATCAAACGGAATAATAAATGCAGTTAGGAGTGCACTTAGAAAAGCAGGAGGGAAGTCTAAGGTGAAACCTAAGCCGATTTTACCGGTGAAGCCGAAACCGCTTCCAAAGCCTAAAGCAGGCGGAAAGGTCTATGCTATTAAAAATATCATGGTTACGCCTGACCGTAAAAAGCAGTTTAAGGAATATCCTTTGGAAAATGTAAATATACATATAAAGAAAGGAAAGATTATCCGTTTCAGTAAAATCAAGTGGGGTTCAACGAATTCATACGATGTAGGATTCCAAAAAAGAGTTGAAGATGAGATGATACCTAAGGTTTTGGAGTTAAATAAATATTCTAAAATAGATAATGTGACAGGTGCTACATGTTCGTCAAATGCAATGAAGAAGGCAATAGGAAAGGCACTTGAAGAGGCTAAGAAAGAGGGTAATGTTCCGGATCAAAAGGACAAAAAGAAACCTAAAAAACCTAAGAAGCCTGAAGGCGGCAACAAGAAGCCGAAAAAACCTAAGAAACCGAAAAAGCCGGACAATCCGAATGAAAAGATCTTTTCATATACTGTAACAAACATAAGCGGAGCTCCTATTATGGTAATTCCTACAGATGATGACTTTGGTAAATATGCATTGAAGAGCATAGGTTTTAAAGTAAAAAATGATAGGATAATAGATATGTTTAATCCTGTTTGGGAAGAGAGTCCAAAAAATAGAGATTATCAGATAAGTACTTTTCAGCGGATGAAAAGTAGTCTTGTAAGCAGAGGAACATTAGATTCGATTGCGGGGGCGACTTGTACTTCTAAAGCCATAAAGGATGCTGCAGATGAAGCTTTGAGGTTGCATCGCTCAAAACCGGGTCAGTAATTTTGCTATAGATAGAAAGAGAATGGAGATAGATGAAGATTAAAATATTTTTAATTTCAGTAATTAACCTTTTGATAATTATCGGTGCATTTGGCTTATATCAGGCAGCGGCACTGCATAAAGCGGATGCCGACAAGATTGTATCCCTTGAGAAGAAAATAGAACAGCTTCAGTCCGGAAAAGGCTCAAAGGCTAAAGGAGGAAAATCCGGTGGCTCTACATATAAGGATGGCAGTTATGAGGGCAGTGCAAAGGGTTTTGGCGGAAATGTAGTTGTTAAGGTTACTGTAAAAAATGATAAGATAGAAAAAATCGATTTAGTAGATGCTTCAAAAGAGGATGGTTCGTACCTTGCCTCTGCAAAGGGGGTAATCAAAAGTATTTTGGATAAGCAAAGCACAGATGTGGATACTGTCAGCGGTGCTACTTTTACATCTACAGGAATAATAAACGCCGTTATCTCAGCACTGGAAAAGGCGGCAAAATAGACTATGAACAAGAATATTAACGATTTTAAGAAGATATCCCTTTCGGTAAAGGTGATAATTAGAGGTTTGTTTTTCTTTATTTTTCCTGCGGCGTATTCATCGGCTTTTTCAGGGGCAAAGTATGCAGTAAGCCGGATCTCGCTGGGAAAACCGATTGAACTGAATCCCTTTGTGATGATTTTGATTGGACTTCTTGCATTTACAATTCTGTTTGGCAGATACTTTTGCGGGTTTGCCTGCGCATTCGGAACTTATGGAGATGTTCTCTATGAAATTTCCGCAAGGGTGAGGAAAAAGTTTAAGAAAAGACCGTTTGCTTTATCCGTTGAATCAGGGTTATGGCTTAAATACGGTAAATATATCTGTGCAGTTATATTGCTTGCACTTTGTTATCTGGGAAAAGAGTCAATAATCGGTCAAATCAGTCCGTGGACAGCGTTTTCAAGGCTTGAGGCTTTGAGCTTGCCGGATAGAAGCAATATAATAGGTGTACTTATTTTTGCAGTTCTGTCAATTCTTATGTTATTTGAAAAGCGATTTTTCTGCCGCTTCCTATGTCCCATGGGGGCTCTGTTTGCAATCATGCCGGTGATCCCCCCATCGCAGCTTGGAAGAAATAGAAGCAGATGTTTCGGGAAATGCAAGCAGTGCATAAATGTTTGTCCTGCAAATATAACCATTACTGATACCACTCTCGATGAGGGAGGTGAAGCTAATGCTTCAGAGATTCCGATTCAGGTCGGTGACAGCAGTATGGGAGAGTGTTTTGCTTGTGGCAAGTGTGTAGAAGCTTGTCCTGCAAATAATATTAAGTCGAATACGATTCTAAAAGAGTATAAAGGATTGATATGGATTGCAGCAAAGGGTGTGATGCTGGCTGTATTGTTGTATTTTTTGCTACTTAAGCAAAGCTAGAAGATTTTGAAGTGCAAATGAACTTCCGGAGACTGTAGATTATTATACTGAATATTTGTTTTCCAATCTGATGAGCATATCAAGGTAATGCTTTTGTGTTCCTATTTTTTCTGCAGTCTCTTCAAAGCTTTTACAGCGAACATCTATATCGGTACAGTCCTCTGCACTCAGCTGACGCTCTGCAAAAGTGTAAACAACGCTGTTTTCCTTTTCAATGTGAATTTGAAGAAGATGGGCGTAGCCCATAGCTTCGGTTAAGATGTCGAGTTTGAGGTTTGTTGATTTTTCTTTTTTGTATTCATTTAGTGCAGTTTCAAGTCCCAAGACATGGCTTCTGCCTAAATCGTGTTCCACCAGCATTCCGTGCGTGATTAGGGTTTCTGCAACAGGTCCCAGTTTTGCAACCATTTTGGGAAAAAGAATTTTCTCTTCCTTTCCATGATGATGTTTATCTGCATAATTTCTGATGAAATCAATCATATCTCTGAAATCATCATCTTCAACTTCTGCTCCTTCAAGGATTCCGCAACATACATGTCTGACTACGTTCAACATTCTGACGATATTTTCATGCTCGGAAACCATACATTCTATACTGTACATTGATATTACCTTTCTATTTTACGTATTTGCCTGATAACTGTTTGATAATTGACAACAGTTCAGACAGAATTTTTTATTTGAATTTTTTCTAATCAAATTCATTATTCCTCGATAACTGATAATGATTAAAGTCTGAAGCCATAATATTAATTTTACTGTTTTTCAGCATTCCTTCCATTACTTTAAGCCTGAGCCTATAGTAATTTGCAGGCTTCCCACCTGCTTGAGTCCAATAGACACCGTGAATATCCTCAGCCTGCTCCCAAGTGTAGCAATCCGAGTCTTGTGATGTAACTATATTTACTCTGTCACAGGGCATTCCGTTCAGGAGTACATCATCAAATTTTCTGTATACATCAGAAGCCATATCGGATTCCTCAACGGTGTTTCGGCAGCCGAATTCAAATGCTATTTTTTCAAGCTCTTTAATTCTGGAAGGATCTCGTCTGAGGATATCTGTTACAAGATATGCATACCTTGTTTCTGCCTCTTGAATTCTTCTTTGAAGCCAGCCGTGAATATCAGCAAGGTCAATTAACTCTTCAAGGGGTTTTAACTCGCAGATAGTGTAGTTTTCTTGAAGCTTTCCACTTTCGTCCCAGCCCTTTGCCTTTGCGGCTTCAAGTATGCTGTCTGACAGATCTTCCTGGAACCGAATTTTATTGTATAGCCAGTAGTGAATTGGCCCTAAGAATGCACTCATTCTATTCCTCCTAGGCTTTTTCCGTAATTGCTTTATTTACCGCTTCAAGGATTTTATCTGCATCCAGTCCGTGGACAAAACAAGCATCTTTAAGTGATTCTGCCTGTGATGACGGGCAGCCCAGACAATGCATTCCATGTGAAATAAGTGTTTCAATTGTCTCAGGGTGTTCGGCTACGAGCTTTCCTACCAATATATCTCCATTTACTGTTTTAATATTTTTCATTTTTATACCCTCCTCTAAAGTGTTTTTTGTTTGCTTATAGTGTAGATATACCCTATTTTTGCGGAATTATCCGTATCAAATGTTACAGTTTAGGAAATTTTAAGATGCTTTTTATTTACGACAGGTAATTTGTCCTGAAAACATGAGACTCTAAAGGTTTTTTATTGATGAAAAAAGGGTATCATAAAGGCAGTGCCCTTTCCGAAGTATAATGGAAAGTTTCGGACAAGGTTATAAAGAATAGAAGAGGGGTATAAAAGCGTTTTGATAATGTTAGACGGATTTATTATTCCATTTATGGGAACGACACTAGGTTCAGCCTGCGTGTTTTTCATGAAAAGTGAATTGAGCATAAGTGTGCAGAGAGCTTTAACGGGATTTGCGGCAGGTGTAATGGTGGCTGCATCTATCTGGAGCTTAATTATACCTGCCATAGAGCAATCAAGTACTATGGGAAAATTTGCATTTTTACCTGCAGTTATAGGATTTTGGGCAGGTGTAATGTTTCTTTTACTGTTAGATCACATAATCCCGCATCTTCATAGATTGAGTAATGAGGTTGAAGGACCGTCCTGGAAGCTTAAGAGAACAACCATGCTTGTTTTGGCAGTTACACTTCATAATATTCCTGAGGGAATGGCCGTAGGTATCGTTTATGCAGGTCTTTTGTCAGGTCAAAAGGGGATTACAGAGGGGGCGGCACTTGCTTTGGCCGTGGGAATTGCAATTCAAAATTTTCCTGAGGGAGCCATAATTTCCATGCCCCTTAGGAGTGAGGGCGTTCCTAAAGGAAGAGCATTTTTTCTGGGAGCATTGTCCGGTGCTGTGGAGCCATTGGGAATGAGCTTGACAATAGCTGCTTCAGTTTTTATCCTGCCTGTACTTCCTTATCTTTTGAGTTTTGCGGCAGGTGCTATGCTCTATGTGGTGGTAGAGGACTTGATCCCTGAGATGTCTGTGAGAGGACATTCAAACCTGGGAGTAATATTTTTTTCGATAGGATTTACTGTAATGATGGCACTTGATGTGGCTCTGTCCTGACGAATTTTAAGAAAATTTTCAAAAAATGCGACTTGACAAATTATATTTTACACAATATAATTTATTGAAATAATATATTGATAAGTGTCAACAGAGAACTTCATAAAGGGGAGGAGAATGAAAATGGGCATATATGAATATTATTTGCCAAAGGCAGACGGGACGGAAGTATCATTAAAGGAATATGAGGGTAAGGTAATGTTGATTGTTAATACGGCAACAGGATGCGGATTTACTCCTCAGTACAAAGACCTGGAAAAAATTTACGAGGAATTTCATGACGGGGGATTGGAAATTATAGATATTCCCTGCAATCAATTTGCAGGGCAGGCACCTGAGTCCGATGAGGAAATTGCAAATTTTTGCTCACATAAGTATAACACTCAGTTTTCACAGTTTAAGAAATCCGAAGTGAACGGGGAAAATGCTTTGCCGATATATAAATATTTGAAGAGCCAAAAAAGTTTTGGAGGCTTTGGAAAATCTCCTAAGGCACTTGCAATGGCAGCTATGCTGAAGACAATAGATAGAGATTACAAAAATAATCCGGAAATTAAATGGAATTTTACTAAATTTTTAGTTGATAGAGAGGGGAATGTCATAAAAAGATTTGAGCCGACATATTCCATGAAAAAAGTTAGAGAAGAAATTGGAGAATTAATATGAGTTACGATTCAAATGAAGCATTAAAATTAGACAGTCAGCTGTGCTTCCCGCTTTATGCCGCTTCAAGAAAAATAATAGGTGCATATACGCCGCTTTTGAAACCACTTGGGATTACTTATACTCAGTATATTGTTTTTATGGTATTATGGGAACAGGATGGTATAACTGTAGGTGATTTGGGCTCCAGGCTGAGACTTGATTCGGGAACGCTGACCCCGGTTCTCAAGAAAATGGAAGCGATGGGTTATCTAATCAGGGAGAGAAGCCAAAAAGATGAAAGAATAGTTAATATCCATCTGACAGATAAAGGTAGAGATAAGAAGGAAGAGGCAAGAAATATTCCCCTTAAAATGGGAGCATGCATATCCTTTGAAAGTAAGGAAGCAGAAGAATTCAAAAGGATGTTATATAAAATTTTAAATCAGGATTAAGGAGTAGAAAATGGAAAAGGATTCCGGAGCTTTAAATCGTAATCAAGTGATTATGACAACCGGTATAATCGGTATAGTTGTCAATGTAATTTTGGCAGCTGTTAAAGTTATTATCGGAACCGTTGTAAATTCTATTGCTATTGTATTAGACGGTGTAAATAATCTCAGCGATGCTATGTCGTCTTTTGTTACGATTATAGGCAATAAATTGGCAAATAAGAAGCCTGACAAAGCTCATCCCCTGGGTCACGGCAGAATTGAATATATAAGCGGACTTGTGGTTGCAGCTATTATAATCTATGCAGGAATTACTGCGGCAGTTGAGTCCGTGAAGAAAATAATCAATCCTTCAGTGAGTGATTATTCAAAGCTGTCTTTGGCGATTATTGTTATGGCGGTAGTTGTTAAACTGATCCTTGGAAATTATGTGAAAAAGAAAGGTCTAGAGGTAAATTCTTCTGCCCTTGTTGCCTCGGGTTCAGATGCCCTTTTTGATGCAATTTTATCAATTTCTGTATTGATTTCTGCCTTAGTTTATATTTTTGCAGGTGTGAATATAGAAGCATATGTTGGATTATTGATTGCAGTAATGATAGTAAAAGCGGGCTATAATATGATTAAAGATACTGTGAG
Source organism: Eubacterium nodatum ATCC 33099 (assembly GCA_000510425.1). GTDB lineage: Bacteria > Bacillota > Clostridia > Peptostreptococcales > Anaerovoracaceae > Aminicella > Aminicella nodata. The sequence continues at coordinate 61,611 of AZKM01000029.1, read as the reverse complement.
CGATATTCTCGGAAGACGAGTTGACAGGGACCTTATTCATTCTATCAAAGAAACGATTTGCGAAGAAGGCATGGTTAATGGAGCCTACGACCTTATATTGCACAACTATGGACCGGATAGATTCCTGGGATCTGTACATGTTGAAATTGATGAAAATATTTCGGCAAAGGAAATAGACTCTATGACCAGAAGATTGATGGAGGCAGTATATAAAAGGCATGGCGTGATTTTAGAGGCGATAGGGGTATATTCCCAAAATCACGGTGATGATGTTGCAGTTGCTATGCGAACGAAAATAACAGAGTTTGTAATGGAACAACCCGGAGTTCTTCAAATTCACGGTTTTTTCATAGATCTGCAAAGAAAATATGTGAACTTTGATGTGATTCTGGACTTTGAAATTGAAGATAGACAAAAGGCGTGTAATGATATTGTTGAAGGTACAAAAAAAATTTATCCCGATTTTGAAGTTGAAGTTACACTTGATTTAGATATTTAATCTGACGAAGGGGAATGTATGGTAGATAAGAAAATGGTTGAAATTATTTCCAAAAGTCCTTTATTTAAAGACATTGAAGAAAAAGAACTGCAGGAAATTTTGAACAGCAGTATAATTAAGACTTTTGAAAAGGGTGAACTGGTTTTTCAGGACACGGATAAACCTGATGGACTTTTAATTTTACTGTCAGGCGAACTGATGGTTTGTAAAGATACTTTTTCAGGGAAAAGATTGATAATAACCACAATAAGTTCTCCCGGAGATATGTTTGGCGAAGTATATCCCTTTATTGGAGTGGAACAGTATGACATGTATGTCGAAGCCAAAAGATATTCCCAAATCTTGATTCTGGATGTAAATTTTCTAACTGAATCAGAGAAAATCAGAGAAAATCTGTTATTCATATTTGCACAAAAAGCATATACGATGAATCGCAGGCTTAGAGTTCTCGGAGCAACCGGTATAAGGGGAAAGTTGGCTAGATTTATCGTTGACAGGCAGGTTGAAGAGAAAAAGAAGAATATAAAAATAAACATGAGCCGAGAGCAGATGGCGGATTTTCTAAATGTTACTCGTCCTTCTCTTTCAAGAGAAATGGGAGCCATGATTGAAGAGGGTATTTTGTCTTTAAATGGAAAAATTTTAAAAGTTGTCAATCAAGAAGCACTGGAAAAGTGGTTATAGTTTGCCTTATGTAAATAAAGTAAACTAATGGAAAGGATTGCTGTTCCTCAATTCCATTCTTACTGATATTTGAATAGCCTTTTTTAAGAATAGGGCTATTATTTTTTTGCATATTTTGTTTTTTGCATATTTTCCGAATTTAACGCTTATTTAACGCCGATATAATAGAATTTCGCTAAACAGGTGGGCAGATACACATATAATGATAAAAGGAGATGGTTAGATATGAAACAGTTAGAAAGTAAAATCATGGAGCTTAACACAAAGCTTCCTGCACTGCCGGAAAAGGCTAAAGCCGTAATCGCCAAATGGCTTTGGGTAGGTGCCCTTGTTGCAGTCGTTATATACATAATAGGTATTGTAACGATATTAAGTATAGGTGCTTTAACGAATTTGCTTCTGTTTTCTGCAGGCTTAGGTCTTGCTTCGGTTAAACTGTGGATTATGATAATCACAGGAGTTGTCGGTATGGGGATAGCTTTGATTGCAGAGCTTTTCGCAATAAAGCCTTTGAAGCAGCGCCTCTATAAGGGGTGGTATATCGCTTTCTGCGTGGTTTGTTTTCAGCTTATATTTTCGCTTATATATGATATTACATCCAATACATTCAGCAGGATATTTTCTGATATTTTAAGTTTTGCAGTATCCATGTATCTGCTTGCACAGACGCGAGAATACTTTATTGAAGAATAAAGTGCATGCGGAAAAGCGGGAAGCAGGGCGGAAGCCTGTGCAGAAATAAACCGTATAACATATAGTCCTGGTAAAAAATCTAATAAAAGGGTGCTATAAAAAAATATCTCAAAGAAAGGAGCTTCCGGTAAGCCGGAGGTTCTTTTCTTGTATGAAAACTTCAAAGTAATCATTAAAACCACAGTATGACAATCATGGAGATTAACAACGATTAGTAACCATCATCTGTTCAAACATACTGTTTTCATGTATAATAAGAGAATATTAATATTAGTGTTGATATTGTGAAAAAATATCAAATTCCATGGCTCTATGGGAAAGGATAATGTTGATGAAGAAAGTGCCCTTTTATAAATCGAATTTTTCTGTCCCTGACATTCCGCAAAAAAGTTTGTATTCACAGCGTATACATAGTTTTGATGTGGAGAAAAATAGACTGTCTGTTTTTGCCGCTCCTGCCGGGTTCGGAAAGACTACAGCAGTCCTTCTTTCGTTGAGCAATTACAGAGATGATATCAGGTGGTATCATATGAATCGTGAGGATTCCATACTCCAGGTCTGGTACTCAAGGCTGATAAAAGTACTTTTTTCCGGTGATGATACGACATCTGCCTCTGATACAGGCAGTATGGGTATGTTGGCAGGCATAGGCGACATAGAGGATGATTACCCTCTCCTTAATGCACAGATAGTTCAGGACGCATATGCCATGTGTGAAAATAGCGATGAACATATATTTTTGGTATTTGATGATTTTCACTTTGCAGTGGATAGTGAAGTTATAATTGATACGATCCAGTACTTTGTGGAAAATTTTCCGCAGCATATTTCTATTGTTGTTACCTCTCGGCGGGATCCGAAAATAATCTCAGGGCGAATAGCTTTGCGCAGTGATGTGCGAAAAATAAGTGCAAAAGATCTCCTTTTTACTAAAAGTGAAGCATATAGTCTCATAGAGGATATTTATGAACTTAACATGAGCATCAGGTGCATTGATGCAATCTACAAAAGAACAGAGGGCTGGGCTGCAGGGCTTTACCTTCTTTGCGGAAACAAAAAAATTTCCGATGAGGATATCGAAATAATAGGTACGGGGAAAAAAGGTGAAGAGATGTTCTCGCTGTTTTTATCAAAATACTTACGGGACATCGATGATCAACGCAAAAAAATTCTTATAAAATTATCCTTGTTGGAAGATTTTTCATGTGAGGAGCTCTCTGCAATTTTGTCTGTAAAAGATCCTAAAGTTTTTATCACGTGGCTCCAGAGCGGAAACTTTTATATTCAAAAAATATCTACGAGCTCTGTAAGGTATCGCTTTCATGCACTTTTTAGAGACGAACTGAACAAGTTGTTTGATGATTCCATTCATGGAGAAGAAAGATGTGATTTTTTGAAATCAGTGGGCGAATATTATCGTGAAAAAGATCCTCAGCTCTCTATACGGTTTTATCTCCGAGGAGGTTTCTCGAAAGATGCTATTTTCGTTGCTGAAAAATACGGTAAGGATTTTTTTGATGCAGGAACACCTGAGAAGATGTTTTTGATCATAAGTGAATTTTCCGATGAATTGATTAATTCCAACCCGTATTTGCTCCTGTACAAGGGGATGTTTCGTATGAATTCGGACAGGGAATTTGCATTGAACACCTTTATGTCTGTTATGGACGGATTTAAAAGGATAAAAAATTTTTCATTCCTTATGAATACATTCGGTATGCTTCTTGTAGTTGCATATCAAAATAACGGATTTTCTTTCATTAAGCAGGCATACAAGAAGCTGCCTGTTGTATCGCTGTTTACGGCAGGAAGTGATGCCAGACAGAAATTTATAATATCAGTTTTCATCGCTCTTACGGGGCAGGATTGTCTTAGGACCGCAAGGATTATGCGTCGTCTTCTTGACCGTAGAAGTATCAATAACGATATGTGGGATTTCAGCTATACAATGATTCGCGGTATATATTTCTACAGATGCGGTAACCTCAATGAAGCGGCTTCGGTTTTAGAACGGATTATAGCTCATCCGGTTTTACATTCTAATGATCAGTGGAAGATAATTGGTCTTGTTTCCTGCTGTAACATTCCGTTCCTTTGTATGGATTTTGACCTTATGCAATACTTTATCAATGAGTTTTTTCTTTTAGGTGAAAAATATGATTCTCCGTTTGCCTCGGGATATGGTCATTTTATGCTTGCGTATTTGAAATACGGAAAATGTGACATGGTAGGTGCTATAAAGTCTATTGACAATTCTGTTGAGTCATTTACGGAGTACGGCGGAGACCTTCTTGTGAAAGAAAGTAAGATTATCCGTGCACTTTGGGATGATGTGATTCCTGAGGAGAAAACTCTTCATGAAATTCAAGCCATATATGATGCACTAAAGTTTGAAAAGCCGGGACATGGTCTCAAAGAGCTTGCTATGGTAGTGCTCGGTGTGTTGTATAAACGCATGGGAAAATTTGACAGTGGGTATGTTATGCTCACGGAGGCACTGGCATCGGTAAAAAGGATGGGTGCAAAACAAAGCATATGCGGAATTCTCCTTCAACTCACCGACTTATTGAGTCGTAAAGGGGAGGAAAACAATGCGAAAAATTGTGCAATTTCCTTTGCTGAACTTACTGAACAGGGAAATTATATGTATTGGCGAGAAGCGGATATTTCCTCTATTCGTTCGGTATATGCCCTGTTGCCGGAAAAAGTACGCAAGAAATCTTTATTCAGGATAGTATCCGATATGTATGGCTGCGGTGATTCTGCCGAGAATAGAAAAACAATATATCAACATATAAAGATCTCATGTAGACTTCTTGGAAACTTTTCAATATCGTGCGGAAAAAAATGTTTGATAGAGAGTGATTTTAAAACACGTAAAGTTAGTGGCATACTTAAATACTTGCTTACGCTAGATAAAGGAAGTGTAGTCCCACGGGAAAGGATTGCTGCCGTATTCTGGCCTGATGCCGACAACAAATCCGCATTTGCCTCTCTAAGGGTTGCCCTGTATGAACTGAGAAAGACCCTTGCAATGACAGATATGAGCTTTGAAAGTGAAAATGCACTGCTCATTGAAAAAAAGGAAGGTTTTACGGTAAATCCAAATATAATGATAGAGAAAGATACAGATAAACTTGAAAAGTTATATGAGGAGTACCGCACATCTCTTAAAGATGCAAATGGAGAAAAAAAGAGGAAAAGGGTTCTCGAAGCTATATGCAAAATATACGATGGAGAGTTCCTTCAGGGAGAGTTTTATGATGATTGGGCAACTGTGCTTCGTGAACACTATTCTTCAATGTATTTTGAGGCACTCTACCGTTTTGCACAGGAGCTAATTGCCGATGACAGATTTTTATGCGCAGAAAAGCAGCTTATGAAGGGATTGAAATTTGAACCTTTGGATGAAGAGTGCTGTAAGCTTTTGGTTGAAACCTACAATAAGTCGGGACAAAAAGATAGAGCTGATCATTTTCTTAAAAAATTTTCAAAGCACTACATGGAAGAAATGGGAGTGGAACTGCTTTTGAAGTGATTAGCAAGGTTGGCAATAATCTTTTTATTCATGTTTATTTTATGCTTTGCATTTATGATCGCACTGTAAAATATTGCTGATTCGGCATTCACTAAATAGAGATTACCCTTCAGCTTCAGATTATAAGATATTTCTTCCAAAAGACATAGGTTAATGTATTGCTGAAACTTTTTAAATATGGTAGAATAACTGACAGTGTATATTTATTTAATAATTTAATGTTCGGAGAGTTGTCAGAGTGGTCGATCGTGCAGCACTCGAAATGCTGTGTCCGTAACCGGACCCAGGGTTCGAATCCCTGACTCTCCGCCAGATTCTATGCAGCCGTTTGAATTTTCACCTAAAGTTCATCGGTTGTTTTTTGCTAATTTATATTCTTCCCAATGACATTCTGCAAAGGCATACTTTGTAAAGCACTATGTCAGCGTATATTTCCATGTTAATACTACAAGTTTTTTTGAGAATGACCCTCAGCATTTGATATTGAGTTGACGGATGAGACTTAGATTCTTTTGAGAAAACCGGTCTTAAACCAGATTATTAACTTCTTCCACAATTTCTGAAATGGCAGAGGTAATTTGTTCAGCAGTCAGGGAAGAATAGTTCATGATAAAACAGTTCTTACTTTTGTAATTTTCATTTTGATAAAATTCGGAAAGAGCGGAAATTTTAACTTTTCTTCTTTCCATGCGTCGGATAAATTCTTTGTCATCGCATTTTATTTTCAGCTTCAGTATAAAATGAAGACCTGCATCTTCTTCGGAGATAGAAGTAAAATCGTTGATTTTACTGTTTTTTATTTGGGATACCAAAAAATCACGCTGTCTTCTGTAGAAAGTTCGCATGCGATTTATGTGTTTTTCAAAGTAGCCACGGCTGATGAATCTGGCGAGGGTATATTGCGTCAGCGTGGTAACCGGACATGTGTAGAAAGAAAGCTTTTCATAATACTCTTTTACAAGGGTTTTAGGCAGAACCATATAACTTATACGCATTGTTGATGATAGTGATTTGGTAAAAGTGTTCATGTAGATGACCTTTTCTGTAGTGTCAATACTCTGAAGTGTGGGAATAGGCTTTCCGACCAGTCTGAATTCACTGTCGTAGTCGTCTTCGATAATATATCTGTTCTTTGATTTAGATGCCCAGCCCAACAGTTCGTATCTTTTGCTTATGGAAGTTACTATACCGGTTGGAAAGTGATGGGATGGAGATATATGGGCGACATTTACATCTTGTCTTTCCAGGTCGGATATATCTATTCCTTCTTTACCAAAGTGAATGAACCTGCACTTTGCGGCATTACTTTTATATATTTTAGAAATCTTTATGTAGCCGGGGTCTTCAACTCCGTAGCATTTATCGTGACCCAGAAGTTGAACCAGCTGACTGTACAGATTTTCGGTACCGGCGCCTATTATAATTTGAGAAGGTGTTACATTCATTCCCCTAAAGTCATGAAGATGCTTAGAAATACTTTGCCTTAGCTCAAGTGCACCTCCACTTGGAGTACTGTCCATAATTTCATTTTGAAAATCACTGAGAACATCTCTAAGAAGCTTTGACCATATAGAAAATGGAAAGTGACTGCTCAAGGTTGTATTACTGGTGAAATCCGCAATATGTTTATCTTCAACAACCCTATGATTATTTTGAGTATCTTGAATGAGTATCCGAGACACATTTGAATTCTTTTTCATATCGACTACGAAAAACCCTTTTTTTGGAATTGAATAGACATAACCTTCTGCAATTAGTTGCTCATAGGCATTTTCCACGGTAATTACACTTATACCCAGATTTTTTGCAAAACTCCTTTTGGAGGGCAGCTTTGCTCCGGGGGTTAAAACGCCGGAAAGTATATCGTTTTTAAGGCATTTATAAAGATGTATATACAGAGAATCTGATCCTATATTGGTAAAAGAATATGTAAGCATTTGTTGATAAACCTCGTATCTGACCTGTTTGAATACATTTAAACTGATTATTTTACTATAACCAGATTTGATTATAATACAGATAGGATTATTTGTCTATATTTGAGTTTAATGTAAAATTTTGGAGGTGACAGAAATGACAAATGAAAAATATAAGTTGAATAAAGACACAGCCGGCATGTTTAAAGGTGGGGTAATAATGGATGTAACTACACCTCAGCAGGCAAAGATTGCAGAGGCTGCCGGAGCGTGTGCAGTTATGGCTCTTGAAAGAATTCCTGCAGATATCAGAGCTGCCGGTGGGGTTTCCAGAATGAGCGATCCAAACATGATAAAGGGAATTAAGGAAGCAGTTTCAATTCCTGTTATGGCAAAATGCAGAATTGGACATTTTGCTGAAGCTCAGATTTTAGAAGCAATAGAAATTGACTATGTTGATGAAAGTGAAGTTTTGTCACCTGCGGATAATGTTTATCATATAGATAAAACTAAGTTTAAAGTTCCTTTTGTTTGCGGTGCTCGTAATCTGGGGGAAGCCCTTCGTCGAATTAATGAGGGGGCATCTATGATCAGAACAAAGGGTGAAGCGGGAACAGGAGATATTGTTCAGGCAGTTACTCACATGAGAATGATAAACAGAGAAATCGCAGGACTTATTTCTATGAGAGAAGATGAGATATTTAATGCAGCAAAAGAACTCAAAGTACCCTACGAGCTGATAAAATATGTTTATGATAATGGGAGACTTCCGGTTGTTAACTTTGCCGCAGGCGGTGTAGCGACTCCGGCGGATGCAGCTCTTATGATGCAGCTTGGAGCAGAAGGCGTATTTGTGGGATCAGGAATTTTTAAATCGGAAAATCCTGAAAAGCGTGCAGCTGCCATCGTGAAAACCGTTGCAAATTTTACAGATGCCAAGATGATTGCAGAGCTTTCAGAAAATCTAGGTGAAGCCATGGTTGGAATAAATGAAGATGAAATTCAGGTGATCATGGCGGAAAGAGGTAAATGATGAGAGCCTGAGAATTTAAATTTTTGGAATCTTTTATGGATACTTTCCACCATAACAACGCTGTTAAAAGAAAGCTATGGTATTGTGATAGATTTACAAAAATAAAACCGGAAGGTAAAAGCCTTCCGATTTTATTTTTTGCCTGTAATTTTTGTATAGTATATTTTTAGGCTATTTTACTGTTAGAGGTTGATCTGCCATTGGAGTATCCCCCGACTTTAGATAAACCTTCACTGTATAAAGCACAAGGCATGCTGCGGCAAATACTATACCGGCAATGTCTGACACAGCCGGATCCAGGCGGAAACCTTCCTGTGCCTGCAAGATGTAAGCCAGTGAAACTGCTGACATGTATGTTGCAGGAATTGTAGCAATCCAACTTGATTTTTTGTTAACATATCTGCATAGATATGTTGCACCTGCCCACAGAGCCATCATGGCTAAAGTCTGGTTTGACCATGAGAAGTATCTCCAGATTACAGCGTAATCAAGTGTTGAAATGAAGTAACCGATTAAAAGCAATGGCAGAGAAAGGAGAAGTCTTTTCTTTGTGTCTTTCTGATCGATTTTGAACCAGTCAGCTATTGTAAGCCTTGCAGATCGGAAGGCTGTATCTCCTGATGTAATAGGACACGCAATAACACCTACCATTGCAAGTGCACCACCTGCAATACCCAGCAAGCTGGTTGACATTTCATAAACCGTACCTGAATTTCCACCTTTCATTGCAAGCAGAGCCTGCATTCCGGTACCGGAACCGGCTTTATCATAGTAGAAAGCAACTCCGGCAGCAGCCCATATCAGGGCAATCATACCCTCGGCAACCATAGCGCCGTAGAACACCTTTCTGCCTTCCTTTTCACTCTTAAGACACCTTGCAATCATAGGTGACTGAGTAGCATGGAATCCGGAAAGTGCACCACAAGCTACCGTAATGAACATCAGCGGCCAGATTGGAAGCTGTTTTTCTCCCGGATACATATTTTCAAAGTGATCCCAAAGTTCAAGCATTGGGCGTTCACCACTATATATGAGGGTGGCACCACCGATACCTATAGCCATAATAATCAGTGCAAGACCAAAGAGTGGGTAAATTTTGCCTATAATCTTGTCGATTGGAAGGAGTGTGGCAAGGAAGTAGTAAACCAGAATTACAATTGTCCAGAACTGAACTCCAAATGAGCTTGGCGTCAGCAGAGCGATTAGTTGTGCAGGTCCTACAAGGAATACAACGCCTACCATGACAAGTAGTATAACGGAGAAGATTCTCATAATATTAGCCATTATAGGTCCCAGATATTTACCTACAATCTCTGAGATAGAAGCACCGTTGTTTCTTTCAGACATCATACCTGACAGATAGTCATGAACACCACCTGCAAATATTGTTCCGAAGACGATCCACAGGTAAACCACCGGTCCCCAAATTGCACCGGAAATAGCACCGAATATGGGACCGAGTCCTGCAATATTCAAAAGTTGTATTAGAAATGCTCTGGGCGATGACATAGGAATGTAGTCTACACCGTCCTGCAACTCATAAGCAGGGGTAGACCTGTCATCAGGATTGATAACACGTTCAACTATTTTGCCGTAAGTTATGTACCCGACAATAAGAAGAACAATACCGAGTAAAAATGAAATCATATTAACCTCCTTGTATAAGCGAGCAATAATTGATTGAAATTTTAAGGCTTTTAAGCCTTCGTTCAAGTAATACAACAAGCCTAAATAAATTATATTGCTTATGTATGCCTTTGTGAACAAAGAAACAGAAAGTATACATTATTCTTTCCTTTTGTAAAGTAAAATGATGAATCAGCGTAGCGTATATGATGGTAATCGTTGAAAAATAGGGATTTATGCTTGTTTTTATGTGAAGTGTTGTGTAGAATATAGTAAACGAGAATGGAAAACGAACAAAATAGTGACGGAAATTGATTGGAAAACGCACGAAAGGGTAATTTTTAGCCGATTGAGGTGTATTTTGTTAGTTAGAAAAATAGAAAAAAATATAGCGAATTGGATTAAAAACGGAGAAAAGACACTAATTGTTCAAGGTGGGCGTCAGGTGGGCAAAACTTACACGATCAGAAAATGTCTTAAGCGTTCAAATTTTAAGTATGTGGAGTTTAATTTTATCGATGATTTCAGACTTTCAAAAATTGTAGATAATTTTGCGGACATGGACGATTTGATTTTAAAGTTAAGTCTTTTAAGCGGACGAAAAATTGTTCCCGGAGAAACGATTATTTTCTTGGATGAAATACAGCATTCCAATCTTACTGTAGAGAAAATAAAAGCCTTCACCGACGATAGTCGATACAGATTTATTTTAAGCGGAGCCTTGCTTGAAATAAAGTTCGAGAAGTTAGAAACATCATTGGCATCCGCTTTCCAAATAATAAGAATATATCCTTTGGATTTTGAAGAATTTACCCAGGTTTTTCATATTTCTGAAGATGTATTGAATTTGGTGAAAAATGCATTCAAAGAAAAGAAGCCTGTAGATTCTTTTATACATCAGAGAATGATGGAAATCTTCAATCTTTATCTAGTAATAGGGGGAATGCCGGGAGTGGTTGAAACCTACAGAAATTTTGAGGATATAAATCAGGTTATTGAGGAGCATAAATCGATTGTAGAACAAAATAAACTTGATTTTTCAAGATATTGGAAAATAAACAGTATGGACGGAAAAATTAAACCTTCGATGGTATATGATATGATTCCTTATCAGCTATGTAAAAAAAACAAGAGATTTAAAATTTCCGATATAAATGTAAACCTGCGCTATGCAAGGATAAAAGATTATTTTCTTTTGCTTTGGAAGTCAGGTGCGACTTTTCCGGTTTTTAATGCGAATAAAATTGTGAACAAGTTGGAATTCCATAAGAAGGAAACCTTGTTTAAGTTGTTTTATAACGATGTTGGAATTCTAAGCAGTATTTGCGGAAAAGATGCAAAGCTTTCTGCTTTAAATAATGAGAAAGATGTATGTAACGGCGCAATTCATGAAAATGCAGTGGCACAGGAGTTGTTGTCCCATGGATTTACAACTTTTTATTACAGCAATAAATCAAAGGGAGAAATCGATTTTATTGTGGAAAATGGCAGAAAGATTATACCTATTGATGTGCGAATAGGTAAAAATTATCCGAGACATTCTGCAATTTTTTCATTTTCTCGCTCCCAAGATGAAAACTTGGAAAAACCCATAGTTTTTACGAGAGAGAATGTATTTGAAGAAAATTCTATCACCTTTTTTCCGGTATATATGATTATGTTTTTAGAAAAAGCAAAGCTTGATTTTGCGGATATTTCTGTGGAGAAGTTTCGAATGTAATGAAACTGCATTTAATTCGTATAATTGATGACCTTGAGAATATGAGAATGTATTATGATTTTTTTATGGAACATTAAGGGGATTTTAAATGAAAATGTTTCATAAAGACTTCACAGGGTAATTATAATCATATTTTACAATGGAAAAAATTTAGTGAATAACTATGTTATGCAATTATCTATCTCTTTGACTGTGAAATTTGTTTGAGGATGTTGAAAGATTATGAAGTAATCAAGTTACCTGCTCAAAGGGATTAGGCATAGAACGAAAGGGGAAACTTATGAAAAAGGGTAAGAAAATATTAGCAGCAATGATGATTATGGCACTGGCTTTTGCCGTAGTGGGATGTGGAAAAAAGGATGATGACAAAAATAATCAGGATTCAAGTTCAGGAGCCAGTGCAACTGCATTTGAAAATATGAAGACCACAACTCTTGATGGTGAAAAGGTGGATAGCAAGATTTTTGCAAAGAATAAGGTTACAGTTGTAAATGTCTGGAGCGTGACTTGTCCTCCTTGTATCAGGGAGCTTCCACACCTGAATAAGGTCAGTGAAAAAATGAAATCAAAGGGTATCGGTGTTATCGGTGTTGTAAACGAGACGGGAAGAGATACATCAGATGGGCCGGTAAATCAGGCAAAGGATATTTTAAAAAAAGCCAAGGCAGAGTATACACAGCTTAAGATGTCTGATGATATGCTTAACTCAAAGGAAATTTCAACAATTTCGTACTTGCCGACTACATTTATTGTAGATTCAAAGGGAAAAGTTTTAACACAGAAAGTTGGAGCTACTGATGAAAAAGGCTGGGAAGATGAAATCAATAAAGCGTTGAAGAAGGTATAGATTCAGTAGAATTTCCGGCTTAAGGTCATAAAAAAAGTGAGTCCTATAGCGTGGAGAAAGCGTAGGTTTAGTTTGAAATTCAATAAAGGCAGTTTAAATAATAAAATTTTTAAAAACAGAAAGGCTAAACGAAAACTTTTGGGAACAGGAGCTCTTATAATTGGAGGAACCTTTGTTGCAATTGGCATAAGCAGAGGGGAAGTGGTCACTGTATTTGCAAAGGCAAGCATTGTATGCCTTGAGTGTATAGGAATCGGTTAGGGGCATTTTGTGATGGCAAAGGAGAAACCAAGATTCAAGAGATTTGTAGGGGCGAAGCCGGAGAAAAGCGTAGATAAGTTTGATGCAACCCATTCAACAAGTAAAGTCCCACGGAAATCCGGGGCAGATATGATTAGGCGGCAGAACAGGCTTAGGACTGCTGTTCAGGTGATTTTTACTGCTTTGACTAACGGGTATGCCGCAGGATTTGCCAAGGGACAGATTTTCAGGGGAGCGAGCAAGCAAACCTGCGTGCCGGGGCTTAACTGTTATTCTTGCCCCGGTGCAATAGGTTCATGTCCTATTGGCTCGCTTCAGGCAGTGATCGGAAAACAAAATCACAGGTTTTCATTCTATGTAATCGGAACACTTATGATATTTGGAAGTTTGATGGGACGCTTCATATGTGGGTGGTTATGTCCTTTTGGTCTGATACAGGATTTACTTTTTAAAATTCCATTTCCTAAGAAGATCAGGGACTTTAATGGAGACAAATTGCTACGATATCTAAAATACCTGATTTTAATTATATTTGTAATAGGTATGCCGATTTTAGTTCTCGGACCTTATGGAGCTTCTGTTCCATGGTTTTGTAAACTGGTATGTCCGTCGGGAAGCCTGACTGCAGGCATTCCTTTGGTTGCCTCGAACCGGGATTTACAAAATCTTATAGGTGTGCTGTTTTCATGGAAAATGATTTTGTTGTCAGTAATTATATTCAGCTCGATAATAATTTATAGACCGTTTTGCAAATTTTTATGTCCGCTGGGTGCAATATATGGTATTTTTAATAAATTTTCTCTATATCAATATGAAATTGATGAGAGCAGATGTGTAAAGTGCGGAGGGTGCCACAGGGCATGTCACATGGGAGTGAAAATATATGAAAATCCAACAAGTGCGGAGTGTATAAGGTGTGGAAAATGTATTGAAGTCTGCCCAAAGGATGCAATCAGCACAAAGAAATTTTAGTTAAATAAAAAAATCAGTGCAGCAAGTAGAGATTCTTCTTCATCTGCTGCACTTTTAAATTTTGACGGTATAAACTGTCGCGGGGGTCAGATTTTTTTGTAAAATTTCCCCTGAAAGTCCTGCATATCAGCGACTGATTTTCTTTATAATATTAAGATTTTTACGGTTATAAGGCGGAAAAAGCACAGGCAAGTCCCTTGAAACCTTATTCTGATATACAGCTCTTTCATGGCTGAATGTCAGAAAACCGTATTCGCCGTGATAAGCTCCCATGCCGGAATTTCCGATACCGCCAAAGGGCAAATCGGGAATGGAAACATGTTTTAAAGTATCGTTTATAGCAACACCTCCTGATTGAATTACAGCTGTCAGACATTTAATAACTTTTTTTCGTTTTGAGAAAATGTAAAGCGCAAGAGGTTTTTCAAAGCCTTTCACCACTGATACGGCATCTTCCGATTTTTCATATGAAATTACGGGAAGAAGAGGGGCAAATATTTCCTCCTGCATAGTGGAGGCGTCTGCAATTTTATCCATGGGAATATCAAGAATTGTAGGCTCTATATATAACGACTTTTCATTTGAATTTCCGCCATGTACGATGAATCTTCCGTCTTCCTTCATGAGTGCTTCTATTCGCTTCCAATGTCTTAAATTAACTATCTTTCCGTAGCTTTGGCTCTTTTCGGGGTTTGTACCGTAAAACTGTGAGATGACTTTTTTCATTTCCCTTATCAGTTCTTCTTTTTTTTCAGAGGGAACTAATACATAGTCAGGGGCAATACAGGTTTGACCGTTATTGACAGTCTTTCCCCAAATTATTCGCTTTGCGGCAGTGTGAATATCAGCTGAAGAGTCGATGATTACAGGACTTTTACCGCCAAGTTCAAGAGTTACCGGCGTCAAATTTTTCGCTGCGGCGGTCATAACAGATTTTCCGATTCTTTGACTTCCGGTGAAGAAAATATAATCGAATTTCTCTTGCAGTAATTCTTCTGTTATACAGGCATCTCCTTCAATTGAGGCAACATATTTGTATTCAAAAACTTCAGAAAGCAGAGTGGAAACAACCTTTGCCACATTGGGTGCAAGCTCGCTTGGTTTTACAATTGCAGTGTTTCCTGCCGATAAACAGGCTGTCAAAGGTTCTATTGCCAGAGAAAAGGGATAGTTAAAAGGGGCAATGATCAAAGCAGTGCCGTAAGGTTCATAGAGTATCTTGCTTTTGCCGAACTGAAGCAGCGGTGTGGGTACATATTTTTTTCTTGCCAGCCTGCGAATATGCTTTAAGGAAAAGTTGATCCCCTCAATCACAGAGCGAATTTCCATCATATAAGCTTCCTGAGGATTCTTCCCCAAATCTTTTTTAAGTGCCGTTAAAATCTCATCTTCTCGATTTAAAATCCCTTTTTTAAGTTTTTTCAATTTCTCTGTTCTGAAACTTATATCTCGGGTTTCAAGAGTTTCAAAGTATTCATTTTGCTTTAAAACCAAGTCGTGTATAGAAATCCCGTATGAATTTAGAGTTTCCATATTTTCCTCCCATATTATAAATTATGTCAGCAGTTTATCTCAGACTTTAATGGTCAATACTCTTAGATTTTAATTATCAATATCATAGATTTTGATTATCCGTATCAACATATTATGCCCGTTTTTATTACATTTTAATCTCACGATAAAATCATTTTCACGATGACATAAAACAAACAGGTATAAATCAAGATACAAAATTACATAAAAAAGCAGACAACTCATTAAGTCGCATTACATAAGGTAATCACGCCTATTGCCTCCCCTGAAAGGTGAGGATGTTGCCTGCTTAATATAACGATGCCCTATCAAACGGCGACCGGAATGTCAATGAAAACAGCCGGAACAAATGCCGGAAAAGAGCCGGCTGAAGTGAAAAGTTAACTTCCGGTTTAAGTGGCCGAAACAGGAAATAAGTATTACAGAAAGAGCATGGGAAATAACCGAAAAAAGAGCGTTACTCAAAGAGCGTTACTCTTCTAGGACTTTTTTTATTGATTTTTGTGATTTTGAGATGTCTTCCAATCCGTTCCAATCATCATTATCTTTGATAATCTTGAGAATCTCTTTTACTTTGAGAAAGGAGGTATCAAGTTTTTTGTTTGATGTTGCTCCTATATTTTCAATAAACATATACAATACATCTTCCTCATACTTTTTATAGAAAACGGATTTTCTGCCTAACCATCTGCTGGTTGCTATATGAGGCAATGCTTCTGATTGGAAATTTTCCAAAGCCTCTTTTTTCTCTCCGTTATTCATCTTATTCCAAGATTTTTCGTACTTATCTGCAAAGCCGTTAATTTCGTTTCGAAGACCTTGGCGTGAGCTTTTTATACCGTCAGCTATTGCTTCGTTCTCTTTAATAATGCAGTAAACGGAAAATGCCAATGCTATGGCTAAAATTACGATTATAATGTCCTTTATTTTTATATTGTTCATAAACCTCACCTTTTACTTTTTTATAAGTTTGTATTTTGTATTTCTTTCAATATACACATAGCCTTTGTTCTTTCCTTGCCATGTTCCTCTTGCTTTGTAAATAAACTTGATTGATTTATATTTTTTCTTCCCGTAATCTTCAAGTGAATTAAAGAATTCATCAGGTTAAACATAACATACTTTAATTTTTTTACAATAATTTTTTGAATTTCTAAGAATTCTGCAAAATAACTGCAATCTAAAATGAAGTTAGCCAGAATGATAAATAATTTCCGGAGTCAAATAATTAAACATTCTTTTAGGATATTTGTTTATCCAAAGTTCTATTCTTGCCACCTCAGCAGAGGTGGCATTTTTAGAGTCTTTAGGTAAATGTCTGCGAATTAGTCTGTTATGATTTTTCTTACTTCCTCTTTCTTGCGAACAATATGGATGTGCATAATAAATATTATCTTTAGAGATTACATCGGATAATCCGGCAAACTCTGTTCCATACACAAACAAGAATGTATATGCCTATTTAACTAAAACAAGGTCGACGGAAGCCTGATGTCTGGCTCTCATAACCACTTCATAGCCGTTCTGAGCCAATACCTGTACGATTCCTGCACCCATTGTGCCGGTTCATAGTACGCCAATCTTCTTAATTTTGAAACCTCCTATTTGCATAAATTATATACAAGGTATTCTGAAGTAAAGAGCATTTGTAAAAATCCGGCTATAAATTCTATATAAATGTCTATAGAATACTTATAATAATCGTTCCACTACAAACCCTACACTCATTATTTTTTCATATTTTTATAGAAAACAGATTCTCTCACAAGCCACCTGCTTGTTGCAGTACCTGGAAAGATTTACGATATATTTTTTTTAATATGTCCACTCCGGAGGTAGCTGCCCATCGTCAACATCACTTTTTATGAAGGTCGGTGTGTTGCTTATTTTTCTAAATTTAAGATTCGATTTTGTAAACTTCAGTTCAAGTGTATTCTTATTCAGTTCTCCAATTATATTATTTCTATTGTACAATAAAGCAACTTTTTTCTTTTCTATTATTTTTCCGGTATACAATTTCCTCTCTCCACGGTTATAGTAAAAATAGAGATCCGGGATAGTCTCAAATGATTTTTCTGCCACATCATATTTTTCTGTCTGTTTCTTTGAAGCATAAAGTGTAACAATAGTTGCATCATCTCCCACATCTGAACCACAAATGAAAGTGCCTAAATACTTGTATTCTATCTGTTTAGAATCTTTATAATGATTAAAGTATATTAGAAAACACACAAAGCAACTCATCAAAGTTATCGTAATTATTATAAATATTCTTCTTTTATTTTTCGATAAATTATTCATAAATTCTAACCCTTACAATTTCTTTAGCCATACATCTTTCTTATTCCAGCCATACGACTTTATTCTTTGATCTATTGTTCTCCAATGTGTCCATTTCCCTTTTCTTCTAGTCCTGTGTTGCACAGAATAAACTCTATATTTAATTCTCTTTTTAGCCCACGGTCTAAAATAATTTTTAGTGTTTGGTGCTAATAAAAAATGTCCTGAACCTGATTTGTTTGATGCCACACCAATGTTAACACTTACCATGCCATAACCATAACCCATACCTAAACTGACATTAGCAGAGTACGATGGACCTCCTGATGAACTATAATAAAACCCACCTTTGCTTCTAAATCTGGTCTATTTTGCTTTTCCGACCATATTCTTTATCTGTCACAAGTTTATACCCCTCGGGCAGATTATATCTAAAAGAATAGCGTTTACTTGCACTTTCATTGTTTATCAAGTTAAATTTAACATACTCTGATTTTTTTTACAATAATTTTTTAAATTTTTAAGAATTCTGCAAAATAACTGTAACAAAGAACAAATTGATACTAAAAACCATAGATAAATATATTTTTAAAAAGCATACTTATCTTGCAAAAGTTGATTTTTTTAAGTAAAATATAGTCGGTGTAGAGGGTATTTTACAATATAAAAGAATATAAAGGGGAAATGAATGAGATTTTTTCAAAAAATAGATAAGAAAGCCTTAAAATTATCTGCTTATATAGTCTTAACCGTAGGAATTGCATATGCTCTGATTCTGTTGATAGGACAGTACAAGGTTATAGGAACGGGGTTATACGGTGCGATTCAGTGGGTGGGGACTATTTTAAAACCCATGATGATAGGTGGGGTGATTGCATACATTTTATATCCCTTGTGTCGTCTTATTGAAAAAAAGGTTTTTCTTGATACCGTGGGAATAAAAGACGAAAAAAAGGCTCATCTGTTTTCTGCCGTAATTACTATTATAATATTCTTTTTGATTTTACTCATTGCAGTTTCCGCTGTGGTATTTGCCATAACAAAGCAGATGCAGGGAATAAACGGAAACAGCATAAACACCCTTGTAAACAGCATAATCAATCAGGCGGAAGCCTTTGAAAGCAGTTTTAAATCATGGCTTGGCAATTTGAATATAGAAGAAGGTTACCTTCTTAAAATCGAGAAAACATTGGTCGGTAAGGTGATGGAAATTCTTCATAGCACGAAGGGATTACCGTCGCTGTTTACAGGGATTGCGGCAGGTGCAAGTACAATGCTGTTTTCTATTCTATTTGCTGCATATTTTTTATTGGACGGTCCCAATTTGAAAAACTACTGGAAAGGCATCATAAGGGTTTTTTGGTCTCAGCGTGCCAATGACAGCATTAGCTATATTTGTAAAGATATAGATGAAGTATTCAGCGGTTATTTCAGAGGTGAGATGACAGATGCCTTGGTTATGGCAGTTATAATAAGCATGGCCTTTGCAATTATAAAAATGCCATATGGCGTGATGATTGGAGTGGTGGTGGGAATTGCGAATTTAATTCCGTATATGGGACCTGTCGTTGGTTATGGGTTGACCGTAATAGCAGGACTTGTAACAGGACAGATAGAAACCATGATAGTTGCACTTATTATAATTGCAGTAATTCAGGTTCTTGACGGTGCTGTTATCAACCCGAAACTCTTATCAAACAGCGTAGAGATACATCCTATGCTCGTTATTGTTGCACTCCTTGCAGGAAATAAAGTTGGAGGTTTTATCGGGATGATTGCTGCAGTTCCTGTGGCAGCCCTGGTAAAAGTTTGGTTTGAGCGTTTTGTAGAAACGAAACGAAAGGAAAGGTGTGGACGTGGACAGTTGGATAAGGATGATAGAATCCAGAAGAAGTGTTAGAACCTTTGACGGAAAATCTATTGATGAGAAAAGAATGAAGCAGATGAAAGAATACATTGAAGGAGTAAGTAATCCATTCAAAGTTGATGTACTTCTTAAGATGTTTGATGCTGAGAAATATAGCCTGTCAAGTCCGGTAATTATAGGAGAACCATCATACATAATGGGATTAGTACCGTCTGTACATTTTGCGGAAATTGCCTATGGTTACACTTTAGAAAAGGTTGTTTTGTTTGCGAAAAGCATCGGTCTTGGTACGGTTTGGCTCGGGGGAACTTTTAACAGAGATCATTTTCATGACGCTGTCGGAATAAGAGAGAACGAGATTATGCCATGTGTCATGCCCGTCGGAGTACCTGCAAATAAGATGTCGATAAGGGAAATCTTAATGAGAAAAGGTGCCGGATCGGACAGCAGAAATAAATTTAGTAAAATGTTCTTTAATGAAAACTTTGATGTTCCGCTAACGGAGGATGCTGCTGAAAAGTTTTTAAATCCGCTAAAAATGGTAAGACTTGCACCATCGGCAATGAATAAGCAGCCTTGGCGAGTTGTTGTTAAAGGAAAGTATGTCCACTTCTACCAAAAGGCGGATAAGGGATTTAACAAATCATACGGTGATATACAGAAGGTGGATATGGGAATAGCTTTATGTCATTTTGATCTTACAGCAAAAGAGGAAGGTATAAAGGGAGAATTTATAGTAAAGGTTCCCGGCATAACTGTGCAAAATGATATAGAGTATATCATTTCATATGTGATGGAGAATTAATCATATATACTAAGAATATTTTATTTTAAAATGAAAGGAGCAAGCCTATGGGAATTAAGGAATATGCAAAGGCTTTGGCTGAGGCGAATCCGGTGATTCGAGATGTTATATCGGGAAAGGAAACGGTATGGATCAATGAAAGGCTTCTTAATTTTGACATTATTGACGGACTTTGCCAGCTTGTGGTTTCAGATGAAGATATAAGTAAAGCGGAAGAAAGACTCAATCGGTTTGCACCTTATATAAAAATGTGCTTTCCGGAAACGGAAGAGACAGGTGGCTTAATAGAATCTCCTTTGAGAGAAATTTCTTCTATGAAAAGTGCTTTGGAGAATGAAGGAGCGAAAATCCCGGGAAGACTTCTTTTGAAAATGGATTCTCACCTTGCGATAGCAGGTTCAGTTAAGGCGAGAGGTGGAATCTATGAAGTTTTGAAATATGCAGAAACTCTTGCAATTGAGAAAGGTAAGTTGTCGGAGAGGGATGACTACCGTAAAATTGCAGATATGAAAGACTTTTTCAGCGAGTATACCATACAGGTGGGTTCTACAGGGAATTTAGGACTTTCAATAGGAATCATGAGTGCCTTTATCGGCTTTAAAGTGAAGGTTCACATGTCTTCAGATGCGAAGCAGTGGAAGAAGGACATGCTGAGAAGCAGGGGCGTTGAAGTGATAGAATACGAAGAAGATTATTCCAAAGCAGTTGCAGAGGGAAGGCGAAACTCAGACGCAGATCATACCAGCTATTTTATTGATGATGAGTATTCAGTTGATCTTTTCCTGGGATATGCGGTGGCGGCAAAGCGAATGGATAGGCAGCTTAAGGAAATGAACATCAAAGTTGATGCTGACAACCCGCTTATTGTCTATATTCCGGCAGGAGTGGGAGGTGCTCCGGGAGGAGTTGCTTATGGTTTAAAGAGACTGTATGGTGATAATGTCCATATTTTCTTTACGGAACCGGTTATGTGTCCGTCTCTTCTTGTGGGATATGCTTCTCAGAGATACGAACTTGCAAATGTAAAGGACTTTGGCTTGAGTGGACAAACCCATGCAGATGGTCTTGCCTGTGCCTCTCCGTCAGGGTTTGTTACAAGAATAGATAATAACATTGTCTCAGGAGATTTTACTTGTGAGGATAGACGGCTTTATGATTATATGAGGATGTTAATAGCTTCAGAAAATATTAGAATCGAGCCCTCAAGCTGCGCTTCCTTCATCGGACCGGGAATGCTTCTTCACCATGAAAATTCGCTGAAATACCTGAATGAAAAAGGTTTTACTGAACAAATATTAGACAATACAACTCAAATCTGTTGGGCGACAGGCGGAAGGCTGGTTCCGGAAAAAATCTGGGATGAATATTTGGCTACAAAATTGTTTTAAAGTGATACCGAGGGGTATACATTACAAAACATGATTGTGCAAAACATATTTTTAAAAAGTATAAGATGCTATTTTAACTTTCCGGGTTTAATCCATAAAACATATTGATTGAGTTGAGACCTTTTTATAAAATATAGCAATTAAAGTAAAAAGAAATATGAAAATTGAGAGGAACTAAAATGAAAAAGCATGTAAAGGGTAATGTAAGTTGGGTCGGATATATAGACTGGGAGTTGGAAACCTTTCACGGTGATGAGTATTCAATTAATAATGGTTCAAGTCAGAACGCATATTTGATAGAAGAAGAAAAAGTGGTGCTCCTGGACACGGTATGGACTCCCCACAGAGATGATTTTATCGATAACTTAAAAGAAATTTTGGGTGGGGATTTAAGCAAAATTGATTATATAGTAATGAACCACGGCGAGCAGGATCATTCAGGTTCCCTTCCGGCTCTTATGAGAGAAATTCCGGAGACTCCGATATACTGTACGCCAATGGCAGTTAAAAGCATAGAAGGTCAGTATGGAAAGAACGGTTGGAATTTTCACACAGTCAAGACCGGAGATGAACTGGAAGTGGGAAACGGCAAAAAACTTATATTTATAGAAATGAAAATGCTTCATTGGCCGGATTCGATGGCTTCATATTTAACGGGGGATAACATTTTATTCTCCATGGATGCATTCGGTCAGCACTTTGCAGTGGAAGAGTTGACTAATGACTTGGCAGACCGGAGTTTGCTGGAAAAAGAAGCCATGAAGTATTTTGCCAACATCATAAACCCATTTGCAGCTTTTGTTAATCCTAAGCTTAAAGAGATTGAAGACTTGAAGTTGCCTATTGATGTGATTGCACCATCACACGGGGTTATGTGGGTGGAAAACCCGATGCAGATCGTTGAAACTTATAAAAAATGGGCAGATGCCTACAAAGAAAATCAGATAAGCATTGTCTATGATACAATGTGGGATGGAACCAAAAAGCTTGCCCATGCCATTGCAAATGAAATCAATAAACAGAGCCCTGATACAATCGTTAAAGTTATGAATATTTCAAAGGTTGATAAAAACGATATTATGACAGAAGTATTCAAATCCAAGGCTATATGTGTGGGATCACCTACCTGTGTTAACGATGTACTTACTAGTGTCGCAGGCTGGCTGTCCTTTCTGAAAGAACTCAAATTTAAGAATAAAAAAGGTGCAGCCTTCGGTTGTTACGGCTGGAGCGGAGAATCTGTGGGTATTATTGAGAAAGAACTGACAGCTGCAGGATTTGAGGTTATCAGTCAGAAGGTTAAGACAAACTGGAATCCGGATGAAAGCGACTTTGCCAAAATCCCGGAGCTGGTAAAAGAACTTATTGCAGAAGACGATGAAGTGGAGGTCGTTTCAAAATCTGCAGCAGGAGGAAGAACCTTCAGATGTACGGTTTGTGGTTGGACTTATAGTGAGGATGATGGCGCACCTGACATGGGAATCAAGCCGGGAACCAAGTGGGAAGACCTTCCTGAAGATTTTCGCTGTGGCGTTTGCAAGGTTCCAAAGACAAAATTTGAAGAAGTTTAAATTAAGATACTGATATCAAGAGCAGGGTATCTCAGTTACAGTTTATTGAGAATTGAAATGTCGGTGTATATCGGATTTTGATATAATGCTATGGTTAAGTTATGGTTTATTGCCAAAGGAAATATTGATATTCTGACCTTTTCTATTCAGAATATGGTCTTTATATAAAAAGGATTCTATAAGTTATTGCCAAGAAAGATTAAAAAGATTCATTTTGAAAATCAAGGAGGAAAATAATTATGAAGTATCATTGCACAGTATGTGGAAAAGATTTTGAAGTTAACGCAGGAGAAGAAGCGGTATGTCCTGTTTGCGGTGTCAAGGGTGACAAACTGGAAGTTATCAAAGAAGCAGCAAACAAATATGCGGGAACTCAGACAGAAAAGAACTTGGAGACTGCATTTGCAGGGGAGTCACAGGCAAGAAATAAGTATACTTACTTTGCTTCAGTTGCAAAGAAGGAAGGTTATGAGCAGATTGCCGCACTATTCCAAAAGACTGCTGATAACGAAAAGGAACATGCTAAATTATGGTTTAAAGAACTTAATGGCATTGGAGATACAGCCGCAAATCTGGCAGGAGCTGCAGACGGTGAAAATTACGAATGGACAGATATGTATGATGGATTTGCAAAGACCGCTGAAGAGGAGGGTTTCCCTGAATTAGCTGCAAGATTCCGCATGGTTGGTGAAATTGAGAAGCATCATGAAGAACGCTACAGAGCACTTTTGAATAATGTAGAAACTGCGAAAGTTTTTGAAAAGAGTGAAGTTAAGGTTTGGGAATGCAGAAACTGTGGACATATTGTTACAGGAATAAAGGCTCCTGAGGTATGTCCAACCTGTAATCATCCATTGAGCTATTTTGAAGTTCATGCGGAGAACTATTAAAAATCATTAGATAGATAATAGATACGATTTGAAAATCATGTTGATTTGCAAAATATATTGCACAAAATATATCTTGTAGACAAAACCCCATAAAATAATCAAAATGGTGAAAAATATATCTGAAATCTTTACAGGTATATTTTTCACCATATATTTTTTGCTGTTTTATATTCTTAAAAAATATATTTTTGTAAGAATATAATTTGTTACCACAACAACATTGATTTTCATGGGTAAAACAGGAGATTATTCATGGTCATTTGTCAGTTTAAGTTTGTCAAATACATAGAAGGTCAGTCCCATTGCGATGCCGACAATTGTTGCAAGACACATTCCTGTGAGCTTAACATCTCCAAGTTTGATAAATGCACCGGAAAGCCCTACAATGAAGATTACCGACGTCATTGCAAGATTTCTTGATTTTGAATAATCCACTTTTTCGTCTACCATCAATCTTATTCCGGAGGCTGCAATCATTCCGTACAGTAAAAAGCTGACGCCACCCATTACAGGGGCAGGAATTGATTGAATTAAACCGGAGGCCTTTCCGATGAAGGACAGTAAGATTGAAAATACGGCAGCACCGCCGATCACCCAGACACTGTAAACTTTGGTTATTGCCATTACACCGATGTTTTCTCCATAGGTTGTAGTAGGTACGGAACCACAAAGCCCGGAAAGAGTTGTGGAAATGCCGTCTGAGAAAAGACTTCTATGAAGTCCCGGATCTTCGAGGAGATCAGAGCCTACGATTTCAGATGTTACAACCTGATGTCCGATGTGCTCTGAAATTACTACAAGTGAAGCAGGTATTATAATTAAAATAGACTGCAGATTAAACTTAGGCATTAAGAAGTTTGGCATTGCAAGCCATGTTGCACTGTGAACCGTTTCGAAATCAACGATTCCAAGTGCCAGTGCTGCCACATATCCAATTATGATTGAAATCAGAATTGCTATTGCAGAAGCAAATCCTCTGAACAAAACCTGTCCGAATACTGCAACAAGCAGTGTTATAACAAACGCTACAACCAATTTCGGATCAATAGTCTTGTATGTATCTGTAAGAACTATTCCGCCATTTTGTGCGGCATTTCCCGCAAGTTCAAGACCGATAAGTGCAACGACAGGTCCCATGGCGGCAGGGGGGAGAACAATATCGATCCATTTAACCCCTGCAAATTTTATTATCAGAGCGACCAGCATGAATATTATACCGGTTATAACAAAACCCCCCAAAGCGTATTCATAACCGAGGTTATTGATTACGGTAAGGGCAGGTGCGATAAACGCGAAACTTGAACCAAGGTATGCAGGCGATTTTCCTTTTGTGACAAAAATAAAGATAAGTGTGCCGATGCCGTTCATCAGCAAGGCAATGGCAGGATTTATTCCTAAAATATATGGAACGAGAACAGATGCAGAAAACATTGCAAAGGTATGTTGTATACTGAGAGGAATACCTCTGCTCAACGGAACTCTTTCTTGGACTTGTACTATGTTTTTATTTTTCATACTTCCCCCTTCACCAATTCATTAAAATTCATTCTGAAAAATTATACTCTTAAATACCTGTTTTTGCAACAGAAAAGACTTTTACGACAGTGACAGGTTTGACATCGGTACATACCTATGTTAGAATGTACGCAAGTTAATAGGTTGGACTAGAAGAGTGGGTTGTCCCACTCTTTCGGTTTTATGTGTAGAAAACATTTGAAATGATATTTTAATATAAAGGTTTAGAACCTTAAATTTTTAATAAATTAGTACTTGATTACATAAGGAGAATTCATGGCGAAAGAGCATATAAAAGAATTGGTATCAAAATATTTAAAAGGATTCCTTGATGAAAATGATTTGGAATTATATAATTCTGAATTCAAAAAAGAAGGAAAAGATTGGTATTTGAGGGTTTATATTGATAAGAAGAATGCAGAAAAAGATGAGTATGTCGGCACTGATGACTGTGAGAAAGTGAGCAGATTTTTGTCTGAATGCCTTGACAAAGATGATCCCATTCCTCAAAATTATACCCTTGAAGTGAGTTCGCCGGGTATAGATAGGCAACTTTTTCAGGTCAGGGATTATGAAAGATTTACAGGAGATATGGTTGATGTAAAGCTTTATAAGAGCATTGATGGGAAGAAAGAATTTCAGGGAATTTTAAAGGGAATTTCAGATAATAAGATTGAGATTGAAATAACAGAGAATGAATGTTATAGTTTTGACCTTGAAGAAGTGGCTAAAACAAGCCTTGCCGTCGTCTTTTAATCAGTTAGATAATGGAGGAAATATAGATGAATAAAGAATTTATCGATGCTATGGAGACTTTGGAGAAAGAAAAACATATATCAAAAGATGTTTTGCTTGAAACCATTGAGTCAGCACTGGTGTCAGCGTATAAGAAGAATTATGGTACATCAGAGAATGTTAGGGTTTCAATAGACCCTGTTAACGGGGATATTGCAGTGTTGATGAAAAAAGACATTGTACCCGATGAGGAATACTTTGATAATATGACTCAGATGACACTGGAAGAAGCCCATGAAATTGATGTCAGATATGAAATCGGAGATGCCATCGAATTTGCTGTTGCTCCAAGAGACTTTGGAAGAATTGCGGCACAGACTGCTAAACAGGTTGTTATTCAGAGAATTAGAGAAGCAGAGCGAAATATGGTATATGACCAATTCATTACCAGACAGGGCGAAATCATGACCGGCATTGTGCAGAGAAAGAGTGGAAGCACGATGTTTGTTACAGTAGGAGGGGCAGAAGGCATCTTACTTGCTAACGAACAGGTTCCCGGAGAAAGGTTTAATGTGCATGACAGATTGAAGGTTTATATCATGGACGTTAAAAAGACTACAAAGGGACCGCAGGTGTTTCTGTCAAGAACTCATCCGGGCCTTGTGAAAATGTTATTCGAGCTGGAAGTTCCTGAAATTCAGGATGGAACAGTGGAAGTAAAAGGTATTGCAAGAGAAGCCGGCTCCAGAACCAAGATGGCTGTGTACGCAGAGGATGAGAATATCGATCCGGTAGGAGCATGTGTCGGTCCTAGGGGAACCCGAGTGCAGAATATAGTTGATGAACTCAATGGGGAGAAAATTGATATTATCTCATGGAGTGAAGATCCGGTGGAGCTTATAAGCAATGTCTTAAGTCCGGCAACTGTTGAAGAAGTAATCGTGGAGGATTATGAAGAACAGATTGCGACAGTAGTAGTACCGGATTATCAACTGTCACTTGCCATAGGAAAACAGGGACAGAATGTTCGACTGGCAGCAAAGGTGAGTGGTTGGAAAATAGATATTAAGAGTAACAGTCAGTATTACAGTGAGAACGAAGAAGATGAGATAATAGATACGGAAGAAATTGCAGCAGATGAAGAAAGCCGAGAAGATATTCAAGTTGAGAATGATTGTAAAGACAGCGATACTCAGGAAGAAATAAATATGGCTGAGGCATCTGATAGCGAAGACACTATGGAAGGGGACGAAGCCGTTGAGCAGACACAGGAGTAATGCCACAGAGCCAATGAGACGATGTATAGGCTGTATGGAATCTAAGGCCAAATCCGGTATGTACAGAATTGCACTGAAAAACGGCGAATTAACCCTCGATAAAGACGGAAAAGCTATAGGAAGAGGCGTATATATCTGCAAAGATAAGGACTGTATAGAGAAAGCAAAGAAAAAAAATGGATTACAGCGAGGTTTTAGGCGTAACTTTCAGGTAGAAATGACGGATGATATTTTTGAGAAAATAAGTGAGGAATGTAATGATGCTCAGCAATAAATTATCCGGATACTTAGGTTTTGCCGCAAAGTCCAGGAAATTGCAGACCGGGTATAATACGAATCTGCTGTTAATAGAAAAGAGAAGGGTTAAATTATTGATTGTTGCTGAAGACGCTTCTCAAAACACAAAAAAGAAGATGACTCAAAAGTGCAAAGTGAAAGAAATAGATTATAGAATATTTGGAAAAAAGGAAGATTTGTCACAGATTACAGGAAGAAGGGAAAGCAGTACCTTTGCAATTACAGATGATAATTTTTCCAAAGTAATTAAAGATGAAATTGACAGCATACAATCAGAAAGAGAGGTGTTCTTATGAAGAAAAAGGTATATGAACTTGCAAAGGAAATGGGTATACAGAGCAAGGACCTTATCGCAAAAGCAGGCGCCCTTGGAATAGAAGTAAAGAGCCATATGAGTGCCTTAACAGAGGCAGACATTGATAAAATTAAGGGAAGCAGTAAAGAAAAAAAGATGGGAAAAAAGCCACCGGTTGGAAAACCCATCGTTGATAATGAATACTTGGCAAATAAACCAAAGCCGCCGGTTGGAAAACCTATTGTAGATGAATCCATCTTTGCAAATCGTGATAAAGCAGAGAAAAAGGACAATACAGATGTAAAGACTGAAAAAGAAGTCAGGAATAGTACAAAGTCTGTCGAAAAGAAAGAAAAGATGCCTAAAAAGGAAACTCAAAGAGCAAATAGGAAAGAAAATAAGGAAGGCCCTAAAATAGCTGAGCCTAAAGAAATTAAAAATACCGAGTCCAAAGAAGCTAAAAATATTGAGCCGGAAGAAGTCAAAAAAGAAGATTCTAAGACCGTAAGAAAGCTTGCTTCGGAAAAAGAAAACATGCCGAGGATTAAAATAGTTGCAAAAGCTGAAGATGTAGTTCAGGAGGAAGCGGCAAGAAAAGCGGCGAGAGCAGAAAGAGTAAAGAAAGAAGCGGAAAGAAAATCAGGAGAAAATAAGTCTGACCGTAAAACTTCAGGTGACCGAAAAAATGATAAGAAAAATGGAAATCGCAGGGGTGAGGGTGCAAACGGTCAGAGAGATGGCAGAAGCGGAAATAACAGAAACAGTCGCAGCGATAGAAAAGATACACGACAAGGTGCAGAAGGTAAAAGCGGCAGGAACAACAGAAATGATCGCAGAAGAAATGACCGGGGAGAAGGTAAAGAGTTCAATAGAGGTGACCGCAACGGAAACAGAGCGCAACGAAGTGGAGCACCCCAAAATAGAAGCGGTGGATCGGCAGCACCGGGTTCAGAGGGTAAAGGTGGCAGAAATAGAAGAGATGACCGAAGAACTTATGGCAGAAAAGAAGAGCACAATAAGTTCTCAAAGCTTGAAAGAAAATCTCTGGAAAAGAAGGAAAGAAAGAAATATGTTAAGCCAAAGCAGGAGGTGACCCCTGAAGTTGTAGAAGAAATATTACCTGAGGGAACTTTCAAGGTAGATCTTCCAATAACTGTTGCAGGTTTCTGTGAGCAAACTGAAATTTCCACTTCAAAGGTAATAATGAGCTTGATGAAGCTTGGAATAATGGCTAATATAAACCAGAATATCGATGAAGATACCATGATGGTGCTTGCAGAAGAACTGGGAATCAATGTAATTGCAGGAACTGTGAAGGAAGAAGCTGTTGAAGAAGGAATTGAGGATTTTACAGACAGAGAAAAGGATTTGAAGGACAGACCTCCGATAATTACAGTAATGGGTCATGTAGATCATGGTAAGACATCTCTTTTGGATGCCATAAGATCAACTAATGTGACAAAGAGCGAGTCCGGCGGAATTACTCAGCATATAGGTGCATCCGAAGTCAGTGTTAACGGACAGAAGATTGTATTCCTTGATACTCCGGGTCATGAAGCTTTTACCGCAATGCGTGCCCGAGGTGCTCATATTACGGATATCGCCGTTTTAGTAGTTGCAGCTGATGATAGTGTTAAGCCTCAGACTATCGAGTCCATAAGTCATGCCAAAGCGGCAGGAGTTCCGATTATAGTTGCAATTAACAAGATGGATAAGCCCGGGGCAAATCCGGATAGAGTTAAGAAGGATTTGGCAGACAATGAAGTTTTAGTTGAGGATTGGGGTGGTGATGTTATTTCAGTTCCCGTTTCAGCAAAGAATGGAGACGGAATCCAAAATCTTCTGGAGATGATTCTTCTTCAAGCAGAAGTTATGGAGCTAAAGGCAAACCCTAACAGACTTGCACTTGGTTCGATAATAGAAGCAAAGCTTGATAAGTCCAGAGGTCCTGTTGCATCACTTCTCGTACTTAACGGTACCCTGCAGGCAGGTCAGAGCATTGTGGCGGGAACCTGCTCGGGTAGGATTCGCTTGATGACGGACTACAGAGGCAGGCAGATAAAGAAAGCAGGTCCTGCAACCGCCGTTGAAATTCTGGGATTGACAGATGTTCCACAGGCAGGAGATGAATTCAATGCAGTGAGAGATGACAAAACTGCGAGAGAAATTGCAGGAAGAAGACAGGAAAAACTGCGAGAAGAGGTTCTTGCAAAGAACTCCAGTATGACTTTGGATAAACTTTTCAGTCAGATACAAGAGGGAGAAGTAAAAGAACTGAATCTTATTATTAAGGGAGATGTTCAGGGTTCTGTAGGTGCTTTGATTTCATCCCTTGAAAAACTTAATAATGAAGATGTAAAAGTAAATATCGTTCATTCAGGCGTAGGTACGGTAATTGAATCGGATATTATGCTTGCAGAAACATCTAACGCTGTTATAGTAGGATTTAATGTCAGACCGAGCACTGCCATATCAACTATGGCAGATCGCCATGGAGTTGAAATGCGCCTGTACAGAGTGATTTACGATGTAATTAATGATATTGAGGCAGCTATGCGTGGTATGCTTGATCCTGAATTTAAAGAAGAAGTTCTGGGCAAGGCTCAGATTAGAAATACATTCAAGGTTCCGGGTGTCGGAATCATTGGAGGGGCATACATAACAGAAGGTAAAGTCGTTAGGAATGAGTCAATTCGTCTGGTTAGAGATGGAATTGTGATTCACGAAGGCAAAATTTCATCACTTAAGCGTTTCAAAGATGATGCTAAAGAAGTTGCACAGGGTTATGAATGTGGAATCGGCATTGAAGCATATAACGATATTAAGGAAGAGGATGTTATTGAATGCTTCACAATGGTGGAAATTGAAAGGGCATAGCCATGGGAAAAGGATATAGACAAGGCAGATTAGGTGAAGAAATTCGCAAAATCATCAGTAGGATGCTTCTTAAAGATTTAAAGGACCCCAGGTTTGAGGGTAGAATGATAAGTGTTTCGGCAGTTGATGTAACTAAGGATAATAGCTATGCCACCTGCTACATCACGGCTTTAGATATAACGGGCAGCGATGAAAATGCAAAGCGGCAGAAGTCCGAGATTATTGAAGGCTTTAATAATGCCGGGGGACTGATTAGAAAGGAAGTGGGGAAACGGATAAAACTTCGTCATGTTCCTGAACTGATTTTTAAAATAGACGAATCCCTGGAATACGGAAGAAGAATAGATGAAGTGATTAAGAATTTAGGAAAAGATGATGAGTAACGATAGCTTTAAGAAAATTGGAAATGTGCTGAATGAGGGGAATTCAATTCTGATTTTTCCCCATATAAACGGGGACGGGGATGCCATAGGATCTGCGGTTGCCCTTTGCAGAGCTTTAAGAAAAATGGGGAAAACATCCTATATATTGACAGAAGATAAAATTCCACAGAACTTACAATTTCTTATTAAAGATTATGTTACAGAAGATTTTAGTGCTGTAGAAAACCCTGACATATGTGTATGTGTTGATTGTGGAGACTTTTCCCGTTTTCCGAAAAGAAAGGGCAAGTTTTTATCCGGAAAGCTGAAGGTTTGCATAGACCATCATAGAACATCTGAACCATTTTGCGACTATAACTACATAGATCCGAAGGCAGCAGCCACAGGGGAGCTTATTTACAGACTTTTAGTCGCAATGGAAATCGAGTTCGACAAAGAAATCGGTGAGGCTTTGTTTGCGGCAATTACTATGGATACAGGGAATTTTCAGTATTCAAACACCACGAAGGAAACCCACGAAATAGTGGCAAAGCTATATGATACGGGTATTGATGCAAACGGAGTGAGTGTGGAACTTTATGAGAGAGTCAGCCCGGAAAAAATCAAGTTGGAGAGTGAAATCCTATCCAATCTTAAAATCTCTGATGATGGCAAGCTTGCAATCGGATTCGTTTCAAGAAAAATGCTGGGTGAAACAGGTGCAAAGCCGGAAGACAGTGAAGGTACGGTTTCTCAAATCAGGAGTATAGACGGTGTGGAAATAGCTGTTCTGATTAAGGAAAAGGAAGATTTTTTATGTAAGGCAAGTCTTAGAGGAAAGCATTATGCCGATGTATCGAAGATTGCAGAAGCTTATCAGGGCGGCGGGCATACAAAAGCTGCCGGATGTACTCTTCACATGGCTTTGGATGAAGCAATCGGAGCTATAGAAAAAAAGGCATTGGAGATTTTAGCTGAATATGCAGGTTGACGGAATAATTATTATCAATAAAGAGAAAAATATGACTTCCCACGATGTAGTGGGAAAAATGAGGAGAATTTTGGGAACCGGGAAGATAGGGCATACAGGAACGCTGGACCCTATGGCGACAGGTGTCCTTCCCATTTGTGTAGGAAAGGCTACCAGAATAATTGAATACCTTGATATGGACTTTAAAACCTACAGGTGTACTATGGCTCTTGGAAAAAATATGGATACACAGGATGCATGGGGAAAGGAAATTAGCAGAGTTACTGAGAAGAAAATCAATGCTGTTGACGAGACAATGGTGAAAGAAGCCCTGTCTAAATTTAATGGACTTGTGAATCAAAAGCCACCTATATATTCTGCATTGAAAGTGAATGGAAAAAAGCTGTATGAATATGCAAGAGCCGGTGAAACGGTAGAGATAAAGAGCAGAGATATTTTTATAAAGAGTATTACTATAGATGCTATGGAGCTTGGTAAAGGTTATGATTCAAATATTTCATTTACAGTAACATGTTCAAAGGGTACATATATAAGGGCAATTTGTCATGATGTGGGAATTGAACTGGGGACTTTTGGCTTCATGAAGTCTTTAGAGAGGACTCAAAGTGGAAATGCAAATTTGGAAAATTCCATAAAACTTGATGAGCTTGCTGAAATGGACGAAGCTGAAATTAGAGAAAAGTTTTTGGCAGTTGAATCTCTTATAAGTGACTTTGGGGAGATTATCCTGGAAGATTATGATATCAAAAGGTTTACCAACGGCATGAGAGTTTGGTCCCACCGATGTAAAATCGTCAGGGAGCCTAAATATAAAGACAGGAATTTTGTTTTGCCTGTTCGAGATGAATTTTCCAGGGCATATATAACCTATGGAAGAGTCAGAGGAGTAAAGACCTTTTTAGGAATCTCTTTTATGGATAAAGACGGTGAAAATATTAAGGCAGATAAAGTTTTTTATCAGTATAAATGATGAAAATTAAAAAACTGTCCCATTTTGAATTACAAAGGTGAAAACTGTCATACTTTGAAAGTTTAGAAATTATGGAGGCATAAGTTGATTATATATGAAAGCTTAGAAGATGTTAAGAAGATAGGTGAAACCGCAGTTGCCCTGGGAAACTTCGACGGCGTACACCTTGGGCATCAGAAGCTGATAAAGAAAATGGTTGATTGTGCAAAGTCAAGGAGACTTAAATCTTTGGTCTTCACATTTTCAAATCATCCAAAGGATTTACTTCCCGGTGTGGCCAAGGTGAAGAATATTCTCTATCAAAATGAAAAGGCAGAGATTGTCAAGTCTCTGGGTGTGGATTATTTAGTTAACATTCCTTTTACCCATGAAATTATGACGATGATACCCAAAGACTTTATTGAAAAAATTCTTTTAGACAAGTTCAACATGAAAGCAGCATTTTGTGGCTTTAATTACAGGTTTGGTCTAAAGGCTGCAGGCAATCCTGATGTGCTCAGAGAGTTTGGAAGAAAGGATGGTTTTACGGTATCGGAAATGGAACCTTTTAAGATAAAGGACAATATTGTGAGTTCATCAATGATAAGAACCCTCATAGCTTCCGGACAAGTTGAAAGATGTGAAACCTATATGGGCAGGAACTATGAAATCGGCGGAGAAGTTGTTGTCGGGAACAGACTGGGAAGAAAATTGGGCTTTCCCACTTCAAACCTTGTTATTGATGAGACGATGGTGACTCCGCCAAACGGAGTTTATGTAACTTATGTTGACTACAACGGTAAGCGTTACCCAAGTGTTACCAATGTAGGAACAAAACCAACCGTAGGAGAGTATGAGAAAAATGTTGAAACTCATATCTTCGATTTTGACAAGGAACTTTATGGCAAAAGAATAATAGTGGAATTTCTAAAGAAAACCAGAGATGAAGTAAAATTTGATGATTTTCAGGAGCTTTCAGACCAAATTGTAAGAGACTGTAAGGAAGCAAAGGAATTCCATAATAACCTAAAAAAGAGGGGGAAGTTGTAGGCAAGTTGTATGGGCGAGTTGTAGGTGAATTGTATATGAGTTGCAAAATAAATTTCTTGCAACGATTCGTAATCAATGTTATACTTACTGAGTTAAGAAATGGAGCAACAGCTTCAATTTTAAGGATATACCCTCACTTAGCTATATGCTGACTCCGGCAGTAACTCAGTGCGGGTGAACTAAGTTAAAAGGAGATTTATAAAATGATTACAAAGGACAAAAAACAGGCTATTATGGCGGAATACGCTACTAAAGAGGGAGATACAGGCTCTCCTGAGGTACAGGTTGCTATTTTAACAGCGAGAATCAATGAACTGAATGAACACTTGAAAGAACATAAGCATGACCATCATTCAAGAAGAGGCCTTTTGAAAATGGTAGGTAGAAGGAGAAATCTTCTTAACTATGTTAAGGCTAAGGATATTGAAAGGTACAGAAGTCTTATTGCTCGTTTAGGATTGAGAAAATAGTATTGAATTTGGCGAGGTTACCAACCTCGCCTGTTTTTGTATTAATAAACAGGAAGGAGTTGTTTATTAGAAATGGCAAGATTTACAGATTACAGAACGTTTAAAACGGCAATCGGAGGAAGATTGCTTCAGTTAGAGATCGGAAAGGTTTGTGAGCAGGCAAATGGGCAGGTTATGGTTAGATACGGTGATTCCGTAGTTAATGTGACTGTTTGTGCATCCAAAGAGCCTAAAGACGGAATTGATTTTTTTCCTCTGACATGTGATTTTGAAGAGAGAATGTATGCAGGCGGAAAAATCCCGGGAGGATTTATTAGAAGAGAAGGAAGGCCCAGTGAAAAGGCTATTTTGAGCTGCCGCCTTATGGACAGACCTTTACGCCCGCTTTTTCCAAAGGGTTTTTACAATGATGTCAGTGTTGTGGCCACAGTTATGTCTGTTGACCCGGATTGTGAAACGGATATTATGGCACTTATAGGCTCATCCGTTGCAATTGCAACATCCGATATCCCATGGGAAGGTCCTACCGGTTCTGTCAGGGTAGGCAGGATTGACGGTAATTTCGTGATTAACCCGGACTTGGCACAGAGAGAGGTCTCTGATATAAATTTGACTGTTGCCGGTACGGAAGAAGCTATTATGATGGTTGAAGCAGGAGCCGATGAAGTTCCGGAAGGTGTTATGCTTGATGCTATTTTCTATGCTCACGAAGAGATTAAGAAGATAGTAAGATTTATAAATGAAATCGTTGCGGAAGTTGGAAAACCAAAGATGGATATAAATTTTGTAAAGGCTCCGGAGGATTTGGAAGAGGCTGTTAGAGAGTTTGCAATGCCAAAGATGAGAGCTGCACTTCATACCGCAGATAAACTGGAAAGACTTGATAAAATTGATGCAGTAGAGGTGGAAACACAGGAGCGTTTCGCAGAGAGTTTTCCGGAAATGGAGAAGGATATTGCAAATCTCCTTTTTTCAATAACTAAAGAATGCATGCGAGCAATGATCCTTGATGAAGGAGTTCGTATCGATGATAGAAAACTGGATGAGATTAGACCTATCTGGTGCGAAACAGGACTTCTTCCAAGGGTTCACGGGACAGGACTGTTTAAGAGAGGTCAGACACAGGCACTGTCAGCAACAACTCTCGCTCCGTTGTCAGAGGCTCAGAGAATTGACGGATTAACAGAACAGACAGAGAAGAGATATATGCACCATTATAACTTCCCGGGATATTCTACAGGAGAACCAAGACCGCCAAGAAGTCCGGGACGTCGTGAGATTGGTCATGGCGCACTTGCAGAAAGAGCACTCCTTCCTGTAATTCCAAGTAAGGAAGAATTCCCTTATGCTATTCGTGTAGTTTCAGATATTCTATCTTCAAATGGTTCTACCTCAATGGCATCGACTTGTGGTTCATGCCTTGCACTCATGGATGCAGGTGTTCCGATTAAAAGACCTGTTGCAGGGATTGCTATGGGGCTTATTGAAAGAGTGGAAGAAGATGGAACGAGCAAAATGGCAATTCTCAGCGACATTCAAGGTATGGAAGACTTTATGGGTGACATGGACTTCAAGGTTACGGGAACAGAAGTCGGCGTAACTGCTATACAGATGGATATCAAGGTGCATGGGCTTTCGAGAGAAATCATGGAGCAGGCACTTAGACAGGCTCGTGAAGGAAGAATGCATATCATGAAGCATATGATTGAGGAAATTGCCCAGCCTCGTGAAGAATTGTCCAAGTGGGCACCTCGCTGCATTGCAATGAGAATCGATCCTGATAAGATTAGGATTGTAATAGGACCGGGAGGAAAGACTATCAATAAAATAGTTGAAGATACCGGCGTTAAAATTGATATTTCAGAAGAAGACTTGGGACTTGTAACTATTTATTCAAACAACATGGAAAGTGCCGAAATTGCGAAGGAACAAATTGAACTTTTGACAAAGGAAGTAGAAGTAGGTGAAACTTACAAGGGAACGGTAACGAGAATTATGACATTTGGAGCTTTCATAGAGGTACTTCCGGGCAAAGAAGGTCTGCTTCATATTTCAAAGATGGCAAAGGGCAGAGTAGAAAAAGTTGAAGATGCTATGAACATCGGAGACAAAGTTATGGTTAAAGTTGATGAAATTGACAGTCAGAATAGAATAAATTTGATAAGAACAGATCTTAAATAAGTAGTGGTTGTTTAACAAGTCATCCTCGGACTTGATTGACACAAATTAGCGTGTTAGAGAATTTTAAAATCCCCCGTATTTGGTTACGAGGGATTTTGATTTACGGTGTAGTCAGCTCAGTACACAAAGCGTGGAGAGTGACTAATCAAGTTTAGTCTGTTTTTTTCTGTAAAGGTGTCTGCAAATATAAACAAATGGAGTATCTGCCAAACTTGTTATCAGGAATATAACAAATGATGATACAATGATATTCCAAATTGTGATATTGTCATAAGTCCCATAAAAGGCAAAGACATTAAACAGCAGGGAATTCAGAAATTGGGATAGAATTGTGGATCCGTTATTTCTGACCCAGAGATATTTGTCATGATTTTCGAAGAGTTTATCGGTGAATGCCCACCATTTGTGGTATAACCATACATCGAAGAATTGAACAATCACATAAACTGCAAGTGAGGCAAACATCAACCTTGGTGTATTTGAGAAAATAGTTCTGATTGACGGCGTTGCAAAATCTCCTGAACTTGGCTGATAAAGCAGCCATGATGATGAAATTAAAACGAAAGAAATGGAAGTGGCAATTCCTATTTTTACCGCCTTCTTCGATTCTTCTTTTCCATACAATTCGCTGACAATATCTGTAACCAGGAAAGTAGATGCAAATAGTATGTTGCCCAGGGTCATCTCCATACCGAAGGCTTTTACAAGCATGAGAACTTCAATATTTGCGGCAATAGTTGCGATACTTGTCCACATAAACAGACCTTTTTTGCCAAAATACTGATGTAGCAGAATTACGGCAGAGTATTCCACCAAAAGAGTAATAACCAATAAAATTTCGTTTGTCATTAAAT
This sequence comes from Eubacterium nodatum ATCC 33099, assembly GCA_000510425.1. Lineage (GTDB taxonomy): Bacteria > Bacillota > Clostridia > Peptostreptococcales > Anaerovoracaceae > Aminicella > Aminicella nodata. The sequence goes on along the minus strand of AZKM01000029.1, from coordinate 23,635 downwards.
TTTCCTCCTAGTTTTATTTATAGACAGGATGGTCTCGAACTGTCTTTGCAAGCTTATTATATCATAAATATAGGAGATAATGTATAACAGAATTGTTAAAACAAATCCAATTTATTTTCATTTGCGGAAATTTAAATAAAAAAGTATTGACATATCATCAAGACTTTAGTAGAGTAAATTCAGGGAGTTAAATAAGGATAACTAAATAGAGGTGCTTATGTTGAAACGAGAGCGAAGTTTTATTGTTCACATTTGGTTTGGGCTTCTTTTAAAGATAAGTATAAGATTGATTTAAATACTTCTGCCTTTGGGAGAGCTGTTCATCCGTTGGAATTGGTTTCAACAAGTAAGACAAGGACTGTATACAAAAAATAGAGGAGGTAAAGGGAGATGTGTATTTTCACATCTTCCTCTGATTTTTATGAAAAGAGCATTATATTTTTTATTGTTGTTATTGTTATCGTTATCACTTATCGCATTGCTGTCTGCCTGTAAAAAAAATCTCAGTCTGCAGTGAAAGAGTATAATAAACCCAGTATTGGGATTATCGAAACCAAAGACAGCAAGTATGAAAGCTGTATTCATTGGTATGGTTTTAATGGAGAAAAAGTTGGTGAGATGGATCTGAAGTATGCCAATTTAGGATCGTCTTTTTATTCTCCTCAAAGAATCAAAGATGATGTTTACCTCATTCCTGAAGGTCTTGGTAATAAGCGAGATACGAAAAAAGTAATAAGGATGAATTTAAAGAGCTTGGAGATTGAAGAATACCCTTTTTCAAATATTGCTTTAAATCATACAACAGTAATAGGAAAGAGGGTATATGCAGTAAATACTCTTAACAATGACACATATTTGGAGTTCTATGACAGAAAATCAAAGAAAAACAGACATATCGTAAGAAAAAATTCGCATATACCTTCTATCATACCTATTGATAATAAGATTGTCGGTTTTAGAAATGAGGAAAATGAAAATCCTAAGGATACAGTTATTTTCATGGAAATTTATAACAGAGATTTGAAACTTAAATACACTAAAGACATAACCGGTTACGGCTTCCCGGGAGAAGATTATTGTGAAGATAAGCATTTTTTTTATTTGCCTGTAGCTTTTACATCTGAAAACAAGAGTACCGGTAAAATCTTAAAGATAAACAAAAAAAATTTTAATATAGAAGAAATCAGTGTACCTGAAATAAAGCCTGACAGAATATATATTCATAATGGAGAATTTCTGATAACGGATCATGATCAGGTTGATGGCACAGGAACAAGGGTAATGAGATTAAGACCTGACGGTAAAAAGAAAATTATTGATTTGAAAACTCCGATTTCATTGTCATATATTTTTAAGGAGTATTTCATTGTTGCAAATGATGAAATCATACAGATTCATGATATAAAGGACTTTAAGTTGGTAAAAAAAATCCCTTTAAAAGATAAGGACGATTCCTATACTTCGGCAATTCTTTTGAGAAATCCCTAATACAAAAGTAACGGGAATTTTGAATAAGTATTATTTTTACTTTATATAATGCTTACGAAAAAGTAGAATTGTAATTTACAAATCGTGGGATTTAGGCAGATTTTCGGATCTGCTTTTTTTATTAGGGAATGTAGCACTTTCCTAATAAAGTCCCAAAGAAGTGTTTTTATAAAATTTCTATAGCTATATAGGATTTCAGTATAAATATGTTATAATAGCCAATATCATTAATAGGAGGTGTTCATTGATGAGGACATTACTCTTGCTTGCTGCGGTAATCCCACCTGTTTTTTTGATGTACAAAATATATAAGATAGATAGAGTTGAAAGGGAACCTATAGGGCTGATACTTAAACTTTTTTTATTCGGAATGTTGATTACACTTCCCGCAGGATATATCGAGAGATTTTTTGAGGGTATCATAGGAACAGTATTGTCAGAAAAATCTTTTGCTTATCGTTTTATTTCAAACTTTTTTATCGTGGCATGGGCTGAGGAGGGGCTTAAACACTTCGCTCTGAAAAGGGGGAGTTGGAGGCATACAGCCTTCGACTACAGATTTGATGCCATAGTATATTCAGTGGCTGTTACTCTTGGTTTTGCTGCATTTGAAAACATAGGTTATGTATTCAGTTACGGCTTCGGCAACGCACTTGGCAGGGCACTTACGGCAATTCCGGCACACTGTATATTCGGTATATTCATGGGATACTATTATGGAATGGCAAAATATTACGCAGTGAGAAAGGCATGGAGAAGAGAGAGCTTCTACCAATTTTTAAGCCTGTTTATTCCTCTTTTGATGCACGGCTTTTATGATTTTGCAGCCACATCAACGGGAAACAGTCTTTCTATGATTTTTTTCGCATATATAATAGTTATGGACATAATCGCATATGTTATGGTTTTGCGAATATCAAAAAACGACACAAGATTAAGAGAACATGATGTAAATCATTTGAGTTGATTTTGAAGGCTTAGAAGTCTGTAGTAAAGAATATGTTGCAAGTTTTTCAAATATAATACAGGCCCTTTGAATTGATTTTTTATATGACTGAATATGATATATAAAAACAATTGATATTAAAAGGCATTTTAGGAGGTGGCTTTTGAAAAGTGAACACGGTGGAAATATATATAAATACAAAGAACGTATGTATGACTTTTCGGCAAATTTGAATCCTTTAGGCATGCCGAGAGAACTGAAAAAGGCTATTGTGGCTAATCTTGACAGCTATGAACCATATCCGGATCCTTACAACAGAGAGATTTGCGAAGCATTGGCTGAATATCATGAAGTTTCACCTGAGCAAGTAACATGCGGCAATGGTGCAGAGGATGTAATCTACAGAGTAGTGTGTGCATTAAAGCCTAAAAAAGCTCTGCTCATCGTTCCGACATTTTCTGAATATGAAGAGGCTCTTGAAACCTTTGGCTGTGAGATAAACTATTTTTATCTCCGGGATGAGGAGGATTTTGTTTTAAACGACAGGGTTTTGACCGATATAGATACAGGGGAGTACGATTTGGTTTTTTTGTGCAATCCTAATAATCCGACGGGGATTACGGCAGGGCAGAAATCTGTTATGTCAATAATATATGCATGTCATAGAACCGGTGCAAAGCTGGTAATAGACGAGTGCTTTATGGAATTTGTTTTAGACTGTGAGTCATACTCCGTAATGGAGGAAATATCTTTATTGCCGGATGTGATAGTGTTGAAATCATTTACGAAGATGTATGCAATGGCAGGCATAAGGCTTGGTTACTGTGTTTGTGGTGATTCTGCTCTGGCAAAAAAAATACGAGAGTGTCTGACAAGATGGCCGGTTTCCACAGTTGCTTCTAAGGTGGGAATTACAGCTTTGAAGGCAGAAGATTATGTGGATAGAGCAAAAGCTTTCATTGCAGTTGAAAGAGAAAAAATGATTGCGGGATTGTTGTCGTTGGGACTGAAGCTTTATGACTCAAGGGCAAATTATATTTTCTTCAGAAGCAGGATCAAACTTGATGAAGCGCTTTTAAAGAAAGGAATCATGGTAAGAAATTGCAGTAATTATGAAGGCGTTTTTCAATCTGAAATAAGTGAGAGGTATTATTACCGCATTGCCGTTAGGACTGCAAACGAAAATCAATATTTAATTGAAAGGCTTACTGAAATTTTACTATAAGTTTTATACGCAGAATATTTCCGTACGAAGAAATATAAATATTAAAAAATATTCGCAATAAGGCGAATTAACTCCGTGCAATTATAAAAATGTCAATATAATTCTTTAATAAAAATTATTGTTTTTGTAATAAATGATATAATGGTGACATTATTTTTATATAAAGATACGGGGAAAGGAAGTAAATCATGGGTGGATTTTTTGGAGTTGCCTCAAAGGCCAGTTGTACAAATGATTTGTTTTTTGGAATAGATTATCATTCTCATTTAGGAACCAGAAGAGGCGGCATGGCAGTATACGGTGAAGATGGTTTTCATAGGTCGATTCATAATATTGAGAACTCTCCTTTTAGAACGAAATTTGACGGCGACCTTGATGAGCTTGAGGGCAATTTGGGTATAGGCTGTATTTCAGATATGGATCCCCAGCCACTTTTAATCAGATCTCACCATGGAAGTTACGCTTTAACCACTGTCGGCAAGATCAATAATGTCGATGAACTCGTTCGAAAAGTCTATGAACGAGGCAATTCTCATTTTATGGAAATGAGCGGAGGCAAGGTTAATGATACTGAGCTGGTAGGTGTTTTAATAGATCAGGCGGGCAATTTCGTAGAGGGATTCAAGCATGTCCAGGAGTCCGTAGATGGCTCTATGTCACTTTTATTAATGACCTCAGAGGGGATTTATGTGATGAGGGACAGATTTGGGAGAACTCCTGCTATTATAGGCAAGAAAGATGGTGCCTATTGTGTGACTTTTGAAAGTTCGGCATATATCAATCTGGGTTATGAAGATTGCTATGAGCTTGGACCGGGAGAAATTGTATATCTGACTTCAGAGGGTTACGAAGTCTTGAGCAAACCTGAGAAAGAAATGAAAATATGTACATTTCTGTGGGTTTATTTTGGCTATCCCACATCCTGTTATGAGGGTATCAATGTTGAAAGCATGAGATATCAGTGTGGCAGAATGCTGGCAAGGCGAGATAATGCAGATGTGGATGTGGTGGCAGGTGTTCCGGATAGTGGAATTGCCCATGCGATAGGGTATTCCAATGAATCCAAGAAACCTTATTCAAGACCTTTCATTAAGTATACGCCTACCTGGCCCCGTTCTTTCATGCCCACAAGACAAAGCCAGAGGGAGCTGATTGCTCATATGAAATTAATACCGGTTCAGTCGTTGATTGAAAATAAAAAGCTGCTTTTGATAGATGATTCTATTGTACGGGGGACACAGCTCGGACAGACGGTACAGTATCTTTATAATAATGGAGCAAAGTCTGTAAATATAAGAACAGCATGTCCTCCACTGATGTACGGTTGTAAATATTTGAATTTCTCCAGATCCAGATCTGAATATGATTACATAACGAGAAGGATCATAAGAGCAAGAGAAGGAGAAAGTATATCAAAGGCGGTGATTGAAGACTATGCCGATCCGAACAGCAAAAATTACAAGGAAATGGTAGAAGAAATTCGCAAGAATTTGAATGTTGATACTCTTGCGTTCCAAAGATTAGATGACTTGATCGAAGCCACAGGCATGGAGGCATGCAGGCTATGTACATATTGCTGGAACGGTAAAGAATAAAGGGATAGATGAAGCGAAAAATTTTTATTACAGCCGTGCATTATTGAAATTCTAATAATAGTAGATTTTCAGATGAAGCGTGGCTGTATTTAAATTTGAAAATAAAAGTTTTCACCAATACTAACCACTCTGAAGATATATTGTTTGAATTAAATCTTGACAGCCGGAGGGGTTAACTATATAATTATTGTTAGCCTTTAATATTTAATAAAGGGTGACTAAGGGGGGCGATTTATTCTCGAATCTGAATTATAGCCTTTAATCAATTGTAGGCCCTGCTTTCCAAGTCTGCCCGGCATCATTAAAACAGATGATAATTTTTTATGCAGGATGTAGCAATAACTAATTCGGATATGGAGGAAACAGAATGAATAGTAACAGAACGAATTTACAGTATATTATTTTAACGGCACTGTTTACAGCCTTAACAGCAGTAGGTGCATTTATTAAAATTCCGGTCGGTCCTACACCGATATCGGCACAGCTTTTATTTATAGCACTGGCAGGAATGATTCTCGGTCCTTATTGGGGAGCACTGTCACAGGTTTTATATGTGGCGTTGGGGCTTGCCGGACTTCCTATTTTCACAGGGGGAGGAGGCATATCGTATATATATAGTCCAAGCTTCGGATTCTTATTGGGATTTATATTTGTTCCTGTTATAATAGGATTACTTATGAGAAAATACGAGCCCAAAAGTTTTGTTGTGAATTTTTTAATAGTGATTTTGGGAATGCTTTCCTGCCATATAATAGGAGTTCCATATATGTATTTCATCATTCATAATGTAATGGGAAATCCGATAACCGTTTGGAAGGCATTGATGGTAGGATGTATTATCTTTATTCCGGGAGATATAGCCAAAGCCTTGGTTTGTACATATGTGGGTCAAAGATTGACTCCGATTATAAAAAGAATAGAGGCGTAGTTAGAAATAGCTAACTTAAATCATTGCAATTGCAGTGGAAATACGGAACCGTCCAAAATGGCAAATTTTTAGTTTGTGCATGAAAAAAAACATTTGTAATGTTAAAAAATACCCGGCTATCCGTTGACTTTGATGTTTTCGGGGAGTAAACTGAGAGTAGATTTATATACTTTAAAACTGGTATGGTCTGATTTTTTAGTCACTGAGTGAGATTGTGAGAAAATGACTGCAATTCAGACTAACGGAAGGAGAGATTTAAGGTGAGAAAACTTAAGACAATGGATGGGAACGCTGCTGCAGCTCATGTTGCATACGCATTTTCTGAAGTAGCGGCTATTTACCCTATTACTCCATCATCCCCAATGGCAGAAAATATGGACGAATGGGTTTCTCAGGACCGCACTAATGTGTTCGGTGAGAAAGTAAAGATTATTGAAATGGAATCTGAAGGAGGTGCGGCAGGTGCAGTCCACGGCTCTATTGTTGCCGGTGCTTATACATCTACTTTCACAGCATCTCAGGGTCTTTTGTTGATGATTCCTAATATGTACAAGATTGCTGCAGAACAGACACCAACAGTATTTCATGTGGCAGCTCGTGCGGTATCTACACATGCTTTATCGATTTTCGGTGATCACTCAGACGTTATGGCATGTCGTCAGACAGGTTTTGCGATGCTTGCATCCAACAGTGTTCAGCAGGTTATGGATCTTGCGGCAGTGGCACATCTTGCGACGATTGACGGACATGTTCCAATGCTTCATTTCTTCGACGGATTTAGAACTTCCCACGAACAGCAGAAGATTGAAACCTGGGATTATGACGAGCTTAAATCAATGATGAACATGGATGCAGTAAGAGCATTCAAGAATAATGCTCTTAACCCAAATCATCCTTATGCAATGGGTTCTGCGGAACAGCCGGAAGCGTTCTTCCAGCATAGAGAAGCATGTAACACAGTTTATGATGAAACTCCGGACATCGTAAACAGATATATGGGAATGATTAATGAAAAAATCGGAACTGATTATAAACCATTTAACTATTACGGTGCTCCTGATGCCACAAGTATTGTTGTTGCAATGGGTTCTGTCTGTGATACAGCAGAAGAACTTGTCGATGTGATGGTTAAGGAGGGCAAGAAGGTAGGTGTGCTGGAAGTTCATCTATACAGACCGTTCTCAACAAAATATATGCTTTCAGTATTGCCTGAAACTGTCGAAAAAATTTCTGTTCTTGACAGAACCAAAGAACCGGGTTCGATTGCGGAGCCTTTGTATCTTGATGTTGTTACAGCTCTTAAGGGAAGTAAGTTTGAAACAGCTAAGATGTACAGAGGTCGTTACGGTCTCGGTTCAAAGGATGTGCAGCCGGGAGACATTCTTGCCGTATTTGAAAATATGGAAGCTGCAGACGGAAAACCTGAATTTACGCTTTCAATTAACGATGATGTTACACATCTGTCGATTACTCCAAGCCATTATCCTGACACGGCTCCGGAAGGGACTAAGGCATGTAAGTTCTGGGGATTAGGTGCTGACGGAACGGTAGGTGCCAATAAGAACAGTGTCAAGATTATAGGTGACCATACGGACAAGAAAGTACAGGCATACTTCCAATATGACTCAAAGAAATCCGGCGGTGTTACGATTTCTCACCTGAGATTCGGTGATAAACCTATCCGGTCCACATACTATGTTAAACAGGCTAATTTTGTAGCTTGCCACAATGCGGCATACATTAAGAAATATAATATGGTGGAAGATGTTAAACCGGGTGGATTCTTCCTGCTGAACTGTGTGTGGAGTGATGCGGAACTGGAAGAACAGCTGCCGGGAAAAGTCAAGAGATATATTGCGAAGAATAACATCCAGTTCTATACATGTGATGCTGTTTCTATTGCAAAAGAAATCGGTCTTGGTGCAAGAAGAACCAATTCTATTCTTCAAGCTGCATTCTTCAAACTGGCTGACATTATCCCAATTGCTGATGCAGAAAAATACATGAAGGAAATGATCCAGAAGAGCTATGGGAAAAAAGGACAGGATGTTGTTGACATGAACTGGGCTGCAGTAGATGCAGGAATCAAGAATGTTCACAAAGTGGAAGTTCCGGCTTCATGGTTGGATGCCAAAGACGATGCGGAACCTGAAAAACTGGTTGGACGCACAGAAGAAATGTCAGCATTCCTGAATGATATTCTTGTTCCTATGGCAACCATGAATGGGGACAATATTCCTGTGTCTGCATATGTAACAACTGCTGACGGTCAGGAACCTTCAGGCACGGCAGCGTTTGAAAAGAGAGGTATCGCAACAGATATTCCTAAGTGGATTAAAGAAAACTGCATACAGTGTAATATGTGTTCATATGTTTGTCCTCATGGAGTCATCAGACCTTTTGTACTATCAGAAAAGGAAAAGGCAGGAGCAAAGGATGACTGCGTTAAAATGATGGGCAAGGGAATGGAAGAAAACTATTTTGCTATAGGCATTTCCGCACTTGACTGTGTAGGATGCGGTTCCTGTGTGGATGTTTGTCCTGCAAAGACAAAGGCACTGGTTATGGAGCAGTCAGAAAATGAGAATACCAAGTATAACCAGGAAAGATTCGATTATATGTTTAATAAAGTCGAATCCAAAGAGGTGCCATTCAAAGAAAATACAATTAAGGGCTCGCAGTTTAAGCAGCCGCTTCTTGAGTTTTCAGGAGCATGTCCCGGATGTGGAGAATCCCCATATGCTAAACTTATCACACAGCTGTTTGGTGACAGAATGTATATTGCAAATGCCACAGGATGCTCATCGATTTGGGGACACAGTGCACCGAGCACTCCTTATACAGTAAATAGAGAAGGTCGCGGTCCTGCTTGGTCAAACTCCTTATTTGAAGACAATGCGGAATTTGGTTTGGGTATGGCTACTTCCGTTCAGGCGAGAAGAAACGGACTAAAATCAGCAGTTACAAGGCTTCTTGACACCTTAGGTGACACAGCAAAGGCTTGGCTGGATGGAATGCAGGATCCTGAAATTGCAAGAACTGCAGGGGATAAACTGGCAGAAGAATGTGAAAAGATTGCAGATACAAATGAAGATGCTCAGTTCGTAATAGATAACAAAGATATGTTGAGCAAACCTTCAATGTGGATTTTCGGTGGCGACGGTTGGGCTTACGATATTGGATATGGTGGGCTTGATCATGTAATTGCCTCTGGTGAAAATGTAAATATTATGGTATTTGATACGGAAGTTTATTCAAATACAGGCGGGCAGTCGTCTAAGTCAACTCCAACAGGAGCTGTAGCTAAGTTTGCTGCATCAGGTAAGTCGGTGAAGAAAAAAGACCTTGCTCAGATTGCAATGGCATACGGATATGTATACGTAGCTAAAATTGCTATGGGTGCAGATCCTAACCAGACACTGAAAGCGTTAAGAGAAGCCGAAGCCTATGATGGACCTTCCCTGATTATTGCATATGCTCCATGTATCAACCACGGTATAAAGAAGGGCATGAACAAGTCCATGGAGGAGATGAAAGATGCAGTTAAGTCCGGTTACTGGACAATGATGCGTTTCAATCCAAGCTTGGCGGCAGAAGGAAAAAATCCACTTTCAGTTGATAGTAAAGAACCGACAGAGAGCTTCAGAGACTTCATTATGGGCGAAGAGCGTTACAAGTCACTTAAGATTAAATTCCCTGAAAGGGCTGAAAAGTTATTTGCTGAGGCAGAAAAACAGGCTAAAGAAAACTACACACGCCTGGTCAGTGAAAAGAAAACCTATGATGAAATGCTGTAAGCATCGGTTTATTGCAAAAACTTCATAGAAGCCGAATTAAACCCGGGATGGAACTGTCTATCTCGGGTTTTTATGGTATAATGAGGACGATTGAGGAAAGGATTTGAGGAGATTATTGGGGTGTAGATATGGAAAAAAATTTTGGCTTGGATAGAGTGCTTGAGCCGCCAGGCGTATTTCCGCCGGTTGCATGGAAATTGGACAACAGTTGGGAAATAAGACCCGGTGAGGCAAGAGTTTCATTGGATAGAATCAATGTGGAATGGGACAGCTTTCAGCAGATTTGTAATAGCTGTGGATACAAAGAAGATAAGATAAAGGCAAGAATCCTTGATATAGTGGATAAACGAGGCAAGTTTCAAAATCCATTTACCCATACCGGTGGGCTGATGATGGGGGAAATAGAAGCAGTCCATGAATCTTTCGATGGAACCATGCCAATATCAACGGGTGATAAGATTTACTGCATAACATCTTTAGGCTGTCTCCCAATGCACATAGATGAAATTGCGGAGATAGATTATAACTATGGGCAAATCAGGTGTAAAGGCTATATGATAATATTTGAAAGCTCTCCGATATATCCCCAGCTTCCTGATTTTAATCCTAACTACATACTGGCAGCTTTGGACGAGGCAGGGAATATATACGGAACATATACGGTAACGAAGAAAAATAACTGTAAAAATGTTGTGATACTTGGAAGTAATCCGCATACAATGCTGATGTATGCAGCTGCAATGAGAGAGGCAATCGGTCCTTCTTATAGAGTCACCGGTCTTATGGACAAATATTATAATGACTTTATTCCGAGAAAAGAGATAGCAGATTTGCTTTCTCCCTTGTTTAAAGACATATATTTTATCAATTTCGGCGAACCGATAGATTCCTATAATAAGTTGAAGCCGGTTTTAAAAAATATAGGGGATGTGGATCTTGTGATAGTAACAGATGATGTATCGGGTACAGAAACTGTTGCAGTCCAGATTGTAAAGCAGAACGGTGCAATATATTTTACTTCTTCTGAGAGCAATTACAGTATTGCTGTTCTCTGTGCCGAAGCTATCAATAAGGTGATTACGACCTATGCCTTTGACCAGTATATAGATGGTTATTTAGAATTTACAAGACAGATTTTGCAGGTTTTGAGACCTAAACTTGAAGATGTGGATAAGCTATATAAATCATATTCCGGAAAAAATAAGATAACAAAGACGGTGGCAAAAAGTATGGCTCTTGAAAATACCGGCAGATCTGATGGTTTTGTATACCGGGACATAGTTACGGAAAATCTGGTTGATGAAGTTATGAATGTAGCCGGATACGATTGTAATGTTATAATTCAAGGCGAGACCGGAGTGGGAAAAGAGAAGGTTTTGGAGCTGATTCATCAAAACAGTGCAAGGTACAATAAACCATGTGTTAAGATAAACTGTGCCACAATCGCAGAATCCCTTGCAGAATCCGAATTTTTCGGGTATGAGAAAGGGGCTTTTACAGGAGCACAGTCCACAGGAAAAGCCGGATATTTTGAACTTGCAAATGATGGAATTCTTTTTCTGGATGAAATAGGAACTCTTTCAATGTCAATGCAGTCCAAACTTTTGAGAGTCCTCCAGGAAAATCAATTTTACAGAGTGGGAGGTACGAAGCAGATAAATGTAAATGTCAGAGTTATCTGTGCAAATAACATCTCAATAAGGGAATTGGTTGACAGAGGAAAATTCAGAGAAGACCTATACTATAGACTTAATATATGCACACTGGAGGTTCCGCCTCTGAGAGAGCGCTCTGCCGACATAATTGCATTATCTGAAGCTTTTGTAGCAAAATATAACAGAAAATACGGCGTGGAAAAAGAACTTTCTCCAAGAGCTTTGAATGTACTTCACAGTTACTATTGGCCGGGAAATGTAAGGGAACTGGAGAATATTATTCATAGACTTATTATAAGCAGTCAACAAAATGTAATTCACTCTGAAAAGGTGGAGGAGCTCCTTAACGGAAATGCTTACGGCGATCTTGTAAAAAGCGTTAAGACTTCCTTCCAAAGAACGGACAGGTTGGACTTCCATAAATTGATGGACGAACAAGAAAGACATATTATTGAATATGCCCTAAAAAAAGAAAAGACTACAAGGAAGGCAGCTGCACTTTTAGGCTTGCCTCAGACAACCCTTGCGAGGAAAAAATTGAAGCACGGATTATAAAATATGGGAATGCAGGAAATGGAAGGTATAAGAATTTATATGAATAAAAAATAGTTAAAACCGTGATCCTGCATTCAAACTTTCAAAATCTGTCGCTATAGTTGATCATGCTGCGAAGAAGTCCCCCTTGAGATTTTTTCTTACGGCATGAACCCAATATATGGTGGTAATAAAATATACCGCCATCAACGCCCTTATCCGTTAGATTTAAAACTGCACAAGAGCCATCGGTATTATCTCTGGGATATGTTAGACTGCCGGGATTAAGCATGAGTATACCGGACTCAATTTTAAATAGAGGAACATGGGTGTGTCCGAAGCAGACTGCAATGCAGTTATTTTCCATTGCAAGATATGATAGAATGTCTGTACCGTAATCAACCCTTTCCATGTGTCCATGGGTTATCAGTATATTCCCGTAAGGAGTTTTTTTTACTTTAAAATTTCTTGAACTGCATCCATCGCAGTTCCCCTCCGCAAAAGTCACGGAAATACCTAAATAATCCCCGATGGACTGAGCATCTCTGCTGAAATCACCACAATGAATTATCTCATCTATCTTTTTACCGTCAGGAGTCATATCATTTAGTCTTTCATACATATCGTAAACTTTTTCTAAGTGACCGTGGGTGTCACTGATTACCAGAAAATTCATAAACCACCTCCTAGAGCGTATTTTATCATAATCTTATGTGAAACTACAGAAGTATTTATGAATATCATAAATACATAAAACCGGACATTGTATCTTGAATTGTCAAGTCATATGATATAAAATTATTGCGAGACAAGGTAAAATATATTTCCAATGAATCGTATTTCTTTTCGGATACGATAAAAAACAATATTACTTGTGGAAAGAAGGACATTAGCAATAAAACTTTAGAAACACAAGTTCTGATTTATAATAATTTGTTAAAAAATGAAAACATATCAGTTATACTAATCAGTCATAACGTAATTGACGATTTATCTTTTGATGATACAATATACATTAACAAGGGTAGAGTAAAGCAATACTCAATGGTGCAATGATATAATGAACAGAAATAATGCTACAAATGCACACGCAAATGTGCAGCGTAATGATAATATCAGAACGGTATTTGTCAGTGCGGTGATTCTTACGGTAGCAGGAATCATCGTAAAAGCTTTGGGATTTTTATTTCGAGTACCGTTAACGAATCTGTTAGGTGACAGGGGAATGGCATACTATGCCCCTGCCTATGATATATATACATTTTTGCTTGTTATTTCTACAAGCGGAATTCCAGTTGCAATTTCACGAATGGTTGCAGAACGATGTGCAGTTTGCGACTTTATGGGTGCACGAAGGGTAATCATCGTGTCAAGGCGCATTGCCGTTTTACTTGGTATGATAGGATTTCTGATACTGTTTTTTGGAGCAGACCTTATTGCAAAACATATAGTCAATATTCCAAATTCAGCGTTTGCAATGAAAACCATTGCACCTGCACTTTTACTGGTTCCGGCAATGTCTGCATACCGAGGATATTTTCAGGGACATCAGCAAATGTTGCCTTCAGCAATTTCAGAAATTGTCGAGCAATTTTTTAGGGTGTGTTTTGGACTTGGTGCAGCTCTATTTTTCGTGAAATCATATACATCTGTTTCTCTATTCATTGCATCAAAGCTGGAATTGGGTGCAGGGGGAGGAAGTTTTGGAGCATCGGCAGGGGCTTTTTTTGGTTTACTTACTATTTATGTTATGTATCGTAAGGTGCAGAAACAAGAAGAACACTTTGTGACTTGTGACGATAATTCCATTGAAAAAGATAAAGATCTTGTGGTAAGCATTTTGAGTATTGCAGTTCCGATTACAATTGCAGCCTCTGTAATGCCTTTAGTTAATTTGGCAGATGTGGCAATTGTAAAGCACAGGCTGGTGTTATACTGTTCGGAAGCAGAAGCGGAAGCACTTTTTGGGCAACTTACATCTTTTGCAGCACCTATTATAGGATTTCCTCAGATTATTATTCAGGCGATAATGATGAGTATAGTCCCGGCAATTTCAAGTATAAAAAAAGCTCAAGATTTTAACCGGTTGAATACCACGGTGGAGTCAGGTTTAAAATTATCAATGCTAGTGGCTTCCCCTTGTTCGATCGGCATCTTTGTTTTGGCTGTTCCTATTTTAGCGGTGTTTTATCCAACACGACTCGAAAGTGCTTTAAATTCGGCACCCACACTGCGGGTCTATGCGGTAGCTTTTATTTTTCTTGCATTGTTAAGCGTTGCGACGGCAGTTTTACAGGGGATTGGAAAGCAGACGGTGGCAGTTAGAAATTTAATGATTGGAATTGTGATTAAAATAATTTTGACATGGGGGCTTACAGGTGTTGAATTTATCAATGCTCGAGGGGCAGCAGTGGGAACAATCGGTGCATATTCTTTTGCAGCTGTAACGGATGTTCTTGCAGTTCGGAATTATACGGGGATCACTTTTAATCTGAAAAAAATATATATAAAACCTTTTGTTGCCGCTATCGGTATGGGCATAATAGTACATGTGGTTTATTATCTACTTTATGGATTCTTTGGGAAATATCTGATTCCTTTGAGCATATCAATTATTGCGGGAGCTGTGGTATATTTTCTTTTAACAGTAAAAATTGGGCTGGTAACGAAAGAAGATATTGAATTGTTGCCGAAGGGCTCAAAGCTTGCACATATACTCAGAATGGATAGATGATTGAGTACAGCTTTAAGCTGTTTGATTCGTCTTGTCGAAAGATTAAGACGTTCAGCTGCCTGATTCACAGTTAGTTGTCCCTCAACTGAATTCTTTATTACGTAATGTTTCAACAACTCTTTTTTGCTCATACTTAGTTTCATCCTTTCACTTTAACAGATTTAAATTCCCAGGGGGATGAAATTTTCACTGATTAGTTCATAGGGTGAAATTATCATAGATTAACAACAGATACAAAAAACTATATTTACAGTAATTATTGTTTATGGTATATTAAAAAACACAGATATGCTCATGCTGTTATGCGTTCCAAGTTTCGCTATACCTAGGAATGATAAAAAGATAGATGATGATATGATACCCTTATCAGACAATATAAAAATTTATTATGATTCGGAGCAAGACACACTTGTGATTTCAGAAAAAAATGATTCGCCAGAATTATATTGGAATGCTGGAATAGGTCGGTGTAAATCGAAATATAAAACATTCTATAAAACTTTTTCAAGGAAAGCTGCAAAAAAATATCTTAAAAAAATGAATTTTGAAACTTCCAAAGTAAGAAAATTTGTGAAATGGATTCTGTCAAAAATGTATTTAGATGGCTTGGGTATTGAGAAAATTTTTGGAGCTGCAGGTGGCACTGATGCATTAAGGATTCAATTAAAAGAATTTCTCAGGAGCAAAAAAGCTAAAGGATATTTTAAATTGTACGCTCGATGCCACAATAATAATTTAAATCATGGTGAGCCAACATATGATTACAAGCTTTTGAGAGTAAAGGTGGACTATTAGTATGTGTTATGTAAAGTTATATAAAAAGAGTATAAGAACATGGTTACTTATTACTTTCATAATTTCAATTATAATTATATCATCTGAACTTATGTTCCATATACCGGATAAATTTAATTTTATATTGAAAATAGTTGAAAGAATATCTTCAATTATGTTCATACATAATATATTGATGTATAGATTGTATTGGAAGAATATAAACGAAAATAATAAGTAATATTGATTTCAAATTTATTTACTGAAAAATAGAATATATGATTGTACAAGACAGGGACGGTTTAT
Source organism: Eubacterium nodatum ATCC 33099 (assembly GCA_000510425.1). GTDB lineage: Bacteria > Bacillota > Clostridia > Peptostreptococcales > Anaerovoracaceae > Aminicella > Aminicella nodata. The sequence continues at coordinate 7,653 of AZKM01000029.1, read as the reverse complement.
AGTAGTCCCTTTTTTAGTATCTTACTATTATAAAATACTGAAGACGGAAAAATATAATAATAGACAAAGGAGTTTTCTCTGAATAAACTATAACTCTTTACAAATAGTTTTGGTAATATGTCTTTTTTGTGGTACTATATATTCAACAGGGAAAAGTGAAGGGAGAGTGCTATGTTAGAGAAGATGGGTAAAAGGTATTTTAAGCTGGGTGTTTCTCTGGTGTTTGCGGGGGTTTTTATAATACTTTTTTTCTTCTTCGTTAAAAACCTTTCGGGATTGGAGAAAGAAATATCCACAATTATAAGAATAATAATGCCTTTCATATATGGTTTTGTAATGGCATATCTGCTTTGTCCTATTTTTAATTTAGTAACGAGGAAGGCATATCATTATTTATCAAAACATATGCCCACAAGAAGAGCGTTTTCAGTAGCAAAGATTTTAGCTTCTGTTGTTTCTGTAGTTGTGGTTTTTTCTATTATTGCAGCAGTTGCGATTTTGCTTGTTCCGAAACTTGCCACAAGTATTTTTTCACTGATAGATGTAATGCCCGGGCGGATTGAGTATTTCAATGGATGGCTTACCGATTTAATAGGAAATAAAACAGATACAAAACTTCTTAACTTTATACAAAATAGTGTCAGTAATATAACTGATTATGCAATCAAATTCATGAAAGCCTATCTTATGAAAGGAATGGGCAGTTATTTTCAGGTTATATCAAAGGGCGTTATGGTTACCATCAGAACTTTTCTGGATTTTTTGATAGGTATCGTAGCAGCACTTTATTTTTTAAATGGAAAAGAAAAGTTTAAGGCACAGTTGACGAAGTTGATATATGGAGTTTTTAGCAGAGATAAAGCTGAAGAAATATTTAATTTTGGGCATTTTACAAACAGAACTTTTGGAGGATTTATCAACGGAAAGATTATAGACTCAATCATTATAGGATTTATCTGTTATGTTGCAATGATTATTTTTAGTATGCCTTATGCACCTCTTTGCAGTGTGATCGTCGGTGTTACCAATGTTATTCCATTTTTTGGTCCTTTTATAGGTGCAGTTCCGTCTGTAATAATCATAGCGGTCAGTGATCCCGTCAAAGCGGCGGAATTCGTAGTTTTGATATTTGTGCTTCAGCAGTTTGACGGTAATGTGCTTGGACCTAAAATTTTAGGAGAAACTACAGGACTGTCCAGCTTCTGGGTTATGTTTGCAATTATCTTAGGTGGAGGGCTTTTCGGATTCCTCGGAATGCTCCTTGGGGTTCCGGTTTTTGCTCTAATCTATTATTACTTTAAGAAAGGAATAGAAAAGAAACTTATATACAAGGAAATGTCGCCCGACACTAATGACTATATAGAATTTAACAATTATGATATAAACAGGAAGGATATTTTATGAAGATAATAAAGGATGTTGAAATGAAAGATTATACATCTTTTAAAGCCGGTGGAAAAGCAAATAAAATGGTCATTTGCGAAAGGGAAGATGAAGTTATAGAAACCCTGAGAGAAATTAAAGAGAAAAATGAAAAGTATATAATGCTTGGAAACGGCTCTAATACACTCGTTAAAGATTCGGGATTCAGTGGTACGGTGATAAAACTGGGGGATTCCTTTTCTAAAATTATAAGAACGGGCAATAATTTGGTATGTGGCGGAAATACACTGATGTCTGTAGTTGCCAAATATGCTCTTAGAGAAGGTTTGACGGGATTTGAATTCGCCAGCGGTATTCCGGGAAGCATAGGAGGAGCATTTTTTATGAATGCCGGAGCCTACGGTGGAGAAATTAAAGATATTGCAAAATCAGCAAAGATTATTTCTCGTGATACACTGGAGCTTAAAGAGGTAGGACTTTCTGATATGGGGTTATCTTACAGGCATAGTGCTTTTCAGGAAAATGGAGATATTATTTTGTCAGTGGAGCTATCCCTTGAAGAAGGTAATAAGTCTGAAATTGAAAGCACCATGAAGGATTTGGCAAAGAAAAGAAATTCAAAACAGCCAGTTCAGTTTCCAAGTGCAGGAAGTTTTTTCAAGAGGCCGGAAGGTCATTTTGCAGGCAAACTGATTCAGGATTCGGGAATGAAAGGTGTATCAGTAGGAGGTGCCCAGGTATCCGAGCTTCACAGCGGGTTCATTGTAAACAAAGGGAATGCTACGGCAACTGATATAATTCAGCTTATGGAGCTTGTTCAGAAAAAAGTATACGAGAAATTTGGTGTGAGTCTGGAGCCGGAGGTAAGGATAATTGGAGATTGATTTCAGTAAATATAGAATGACTTTTGATTATCATACGCATACGATTTATTCCCCGGGAATTACAAAATTTTTCCCCCATGGAAAGGGTACCATGGAGGAAAATGTTAAGGCGGCAATAGCTAAGGGACTTGATGAAATTGCAATATCCGACCATGGTCCGGGACACATGTTTTATGGAATGAAAAAAAGTAAGATAAGTGAAATGCAGGATGAAGTTTTTCGCTTAAGGGAGAAATATCCACAGATTAAGATTTACTTTAGTGTTGAGGCGAATGTTTTATTCAGAAAAAAGGGAAACTGTCTTGATTTGAGTTACGATGAGACAGAGTATTTTGATTTTATATCGGCAGGGTATCATCTGGGGACGATAAGAAGCAATATGATAGGCAACTGGAGTGATAATCACAGACTGACTTTTCCTAACGAAAAGAGAAGGCTTCTTAGAGAAAATACATGGATGACTCTGAAAGCTCTGAGAGAAAATAATATAAAAATTTTGACCCATCCGGGTGATAAGGGAATGTTCGATATTCAGCTCATTGCGAAAACCTGTGCGGAGAGGGAAACTTGGATGGAAATCAATAACAGCCATAAGCATATGAGTGTAGATGAGATTAAGATAGCCATGAAGGAAAAGGATGTAAAGTTTGTGATAGGAAGTGATGCTCATTCGCCGGAATGGGTAGGAACCTTTGAAAAAGGTTTAGCAAGGGCTTTTGAAGCAGGTTTATCTGTGGATAGAATTGTAAATATAGTGGAAAGGTAAATCAGCTGAAGAGATAAGGGGGATTTTATGAAAGCAGGGAAAAAAATAAAGGTTGTTCTCGTTTCAGGAATGTCCGGAGCAGGAAAAACCCATGCTGCAGATTGGTTTGAAGATCAGGGATATTACTGCATTGATAATATGCCTCCGGCTTTGATAAAGAGCTTTTTAGAATTATCAACCTTCAGATACAGCAAGAGTATGAAGGCCGCTTTTGTTGTGGATATAAGAAGTGATGAGTTTTTCAGCGGTCTGAACGATACCATAGATTATTTGAAAATAAGAGATGACATTGAATTTACCATATTATTTATGGAAGCTTCAGATGCTACACTGATTAAGAGATACAATGAATCCAGAAGGCATCATCCATTGACCTGTGGAAAGACAGACGAAGAGATTATACAGAGAGAGCGAGATATGCTGGCAGACCTGAAATCCAGAGCAAGTTTCGTTATTGATACGACAAGTTTGAAGGTTGCTAATTTTAATGCCGAGATGGAAAAAATCTTTGGAGAAGGAAATGACAGGATCAGCGCTTTTGCCATAAATGTGATTTCTTTTGGATTCAAGTATGGTGTACCTCAGGAAACAGATATGACATTTGATGTTAGATTCATTCCAAATCCTTATTATGTCAATAGCCTGAAAAAACTTACAGGAAATAATAAGAAGGTTCAGCACTATGTGTTAAAGCATCAGGTTGCGAAAGATTTTATCACCCAGCTTAGAACCATGATTTCAACCATCGCCCCATGTTATGTAAAAGAAGGAAAAAATCACTTGAACATAGCTTTTGGCTGTACCGGAGGGCAGCACAGATCTGTAACTATTGCAAATGAAATGGCAAGAATTTTTAAAGAGGATGGTTACAGAGTTACACTTTCCCATAGAGAAAGAAAACTTTAATAGAAAAAACGATAGAAAACAAAATGATTTTCAACATTAAGTCTAAGGAAAGAGGTGAATTAAGCTGTTTTATATAGTTTAATAGCCTCTTTTTCTGATTGATTCATGACAAAAGAATCTATTGAAGATGTTTCTCAAGGTAACTTCCGGTATAGATGATTTTAGTTTGAGAAATATTTTTGCCCGTATTTTTTATCACGACAAATCCTTTCCGGCAGAAACATTTCTCATAGTAAAGTCTATCACCAAAAGCTTCTCAGACTAAAATCACTTGTTTCTTTGAAACTGAAATTTACTTTGCGAATTTACTATTATCACAGAATAACAATATAAGTCACATTATTCTTGACATATCATATTTGAGATGATACGATAAACTTGTCAAATGAGCTTAATAAATAAAATCTATACTATTTCGTGCACAAATCAAGTGTATGATTAGAAATTAAATAGAAATAAAAAACAAATACTCAAGCTGGAACTATGTATGGTAGATATATAATGTAAATAAGGAACCAAAAGGAAGGCGGTGAGAAAAACATACTGATACTATTTTATTAATACGGAGGCTTAATGCATGAACGCAGAAATTTTTTTGATAATTTTAGCTATTATTATAGCATTTATAGTATCTGCTTTATATTTATTCTATCAAATTTAATCCAAAAATAAGATTGGAAATATGTAATAATGATATTGATACAAAGGCAAGAAAATTGCTGCTACTTGAAAAGAATTTAACTTTGTTAGTAGGTGCAGCAAGATAGCAACTAAGCACAGATGCGTATGTTGTTGCTGCTATGAATTTAATAATACAAGGAGGGTATCAAATGAGAAGAATTAGAAACCAAATATTATTAACATTATTGTTAACCGTATCACTTTCCCTAATTCCAGTGTGCTCAAATGGACTTGAAAGTAATTCAAAAAAACCGGAAAGTCTTGCTTTAAACTTTATAAAGCATGTGTATTCTGATTTTAGAAGTGAGGACGATAACAAAAACTTTGATAGAAACGTAACTAAATATGTTTCAAATAATAGTGATAGCCTTACGCAACTTCTAAAAGACAAAAAAGATTTAAAGTCTTTTGATGACAAAGCCTTTTCATCAAAAGAAGTCTTAAAATCTCAGCATTATAGCACCCCAATAGTTCTAAAAAGCAATTCAAATTACCTAACTCTTCAAATTGATGCGGAGTATATGTATGATGAAATGTTTGTCGGGAAAAACGGAAACAAAAAAGTCAGTGATTCTGGAATTGTAGTAACATATATCGTTTATCTTATTAAAGAAGATGACTGGAAAGTATATGGAGTTCAATCGAATGACCTAACAGCAGGATTAATGTTTCCGGAGGTAGCATCACAAGATGTCCCTACTTATCCCGAAATTTTCGATCCATATAAAATGCGTTCAAAGGCAAAATCCACAGCACAGCAATATAACTTAAAATCCATAAAATCCGAAAGGACTATTATAGGAAAAGAAGATATTGACGAAAGGCAATCAGGCATTTTCAACGACGAATATTCCGAAACAAAAAAGTCTTCTGATTTCACAGCATATGCTACTTCAAAAAAATGCGGCAAGCAAAAAGCTGGTCCAATGAGAGCTTATCAGGACAGATGGTGGAAAAAGTATAATCCAAAATATAAATACTATAAAGGAAATGATTGTGCCAACTATGTCTCACAGGTTTTACATTCTGGTGGAGCTCCTTTTAGAAAATCAGGACAGTTTAAGTGGTTTCCATATGACTACGGCTGGATTAATGTTATAGGATTACGAGACTTCCTTTTAAATAATACAATCAAAGGACCTTTTGGTAAAAAAACAAACAAATTATCGAAATTGACTTGCGGTGATTTAATTGTATGGCGTAATAAGCATGCGATTACAGTATATAAAGGTGGTAGTTCTAATCCAATAATTACCTCACATACAGCACACTACAAGGGTACGCTAAAGAAAAAATATGGGACTTCAAATTTGACAAAAATTATGGTTTTAGAATATTACTATTGAAGAATAATTATTAAGTTGTACTTTTTTATAACCTAATAATTATAATAGACACCTTTCTAAGATATTAGCTATATATGCACCAACAAACTATTCGTGCATATATTCGTGAGAACTTAACAATATAACAAATCACAGGAGGATAATATGTTGCTAAAAAATTCATCCCGATGCTTTTTGTTACTGATAATATCTATCGTTTCATTGGTTCTACTATCAGGATGTGGAAACACTAAAAAAACAGAACCATCCGATACACCATCAAAATTATCTGTAGAAAATATTAAAATCGACAAGAACCTTGTGGAGCCTCTAATTCCAAATACATTATATGAAACAGAAAAAATCATGATTGTATCTGGAATTCATTCAAGTATTATAATGTATGACAAAGAAAAAAAGAAATCACAAAATCAGTCATTATAAAAGATGATGGCAAACAGATCCCAATCAATACACAAGGTGACGATGCTCACGGTTCATTTATAGATACCGGCAAATCAAAAATTACAATACTTAATATTATGAAGCCAACCAAATATATGTACGTATATGATATTAAGGATAATACAGTACAGAAGAAAGAAAACAAATTTACCCAAGGAGAACTTGACAAGATTAATTCAAAAAGTGTAAAGCTATCTAAACGTTGGGTTTATGTTGGTGATAACCAAAGTTGTCCAAAGAATCTGCTTTATAAATCAAACTATGATCATAAGCATTATAGAATCTTTAAATAAAATATCTATCTATTGAAATTTTGAATTTTTATCACTAAAGGGTAGGCGAACAAAATGAACTTAATTAAAAAGGTACTCTAAATTATTGTGTGGGTACCAAGGAAATTTAAGATCACTTCAGGCATAAAAATACCGACCTCCAATCGTTAGAATTTTAGTCTGACTTTTGGAGTTGGTGCAGCCTGAAGTGCTTTTTTAATGCTTACTCTCTAACTCTTCTTGTATGTGCCTCTTTCTTAAGGTGATTTTGCATTGTAAATTTCCGTAAATTCGCAAAGTAACTTCCAGTACGAGTGGAAATTGCATTTAGCCTGAGAAATAAACGGAATTAAGTCTAAGGAAAGAGGTGAATTAAGCTGTTTTATATAGTTTAACAGCCTCTTTTTCTGATTGATTGCATGACAAAAAAACCTATTGAAGATGTTTCTCAAGGTAACTTCCGGTATAGATGATTTTAGTTTGAGAAATATTTTTGCCCGTTATGAGTAATTTTAGTGTAATATGTAATTGGTGTTTGCCACTATTTTTTTAAAAGTAGTGGGCTTTGTATTACTTCCCTAGGCGGTATCTTTTTGATTCCAAATAGGGAAGTGATTTTTTCTCCAAAAGTAAAATCAAATAATTCATACGGTGTTTTACCATTTAACTTTTTTCTGGCTACCGAATTTACATGAGAAAAAATCAAGTCGACGGTTTCTTGTGTAAAGTTATCAAAGGAAGTTCCCTTTGGACATATATCTCTAAAAAGGGTATGGTTCTTTTCAACATGGGGCTTGTCACATGATTTCATTGGACGGCAGAAGAAGAGAGAGGTTTCTTTATCCCCATTTAAGTTTTGTTCTATTGCATCAGCATTTGAAAACTCTCCACCGTTATCAGTTAAAACCAGCGGAACAATATCCGGGAAAGCTATGTCATTCTCGTTAAAACTACTCTTGATGTCGAAAAAT
>AZKM01000028.1 GCA_000510425.1 Eubacterium nodatum ATCC 33099 | reverse complement strand
CTTTATATTCTTTTTTTCCCTGTTTCCTTTCTTTTTTGTTTAGACCGTTGGTGGTAACATATCCTTCCAGGTCACAGGTAGACACATTGACAGGTGTGGTAATCACTTTCTTTTTTTCTTTTTTGCACCGTATCCGATTACAGGAAAAGCTAAGGTAACGGCGAGAATCAATATCAAAATACATATAATATTTTTTTTGTTTTTATGAAATAAATTCATTTTATCCAATCCCTTCTTTCCATATTACTTTTATATCTTAACTTTTTTAACTGATATATATTAAACGATTCTATTCGTCTTTTCACCTTTAAGAAAACTTTCTAAATTGTCTCTGCAAATTTGAATTACCTTTGCCCGGGCTTCTATAGGCATCCATGCTATATGAGGCGTGACCAGGCAATTTTTCAGCCCGATTAGGGGGTTTGAATGTATTGGGGGTTCATCCTCCAATACATCTATTCCTGCACCGGATAGTTTTCCCGATACGAGAGCACGAGCCAGATCTTCGCTGTTAACAAGTCCTCCGCGAGCGGTGTTTATGATGATTGCTCCGTCTTTCATTTTTGAGATAAATTCTTTATTAATGAGTCCATAGTTTTCTTTTGTCAGAGGACAGTGGAGTGAAACAATATCGGATTTTACAGTGGCCTCTATATCTTCACTGTAAATATTGATTTTCATTCCAAAGGCTTTTCCGATTTCTGCTACTTTTTTTCCTATTCTTCCGTATCCAATGATACCGAGCGATTTTCCTTCCAGCAGTGAAAGGGGACTGATGGTATAGCAAAAGTCGATACTTTTTTGCCAATCGCCGGAATTTACAGATGAACTGTATTCTCCAACATGGTTAAATAGTTCCAGAATGAAAGCAAAGGTGTGTTGAGCAACTGCTTCTGTTGAATAAGCAGGTGTGTTGAATACGGAAATTCCTTTTTCTTCGGCAGCCTCCAAGTCTATATTGTCATAGCCTGTTGCAGTTACACCGATAAATTTCAGATTAGGACATCCATGCATAATTTCTCTTGTTATTTTGCACTTACTGACAAAGATACCGTCCATTCCTGACATTCTTGCAGGAAGCTGATTCTCAGAGGTTCTGTCATAACATACTATTTCTGCAAAACTTTTAAGTGAATTCCAGGACAAATCTCCCGGATTTATGGAATATCCATCCAATATGGCTACTTTCATTCGGTTCTCCTTTTAGCAGATTGGTTTACATAAAATGTACGAATATTATTATACCACAGCGTTTCAAAATATGGTATAATAATTTCTAATATATGTGATTCATAAATTTGGAGTGAAAACTGAAGAAAAAGGAGTTTGGGGGACATATTCTTGCTTGTGACAAAGCCGCTTATAGATGTGATGGCTGTAACGATTGCAAATTGTGTGGTTGACAATAACCAATACTAAATACATTATTATGCTATACCTATATTTTTCGGATGATTCCGTATGTTGATGTCATATATAGATTTTGAAACAAAGAGTTTATTCTACAAAATTATTTCAAAATACAGTGGTATCGTGATATTCACTATCCTAGGTATTGTGTGTATGAAGATGATTCGTGAGCCTTTCAATAAAAAAATGAAGGATATATCGAAAATCTGAAAAAACATCATTATTTTTCATTTTATTTCAGGCAGCAGCGAGGAGAATCGATGATTTTGCAGTAGGTGTCAGAAGGGAGTTTTTCTATGGATACGATAATTGCAGCCTCAAGGAATGAGCATAAGATAAGAGAAATCAATGAAATCACATCAAGATTCGGCTTGAATATAATATCTCGTGATGATGCAGGAGTTTCTGATGTGGATATTGAAGAGGACGGAACAACTTTTGAAGAAAACTCCTTCAAGAAAGCAAACGAGATAATGAAGATGACAGGTAAAATTGCGATTGCAGATGATTCCGGGCTTGAGGTTGAATATCTGCATGGTGCACCGGGGGTATATTCTGCCAGATTTGCGGGAGAGGATGCAAATGACCGGAAGAATAATGAAAAGCTGTTATCATTGTTGGAGGGACTACCTTATAAAGAAAAGAAAGCAAGATTTGTTTCAGTTATTACAATGGTCTATCCTGATGGAAGAAAACTTGTAGCAAGGGGAGAATGCTATGGTCATATTTTGTCGGAACCTATGGGTGATAATGGCTTTGGATACGATCCTCTGTTTGTACCGGAGGGTTATCAGAGAACATTTGCACAGTTAACAGCAGAGGAAAAGAATAAGATTAGCCATAGAGCAAAAGCGTTAGAAAAATTGGCGGTTATGTTAGAAGGTTAAGATATGTATTTAGGACCTAAAAAAGTCAGATTCAGAAAAATGGTGCTTCTTGGAATAAAGCAGTTCGGTGACCCGTATTATCAAGGGTTTGCGGCACAGATAGCTTTTTATATAATGTTGTCGGTCGTTCCGACTATCGTTGTGATGACACAGCTTTTAGGTGTAATAAATATCAGCACCATGGAGTTTGTTAACTCATGGATAGATAATTATATCACTCCTGAAATGGGGCGTATAATTAAGGGACTGTTGAGAGACAGTTCTTCTGTAAGCAATAACATTTTACTTGTATTATTGGCAATTTGGTCTGCCTCAAGGGCACAGTTTTCTTTAATGAGAATTGCAAACTATACATATTCAAGCAGCAGGTTTACAGGAAATTTTTGGACTGAAAGAATCAGGAGTTTGAGAACGATGGCTATGACCATCATTACAATTTCTTTTGTACTTGTAGTTTTAATATATGGTAAATCTCTCCTATATACTGTTGTGGGGGGGATTGTGGAAAACTACACCATTACACTGGTGTGGACATACACGAGGTGGCCCTTTGCGACACTTCTTTATTTTCTTTTGGTGTTGTACAATTACTTTGTGATGCCGGTTGAAAAAATGAAAGTTAAAGATTTACTGCCGGGAACAATATTCGGTGCATTCGGTCTTGTTATCGTAACTTTCTTATACGCAGCCTATACTGAACACATCGTGAATTATAACATTATATACGGATCGCTGTCATCCATCGTCGCTCTTTTGTTTTGGTTTTATTTTTTGTCATGGGTTTTGGTACTTGGAATAATTATTAACAAAGTATACAGAGATACCAAGTGACTGAAAGGAGAATAAGTTTGAAAAATGTCTTAATTATTTTAAATCCTCGTGCAGGTATGAGACAAGCAAACAGAAGATTTGCAGAAATAATTGACATATTTTGCAGAGCAGGATATCAAGTTTCCGTTGTTACAACAGGAAAAAGCGGAGATGGGAGAGAATTTGCGAAAACCAGGGCAAAGGGTAATGATTTAATAGTTTGTATAGGTGGTGACGGAACATTTAATGAGGTTGCATCAGGACTTCTTGAATCCGGTTATGATGTTCCCATCGGTTATATTCCCGCAGGAAGCACAAATGATTTTGCCTCAAGTCTGGGCTTATCCAAGGATATAATTCACGGTGCAAAAGATATAGCTACAGGAGTTCCCATAACATTAGATATGGGTAAATTCAATGATAGATTCTTCTCTTATGTTGCATCTTTTGGAGCGTTTACACGAACCTCATACAGCGTACCTCAGGATATGAAGAATCTCCTGGGACATACTGCATACATACTGGAAGGTATCAAGGATATTCCTTCGATCAAACCTCTAAAGCTAAGAATTACCAATGAACAGGGGATTTATGGCGGTGAGTATATTTTTGGTGCTATTTGTAACTCCACTTCTATGGGAGGAATCATAACCTTGGATAAAGATTATGTGGATATGAATGATGGACTGTTTGAAGTGATTTTAATAAGATCTCCAAAGAATATAATTGAATTAACACAGATTACATGGGCTTTAACCCAAAATAAGTATATGGATTGTTCGCATATTTCGTTTTTCAGTTCGTCTAATTTGGAGATTGAAGCAGATGAAAATATGCCATGGACTTTAGACGGTGAATATCAAAGAGGTTTTAGAAACATAACCGTCAGCAATCTGAAGAGTGCAATTAAGATTATGGTTTCCGGACACCATATATCCGCAGAAAAAGCGAATAAGGAGAAAATATAATACAAAAATATAAATAAATATAAATATGGTTTACGATAATTCTTAAGTTTTCTTAATGAAATCCTAAGAGTAAAAACCTTGGAAAATCAACAGTGTTATCCTGCAAAAGTGTGAAAAGTATGTGAATAATCTTTAAAAGTATTGACATCATAATGTATATAAAGTAGCATAATTCCGTCAAAATAAATGAAATATGAGGAATTTTGATATGTGAAATATTCTAATCAGTATCAATTTGTATTTTCGTTTATTTTAGATGAACGGAAAGGAAAGATAATGGAAAATCACTTTATATTCGGTAATACCAAGAGAATCAAAGGTGTTTTTGATGTTACATCCGTAAGAATGTTATTTATTCTTTTACTGATCACCTTTATTTTCGGAGTCTGCTTGGGTAGTAAAGCGTACGGAGCACATTGTATTTATTCTCTAAAAATCGATGTCTTAGATGATGAAGGGAAAATTGAAAAGACAAACACTTTTTTCATTAATGAAAAGATAAATGAAGCTCAGATAGAAAATAGTATTTATAAACACCTAAAGAAGAAAAATGCAAAACTGGTTGATGCCGATTTTTCTTCAAATGTGAAGATGACCGTTGAACCGGCAGAGAATACCGAAGGGGCGTCTGTACTGTCTAAGGATAAAGTTGCAAAACATATTCTGGCGGGGAATGCGGCAGATGTAGTAACCGTTGAAAAAGAAACCAGACTGGTAAAAACACTTAAATATAAGACTATAACAAGGAAAACATCAAAGCTTAGAAAGACAGTAACTAAGGTTAAACGAAGGGGTAAGAGAGGAAAGGTTACCTCCTCAAAATATATTACAAGAGAAAATGGAGTTGCCGTTAAAGTCAGCAAAGCCTATAAAAAGAAAGTTGTGCCTGTTAACAAAATCATACATAAAGGTACGGGTAGAGTTACCGTGCATTCAGGAAAAGTGTATGATGGTACAAAGAATAAAGACATAGTAAAATTCGCTAAGAAGTTCTTGGGAAATCCATATAGGTATGGAGGAACCAGTCTGACGAAAGGTGCAGATTGCTCGGGATTTGTGTATGCGGTATACAGACATCATGGACTGGATCTTCCCAGAGTCGGACAAACCGGTGTCGGAAAGAGAGTTTCTGTGAGGAAGCTTAAACCGGGAGATGTAGTTGCATATTCAGGGCATATGGCTATTTACATAGGAAAAGGCAAAGTTATACACGCCCTTAACAGAAGCCGTGGAATTTGTATAAGCAGCTTGTACCTTGTAGGAAGACCATTGAGAGCTTCAAGGATTGTGAGAAATTAAAGTAGGGTTACATATTATGAAAGCAAGTAATTTGAAAGAAAAATTGGGTTCTATAGTAACATCCAGAAAAATGATTCCGGTTATAATACTGGAGCTTGTAATTTTTGCTTTTGCGATTGTTGGCATAAGCAGAGCCTTTGCGGCGGAAGATTACTGGCAGCTAAAGGTATCGGACAGGTTGGTCGGTACTGTTAAGACGGAAAAGGAAGCTAATAAGATACTTGCATCACTGGAAAAGACATATGTTGAGTCCGGTGCTAAAGATGTTAAGGTTAATCTTAAACCTCATATTGAGCTTAAGCATAATTACTATGGTCACATGGATAAAAAACCTAATGTGTCCGATGAGAAGAAAATTCGGAAAGAATTTAACAGTTTGACTGAAGAAAATTTGTTAAAAGTGAAGACCACTCAGGTTTTGACCAAGGTTAAAAAAGTAAAACATAAAGTTATCAAAAAAACAGATAGCAATGTTCTATTGAACACTACTGTAGAAAAATCATCCGGCAGCGATGGAAAAAAGCTTGTTACAATAAAGCAGATTTCTACCAATGATAAGGTTGATAACGCTGAGGTCGTGAAGACTGCAGTGTCCGAGAAATGCAAAGATAAGGTGGTTTTGGCGGGGACAGCTGTAAAACCGGCAAGTAAAGGAGCTGCAAGCAGCAGTTTGGGAGAGGAATACAGTAAAAAGTCGGGTAAAGCTGTTGCGAATTTTGCTTTGAAATTTGTTGGAAATCCGTATAAATACGGTGGTGAAAGTTTAACAAAGGGTGCAGACTGTTCAGGTTTTGTTATGGCAGTATATAAGCACTTCGGTGTTCTGCTTCCCCATGGCTCAATTGCCGATCAATATTTAGGAAAAGGAGTTTCCTTATCTGAGGCAAGACCGGGTGATCTGATTTGCTATGGCAGTCACATCGGAATTTACATAGGAAATAATAAGCTCGTTCATGCCATGGATGAGGAACATGGCATAACTGTTTCAAGGATCGGTTATAATGGGAAACCCATTACTACAGTAAGAAGAATATTCGGATAAGATGATAGGGCAACCTCGATTGATGCATGAGGTTGCCTTTCCTAATCGGTGAAAACCACGCAATAATCAGGTACTGCGTGGTTTTAGCAGTTTTGATATTAAATTTAGTCTCTGTTGTTTCGATTATAATACTCTGGATTTGATGACCCCTGCGATTTCAGGAACCTCTGAAACGGAATCAGATGTGCTTAGTATAGCATAGCCGAAGGACCCTTTTATACTGCCGGCTGCACCGCTTACTGAAATCCCCAGGTTCTTAACAGCAAGGTCAACAGGGTTATCAATACCCTTGGTGAGAACTGCAATTCGCGTTTCACCCTCCTTTACAGGGAGCTCTACAGCAGGGAAGTTAACTGAGTTTTTGATATTTCCGTTTTCAATATAATCCATCATTTCATCAGCAGCGATGCTCGCACAGTTATCTTCAGCTTCTTCTGTAGATGCACCCAGGTGAGGGAGAAGAACTACACCTTTTTTTCCGATGATGGCATCAGTTCCAAAGTCAGCCACATATTCGCCAAGCTTTCCTGATTCCAAGGCAGCCAAAAGGTCGGCATCGTTAATGAGTTTGTCTCTTGAGAAGTTTAGAAGAACTGCACCGTCTTTCATCTTGTCGATAAATTCGGAATTTACCATGCCTTTTGTTTCTTCTTTTGCAGGGGCGTTTAGAGAAATATAGTCAGAGTTCTCCAGCGTATAATCAAGGTTGTCTGTCATCTCAACGCCGGGGTAAACATTATGGCATGCTTTGACCCTTATAGTAGGGTTATATCCTATAACTCTCATTCCTAAATCGTATGCAGAATTTGCAACAAGAACACCTATTGCACCCATTCCTAAAATTCCAAGAGTTTTTCCTTTGATTTCATGTCCGGCAAATTGCTTTTTCCCTTTCTCAATGGCTTTGCCTACATCGGTTGAAAGTGTTTTTGCCCAATCAATGGCAGCAGGAATATTTCTGGCTGAAAGTAACAATCCGGCAATTACAAGTTCCTTTACTGCATTTGCATTTGCTCCTGGTGTATTAAAAACTACAATACCCTTTTCCGCACATTTTTGCAGCGGTATATTGTTAACGCCGGCACCGGCCCTAGCTATTGCCAGCAGGCTTTCGGGCAACTCCATCTCGTGCATATCATGGCTTCTTACCATAACACCTGTTGTGCCGTCAATTTCTTCTGTAATCGTATACTTGTCTGTCAAGCGAGCAAGTCCCACAGGAGAGATTTTGTTTAGGGTTGTAATATTGTACATTTTGTTACCTCCATATAAGTTTTCTCTAGAATTAACCAGTAAAAGTATATCATCTGTAAACTTTACTTTCAACATGGCAGATGATATAATTAACCTGTATTTTATATTTAGAATTTAGATATGGAGGAATTGCTGCAATGAGTAAATATGAAAGAGTTTATAACTTCTCTGCAGGTCCGTCAATGCTGCCTGTAGAAGTACTGGAAAGAGTCCGTGACAATCTTTTGAATTATGAAGGTACGGGCGAATCCGTTATGGAAATGAGCCATCGTTCAAAGGAATATCAAAAGATTATTGACGATGCAGAAGCAAATCTAAGAAAGCTTATGAATATACCTGAGAATTACAAGGTTCTTTTCCTGCAGGGAGGGGGAACACTGCAGTTTTCAATGATTCCACTAAATCTTTTGAGAAATTCCAAGAAAGCTGACTATATTGTGACAGGTCAGTGGGCTAAGAAGGCTTATAAGGAAGCTGTCAAATTCGGTGATGTTAAATGTGTGGCAAGCTCTGAAGATTCAACATATTCATATATACCTAAGGTTTCAAAAGAAGATTTTAGACCCGATGCTGACTATGTTTATATTTGCTATAATAATACGATATACGGAAGTAAGTTCCCATACATACCTGAAACAGGAGATATTCCTCTGGTTGCAGATATGTCATCATGTATTCTGAGTGAAGAAATTGATGTATCAAAATTCGGTGTTATCTGGGCGGGAGCTCAGAAAAATGTTGCACCGGCAGGGGTTACAATTGTAATTATCAGAGAGGATCTGATTGGACATGCTCCTGAAGATGTACCGGTATATCTTGATTACAAGATTCATGAAGAAAAAGGATCAATGTATAACACACCTCCTTGTTTCTCAATTTATGTTGCCGGTGAGGTATTCAAATATCTTCTTGAAAACGGTGGAATTGCGGCAATGCACGAAAAGGATGTCAGAAAGGCGGAGAAACTTTATAACGCCATTGACGAAAGTCCTGTATTCAAAGGTACTGTTGAGAAAGAAGACCGATCATTGATGAATGTTACCTTCGTGACAGGAGATGCCGATATGGATGCGGAATTTATTGCACTTGCCAAAGAAAATGGAATGATTAACCTAAAAGGTCATCGCTCTGTAGGCGGGCTTCGTGCAAGTATTTACAATGCAGTTCCGGAAGACGGAGTAGATGCCTTAGTGGAACTGATGGCAGAATATGCCAAGTCAAAGAAATAGTAAATTGCAACATTAGAAATAAGATAACTTGGGGCTGCTGCATTGTTTTACTTTGTAGTAGCCCCCTTTTAGAGGAGAATCTCAGGTGATTCATAAAAAAGGACTCAGAGCACAAAATATAAGATTAGTATTCTTGATTTTAATTATACTCATTTCTCTTACAGGGATTTCCTATGGTGAATACGGAAACAAGAAAGTGATATTAACGGCAGAAAGTGCGGTTGTGTATTGTGAGAACACAGGGACGGTTGTATTTGAAAAAAACAGCAAAATGAAGATAGACCCGGGTGAAGTCACAAAACTTATGACAGCCTTGGTGGCGGCTCAAAATTTGCCATTAGACAGGGATATAAAGGTTTCTCGCAATGCGGCAGGACACGATGGAGATAAACTGGGCTTGAAAAAGGGAGAACGGATATCTGTAGAGGATTTGCTCTACGGTGTTTTGATGCTTGGAAGCGATGATGCCGCCATGGCTCTGGGAGAGGGTGCCTACGGCAATATCGGTAAGTTTATAGATAAAATGAATAAAACGGCAGAGAACATAGGATGTAAAAAAGTTCATTTTACAAATGTGACAGGTGAGACAGCAAGGGCACAAAAAGTCACTGCAAAGGATTATCTGAAGATTTTAAGGGTTGCATTCTCCAACAGAACTATATATAAAATAGGCATGGCAAATAGCCATAGCTTTTCTGCTACCAATAAGCATGACAAAAGATTTTTAAAAAAAGAAAATATAATTAAAAGTGATACTATGATTTTTTCCGGCTTGCCGGGAATCAAAAGATTAAACCGAACACAGGTTGCTACAAATGTTTTCAACAATGGTATGCAGCTCCATATAGTTTTACTTGGAAAAAACGGCACAAATCCGAATGCAGATGTAAAAAGCTTGATCAATTATGCTAAAAGGAGATTGGATGGATATAAAGTTATCTATAAAGGGAAAGAAACGGGTAAAGTCAGAATAAAGCACGGAGAAAAAACCAGGATCAATGCCTATGCTGCCACTGACGGTTATGCGTATCTTCCGAAAGAAGGTTCAAAATCATTGATAAAGACAGAAACGGTTATGAAGGCTGATTTGCAGGCACCCATAAAAGCAGGAGAAACTGTTGGATATTATTACATCTATGTGGGAGATGAAGTGGTGAATAAGGTGTCTCTGGTTTCAAAGGAAAATGTGGGAATTGGATGGTTTCCGTCGTATGTGGGAATTTCTAATTTAACAACTATTGTGATTTTAAGCATTTTAGGAGTTTTTATAGCAGCATTTTTATGGGTAGCTTCTGTCCGTGCAAGGGCGATGAGGAAGAAAAAAAGAATTAGAAAGCGAAAATTAAGGCGTATAGCAGAACAACAGATAAGAGAGGAAGAGGAATGCCGAAGGAGAGGCTGGAAATACTAAATGTTTGATATAAGTGAAAATCTTAAAAAACTCCCGGATTGTCCGGGGGTTTATATACATAGGGACAAGTTGGGTCAGGTTATTTATGTTGGGAAGGCTATTTCCCTGAAGAACAGGGTGCGTCAATATTTTCAAAAATCATACCAAAATACGAATCAGAAAGTAAAAGCCCTTGCCGGAAATATTGCAGAATTTGAATATATAAAGTGTTCAAGTGAAATGGAAGCACTGATTTTGGAATGTAATTTAATAAAAAAATACATGCCGAAATATAATGTGCTTTTGAGAGATGATAAGACATATCCTTATATAATGGTGACAGTAAGTGAAGATTTTCCCAGAGTTGTTAAAACCAGAACTTTAAAAAAAGACGGCAATAGATATTTCGGTCCATATAGTGATGTTGGTGCAGTGAATGAGATTGTTGATTTATTTGCTAAAGTTTACAAACTTAAGAGTTGTAATACCACCAAATTTCCTAAGGATTTCAGGCCTTGTCTCCACTATTTTTTGAAGCAGTGCAGCGGTCCATGCATAGGTGGTATCGGTAAAGAAGAATACGGCAAAGATATAGATGATATTTTGAATTTTTTAAATGGAAAGGACAGACCGATATTAAGGCGCCTTGAGTTAAAGATGAAAGAGGCTGCTAAGAATATGGAATATGAAGAGGCTGCTAAATGGAGAGATGGAATTACTGCGGTAAAGGCTTTATCTGAAACTCAAAGGGTAACGATGATAGGAGAAAAGGATATTGATATTTGTCTTGCCATTAAAAATTCAGGAAAGAATTTCGTTGTGGTTTTTCCTGTTCGCAATGGTAAACTCAGTGGAAGGGATGTGTTTCCTATTCAGGCGGAATCACAGGACTCAAAAGGCGATATTATATCGGAATTCATAAAGCAGTACTATTCTCAATGGGCGAATGTTCCCCATGAAATTCTGGTGGCGGAGAAGTTAAAAGATAAAGAGTTGTTGGAGGAGTTTTTAAGTAAAGATAAGCACAAAGTGAAAATCAATCTGCCGCAAAAAGGGGATAAAAAGAAACTATTGGATTTAACAAGGCAGGATGTAATTGAAATGAGTAAAACCCTTGCGGTAAAAGCTGAAACTAAAAAAGAAAGAGAATTTGCAGTCAGGAGGGAAATGCAATCTGTACTTTCCCTGGCAGGGGGACAAATTACAGACAGTGATAAAGACATCAGAATTGAATCATACGATATTTCAAATACAAACGGTGTGGATTCTGTCGGTGCAATGGTTGTTTTCCAAGGGCTTGGCAAAGTTAAGAAGGATTATAGGAGATTTAAAGTAAAGACAGTGGAAGGTCCTGATGATTATGGGAGTTTGCAGGAAGTAATATACAGAAGATATAAGAGGGCGGTAAACGGTGACCCGGGATTTATCATTCTTCCGGATATAATAATGATGGACGGAGGACTTGGTCAGGTACATGCAGCAGAAACTATTCTGAAAGCCATGGAGCTTAAAATTCCGGTTGTGGGCATGGCAAAGGATGACAGCCACAGAACGAGAGCTATAGTCTTTTCCGGCGGAGAGGAAATTTCTTTAATAGACCGACCTGTTTTATTCAGATATTGTAGCACTATACAGGAAGAAGTTCATAGATTCGCTATAGAATATCACCATAATCTGCATAATAAGAGGGCTATGCATTCAGCCCTTGATGGTATACCCGGTGTCGGCCCGAAAAGACGCAATGAGCTTTTATACAGATTTAAGACCATGGAGCGAGTTAGAAATGCAAGTGCAGAGGAATTATGTAAAGTGCCTTCGATAACTCGGCAGGTAGCAGAGAACATAGTTGAATATTTTAGCAGAAATTGATTTCTTATAATGACCAAAGGTGTTTCTGTATATTGGAGACCTGTGTGAAATAATCGTGGAATTTACTTTTTTAAAAATAAAATAGAGATATTGATTTATGTTATTGCATATTTAGAACTTTAATGTTATAGTTAGTAAGGCAGACAGGAATTGAGGTTGGAGGATGATACAATGACTGAAGATAAGAACAAGAGGGTTGAAGAGCAGGAAGAAGCGGAAGTGATCACTTTGGAATTTGATGAGGGTGAACCTGTAGACTGCGAGATTATGGGCATCTTTGATTTCGAAGGGAAGGACTATATAGCGCTTATTCCTGATGACGGCTCGGATGATGTATGGCTATATGGCTATATAGAAGATGAGAAAGACGGAACCTTTGAATTAGAGGATATTGAGGACGAAGAGCAGTTCAATAAAGTTGCCAAAGAATTTGATGAAATTATGGCAGATAATGAGGAATAGGTCATCTAAACACCTCGACAGCTCTGAATAGTGATTTCTGAGGTGTTTGTTTTTGCGGTCTTGGCGGAATTGGCAGACGCGCACGGTTCAGGTCCGTGTGGGAAACCGTGGGGGTTCGAATCCCTTAGACCGCACCATTTTTTTTTGGAGGTAGATATGCAGACAAAGGATTGTATCGTTGGCAGAAGAAGTATCAGAAAATACCTTGACAGAAAGATTACGCCCAAGCAACTGGAAGAAATTGTGGCACTGGCATCCTATGCACCTTCTTGGAAGAACACTCAAGTTACAAGGTATCATGGGGTTTTTGATGAGAAATTAAAAGCAAAGATTGCTGACGAATGTGTTCTCGGTTTTGTATTTAACCAGAAGATTATTCACAGAGCACCGGCTCTTGTGGTGGTAACCTATAAACATGGAATATCCGGCTATGAGAAATCCGGAGAAGAAAGCACAAACAAGGGAGACAAGTGGGAGGTTTTTGATGCGGGAATTGCAACTCAGACTTTTTCCCTTGCTGCCCATGAGCTTGGATATGGCACTGTGATAATGGGGATTTTCGATGATAAGAAAGTTGCCGAGGCTTTAGAGCTTCCGGAAGATGAAGTGGTTGCAGCTTTGGTTCCGGTGGGGTTTGCAGAGAAAGAACCGGCAGCACCTCCTCGCAAAGAAGTATCGGAGCTTTTGACGATTAGATAGTAATAAGTGTAAAGATTTATAACAAATAAAATTTTTCCGGACATTATGCAGTCTCATTTGGCGCTATAATGTCCGGTTTTTGATTATAGTCTTTCGATACTATATTTTATTATCCGATGATTCCTTCCTTAAAATACTGTGCCAGTTCTTTTGCATAGTATGTTAGATATATACTTGCACCGGCTCTATAGGCACCGATTGCCATTTCGGAAATTATTTTCTTTTCGTCAATCCAGCCGTTTTGAGCAGCGGCTTTGACCATCGCGTATTCTCCGCTGACGCTGTAAGTTGCAACAGGCACGGAAACTGCTTCTTTTACTTTGGTTATCATGTCGTTGTATGCCATAGCAGGCTTTATCATGATAATATCTGCACCTTCTTCAACATCAAGGACTGCTTCACGAATTCCTTCTCTGCTGTTGTGAAAGTCCATCTGATAAGTTTTTCTATCTCCAAAGGCAGGAGCCGAATCGGCTGCGTCTCTGAAAGGTCCATAAAATGCAGAGGCATATTTTACGGCATAGGACATTATGGGAGTATTGTTAAACCCGTTTTTATCAAGTTCCGCTCTGATTGCCGAAACTCTTCCGTCCATCATATCGGATGGTGCAACCATATCAGCTCCTGCCTGTACATGGGAAAGTGCTGTTCTGGCGAGTATGGGAAGGGTGGAATCATTATCCACATCATTCCCGTGTAGCATTCCGCAGTGACCGTGGGAAGTATATTCACATAGACACACATCTGTAATCAGATATAGCTGAGGGAAATTTTTTCTTGCCTCAAGCAGTGCCTTTTGCACAATGCCATCGTCAGCAAAGGCTTGACTTGCGTGTTCGTCTTTTTTATCAGGGATTCCGAAAAGCATTACCTTATCAACACCGCTGTTCAGCACTTCTTCAAGTCCATCCATAAGTTTATCGACAGTATATCTGTATTGACCCGGCATAGAGGAAATTTCTTCTTTTTTATTTTCTCCATCCATTACAAACATTGGGTAAATAAGAGAAGATGAATCTACACGGGTTTCTCTAACCATTTTTCTGAGTGAATCGCCATTCCTGAGTCTTCTTGGTCTAATTATCATTATTATTCTCCTTTGTTTCTTCTTCAAAATTTTCACTGTTATGTGATATGTTTTTATGTTGGAATAAAGGGGTAGTTTTGTCTTTATCCGATGAGGAATCAGACTTCTTCTTTGAATCATGATTATTTCCGGAACCTGTGGAAAATAAATAGAATATAAATAAGCCTGTAATAAAGATTATTCCGATTATTATAAGTGGCATAACTTTTTCCTCCATTTATTCCTTATCAAAACATATTGAGTGTAAGCATACACATGCATTAATTATACACTGACAAGAAAGTATTGTATCATTAAATAATAAAAAAACCTTTATTTTTTATTATTTAATGTTGAAATTATGGTATAATAAAGAGCAATTTTATTTTATCAATAAAAGTATAATTTCGGGAGGTAGATAATGAAAAAATTTATTGCAGAATTTATTGGGACTTTTGTACTGGTAACATTCGGCTGTGGTTCTGCAGTTGCAGCAAACAGCATTTTTTTAAGCATGAGCGTACCACTGCCTATTGCATTTACTACATTGCTGATTGCTTTTGCCTTTGGTTTGTCTATAGTGGCTATGGCATATTCCATAGGAAATATTTCGGGATGCCATGTGAATCCTGCAGTTTCACTGGGAATGTTCATTACCAAAAGAATTAGCTTCAGTGATTTCATCGTATACATCGTGGCACAGTTTGCAGGAGCTTCTGTCGGAGCAATGTTCTTATGGTTTTGCTTTGGAGCTAAGGATTCTCTCGGACAGAACGGATACGGAAGTGCAAGTGCTATTGGAGCAAGCATGGGAGTTGCCCTTGTTTTAGAAACTGTTCTGACATGTATATTTGTTCTTGTTGTTTTAGGTGTAACATCCAAGAAGGAATACGGCTCGGTTGCAGGTCTTGTTATAGGTCTAACTTTAACAATGATACATATATTCGGAATACCTTTTACGGGCACATCCGTAAATCCGGCAAGAAGCTTCGGTCCTGCAGTGTTCGTGGGTGGAGATGCACTAAGTCAGCTACCTGTTTTCATAATCGCACCTCTTGTGGGTGGAGTTTTAGCTTCGATTCTTTTCCTGCTTCTGTTTGATGGAGCGAAAAGTGATGATCAGGTGCCGGAATTTGAAACCTGTGAAGATCTTAATGAAAAAGATTCTGTAGATGAGGAGGATTCAGACGCAGATACTGTAGATGCTGAAGAAGATGATGAAAATGGTGATGACATATCCGAGGAGGATAAGGACGAAAGAGTAGAAATCTCAGAAGATGAAAATAAAGAAGACGATGAACTAGCCGAAAAGGATGATACTAAGGAAACACCGGAAGTCGAAAAAGAAGCAACGGAAGAAACCGAGAGTGAAGAACATTCCGAAGAAGTGGAATGTGATGAAGAAGCTGAAGATGATAAAGATGCTGATACTAAGGAATCAGAGGAAGACAGCGAAGAGAAAGACTCTTCTAAATAAAAAAGTTTAAGAGATAAAGTTAAAAAATAATGCCCCTTGCAGTCAGGACTGAACTGCAAGGGGCAGATTTTCAGTTGTCGATTTTATCTGTTAAAAGGATTGTCATAGTCTGACATGGCATTTTGCAGAACGGAAACTTGTTCCTTAATAAATTCCACAACTTCTCTCTCTGTACATTCCACATTATGCCCCATAAGATATAATTTCATCGATTCGCGGATTACTATATAACATGTATCATTATCAAGCCCGGCGATAATCATGTTTTCCACTGCATTTATGTAAGCTTTTCTAAGTATTTCATTTTTGTTCATTGTAAACCTCCAGGTTCAATTGTATTTAATGAAATTCTAGCATAGTTTTTGACGAAATGCAACGAAAAGGGAATTTCTGTGGTAAAATATAATCGGATGATGAAACAAAAACCGGAAATAAGTTAGGTTATTATAAAAACAACAATATATAAGAAGATATAAAAAGAGGAGTTTAAGATGGCTTTTACTCATTTGCATGTTCATACGGAATATAGTTTGCTTGATGGAGCAGGTAAGATAAAGGATTTAGTGTCAAGGGCCAAAGAGCTTGGTATGGATTCCCTTGCAATCACAGACCATGGAGTGATGTATGGAGTGGTTGACTTTTGGAAGGAGTGTAAAAAGCAGGGGATTCATCCTGTTATAGGATGTGAGGTTTATACGGCGGCACGAACTATGGAGGACAGAGACCCAAATAAAGACAAACAACATGGACATCTGATTTTGCTTGCCGAAAATAATGAAGGCTATAAAAATCTGATCAAAATAGTATCTATGGGATTTACGAAAGGATTTTACTATAAGCCGAGAATAGACAGGAATGTTTTAAGAAAACATAGTAACGGGATTATAGCGCTTTCAGCCTGCCTGGCAGGTAAGGTTCAGTCCAGACTGCTGAATAGAGATTATGAAGGTGCAAAAAAGGAAGCTCTGGAGCTTAACGATATATTCGGTCAGGGTAACTTTTATCTGGAACTGCAGGATCAGGGATTACAGGCAGAGGCATTGATAAATCCCGAATTACTTAGGTTGTCGAAGGAAACGGGAATCCCGACAGTATGTACCAACGATGTGCATTATGTGAATAGAGATGATGCGGCAGCTCATGATATTTTGCTTGCTATACAAACGGCAACAAGTATTTACGATGAGAAACGAATGAAATTTCCAAATGACCAATTTTATCTTAAGAGTGAAGGTGAAATGAGGGAGATTTTCGGTGAAATTCCTGAAGCTTTGGATAATACTCATGATATTGCCATGAGATGTAATGTAGAATTTACATTTGGTGAATATCATATTCCGGAGTTTAGATCTCCTGAGGGACTGACAAGTCAGGAATATTTGAGGAAGTTGTGCAGAGAAGGTCTTTTACAGAGGTACGATGAAATAACGGATGAGCTGGAGGAAAGACTTGAATATGAGCTTGGCGTAATTGAGAACATGGGTTATGTTGAGTACTTTTTAATCGTATGGGATTTTATAAACTATGCAAAGAACAGCGGGATTATGGTGGGCCCCGGTCGCGGCTCCGCTGCAGGAAGTTTGGTCGCATATTCTTTGAAAATCACAGATATAGATCCTATCAGATATAATCTTATATTTGAGAGATTTTTAAATCCTGAACGCATCAGCATGCCGGACATTGATATTGATTTCTGTATTGAACGCAGAGGAGAAGTTATCGATTATGTGAAAGCAAAGTATGGAGAAGAAAATGTTTCTCAGATTATAACATTTGGAACAATGAAGGCAAAGGCTGTAATCAGAGATGTGGCAAGAGCTCTGGATATGTCATATACTGATGCGGACAGAATTGCAAAGGCAATACCCTTTGAGTTGAAAATGACCATTGATAAAGCGCTGAAAATGAATCCTGAACTTGCAGACATGTATGAGGAAGATCCGGCCGTACGCAGGGTAATTGATATGTCAAAGAAGCTTGAGGGGCTTTCAAGACACGCCTCAACCCATGCGGCAGGTGTGGTAATTTCAAAACTTCCACTTGATGAATATGTTCCGCTTTATTACTCTGATAAAGGCGTTGCCACTCAATTTAACATGACGACGATTGAAGAACTCGGTCTTTTGAAAATGGATTTTCTGGGACTCAGAAACTTAACCGTAATTCGGGATGCGCTTGCGTTAATAGAGAAAAATCATGGCTTTACTGTGGATTTTGCCAAAATGGGTTATGATGATAAATCAGTATACGATATGATTGCAGCGGGAAATACAGAGGGGATCTTTCAACTTGAAAGTGGCGGTATGACTGCATTTATGAAAAATCTTAAGCCCGGCTGCTTTGAAGATGTGGTGGCAGGAATTTCTTTATACAGACCGGGTCCTATGGACTCAATTCCGAAATATATAGAAAACAAGAAAAATCCTTCTAAGATTAAATATGTCACTCCGGAGCTTGCTTCAATTTTGGATGTAACATACGGATGCCTTGTTTACCAGGAACAGGTAATGCAAATTGTAAGAAATCTGGCAGGTTATAGTTTTGGACGTGCTGACCTTGTCAGAAGAGCTATGAGCAAGAAAAAAACAGAAGAAATGCTTGCAGAAAAGCAGATCTTCATACATGGTAAAATTGATGAGGATGGAAATATTGAAATCCCCGGATGTCTTAGAAATGGAATCACAGAAGAAGCTGCGGAAGTAATTTTTGCAGATATGGAAACCTTTGCACAGTATGCTTTCAATAAATCACATGCGGCAGCATATGCTGTTCTTGCATACGAAACAGGATGGCTGAAAAAACACTATCCTGTAGAATTTATGGCAGCACTTTTGTCAAGCGTGATGGGCGATTCAACCCAAACCTCAAAGTATATAAGAAACTGTGAAGAGATGAGAATTACTGTGCTTCCTCCTGACATAAACGAAAGCGACAAGTCATATACTGTGGTGGACGGTAAGATAAGGTATGGACTTAGAGGGGTTAAGAATGTAGGTGAAAACGCAATTGAGGAAATAATGCAGGCAAGGGAGAGCAAAGGAATACCTGATGATATTTTTCAATTCATAAATAATATAGATGTTAGGGTTGTTAATAAAAAGGCGGTGGAAAGTCTGATTAAAGCCGGAGCACTGGACTGTTTAAACTCAAATAGAGCGGCTCACATGGCTGTGTATGAGCAGATTATGTCCTCTGCTCAAAATGATGCAAGAAAAAATATTGCGGGTCAAATTTCATTGTTTGATACAAGTAATGAGGAAATGAGTGCAGGGAGTGCTGCCAATCAGCTGCCTCAAGTTGAAAATTTCAGTTCAGGTGAACTTTTATCCATGGAAAAGGAGATGCTGGGAGTATATATATCCGATCATCCCTTGAACGAGTATACTGATAAAATAAAGAATAAAATTTCAATTACTACAAAGGAGCTTACGGCAGCTTCACAAGCATGTGAGCATGAGGAAAATGAAGAGTTTTCAGGTGAGATTTTATCCAAAAACGATGAAGAAGCTGAAATTTATGACGGAATGAGTGTTGTTATGTCGGGCATGATTTCCAATATAAAGACTTTGATTACAAAGAACAATAAGATGATGGCTTTTTTGGAATTAGAAGACCTTTACGGCATGGTGGAAGTCGTTGTTTTTCCTAATGTTTATGGCAGATATCAAGGAAGTGTTCAAGAAGACAAGGTTGTTATCATTAAGGGAAGGCTTGACTTCAAAGTGGGAGAAACGCCGAAGCTTTTAGCCGATTCTGTTGTAGACATAGATGAGGCTTCTGAGGACAGTGGAATAAACGCCGGCAGTCGCATGATAAAGATAAGAGTCCCGGAAAGTGTGGACGAAAAACAGGTTTTAAAAGTTTTAGAAAGGGTTTTTAAAGAAAATCCGGGGAATATAAAACCACTTATTTACCTGCAGAGCGGAACTATAGTCAGAAGTAGTGCTTTAGTGGATATGACACAGTATCTGAAGGAAGAGCTTAATGAAATAGTTGGTGCATCCAATGTGAAGTTTGATAACTGAAAATGTTGAATTTATTATAAAGTTGACGAGCGATTTCGATCTATTTAATATAAGGTTTAATAACCGGATAAGGTTGGTGAATTATGAAGAAGATAGCGGTATTGACATCCGGTGGAGATTCTCCCGGAATGAATGCTGCAGTTAGAGCTGTTACTCGCTGTGGAATAGAGGAAGGTCTAGAGGTCTACGGTGTAGAACGCGGATATGAAGGTCTCATAGAAGGAGACCTTAAAGCTATGACAAGGCGTGATGTGGGGGATATACTCCAGCGAGGGGGAACTTTCCTCAAAACTGCAAGATGTCCGGAATTTGAAACAGAAGAAGGTGTGGAGAAAGCTATGTTAAAACTGGAAGCCTTTGAAATAGAAGGTCTGGTTTGTATTGGGGGAGACGGAACTTTCAGAGGTGCAAATGAACTTTCTCAAAGAGGAATAAAAATAATGGCACTTCCCGGAACAATTGATAATGACCTTGGGTATACTGATTTTACAATAGGTTTCGATACTGCTGTAACCACCGTACTTGAAGCCATAGGTAAAGTCAGAGATACATCATCTTCCCACGAGAGGAATACGGTAATTGAAGTCATGGGAAGGCACTGTGGTGACATTGCACTTTATGCCGGGATCACCGGAGGGGCGGAAGCTGTTCTCCTTCCGGAAAAAGGATACGATATAAATGAGCTTTGCAAAAAAATATTGATAAGTGCCAATGACGGAAAGCTTCACAGCATAATCATCAAGTCCGAAGGTGCGAAGATGGACAGCCGCGAGCTTGTTTCGGAGATTCAGAAAATAACCGGTCGTGAAACCAAGTTGGTGGTTCTTTCCTACTTGCAAAGAGGAGGAACTCCTACTATGAGAGACAGACTTTTGGCTACTTCCTGCGGTGCAAAAGCAGCCAAGCTTCTGGCTGAGGATTCTGAAAGCAAGGCGATAGGGATCTTAAACGGAGAGATAATAGCGTTTGATTTAGAGGAAGGAATTAAAGTAAAAAGAGATTTCAACCGAGAAATGTTTGATTTAATTGAGGTATTGAGCAAATGAGTAAAACTGCGGTGATATATTATTCAAAATACGGCACTACTGAAAATTATGCAAGACTTATTGCAAAGGCACTGGGTGCAGATTTATTTGAAGCTAAAAAAACGAAATTCAGAGATATTAAAGACTATGACACCGTTGTTTTTGGTGGCGGAATTTATTCAGGGGGAATTCGGGGAATTGAACTGATAACTAAGAATTGGTACAAAGGTCTTTGCGAGAAAAAAGTAGTGTGTTTTGCTGTGGGAATTACAATTGATAAAGAAGAAAACCGTGAGCAATGTATGGATATAAATTTCAGGAAAAGATTTGTCACAGACGCAGAGGAAGACCA
The DNA here is from genome assembly GCA_000510425.1 of Eubacterium nodatum ATCC 33099. Lineage (GTDB taxonomy): Bacteria > Bacillota > Clostridia > Peptostreptococcales > Anaerovoracaceae > Aminicella > Aminicella nodata. The sequence continues at coordinate 73,655 of AZKM01000028.1, read as the reverse complement.
TGGGAGAGATGATTTATCAGCTTCAGAACTGATAAAAGAAAAGAGGCTACCCATTAAGTGTTTTTTTCTTCCCGGAGCCTTTGATCCCGGGAAAGTGAAAGGATTAGACAAATTTATAATCGGCATAACGAAAAAAATGATTGATGACAGCCCGGAGGGGCAGCAGCTTTTGGACTATTTTAATAAAAGCTGTGACTTGGTGGACTATGACAGTATTAAGCCCGTTGTAGAGGCTTGTTTGTAAATTTTGAAAAGCACAAGCAAAATAGGTGTGATGGTAGTGGTATTATTTCGAAAAGCCCATTGCTAAGGTGCATATGGGATTAAATCAGTATAATCGGAGTATCAATAATCTATTCCGATATCGTTTCCTATGATGTTTGCAAAGTCTATGGACTCATCTCCGAACTTATTTCGGATTGCATCCATAGTTCTTTCCAGTGATTCACTTTTTTCTATGGATTTTTCAATATTGTCAAATATGGAAAGCTGCCGGCTTTCCTTTTCATCTACAAGATTTATTGCGGTGATTGTGAGAAGTCTTATTTCTGCCTCCGTATCCCAATATTTTTGGATGATTTGCATTGCAGTATTTCGTATTTCCTCTGCCAGGTTTGTGGCGTTATCAAGTTGGGTTTGTCTTGAGATAACTTTGAATTTCGGGTCTTTGATGTCAACCTTTACACCATAAGCTTTGAGTCCGTATTTGCGCAATCTCACGGCAACAGTGTTTGACAGATGTGACAGTCCTAAAGATATGTCCTGCTGACCTGATATATTTCTGCGAAAAGTCATTCCGTTTCCTACGGATTTAATTTTATCTCTTTGATTAAAATCTTTTACAGAGGAATTATCTTCCCCTCGTGCATAACTGCGTAAAACCAATCCCTGGCTTCCGAGAAGATTTTTAATCTTTGATTCCCGGGAATTTGCCAGATCTCCAATGGTTAGAACACCATTTGCTTTCAGCTTTTCAGAAGTGGCGTAGCCTACGAAAAAAAGCTGATTTACAGGAAGTGGCCAAAGGATTGATTTGTAGTTTTCTCTCGTGATCAAAGTAGTGGCATCAGGTTTTTTGTATTCGCTTCCCATTTTGGCAAAGATCTTATTGAAGGACACTCCTATTGAAAGGGAAAGACCAAGCTCTGTTTTGACTCTTTTTCTTATGGAGTTTGCAATTTCCTCACCGTTTCCGAAAAGCTTTTGACTTGCCGTAACATCAAGCCACGATTCGTCTACTGAAAAAGGCTCGATCAAATTGGTGTACATGTTATATCTTTTGTTCAATTTAATGCTGAATTCCCTGTATTTTTTGTGGTTAGGAGGGAGCAACACGAGATCGGGGCATTTTTTCATTGCCTGCCAAGTGGTTTCGGCAGTCACTATACCGAATCTCTTTGCAGCTTCATTTTTTGCCAATATAATACCGTGGCGATTGTCAGAGCTGCCACTTACCGCAACGGGTTTATCTTTAAGCTCGGGATAATCTAAAAGCTCCACCGAGGCGTAAAAACTATTAACATCACAATGTAAAATCACTTTATCCATGGGATAATTATAACACCTTTTTTACTTTGATAAAATATGATAAAATATAGTCCAAATATTAATTTTGAAATGGGGTCAGAGCATTGTATGACATCTGTATAATAGGATCCGGTGCATCGGGGATGATGGCTGCAATCACAGCGAAACAGAAAAATAAAGATGCAAAGATAATTGTTTTGGAAAAGCTTGGAGTACCGGGGAAAAAGCTTGGTGCTACGGGAAACGGCAAGTGTAATATTTCAAATGTAAAGTGTGAACAACATGAGGCTGTTTTAAATGTTTTTAAAGGTTTGGGGATTATAACCAGAACGGATAAAGCAGGCAGAATTTATCCCTGCTCTGAAGATGCCAAAGATGTGGTCAGAGCATTAGTTTTATCCATGGATAGACTGGGAATACGGGTTAAGTACAGTTCTCCCGTTTCACATGTTGAGAAAAATAAGGAAGACTTTGAAATTTATATTGAAAAGGGCGATAGGATAAAGTCTAAAAGCCTTTTAATTGCAGCCGGAGGTAAGGCGGGCTCAAAATTCGGAACAACGGGAGACGGAACACGGATTGCAAAATCTTTGGGCCATAGTATAACCAGGCTTGTACCTTCACTTACGGCGGTGGAGCTTAAGGAAGAATTAGGATTTCTTGCAGGAGTGAGGGAAAAATGTGAGATTTCTCTTTGGTATGAAGAAAAGCTTATTAGAAAAGAGTATGGAGAAGTCCAGTTTACAGGGTATGGAATATCAGGAATATGTGTTTTTAATATTTCAAAATATATTGTGATTCCCGAGGGAGTTCCCCTAAAATCAGGATTTGAAAAATATCGAATCAAAATTGATTTTCTGCCTGAAATTAATAATTTGGAAGAGGTTTTAGAAAATAGGAGCTTTAAACTCCAGGATAATTACCTTATTTCCCTTGTGAAGAGGGCTTTGACAGAGTATATTAAGGAAAAATCCGGAAAAGATATTTCAAAGGCTGCAAAAATGCTTAAAAGTTTTACATTAACACCAAAGAATTTAAGGGGCTGGGAATTTGCTCAGGTCACTTCCGGAGGGGTTGATTATGGAGAAGTTAATACTGAAACCATGGAATCAGATCTGGTAAGAGGACTGTATTTTGCAGGTGAGGTTTTAGATTATGACGGTTTATGTGGCGGATACAATTTGCAGCATGCTTTTGAAACAGGTATTAGAGCAGGACAGAATATGGGGAGGATATAGATGAAGAAGGTATTGGTCGCCATGAGCGGTGGTGTTGACTCCAGCGTAGCTGCTCAGTTAATAAAGGATAAAGGTTACGACTGTATCGGGGCAACCATGAGACTTTTTGATAGTGAAGGCTCAGGCACTTATTCTGATAAAACCTGTTGCTCCATGGATGATGCAGAAGATGCAAGAACGGTATGCGACAAGATAGGAATAAAACATTATGTTTTGGATTTTCGAGGTGATTTTCGCAGGTGTGTAATAGATAGATTTGTGAATTCATATGAGGTGGGAGAAACCCCAAATCCATGTGTAGATTGCAATAGATACTTAAAATTTCAAGCTCTTTATGAAAAGGGAAAGCTTTTTGGATGCGACTACATAGTCACAGGGCATTATGCGAGGGTGGAAAAACGAAGTGACCGTTTTCTTTTGAAGAAGTCCAAAGATAAGACGAAGGACCAGAGCTATTTTCTATATAACTTATCCCAGGAACAACTCGCACATACCATATTTCCTTTGGGAGAAATGTCAAAGACTGAAACCAGAGCGGTTGCAGAAAAATATAATTTTATAAATGCAGAAAAGAGAGACAGTCAAGATATATGTTTTGTTCCGGATGGTGATTATGCATCAGCTATAAAAAGATTTACAGGTATGGAATATGAACCCGGTGATTTCGTGGATACTGAGGGAAAGATTTTAGGAAGACATAAAGGCATTATAAGGTACACAATAGGGCAGAGAAAGGGACTTGGACTTGCACTTTCCCACCCAATGTATGTCCTGGAAAAAGATGTGGAAAGAAATAGAGTTATACTTGGGAAAAACAGCGATTTATTCAGCAGAGAACTTGATGCAGCTGATTTTAACTGGATTTTTCATGAGTTTCCGCCAAAGGAGCTTAAAGTCAAAGCACGGGTGAGATACAGCCAGAAAGAACAACCTGCAACTGTGTATCCTATTGGGCAGGATAAAATCCATCTGGTGTTTGATGAGCCTCAAAGGGCAATTACTCCGGGTCAGGCAGTGGTGTTATATGATAATGATGTAGTGGTTGGTGGAGGAACTATCAAGTGAAAAAAATAACCATAGGAGTTTTGGCACATGTGGATTCCGGGAAAACCACTTTGTCCGAAGCCCTTCTTTTTTGCTCGGGAAATTTGAATAGTTTGGGCAGAGTGGATAAAGGGAATTCTTACTTTGACACGAATCCCATGGAAAGAAATCGAGGTATCACAATATTTTCAAAGCAGACTTCTTTTCAGTGGAGAGAGGTTTGTTTTAACCTTTTGGATACTCCGGGGCATGTGGATTTTGCAGCAGAAATGGAGAGAACCCTCCCTGTTTTAGATTACGGAGTTTTAATTATAAGTGCAAACGATGGGATTCAGGCACATACTGTGACTTTGTGGAAACTACTTGAAAAATATGGGATTCCAACATTTATTTTTATCAATAAAATGGACTTGTCCTACAGGAAAGAAAATGAACTTATGGAAATCCTGAGAGAAAAGTTTGGAAATGGTGTTGTTAACTTTTCTGATAAAGAAAGCTTCGCAGATAATCTGAGTCTTGCCAGCGAAACCCTTACAGAAGCAATGCTGGAGAGGGAGTCTATTCGACCCGATGAGATTTGTGATGCTATTTGCAATAGGGAAATATTTCCCTGTTTTTTCGGAACAGCACTGAAAAATGAAGGAGTGAAGGAGTTTTTGGACGGTCTCTCGGAGTACACTGTTTTTCCCGATTATTCGGGTGATTTTTCAGCCAGCACCTATAAGATTATAAGGGATGAAAAAGGAGAAAGACTAACTTTTGTAAAGGTTACAGGAGGTGAAATTAGGGTAAAGGACTCTTTAGACGGCGAGAAAATAAATCAGATAAGACTTTACAGCGGTGATAAGTTTACACCTGTCGAGAAGGTGACAGCGGGGGATATTTGTGCATTAACCGGTCTTTTGAAATCATATGTTGGAAAGGGCTTCGGAACTGCAGAAGATTTTTCGGGAGAAGTTATGGAGTCATATCTTTTGTATAATGTGATTTTACCTGGGGAAGTCAATGTGCATGAAGCTCTGAAAGATTTCATGGAAATTTCCGAAGAAGATCCGAAACTCAAGGTAACATGGAATGACGAACTTTCTGTTATAGAAATTCAGATGATGGGAAAGGTACAGACAGAAATTTTGAAATCCCTTGTGAAATCACGATTTGGTTATGATGTGGAATTTGGAGAAGGGCAGATTCTCTATAGAGAGACTTTAGCAACCGGTTCAAAGCCGGTAGAAGGGATAGGGCATTTTGAACCTCTGAAGCATTTTGCAGAAGTTCATCTCATGATTGAACCTTTAGAGAGAGGCACGGGAAATATTTTTTTATCGAACTGCAGAGAAGATGATTTGGATAAAAGCCGGCAAAATCTGATTTTGTCCCATTTGGAAGAAAAGCCGCATAAGGGAGTTCTTACAGGATCCATGCTGACAGATGTAAAGATAACTTTAATCGGAGGAAAAGCACACAAAAAACATACAGAGGGCGGAGACTTCAGGGAAGCTGCATTTAGGGCTCTCAGACAGGGTCTTATGCAGGCGGAAAACATTTTATTAGAGCCATGGTGTGAATTTGCAATTGAGCTTCCTATGGAAAACCTGGGAAGGGCTATGGCAGATATCCAAAATATGGGCGGACGGTTTTCAAGTCCTGAAACTAAAGAAGCACAATCTGTTTTAAAGGGAACAGTTCCCGTTGCAAAGATAAAGGATTATGCACCTTTACTTAATTCATACACCGGAGGACTAGGAAGATTATCATCCTTTCCTTCGGGTTACGAGGAATGTCAAAATACTGAAGAAATTATAGAAAACTCAGGCTATAATCCGGATTTGGATTTGGAGAACCCTTCAAGTTCCATATTTTGCAGTAAAGGCAGCATTCAGACGGTTGCATGGGATATGATTTGGGACAGAATTTCTCCCATGTTGACAGGTGATGAGTTTGATGAATCAGTAATTGAAGCTGATTTGAACAATAAAAATCACAGCCATCTGCCTTCTGATGAAGCTTCATTAAAGGTGATTTTTGAGCGTACATACGGACCGATTGAAAAGAAGAAAAACAGGCATCTGAGAAATATTAAACCGCCGAAAAAAACGGGGTTTGAAGAAACTAACCTAAGGGTAGAAATAAATAGACCTGATGCAAATTCAGATAAATTTTTGCTTATAGACGGATATAATCTGATTTATGCTTCTGAGGAGCTGTCTGAACTGGCAGATAGCGATTTTGGAGCTGCAAGGGATAGACTCATAGATATTCTGTGTAATTACAGAGGCTTTTCTGATGAGAAGATTATACTTGTCTTTGATGCATATAAGGTCAAAGGAGGGCTTGGCTCAAAGGAAAAGATAAGAAATATCGATGTAGTCTATACCAAGGAGGCGGAAACTGCCGATATGTACATAGAAAAAGTTACGAAAACCATCGCAAATAAGAGTTATGTCAGAGTGGTTACTTCGGATGGTTTGGAGCAGCTCATAATACTTGGCCACGGGGCATACAGAGTGTCCTCAAGGGAATTTTTAGAAGAGGTAGAAGCTATGGGAAGTTTTGGAGGTAATGATGCAGAATACTAACACATGGGAAAAATACAGTGAAGTTCAGTTAAAAGATTGCGAGAAGTTTTGCAAAGGATATATGGATTTTTTAAGTACTTGTAAAACAGAGAGGGAATGTGTTTCTAAAATTGTTTCGGATATAGAAGAAGCCGGATACTTGCCTTTAGACGAAAAGATAAAGAAGCATGTTAAACTTAAGGCCGGAGACAAGGTTTACGCAGTTAATATGGATAAGGCTGTTGTTATGTTTAATATCGGTGAAGAATCTATAGAAAACGGGCTTAACATTTTGGGAGCACATATAGATTCTCCAAGAATGGATGTAAAACAGAATCCTCTGTATGAAGAGGGCGGTTTTGCCTATTTAGACACACATTATTATGGTGGTATCAAGAAATATCAATGGGTTGCAATGCCTTTGGCACTTCACGGAGTTGTTATTAAGAAGAACGGAGACAGGGTTAATATCTCAATTGGAGAGAGCACTGATGATCCTGTATTCTTCGTGTCGGATCTTCTGATTCATCTTGCACAGGAACAGATGGATAAAAAGGCTGCCAAGGTCATAGAGGGAGAGGCTCTTGACATAATAGTAGGAAACAAACCGATTTTAATAAAAGAGGAAGAGGTGAAGGATAAAGATAAAGATAAGGTAAAACAGGCTATACTTGAAATTTTATGTAAAAATTACGATTTTGATGAAGGAGACTTTGTTTCTGCTGAACTTGAAGTGGTGCCTGCAGGTGCCGCAAGAGAGGCAGGGCTTGACAGAAGTATGATTTTATCATACGGACAGGATGACAGAGTTTGTTCATACACTTCTTATAAGGCAATGCTTGAGGTTCCCCGGGTGAACAGAACGGCTTGCTGTATTTTGGTGGATAAAGAGGAAATAGGAAGTGTAGGTGCGACGGGAATGCAGTCTAAGTTTTTTGAAAATACAGTAGCAGAGGTTATAGGTTTGATGGGAGAATATAGTGAGCTGACTCTTAAGAGAGCACTTGCAGCAAGCACTATGCTTTCATCAGATGTAAGCAGTGCTTATGATCCTACTTATAAGAGCAGCTTTGATAGTAAAAATGTTGCTTTTCTCGGCAATGGAATGGTATTTAACAAATTTACCGGTGCAAGGGGAAAGTCCGGTTCAAACGATGCTAATGCAGAGTATCTGGCACACTTGAGAGAGATACTGGATTCAGAGAATGTAAATTTTCAGACGGCAGAACTTGGCAGAGTGGATCTGGGCGGTGGGGGAACCATAGCATATATTTTGGCACTTTATGGCATGAATGTAATCGATAGCGGTGTGGCAGTTCTCAATATGCATGCACCTTGGGAAGCCACCAGCAAGGCAGATGTCTATGAGACCAAAAGAGGATATGTTGCTTTTCTGAAAAAAGCAAAGAGAGTTTAGGCTTGAAGATAAAGAAAAATTATAAATAGGCAAAGTACTTAAAAAATAGCAGAAAGATAAGGAGTGAAATGTATGTATGATGTATTGATTGCGGGAGCGGGAACTGCAGGAATGACTGCGGGAATCTATGTTCAGAGAGCAGGAAAAAAGGCACTGGTTCTGGATGAAAAGGGGTACGGTGGACAGATTGTCAACACTGCGACAGTTGAAAACTATCCCGGGTTTGTAAATATTTCCGGAACAGAATTTACAGAGCGTATACATGAGCAGGCTGTGGAACTTGGTGTTGACTTTAAAGTAGAAAAGGTTAAAAATGTAGAAAAAAAGGATGGAGTTTTTGTCGTATCAACCGGTGACAGCCAGTATGAAGTTAAATCAGTGATAATAGCAACAGGTGTTAAAAACAGAGAGTTAGGAATCCCGGGCGAAGAGAAATTCAAAGGTTCAGGCGTATCGTTCTGTGCAACCTGTGATGGGAACTTTTTTAAAGGCAGGGATATTGCAATCATAGGCGGAGGAAATACTGCACTTGAAGATGCAGAAGTCATGTCCGGAATTGCAAATAAAGTTTATTTAGTTCACAGGAGAGATGAATTTAGAGGGGACAAACTCACTGTGAAGAGACTTTCCGTGAAGGATAATGTAGAGTTTGTTTTGAACAGCAAACCCGTTGAAATTACAGGAGGTTTTGCAGTTGATGGTCTGAAGGTTGAAAACACCGAAGACGGCTCCCAAAAAACATTGAAGGTCGATGGTGTTTTCGTGGCTGTAGGGCAGACTCCGGATAATAAAGCCTTTGAGGGTCTGGTCAAACTGGATTCGGCAGGTTATGTGGATGCAGGAGAAGACTGCGTAACTTCGGCAGAGGGAATCTTTGTTGCAGGAGATTGCAGAACCAAAAAAGTTCGTCAACTGACTACGGCAGCAAGTGACGGCTCTGTTGCGGCAGCCGGGGCAGTGGAATATATAAATAGAATGGAATAACTTTAAATTTCTTTAGCGTAAAAGTTCTGTTTATGGTATACTTATCCCATAGGGATTTGATTCAGGATTAAATCTGAAATGACACTGAAATAACATATGGAAGGAAGTTTCATGGAACCAAAATATAATAGAATACTTCTAAAGATTAGCGGTGAGGCGTTGGCAGGAGAGACCAGAACGGGAATTAACGAAGAAATGACAGGAAAGGTTGCTAAAGAAATTAGAGAACTTATCGAGCTGGGAGTAGAGGTTGCCATCGTTGTAGGCGGCGGAAACTTCTGGAGAGGCAGAAGCAGTCAGGAGATGAACCGTGAGACGGCGGACTATATCGGTATGCTGGCAACGGTTATGAACTCCCTTGCACTTCAGGATGCCCTTTTGGCACAGGATGTACCTGCAAGAGTTCAGACTTCAATTGAGATGAAAGAAATTGCAGAGCCGTATATCTGGCGCAGGGCATTGAAGGAATTAGGAAGGAAAGAGGTTGTAATATTCGGTGGAGGAATAGGAGAACCGCACTTTTCCACAGACACGGCAGCGGCTCTTAGGGCTGTTAATATTCAAGCAGACATTATTTTACTGGCAAAAAATATTGATGCAGTGTATTCAGATGATCCCAGAACCAATCCTGATGCAGTGAAATTTGATGAACTTTCCATGCGAGAAGTAATAGATAAGAACCTTAAGGTTATGGATCTTACAGCTGCAACCATCTGTATGGAAAACAACATGAAGATACAGGTGTTTGGACTTGCCGAAGATGAAAGCATGGTTCGTGCAGTTTGCGGAGAAAAAATAGGGACTTTGATTAAATAGCGGAGGTAATGAAATGAGTGAGCTTAATATGCAGGAAAAAATTGAAAAGACTAAATCGATATTAAAAGAGGAATTGAATACTGTCAGAGCAGGTCGTGCGAATCCTGCATTGCTGGATAAGGTTATGGTTGACTATTACGGTACGCCCACCCCATTAAAAAATCTGTCTAATATCAGCGTTCCGGATGCAAGGATGCTTATGATTACGCCCTTTGATCCTAAATCAATAAATGATATAGAACACGCTATCAATGCTGCAAATCTTGGAATAACACCTGCAAATGACGGAAAGGCAATTCGTATGGAGATTCCACAGTTAACTGAAGAAAGAAGAAAAGAGTTAACAAAGACTACTAAAAAAATGGGAGAAGAGGCGAAGATTGCTGTCAGAAATCTTAGAAGAGATGCCAACGACGGATTAAAAAAACAGCAGAAAGCCGGTGAAATTTCTGAAGATGATCTGAAGGGGGAACTTGAGGAAGTTCAGAAAAAAGTGGACAAGGCAGTAAAGGAAATCGATGAATTGGTAGCTGTAAAGGATAAAGAAATTTTAGAAGTATAATCGGGGAGGAATTGATGTTTGTGGCTGCGAGGGCAGCCACATTCGTTTATGTAAATAGGATGTTGGATTTTGACAAGATGCCTGTTCATGTAGCTGTGATAATGGACGGAAACGGCAGGTGGGCAAAGAAACATAAGGTTAACAGATTCTCAGGGCATAACGCAGGAATGGAGTCCATGAAGGAAATTGTTCGCAGGGCTTCAGACCTGGGGATTAAATATTTAACGGTATATGCTTTTTCTACAGAAAACTGGAAACGCACAGACGAAGAAGTTTCCGGGATTTTCAAGCTTTTAGTTAAGTTTGTAAAGCTGGATTTAGATGAACTCCACGAACAGAATGTTAAAGTGATGACCTTGGGTGATTACAGTGTGATTCCTGAAGGTGCAAAGAAAAGTTTAGAAAAGACCATGGAAAAGACCGGGGAGAATACCGGTCTGCAATTTAACATTGCACTTAACTATGGCAGCAGAAACGAGATTGTCCGTGCAATAAACAATATAATATCTGATGAAAAGAAGGGAAAACTTGATTTCCCGGTGAGTGAAGAAATGGTGACAAAATATCTTTATACCGGAGATGAGAACGGAAATATACCTGATCCCGATTTAATTATCAGAACCAGTGGAGAGGAAAGACTGTCTAATTTTTTATTATGGCAGTGTGCATATAGTGAATTTGCTTTTACAAGCACCCTTTGGCCGGACTTTACACCGGAGGAATTTGAGGAGATAATAGAAAAGTATCAGAACAGGGACAGGCGATTTGGAGGAAGGAAATAATCTATGAAGACGAGAATTATATCGGGAATCTGTATGATACCCTTAGTTGGAATTGTGTATCTTGGAAATTACTGGCTTGCCGCACTTGTCTTTTTAATAGGTATAATAGGGATGAGGGAATTTTTTAACGGCTTCAGAGCTATGAAAATTCATCCCTCAGACTTTATTGCGGCATCAGCTTTTATTTCTTTGTTTTTAATACACTATATTGCTCCTACAGATATGAGAGCTGTATTTATTCTCGCGTGGTTTACGGCAGTAATTATGTCGGGATCAATATATATGTTTAAGGTTACAGAGAAAACACCTGTTGATGCAATGGCAACAATTATAGGGATTGTCTATATAGGTTTTTTTGCATATCACATGATTCTCATAGATGAGATGAGATCTTATCGCACACTGATTTGGCTTGTTATGCTTGCTGCCTTCGGTTCAGATATATTCGCATATTTTACGGGAGTGTTTTTTGGAAAACATAAGATGGCACCTAATCTAAGTCCTAAAAAGACCATAGAAGGAGCGATTGGAGGAATTGTGGGAAGTGCAGTTGTATGCGGTCTGTTCGGCTATTTTGCAGCACCTCATCTTTTTATTCATTCTGTAATTATAGGTTTGGCAGGGGCTCCTGTATCCATGTGCGGTGACTTAACAGCTTCTGCATATAAGAGAAAGATGGGCATAAAGGACTACGGAAGGTTGATTCCGGGTCATGGCGGAATCATGGACAGATTCGACAGTATTTTGTTTACAGCACCTTTTGTATATTATTATATCGTTCTCATAATGCCTTATTTTAAATGAAACTATTACAAAATGATATTTTAGATTTTACTTAAATTTCCGGTGGTTAAAATGAAAAAAATTACGATTTTGGGAAGCACGGGTTCCATAGGAACTCAAAGCCTTGACGTTATCAGAAAAAATAGAGATAGATTTAAGGTAGAAGCCTTAACCTGCGGCCAAAATATAGACCTCTTTAGAAAGCAGATTGCAGAATTCAACCCGGCAATAGGCGTATGTGCTGAAAAGGATGATTCCGAAAGACTTTCGGCAGAATTTCCGAATACAAAATTTCTGTGGGGACCTGAGGGAATTGATGAGGTTGCAATATCGGAATGTGATGTGGTTCTAAATTCGCTGATGGGAATGAGGGGGCTCATACCAACTTATAAAGCTATTAATGCAGGTCATGATATCGCTTTAGCGAATAAGGAAACTTTGGTTGCAGGTGGATCTGTCATTATGGGTGCTGCCGTGGAAAAAAATGTTAAAATACTCCCGGTGGACAGTGAACACAGTGCTGTATTCCAATGCTTAGAGGGGAATGGTGACAAGAAAATCAGAAGAATACTGCTTACTTGCTCAGGAGGTCCTTTTAGAGGCTACACGAGGAAGAAAACAGAGAATATCACTCCGGAGAGAGCGCTCAAACACCCAAATTGGTCAATGGGTAAAAAAATTACGATAGATTCGGCAACCCTTATGAATAAGGGATTGGAAATGATTGAGGCAAAGTGGTTATTTGGTGTAGAGATGGAGGAAATTGAAGTTTTAGTTCATCCTCAGAGCATAGTTCACTCTGCGGTGGAGTTCAGTGATTCTTCAGTGCTTGCACAGCTTGGAGTCCCTGACATGAGAATTCCTATATCGGTGGCACTTGCCTATCCGGATAGATTGGATTTTCCTGATTTGGCATTGGATTTTTTTGGGGAGGGCAGATTTATGACATTTGAGAAACCCGATATAAGTGTATTCAGATGTTTGCTGCTTGCCGTTTGTGCTTCAAAGCTGGGAGGAACCTACCCTGCTGCGATGAATGCTGCCAATGAAATTTTGGTTCAGGCTTTTTTGGATAAAAGAATTGGATTTTTGGATATAGAGGGAGGAGTTGAAAAAATTATGAGCATGCATAACTCCATCAAAAATCCGACATTAGAAGATATAATTGAAGTAGATAAGATTACGAGATTAGAGACGGAGAGAATTATTAAATGTTAACAGTTATTTTGGCATTGGTATTGTTTTTATTTTTAATATTTCCCCATGAACTTGGTCATTTTATGATGGCAAGGGCTGTGGGAGTGAAGGTTAATGAATTTGCCTTTGGAATGGGACCGGCTGTTTGGCAAAAACAGGGGAGGGAGACCCTATATTCTATCAGGATTTTTCCTGTAGGCGGATTTTGTGCCATGGAAGGCGAAAATGAAGAATCCGATCAGGAAGGTGCATTCAATAATAAGCCTTGGTGGGCAAAAATCCTTGTGCTCATTGCAGGTGCAGCAATGAATGTGCTGATTGCAGCTGTTGTTATGTCTGTAATAATTTTAATTTCAGGAACAGCTACAACTACAGTTGATAAAGTGGAAAACGGATCTCCTGCTCAAATTGCAGGGCTGAAACAAGGGGATAAAATCGAGTATATTTCAGGTAAAAAAATAGAAGATTGGAACGATGTATCAAAGTCCATCGGAAACAAAGGCAAAAAAATAGAAATTAAGGTTAGCAGAAACGGAAAATATGAAATTTTTAAAATAAATCCCAGAAAAGAAAAAGACAGATATGTTATAGGGATAACACCTGTAATAGAGAAAAGTCCTTCTAAGGCTATCATAGGAGGTTTTAAGTCTACGTGGTATATAACAAGGCAGATGTATAAATCACTGGGAATGCTTGCAAGCGGTAATGTTGCCATGAAAGATGTCTCCGGGCCTGTGGGAATGATAGGCCTTGTTCATCAGTCAGCAGCCCGGGGGCTGATATCCTTCTTTTATTTAGTTGCATTGATAAGCTTGAATTTAGCTATATTCAACCTTTTGCCGTTGCCGGCACTGGACGGAGGGAGAATTATTTTTGTCATAATAAGGATGATAACCGGAAAAGCTATTACGGATAAGCAGGAGGCGATGGTACATGGTGCAGGCATGGTTTTGCTGCTTTCATTGATGGTATTTGTTACTTGGAATGATATTATCAAATTATTTAAATAGTATATAAAAGAGGGGAAAATGAGTAAAAAAGTCATGATAAGGGATGTAGCCATTGGTGACGGAAATCCGATAGCTATTCAGTCCATGTCAAATGCAGACTCAAGGAACGAAAAGAAAATAACCGAACAGATAAGAGCACTGGAGGAAGCCGGCTGTGATATTATCAGACTTGCAGTTCCGGATAGAGAGTCACTGGATGTTTTCAGAAATATCCGGACCAAGACTGATATACCTCTGGTTGCAGATATTCATTTTGATTATAGACTTGCAGTCGGGTCTATTGAGGCAGGGGCAGACAAAATACGAATTAACCCGGGAAATATAGGAACTTTAGAAAATGTTAAGAAGGTAGTTGATGCTGCCAGGCTTAGGAATATACCTATTAGAGTGGGTGTAAATTCCGGCTCTTTAGAAAAAGATATTCTGATAAAGAATCGTGGGGTAACGGCTGAAGGTCTTGCAGAAAGTGCTTTACGAAATGTAAAAGTAATTGAAGGATTTGATTATGATAACATTGTTGTTTCAATGAAATCTTCAGATGTGAGGATGACCTTTGAGGCGCACAAAATAGCTGCTGCAAGGACAGAACACCCTTTTCATATAGGAATTACGGAAGCAGGAACCATGAGACGAGGGAAGATTAAATCTGCTGCGGGAATCGGCGGACTTCTTCTGTCAGGAATCGGGGATACTATTAGAGTTTCCCTTACGGCAGATCCCGTAGAAGAGGTTCGTTTTGCCAGGGAACTTTTAGAGAGCATCGGCTTTGAGGAAAGCAGGTATAATTTAATTTCATGTCCGACCTGTGGCAGGACAAGAATAGGACTTGAAGAACTGGCTTCACAGGTGGATATGCGTCTGTCAAGTATGGATAATCTTCCGAAAGGTCTTAAAATAGCAGTGATGGGATGCGTTGTAAATGGTCCCGGAGAATCGGCAGAGGCTGATTTCGGTTGCTGTGGAGGAGATGGAAAGGGGATTATTTTTGCAAAAGGAAAGGTTATCAAGACAGTAAAGGAAGAAAATTTAGCAGATGAATTGATTTCTGTAATAAAAGAAAATATATATAGAGTTTAGAAGGATGCACAATGAATGACTTATTTGAGAAATGCATAGACTGGGATAAACTGGGAAATATAGACAGAACCGAGCTTACCTGTGATGTTGAAGATGCTTTCATCATGAGGGATGAAAGAACTCTGATGATGCGAGTAAACCTTAATTTTGTTGTGCCGATTTCTGATGAGTTGAAAATTAAATCAGCAATAAGAAAGTCTACTTCAGAGGATTTGAAAGTAAAAATATTTTATGAATACGATAGTGAAGACTTTCAGATTGATGATGAACAGACAATTTCATTAATTGTAGAGCGATATTTATCAGATAAGAGTAATTCCATGATCAAATCGGCAAAATGTGATAAATTGTCTCTTTGTGGAGACGAAATTAGAATTCTTTGTCTTGGAAAAGTAGCAACAGATTATTTAAATAAAACAGAATCCGGTGCTATATCCGGTCTTATATATGATGCAATAGGGAAGAGATATGATGTTAATTTCTACAACGATGAAGCTCAATACGGAATATGTGAAATTGCAATGGAAAGACATGTGAGGGAAGAAAAGCTTGCGGCAATGCAGCCTGTTACTTCACCTAAGAAGCTAAAAAACTCAGATGGTGCTGATGGGCTTTCAGCAAATGGGAATTTTAACGAAGGCGCTAAACGTCGCAGAGGCAGTACAAAAGTCATGGGTATTGTTAGTGGAAATAAAACCCCGCTCTCATCTCTCACACCGGAACTCGGTAAGGTGGTAGTTGGCGGAACGATTTTTAATATAAGTTCCAGACCTATTAGAAACGACAAATCTTTGGTTACTCTGTTAATTACTGATAAAACAACCTCTGCGATGCTTAAATTTTTCGTAAAAAATGATTATTGGGAAAAAATCAAGAGGGAAATCAGGACAGGATTTTATATTGAAGCTATGGGGGAGACGGAATGGAGTCAATACGACCATTGCCTCGGTGTCATGGTGAAAACTATACAGGTAAAGCCGATGCCGAAAAGGGAAGACAACTATCACGGCAAGAAAAGAGTTGAGCTTCACGCCCATACTAAAATGAGCGATATGGACGGACTCAATGAGATAAGTACTCTGGTGGGGACTTCAGCAAGATGGGGACATCCTGCTGTTGCAATTACAGATCATGGCGTTGTTCAAGGCTTTCCGGATGCCGCTGAATGCGGAGTGAACAACGGAATTAAAGTGCTTTTCGGTATGGAGGGTTATGTCTTTGATGATGAAGGAAGAATTGATGAAGAGGGAAACATTGATCATAAAGGGAACAAACAAAATCCGGTGATTACAAATCACATAATCTTTATTGCAAGAACCCAGGAGGGAGTAAAGAATCTTTATAAATTAGTTTCAACCTCACATCTAAATTATTTTTACAGAAAACCGAGGCTGCCTAAAAGCGTAATATCATCTCTCAGAGACGGAATAATCATCGGCTCTGCTTGTGAGGCGGGGGAGATATATCGTGCCGTGTCAAGGAACCTCCCCGAAGAGGAAATTGAGAGAATAGCTTCTTTTTATGATTATCTTGAAATACAACCACTGATTAACAATAAATTTATGATTGACAATGATAGATATGAAAATGTGAACTCAGAGGAAGATTTACGCAACATAAACAGAAGAATTTTGGCTTTGGGTGATAAACTGGGCAAACCTGTAGTTGCAACTACAGATGCCCATTACGATGAGCCGGAGTCTGCAATCTACAGGAACATAATAATGATGGGAAAGGGTTTTAAGGATGCAGAAAACGGTCAGGGGCTATATATGCGGACCACTGAGGAAATGCTGGAGGAGTTCGGTTATCTTGGAGAGGAAGATGCTTATAGAGTTGTTGTGGAAAATACGAACCTTATAGCAGATATGGTTGAAGATGGAATCAGACCTGTTCCTACGGAAAAATGTCCGCCCCAAATTGAGGGTGCAGAAGAAATATTAAGAAAAACCTGCATGGATAAAGCCCATGAGATTTATGGCGATCCACTTCCGGAAGTAATTCAGCAGCGCCTTGACACAGAGCTTAATGCTATCATAAGCAATGGCTATGCAGTTATGTATGTATCCGCCCAAATGCTGGTAAAAAAATCGTTGGAAGATGGCTATCTGGTGGGATCCAGAGGTTCCGTGGGATCTTCGTTTGCTGCCACCATGGCAGGGATTACAGAAGTTAACCCGTTAAATCCACACTATATATGTCCGAATTGCAAAACACTTGAGTGGGGTGATATGACAAAATATGATTGTGGAATTGATATGGATGAAAAGGTTTGTCCAAGGTGCGGAAACCTTATGAATAGAGACGGATTTACCATTCCATTTGCAACATTTTTGGGCTTTAAGGGAGATAAGGAGCCTGATATAGATCTTAACTTTGCCGGGGAATATCAACCGAATGCTCATAAATATGTAGGAGAAATATTTGGCGAAAAAAATGTTTTTAAAGCCGGAACCGTAGGAACCATCGCAGAAAAAACTGCGATGGGATTTGTGAAAAAATTTGCAGAAGAAACTCAGAGAGACATTAATAATTTCGAGATTTCAAGGCTGGCTTCCGGTTGTGAAGGGGTGAAAAGAACTACAGGTCAGCATCCGGGCGGTATAGTTATCGTTCCTGATGATAGGGAAATCTACGAGTTTTGTCCAATCCAGCATCCTGCAAATGATTCAAAATCAGGTATTATAACCACTCATTTTGATTATCATAAGATTGATCAGAATTTGCTTAAACTCGATATTTTAGGTCATAATGTTCCATCGATGATAAGACAATTGCAGGACCTTACAGGCATAGATCCTCTCAGTGTAGACCTTTCCGACAGAAAGGTACTGTCTATTTTCAATGGTGTCGAAGCGTTAGAAATTAAAGATGAAGATTATCGTTTTAAACATGGAACATTTGCTATCCCTGAGTTTGGAACGAAATTTGTACGGCAGATGCTCGATGATACCAAACCGGACAAGATGGCAGATCTGGTTAGAATATCAGGATTTTCCCATGGAACTGATGTATGGCTGAATAATGCTCGTGATTATATCAAGTCAGGTACTGCCACGATGCGTGAAGTGATTTCTACCCGAGATGATATTATGAATTATCTGATGCTTAAGGGCATCGAGAATGAAATGTCATTTAAGATAATGGAAGATGTCAGAAAGAACAGACCGCTTAAAGACGAACAACTCTCTGTAATGGATGAACACGGTGTTCCTAAGTGGTATATTGATTCCTGCATAAAAATCCAGTATATGTTCCCACGAGCACACGCTGTCGCATATGTTATGATGTCATTTAGAATGGCATGGTATAAGGTATACTATCCTGTTGAGTTCTATGCTACGGTATTTTCCAGTTATATTCAGGATTTCAATGCAGATGTGATCTTAGCCGGTAAAAATTCTATCCTGGAGAGATATGATGTCATAGAAGCCATGGGAAAAAATGCAACAAAGAAAGAAAAGGACGAGGCGCTTATCCTGGAGATTGCTTATGAAATGTATGCTCGCGGATTCACCTTTGTAGATGCTGAAATAGGAAAATCCAAGGCTCTAAAGTTCTGGGTAGAGGATGGAAAAGTAATATTACCCTTTGCTGCATTTAACGGGGTCGGAGAGACGGCGGCAAAGGCCTTGGAGGAGGCTTACAATGAAAAACCTTTTGATACGATCGAGGATGCCATGAACAGAGCTAAGATTGGGAGAAGTGTTGTGGATATTTTGAAAGAACATAATGTTTTCGGCGACCTTCCGGAAACTGATCAGATTGCGTGGAACTTGCTTTGAGTTTTATATATAACTAAGATTATGGAAGAAAGAAATTTACAAATTTATGATAATAGAACGTATAGACAGGGGCTGATTGCAGCCTTAGGCTGCAGCACCTTGTGGGGCATTATTCCTATATATTGGCAGAGTCTCAAACCTATAAGCTCTGAAGTTATAATACTGTATAGAATCACCATGATGGCAATAGTATGTTTTATAGGATCAGTGTTTTTTTATGGTTTTAAAAATACCGTAAAGCCTCTGTTTACTGATAAAAAATTAGTTTTAACCCATATAACCACAGGAATTTTAATTACCGCAAACTGGAGTTTGTATATCTGGGCGGTTAATGCAAACTATGTTATTCAGACCTGCATGGGATATTTCTTAGAGCCTTTAGTTGTCTGTGCTTTTGGAATGATATTTTTTAAAGAAAAACTTAACCGAAGCAAAAAGACAGCACTTATGATGGCATTAATCGGATTGGGAGTAATGATTATCGGTTACAGAGAAGTTCCCTTAATTTCTCTGGGGCTTGCAGGAACCTTTTCTATATATGCAGCTATAGAAAAAAAAATATTAAAACGAAACCGATACAATCTCTTTTTTATGAAACAGTGTTTTTAATGCCTATAGCTTTAATCATTATTATAAAACTGGAAACGGCAAGAATGGGAGCGTTTGCTGTATGTGCTGCAGCAGGTATAGGGACAGAGGCAGTAGTAAAATTTTTTCTGCTGCTTTTAAGCGGACTTCTGACTGCAATTCCATTAGGTCTGTTTTCCCGAGCAGCTACAAAATTACCACTTGTGACACTGGGACTTACAGAATATGTGTCCCCCTCGCTTAGCCTTATACTTGGAATATTTCTTTTTAAGGAACCCTTTGATGTGATCCAGTTTTCAGCCTTTGCATTGATATGGATAGGGCTTTCTTTCTTTACCTATGGTGAGGTGAAAGACAGTCAAGGGAATATAGATAGTTAGCATATAGCGGTTTTTAAAATTTTTTAGAGTCCGAGACCAAAATTCTCTTTCACTCGTTTCATTACTTTCTCCGCAATTTCATTCGCACGTTCGGCTCCGTTTTTTAAGTCGGAAATCAGCTCGTCGGAATGTCGAATTTCTTCGTAACGATTTTGAATCGGGGCAAGAGACTCCTGCACAATTCCGACTAAATCCTTTTTGAAATCACCATAACCTTTACCCTTATATGAAGTTTCTATATCAGCAAAGCTTTCTCCGGAAAGTACGCTGTATATGCTCATTAGATTGCTGATGCCGGGTTTACTTTCGATATCGAATCGTATGATACCTTCAGAATCTGTAGTGGCTTTCATTATGGATTTTTTTATTTTATTTGGGGTATCAAGCAGGGAAATAGTACTGTGAATATTTGCTGCAGATTTGCTCATTTTTTTGGCAGGGTCATCCAGAGCCATAATTCTTGCCCCGGCTTTCATAAATCTTCCTTCGGGAATTACGAAAGTTTCCTTACGTGTGTTATTTACTCGTTTTGCAATATCCCTGCATAGCTCAACATGTTGTTTTTGGTCATTGCCGACCGGAACTATATTTGTATCATATAATAAAATATCCGCAGCCATAAGTATAGGATAGCAGAAAAGCCCCGTTGGAGCGGATTCCTGCATATGACTTTTGGATTTGAATTGAGTCATCCTTGAAAGCTCGCCGGTGTACGAGTTGCACGTTAAAATCCAGTTGAGTTCTGCATGTCCGGGTACATCAGACTGCACAAATAAAATGGATTTCTTTGGATCCAGACCAACTGCAATATATAGTGCGGATAAGTCTAAAATATGGTTTCGCAGGGCTTTCGGATCCTGGGGAACGGTAATTGCGTGCATGTCAACGACACAGTAAATACATTCGTTGTCATTCTGCAACTCAATAAATTGCTTTATTGCACCCAGATAATTTCCCAAGTGGAGATTTCCTGAAGGTTGAATTCCCGAAAAAACTCTATCTTTTTTTGAATTTGTTTCTAACATCTTGTCTTTCCTTGTCTTTCTTATTATGTATTTTCAATAAGTATATCACTTGTGATTTGCAGGGTCAAGGCAGGCAAAACCTGCTGTTTATGTATTGGATTTGTTCGGTTTCCAGAATAATCTTGTCATCAGAATAATCACAGGATATAACTCAAGTCTTCCCGCAAGCATCAATATGGAAAGCCCCAGCTTTGCAATCGGTGAGAAAATACTGAAGTTGTGATTTGTTAACATACCAAAGGCAGTGCCGTTGGTACTGAGTGCTGCAGTTACTGCACTGAAGGTAGTTTCCATATCTAAATTTTCCAATGCTATCAATATGCTGCCAAGCATGAAAACTCCAAAATAAAGCAGGACAAAGGATGTAATGGAAGATGCCATATCCGCTGCAAGGGGTTTTTTCTCAAACATGACAGGTTTGATGGCCTTTGGATGGATTCTCTTATAGACGCCTCTGACAATAAGTTTATAAATTACTACAAATCTTATAATTTTTATCCCACCACCGGCACTGAATGTACATCCGCCGACCAGGGTAAGAACTATGAGCAGCATTTTTGTAAAAGTAGGCCAGTTCGTCAAATTCGTCATCTTAAACCCTGTTGTAGTTCCAAAGGAAATAACCTGCATAAAGGAATAACAGAGGCTGTCCGTTACGCTTTGATACATTCCGCTTTTTATTAGTGAAATGCTGACGAGAATTCCACAGGCTAAAAAGATAAGAAGGTAAACCCTCACTTCATAGTTTTTTATGGCTGTTTTTAGTTTTTCTTATATATAAGGAAAAATACAAAGTAATTTAAACCGCCTGTGAGTGCTGCAAGCGTAAGGATAATCTGTGCATATTTTGTAATCATGAAATTGCCTTGAGCTGCATTAAAACTAATAATTCCCGATGTGGAAACTGTGGAAAGTGTGTGCACAAGGGCATAGTAAACCGACATTCTGGAGGGAATAAGCAGTATGAAAAATATTAATGTTTCTAAAGCATAAATTATTGCTATAATTTTTGCTACATCTTCAAATCTCGGTGCCAGTTTTTCCAGATCAGGTCCGGGAATCTCAACGATGGCAAGTTTTTGAGCACCTATTCCCAGGTAAGGCAATATTGCCGTGGAAAAAATTATTACGATTAGTCCTCCCAACCATCCTGTTATGGTTTTCCAGAGAAGGAGAGAGTGAGGCAGATTCCCTTCTATTGCTGAACTTCCTGTAGTAGTCCAGCCGGAGGCGGATTCGAATATACTGTCAATCAGAGAATATCCGTGGTTAGCCATGAGATATGGAATTGCTCCCAAAACTATGACAAAACACCAGCAAAAAAGTATGAGAATAAAACCCTCTTTTGGTTTATATTTTTTGGAAATGTACTTGGTTTTGCGCATTCCAACGCCGACACACAGGCAAACTATTGCCGTCATGCAAAATGATGTGGCACACTTTTGCTCTGCCTGATGAAAAGCCATAACTGAAGGCGGCAGCATGGCAACCCCTTCTAATATAAGCAAAAAACATATTATTTTTAAAATTGATTTATTACTAAGCTGCATTTTAAATTCCTCACATGTTACTATACTTTAGTTGGATTCGTCAAACAGTCCCTGCATTCTTGTGAACTTTGTAACGCTATATTGCTATACTCTGTCGGGATTCCAGTAATGAGGTGAAAAAAGCATGAGAAGCGTGAAAAGTTCAAGTCGTCCTGCAATCATAAGCAGTGATAGAATAAGTTTTGAAAATCCGGAGAAAATATGAAATCCCCCGGTGGGTCCCACAAGGTTAAATCCCAAACCTATATTATTTAGGCATGCCAATACTCCGGAAAATGTTGTTATCAGGTCAAAATCATTTATTGAAACCAGAAGGCAGCCCGAAAAAATGGTGAAGAAGTACAGAAACATGAAATTGGCAATATTTGTGCTGACCTCTTGCGGGAGTTCTTTTTTGTCAATTGAAATGACGAAGATTTTATTTGGATGAAGTTTTATAGAAATTCCTCGTTGAATCAATCGTATAGATGTAAGGATTCTGAGAACCTTGGGACCTCCTGCAAGAGACGATGTGCATCCGCCGATTAGCATGATTGCAAGAAGTATCATCTTTGAAAAGGTTGGCCATGCATTAAAATTCGAAAGTCTTTGTCCTGAAGTGGAGATAAAAGAAGTAACCTGAAAGAAACCGCTTGTTATCGCTTCGCAGGGTGTTGTGAATATTCCGGAAAAATAGGTGTTTGTGCTTATAAGAGTACTTGCACTAACAATCAGGATCAAGTAAAATTTAAACTCCGCATTCTTTCTAAAGGTTTTTATGCCATATTTTTTCAGTCCCAGCCAGAGGTTTAAATTAGAGCCTGCTATAAACATAAAAATTATGCAGACCCAATTAATAAAAGGATTTCCGAAGTGGGCAAGACCATTGTTATAAGTCGAAAAACCGCCGGTACCAATAGTACTGAGACCATGTAATATGGAATCAAATAAAGACATTTTACCCAGATAAAAAAATATTATAAGGCTCAGTGTCAAAAATACATAGAGCCTAAAAAGTTTAGAAACCGTTCCGTGAAACTTTAGGTGAAATTTTCCTATATGCTGAAGGGAAAGTTGGTGACGGGCAAGTTTATGACCACGTATACTTGAAAACGGCAGAACAAATGCAGTAAAGAGTATAATTCCCGCACCTCCGAGCCAGACAGCACAAGAACGCCAAAGTAAAATTGACTTTGGCATGATTTCTATATTCTCTATTAAGGAAGCCCCTGTGGTGGTAAATCCAGAGCAGGTTTCGAAGAAAGAATCAATGAAACTTGGAATGGCACCACTGGCAAAAGCAGGAACGGCACCGATCAGAGAGGCAAGTATCCATGCAAGAGATACTATAAAAAAACCGTCTCTGGCTTTTGCTTTCTTTTCTGAAGGGGGAATTGCTACAACAATTATGTTGCCTATTAAAATAGTTGCTGTAATTGTGAGTAAAAATGGCACTATCTGCTTCGATTCATGAAAATATATGCTTGCAATCAATGCCGGAATCATCGAAATTCCCATTGCAGTCAACATGAATCCCAGTACACGATAGGCATTTTTTCCATTTACTACTGACATGTAAACTCCTATCGATTTTTTGTTTTCATAAGTTTTTCAACTTTACTGAGACCACTTAAAAGGGTAAAGATTGTAAGTCTGTCGTTCAGTTTAATTGTAGTTTCGCCGTTAGGTATTATAACCCTGTCTCCTCGTTTGATGGCTACAAAAAGGATTTCTTTAGGTAAGTCCAACTCTTTCAGAGGTTTCCCTATGAGCCTCATTTTTGAATTTGCTACGACTTCCATAATCTGAGCCTGACCTTGGATCAGGAATGAGGAAAGTACTCGCTTTGAACCCTGTATATATCTTAAAATATTGCTGGCACTGATGTCCAGTGGGTTTAGAACCATATCAACACCCATTTTTTCCACAAGACCCATGTAATTTTCATGGCTGACCTTGGCGATTACATCGTCAATGCCGTGTTGTTTTGCACTTAGGGAAAGCAACAGATTTTCTTCATCATAACCGGTTGCAGTGACGAAAGCGTCCATTTCATCTAGATTTTCTTCTTCGAGGAGATCTATATCAGTTCCATCTGCATGTAGAACCATCACCTTATCTAAGTGAGTAGAAAGGTACCTGCATCGTTCAATGTTTCTTTCTACAAGTTTAACTGTTGCACCGAAAGCGGAAAGTTTCTGAGCGAGATAGTACCCGGTTTTTCCTCCTCCGATAATCATAACCTTATGAATATTGGTGTATTTGCCGTCCTCTCTGGTTTGCTGATGCAGTTCCTGTATCTGTTCTTGATTGCCTACAGCATAAATAAAATCGCCGTCACAGATCTTGTCTTCTCCATGGGGCACTATAATTTTGCCGTTCCTGGAAAGTGCGGCAATTAAAATTTCCGGAAGAACTTCATTGACTTCAGACATTGTAAGTCCGGAAAGGGAAGGGAATCGTCTGGTTGGGAACTCTGTCATGGCGAAACCGCCACTTGTAAAAATACCGTTGCTGAGTGTATATTTTTCGGCTAAATACTTATAGATTTCAACGGTTATAGACATATCTGGATTTACTATATGGTCTATATCCATGGCATTTTTAATAAAGGTGAACTGGTTCATGTGTTCGGGTTCTCTAACCCTTGCTATTACATGACTGCATCCCAGTTTTTTTGCAAAGGAGGCAATTACGATGTTGGATTCATCATTGTCTGTACATGCAAGAAGATAATCAACATTCTTGATATTTACGCTTTCAAGTGTGGAAATTTTTCTTCCGTCATCATTTATAGTCATAAGTTCAAGCTGTTGGGACAGCTTCCTCAAAACTTTCTCATTTCTGTCGATGACCGTGATGGCATGGTCACCTACCACCAAAGCCTCTGAAACTCTGCAACCGAGTTTTCCGGCTCCTACAATTACTATATTCATTATTTAACATCCTCTTAAAAATATCTATATTTTTAACTTCTCAAATAAAATAATTCTATATCCGAAACTTCATTTTTGCAAGGGGTTTTGATATAATATCATAAATAAGAAATTTGATCTGATATCATAAATGACAATATCAAAATAAGGGATTGAAAAATGAGTAAAAATATAAAAATGATTGCCCTGGATTTAGACGGAACTACATTTAACAGCAGGGGGACTATTTCAGGTGAAACGTTAGGTGCATTGGAATGGGCACACCTTAATGGTATACATGTTGTAGTTTGTACAGGGAGGGTTTGGGACAAACTGCCCTCTGAGATTTTTAAGATAAAGGGTCTGGAATATGTGATTACCTGTAATGGAGCAATGATTACAGATGTATTGAACAGCGAAGTTATATATGAAAATCCGATTTCTCCGGATTCTGTTGAAACTGTTATGGAAATCTTGAAAAATGAGAGTTTTTCTGTGGATGTTTCCATTGGCGGTAAAGCATATATTGATGCAGGAGAATACTATGATATTAAGGAAAACGGTTCTGATTTCAGAAGTCCGGATTATGTTCTTAACACAAGATATCCGGTGAAAAATCTGAACGACTTTGTGATTAAAAATAAAACCTGCGTAGAGAATATAAATATGGTGTTCAGAAATTTATCCGATCAAAGGAGGATGGAGCATGTATTGAGCAGGCTTGATAATATTACGATAACATCATCTTTTCACAATAATTTGGAGGTGGGCGGAGAAACCACAACTAAAGCAAATGCGTTGTTATTTTTGCTGGAAAAACTGGGACTGACAGATGAACATCTGATGGCATTCGGTGACAGCCCCAATGACTTATCCATGCTTCAAATGGCAAAAATAGGTGTTGTTATGGGAAATGCCGGGGAACACATTAAATGTCAGGGAGATTTTGTGACATTATCAAATGACGAAAACGGAATAGCTTTTGCCATAAAAAAGCTATTGACAACAAATGGGAAAAAATATAATTTATAAATATAAAAGAGATAGGATGCCTTTAAAATAGAGAACCGTTTTTATATGGTATTATGCAAAACGCATAGGAAGGTATCAAGATGAAGGATAAGAAACTATTAGGATATTATGGCGAAGAAATGGCTGCAGGAATGTTATATGCTCAAGGTTATGAAATTCTTGAGCGTAATTTCAGATGCAAATTCGGTGAAGCTGATATAATATGCAAAAACTCAAAAGAGCTCTTCGTGGTAGAAGTAAAAACCAGAACTTCTATGAGGTATGGCAGACCGGCAGAAAATGTCGGGAGCAATAAACAAAATAAGTTAAAGAAAATAGGAAGGTTTTATATACTTTCCAATAAGATAAATAATCTCTCCATAAGATTTCAAGTCGTTGAAATTTTAATAAGGCAAAATTATTTTTGCTTTTAGATGTGCGAAAGAGGAGGGATTATAGATGTTGTCAAAGGTTAATACGGCTGCCCTGTACGGTCTGAATGCAATGCCGGTCGTGGTTGAAACAGATATTACAAGGGGAATGCCGGGGTTTTATATTGTAGGACTTGCGGATGTGACGATTAAAGAGGCAAGGGAACGGATAAGATCTGCAATAATCAATTCGGGGTATGAATTTCCCGTGGAGAGAATCGTAATAAATATATCTCCTGCGGACATAAGAAAAAAGGGCAGCTATTTTGACTTACCTATGGCGATGGGGATTTTGGCAGACACCAGACAGATTATGACCGATGATTTGGAATCATGGTGCTTCATAGGTGAACTTTCTTTAGATGGCAGACTGAAGAGGGTGAACGGAGTATTATCAATGTTAACGGCACTTAAAGAAAACTCCGATGGCTGTGATATCAAGAAAATAGTTATCCCTTCGGGAAATGCAAAGGAAGCCGGTTTGGTGGCAGATTTGGATATCTATTATGCAGATAGGCTGTCAGAGGTTTTGAATCATTTTAATATGAAATGCCGAATGTGCAGGGTAAAGCCATGGAAAATTTCGGATGTCAAAGATGAGAGGGAAAATATTTACCCGGACTTTTATGATGTGAAAGGCCAGGAAGCTGCAAAAAGAGCTATAATGGTTGCGGCTTCAGGCGGACATGGGCTATTGATGACCGGAAGCCCTTCCACCGGGAAAACCATGCTTGCAGAGCGCATTCCTAATATAATGCCGAAACTTAATTTCGATGAAATTCTTGAAATTACCAGAGTTTACTCCGTTTCCGGACGGCTTAGTGAATCAAACCAATTAGTTACACAGAGACCTTTTAGAAGACCTCATCACAGAATTACGGGAACTTCGCTGATTGGCGGAGGAATGACTCCTGTTCCGGGAGAGATAACTCTTGCCAATAAGGGTGTTTTATTTTTAGATGAATTAGGAGAATTTAACAGAAATGTTATTGATTTATTGCGTCAGCCCTTGGAAGAAAAGAAAATAGATATATCCAGATTAGGTAATAAATATACTTATCCGGCAGATTTTTTACTGGTGGCGGCAACAAACCCGTGCAAGTGTGGGTACTACGGAGATGCAGAGAGAGAATGCACATGCAGTGCAGGTGAAGTGGAGCGGTATAGAAATAAAATATCCGGTCCTATAATGGATAGAATTGATCTCCATATTCGTCTGCATAACATAAAATATGAGGAATATAGAAATGCAGAGTCTCTGGATTCTAAAGAAATGAGGAAGCGTATAGAAACTGCCAGAGAGATTCAGGATGAACGCTTTCAGAATACATCTATAAGGGTTAACGCTCAAATGAATATAAAGTTGCTTGAAAAATATGTTTCACTTGGGAAATATGAAGAAGATTTTTTACAAAGTGCATATATAAATTACAAATTAAATCCAAGAACTTTGACTAAAATTAAAAAAGTGGCAAGGACTGTTGCAGATCTGCGTCAATCGGATGCGGTGGAACTTATGGATTTATCTGAGGCGATTCAGTATAGAGAGGACGGACTCAGATGAATAACTTTATAGATAGAGAAAATGAGTATTATCCGAAATTACTGAAAGAAATAAGTGATCCACCGGATAAACTTTATTATGACGGAGATGTCAGTATTTTAAAAAAACGGCAGTCGGTGTGGTGGGAAGCAGAAAGGCAAGTAAGTATGGTGAGATTGTTGCAAAACAAATCGGAAAGAGATTGGCTGAATCGGGAATAACAGTAGTTAGCGGTCTTGCTATAGGTATTGATACCGCAGCACATTTCGGTGCATTGGATTCATGTGGTAAAACAATAGCAGTTTTAGGTTGCGGAATAGACCGGTATTATCCTGCTCAAAACAGAAGACTGATGGATAGAATTAAGGCAGAAGGTCTTGTAATCAGTGAGTATCCGGATGGAACAAGCCCAAGAGCATATCATTTTCCACAGAGAAACAGAATAATCAGTGGGCTGTGTGAAAGCACGGTAGTGGTGGAGGCAGGTAGAAAGTCCGGCTCTTTAATCACAGCAGAACTGGCAGCATCTCAGGGCAGAAATGTATATGCTGTACCGGGAAATATAACCAGTATGTCAAGTTTTGGTGCTAATATGTTAATTCGTGACGGTGCGGTGCCTTTATTTATAATTGATGATTTAATACGGGATCTGGGGCTTGAGCCACAAAGAGAAAAAAGGGATATTTTAAAATTAGGAGAAGATGAAGAACGAGTTCTGAAGGCAGTAATGAAAAGTTCAGAAGTTACTGTAGATGATATTTGCAGGGAAACCATGATGTCACCTGAAAAAATAAATGGGATTTTAACGATTTTAGAGATAAAGGGTTTAGTAGACAGTTCTTTGGGGAAAGTATTTGCAATATAGCTGATGAATTGTTAGAATATTTGACAAATCGAGAATTTGTGTTACAATGCGTTTTGTTCATCAAATATTTTGGGAGGGAGAATGGCTACTACAAAGAAAACATTAGTGATAGTTGAGTCACCGTCTAAAGCCAAGACTATCGGTAAATATTTAGGTTCACGGTATAAGGTGGTTGCCTCTGTCGGGCATGTAAGGGATTTACCGAAGAGTAAGCTTGGAATTGATGTGGAGAATGACTTTGAACCTCAATATATTTCTATACGAGGAAAGGGAGACTTGATCAAGGAACTTAAGAAGGAAGCTAAGAAGGCAGGTAAAATTTATCTGGCAACTGACCCGGACAGGGAAGGTGAAGCTATTTCATGGCACCTGGCTTTCTTGCTTGGAATTGATCCTGGAAGTCCATGTCGAATAGAATTCAACGAAATCACAAAAAATAGAATAAAAGAGGCTATTAAAAACCCGAGAGCAATTGACTTAAGTCTTGTGGATGCCCAGCAGGCAAGAAGAGTTTTAGACAGACTGGTAGGTTATCAGATAAGTCCCCTTCTCTGGAGAAAGGTGCGAAAAGGTCTTTCTGCCGGTCGTGTACAATCTGCAGCCCTTAAGATTATTTGCGATAGAGAGAAAGAAATCAGAAACTTCGTTCCGGAAGAATATTGGACGATTACAGCAGAATTTAATAAGAAGAAAAACTTTACAGCAAAGTTGAGCTATAAGAACGGAAAGAAAATAAAGATTTCAAGTAAGGAAGAAAATGATAAGATTTTAGAGGAACTGTCATATAACAAATATTCAGTGAGCAAAATCATAGAAAAACCCAGAGTAAAGAAACCGTATGCTCCGTTTACAACAAGCAGTATGCAGCAGGATGCTGCCAATAAACTGAATTTCAATACCAGAAAGACAATGGTGGTGGCGCAGCAACTTTATGAAGGAATCGATGTGGGAAAGAGGGGAACTATGGGTCTTATTACCTACCTCAGAACAGATTCGGTTCGTGTGTCCGACGAGGCAAAAGCAGCGGCAGCTTCCTATGTGACGGAAGAATTTGGGGAAGAATATTCAGCAAATAATATCTTTTCAAGCAAGCGCAAAGATGTTCAAGATGCTCATGAAGCTATCAGACCAAGCGATGTAAATTTGAAACCGGAGGGTATTAAGGAATATCTGTCAGGAGATCAGTTTAAGTTATATAAATTGATTTGGACCAGATTTGTAGCCAGTCAAATGGCAGCAGCACGGTATGACAGTATGCAGGTGGATATTGAAAACGGTAAGTACAGATTTAGGGCAAATGGCTCGAAGCGTTTGTTTGACGGATATCAGAAGGTGTATAAAACAGCAGATGAGGAAAAAGATAATCTTTTGCCGGAGTTAAATGAAGGAGAAGAACTGAAGCTGATAGATATAAAAGGTGAACAGAATTTTACCCAACCTCCTGCAAGATTTACGGAGGCAAGTCTTGTGAAAACTTTGGAAGAACTTAACATAGGAAGACCCAGTACCTATGCACCTATAGTAGGTACCTTAGGGGAAAGAAGATATGTAAAGAAGGAAAAGAAATCTTTAATTCCTTCGGAACTCGGCTTTTTGGTAACCGGCCTTATGGAAGAGTATTTCAAAGAGATTGTCGATGTGAGATTTACCGCATCAATGGAAGATAGACTGGATGAGGTTGAGACGACAGGTCATGAATGGAAACAGATTATAAGAGATTTTTACGGTCCGTTCAGAAAGGATCTTGAAAAAGCAGATGCCGCAATTGAGAAGGTTGTTGTAGAAGATAAGCCTACGGGGGAGGTTTGCGAACTATGCGGGAAACCTATGGTGTTTAAGGCAGGAAGGTATGGAGATTTTATTGCATGCAGCGGTTATCCGGAATGTAGGAATACTAAGCCGATTTTGAAAGCTATAGGTGTGAAATGTCCGAAATGTGGTAAAGATGTAATCGAGAAGAAAAGTAAGAGGGGAAAGATTTTTTACGGATGCAGCGGTTATCCGGAATGTGACATGTCATACTGGAATAAGCCGGTCAATAAGGCATGCCCAAAATGTGGAAGCTTGCTCACAGAGAAGATAACTAAAGGGGAAAAAGGATTAGTATGTTCCAATCAGGAATGTGACTATAAGGAGTAGAAAATGATACAATTTCATGCAACTACAATCTGTGCAGTACGCCGTGGTATGGATGATGTGGCAATTGGTGGTGATGGACAGGTTACGATGGGCGAAACTGCCATAATGAAAAATGGTGCAGTCAAGGTGAAGAAGATTTTTAATGATAAAGTCTTAACCGGATTTGCAGGTGCAGTAGCAGATGCTTTTTCGCTAACGGAAAAATTTGAGAAAAAACTGGTTGAACATGGCGGAAATTTAAAACGGGCGGCAGTGGATTTAGCCCGTGTGTGGCGTAGCGATCAGGGTATGAGAAATTTAGAAGCATTGATGATTGTTGCGGACAAGGATCAGATGCTGATTATTTCCGGAAACGGAGAAGTTATTGCTCCTGATCAGGATTTTGTGGCAATCGGTTCAGGTGGAAATTACGCTTACTCTGCGGCGAATGCACTTTTTAATCACACAGATATGTGTGCAGAAGATGTTGTAAGGGAATCGCTGAAGATTGCATCATCGATTTGCGTTTATACAAACGATAATATAACAGTGAAAAAACTATAGGAGGTATGAAATGGCTGAAAAAATCAAAAGCATGACACCAAAAGAAATAGTTTCTGAATTAGATAAATATATTATCGGTCAAGATGATGCAAAGAAGTCAGTTGCCATTGCACTGAGAAACAGGTATAGAAGAAGCCTGCTTCCGGAAAAAATGAGGGAGGAGATTACTCCTAAAAATATTTTAATGATGGGACCTACAGGCTGCGGTAAAACTGAAATTGCGAGAAGACTGGCAAAATTGATGAAAGCACCTTTTGTAAAGGTTGAAGCAACTAAGTTTACGGAAGTAGGCTATGTGGGACGTGATGTTGATTCTATGATAAGAGATTTGGCAGAAGCTTCTGTTAGAATTACAAAGCAGAGTAAACTTGAAGATAAGTATGAAATTGCTGAAAAACTGGCAGAAGACAGGATAGTTGAAGCTATGATTCCGGGAGATAAGAAGGATGAAAACAGTCATAAGACTGCCAATCCTTTTGATTTTCTCCTAAATAACAGTGGATATATAAGCCAAAAGCAGCAGTATGAGGAAAGTCAGAAAAAAAACGAATCAGAGAAAACCGAGCCGTTAGATATTGACATGGCAAGGCAGCAGGTGAGACAGCAGCTTAAGGAAGGACTTCTGGAAGAACAGTTTGTTGAGATAGAGGTGAAAGATACCCCCAAGGGAAATCAGCTTGACATGAGTAATGAAGGCATGAGTATTGCTATCGGTAATATTTTTGGAGACATGCTCCCTAAAAAGACAAAGAAAAAAAGAGTTCGTGTCAAGGACGCCAGAAAAATTTTAAGGGAAGAAGAGGCTCAGAATTTACTTGATATGGATCAGGTAACAGACGAAGCTCTTGAAAATGCAGAACAAAACGGAATTATCTTTATTGATGAGATAGATAAAATTGCGTCCGGAAGCAGATATTCTTCCGGTGCCGATGTATCGAGGGAAGGTGTACAACGAGATATTCTGCCCATAGTTGAAGGAAGTGTGGTGAACACGAAATATGGACCATTGAAAACAGACCATATTTTGTTTATAGGTGCAGGTGCTTTTCATACAGCGAAACCCACTGATTTGATTCCCGAGCTGCAAGGAAGATTCCCGATTCGTGTAGAATTGGAAAATTTGGATAAAGATGCCTTTGTAAAGATTTTAACAGTTCCTGAAAATGCAATAACGAAGCAGCAGCAGGCATTACTCTCAACAGAAGGGATCGATTTGGAATTTACAGAGGATTCTATAGACGAAATTGCAGAGATGTCATTTCTGATGAACGAACAGAATGAGAACATCGGTGCCAGGAGACTTCACACTATTTTGGAAAAACTTTTAGAAGATATTTCATTTGAAATACCTGAAACAAGTGCAGATGGGAAATTTGTAATTGACAGGGAATTCGTTCGGAATAAGTTTATGGACACAATAAAAAGGGACGATATAGATAAGTATATATTATAGTGATTTTTTAAAAAGAAAAGGAGAATGATATGAGTCAACAACTTTTAACACGTATCAGAAAATTGAATTGGATGTTGTCAGAAAGCGCAACAGGTTATGTTTCATTCGATGAACTATGTGAAGTGATCGGTGAGATGTTAAACTCGAATATTTATATTTTAAATAAGAGAGGCAAAGTTCTTGCGGCGAAGTATGAAGATGGAGAGGAAGCACCTTTGGTGATTGAAGAGGACGGTAAAGTGGTTCTTCCATCGGTTTATAACGACAGATTTCTGGAGTTCAGAGAAACTAAAGATAATCTGATTTACGACAGTATCAAAGCAATTTACGGAGATAGTTATGAGCTTGCAAATAAATATCATGTAATTGTTCCGATTATATTTGGAGGAAAGCGTGTTGCCACTCTGTTATTAGCGAGACCGTCAAAGGCTTACAGCGAAGAAGATGTTGCGATTTGTGAATACGGTGCAACCGTTGTCGGACTTGAAGTTGCAAGGGGAATCACCCTTGAAGAAGAAGCAGACGGAAGAGAAAAAAATGCAGTAAACATGGCATTAGAGACTCTTTCATATTCAGAACTTGATGCTGTAACAAAGATTTTCGCAGAACTGGACGGAAAAGAAGGTCTGCTTGTTGCCAGCAAAATCGCAGATAAATCCGGTATAACAAGATCTGTTATTGTAAATGCACTTCGTAAATTGGAAAGTGCCGGAGTGATCGAATCTCGTTCTTTGGGTATGAAGGGAACAAGAATTAAGATTACAAATGATTTCTTGCGCAGTGAAATTGAGAAGGTGGATATTTAATAAATTGCATGGTTCAGGATGCAAATACATAATGAAGTTAACGAGCTTGGAGTAGGAATATTCCAAGCTTTGTGTTACAATATGGACATGTGAAAGGGAAACATCACTGAACAGGTGTAGAATTTATTAAGGCGGCGTATAAAATGCTAAGATTTACAGAAGATAATCAAGTGATTGAAGAGGAAAAACACAGGGCGATTCTTGTTGGCTTTACACGCTCCGAAGATATCGAATATTCTATGGCAGAACTTTCCGGTCTTGCAGAAGCGGATAATATACAGGTGATCGGAGAAATGATACAAATTCTTCCGAAACCTAACAGTGCCACTTTAATAGGAAGCGGCAAGGTTTTAGAGCTTGCTGAAATGGTAAAAAGAATGGAAGCTGATATGGTGGTCTTTAATAATGAGCTTACCGGAATGCAGCTTAGAAACCTTGAAGAAACTTTAGATGTAAAAGTGATAGACAGAACAATTTTGATTCTTGATATATTTGCATCCAGAGCGGATTCTGCCGAAGGAAAGCTCCAGGTTGAGCTTGCTCAGTTGAGATACAGAATGCCCAGACTTTTAGGGTTTGGCAGATCATTATCCAGACTGGGGGCAGGGATCGGAACTAGAGGTCCCGGAGAAAAAAAGCTTGAAACGGACAGAAGGCATATTGAGAAGCGCATAGAAGATATAAAAGCTGATCTTCGCAAAGTTCAAAGCACAAGAATGATTCAGAGAGCTAAGAGAGAAAAATCTGATATTCCGGTTGTAGCCTTAGTGGGATATACAAATTCAGGCAAGTCTGCCATTATGAATAATATTCTTTCATTAGCAGAAAAAGAAGATAAGGCTGTAAGAGAAAAAGATATGCTTTTTGCAACATTGGATGCACAACAGAGAAATATTAAACTGGGTTCGAATCAGGAATTTATTTTGGTGGATACCGTTGGATTTATAAGTAAATTACCCCATGGTTTAGTGGAGGCATTTAAGGCTACTTTAGAAGAGGTGAAGTTTGCAGATCTTCTTTTGCATGTGGTGGATTCAAGTTATGAAGACAACCAATTTCAAATAGATGTAACAAATCAAGTATTGGAAGAAATCGGTGTTGCAGATAAAAATAAATTATTAGTATTTAATAAAATAGATATAGTAAGGGAATATGATTCATCTCCATCGGAATATAAGAAAATTTTTATTTCAGCTAAAACAGGTGAGGGTGTTGAAGAACTTTTGGAGGAAGTGCGGAGAAGAATTTTTGATGATACAACCGTAAAATTTTTAATTCCCTATGACAGGGGGGATATATCCTCATATTTGTGCGAAAAAACAAATGTTATTTCAATGGATTATAAAGATAACGGAACGGAAATCGTTGTAGAAATTTCAAGAAGTGATTATCAGAGGTTGAGAGAATTTGAAGTTATATAGTACTATTTTGAAGAGCTGTGAAGATGAGAATGTGATTGAAAAATCAAGATTTATAACCAATATTATTCCCTGTAAAACAAGAGACAAAGCGGAGAAATTCTTTAAGGAAATAAAGAATAAATATAAAGACGCTACTCACAATGTACCTGCAATGGTGCTGGGAGATAAATTTCAGGTTCAATGGGCAAGTGACGACGGAGAACCACAGGGCACTGCAGGGGCACCAATTGTTCAAATGCTTGTATCAGAGGGGATTACCAATGCTGCAGTTGTTGTAACCAGATATTTTGGTGGGATTAAGCTGGGAAAGGGAGGTCTGGTAAGAGCATACACTTCATGTGTCAAAAATGCCATTCTAAGTAGTGGAATATGTGATGTTGAAGAAAGAATTTGTTTGGACTGCAGACTCGATTATAAAGGGTTTAATAAGCTTTCTGCTATGGACTTTAGCGATGCTGTGAACATAGAAGATGTCCGGTACATGGACAATGTATATTTTAAGTTTTTTTGTAAAAAAAATGAAGAAGATACTTGCATAAACCGGATAGATAGTATAACATTTGGTGAAGAGTGGATTGTAAATAGAGATACGGTCTATGTGGAGATTCCACGCACAGAATAAAAATGGTAAAACTGAAAAAAAGTATTGACAAAACAGATGTGATACTGTATAGTTAGTAAATGTGTCGAGCAGACGGCATGGTGGTTGTTTGGGCGCTTAGCTCAGCTGGGAGAGCATCTGCCTTACAAGCAGGGGGTCATAGGTTCGAGCCCTATAGCGCCCACCATAATTTTCAGGTCGTGCTTTCAGCACTGGATATGGCCAAGTAGTTCAGTTGGTTAGAATGCCAGCCTGTCACGCTGGAGGTCACGGGTTCGAGCCCCGTCTTGGTCGCCAATTTGATTTTACGAAATGCTGGCGTGGCTCAACGGTAGAGCAGCTGATTTGTAATCAGCAGGTTGGGGGTTCGATTCCCTCCGCCAGCTCCAATTTAATAACTTATATCGAGGGATGCCCGAGTGGCTAAAGGGGGCGGACTGTAAATCCGTTAGCTGAGCTTACGATGGTTCGAATCCATCTCCCTCGACCAATATGCGGAAGTGGCTCAGGGGTAGAGCATCGCCTTGCCAAGGCGAGGGTCGCGAGTTCGAATCTCGTCTTCCGCTCCAATTATGCGGATGTAGTTCAATGGTAGAACCTCAGCCTTCCAAGCTGATGGCGTGAGTTCGATTCTCATCATCCGCTCCACTAAAATTGTGTGGGCTCGTAGCTCAGCTGGATAGAGCATCGGCCTTCTAAGCCGTGTGTCCAGAGTTCGAATCTCTGCGGGCTCACCATTTTTTAACTCAAAATCGGAAAGATGGTAGCATCGTTGGGGTATAGCCAAGTGGTAAGGCAAGGGACTTTGACTCCCTTATGCGCAGGTTCGATCCCCGCTACCCCAGCCAGTTTTATGACCCATTAGCTCAGTTGGCAGAGCACTTGACTTTTAATCAAGGTGTCCGGAGTTCGAATCTCCGATGGGTCACCAATATTACGAATGCCGATCGTATGGAGAGGTGTCCGAGCGGTTGATGGTGCCGGTCTTGAAAACCGGTGTTCGTAAGAACCGTGGGTTCGAATCCCACCCTCTCCGCCATTTAGGGATTCAAATACATGCGCCGATAATAAAGCCTGGAGAAGTACTCAAGTGGCTGAAGAGGACGGTTTGCTAAACCGTTAGGGTTCGTTTAGGGCCGCGCGAGTTCGAATCTCGCCTTCTCCGCCATATTTATTATAGGGGTATAGCTCAGTTGGTAGAGCAGCGGTCTCCAAAACCGCGTGTCGAGGGTTCGAATCCTTCTGCCCCTGCCATTTGACTTTACTATTTGAAAATATTATAATATCGTTGTTGAGATGATGAAACTGATTTTCGGGGTGTAGCGCAGCTTGGTAGCGCAACTGGTTTGGGACCAGTGGGCCGCGGGTTCAAATCCTGCCACCCCGACCATTTTTTTAAATCGTGGGCCACTAGCTCAGTTGGTCAGAGCATCCGGCTCATAACCGGCAGGTCCCGGGTTCAAGTCCCTGGTGGCCCACCAATTTAATAAAATCACTTTATAAGAGTGTGCCCAGTTAGCTCAGTTGGTAGAGCAAGGGACTGAAAATCCCTGTGTCCTTGGTTCGATTCCGAGACTGGGCACCATTAAGACGACACCCGTTGCAAACGCTAAGTTCGATGGATGTCGACTTTTTTATTTTTTGGGTTCTATCCTATATAGTGTTTTTTGAGTTCTTTGTCAAATAGTATTGGTGAATAAAAAGTTCATCAGTGCTGTTTTTATATATAGTATGTTAAGAGTTGTATGTTACCATATCAAATACTTATTATTACATCCGTTTTAGTATAAATAATAGAATAAGTAAAGACAATGTGATAAAATATATCTGTAAGATAGAGGGTGGAACATGTTCAAGTGACATTTAAAAAATAAATAGAAGGTATATGAGTAGAAAAAAGGTAAAATTACATATGATATAATTCACGGCAATAAAAATCTAAATTTATTCAAGGCTTTAAATCTGATGGTGATTTTTGCACTGATAATCGGTATTTGCATCACCATGCTTTCCTGTTCTGATAGTGAAACCACCGGAAAAACTGTGAAGGAAAAAGTAGAAAAGGAAATTTCGGATTACAAAACAGCCAAAAATGGCATCAGAGTATTTAATATGTCAAAGGACTATTACTTTCTGAAGAAGCAGAAGGGATATAAGTACCCTACGGTAACAAGAATGAAGTATCATTCAAAGATATTAAATAAAAAAAGGACTTCAAAGATTTTTCTGCCAGCAAATTATAATCAAAATAGGGAATATCCTGTTTTGGTTTTACTACACGGTTTAAACGGAACACAAAATACCTGGAAGAATAAAGATGCAGATGTAATAATTCAAAATCTCACTTATTTTGAAGGCGTTCCGGAGATGATAGTAGTGTGTCCTGACAGTAATTTGAATTACAAGGAAGATCTTAGCGGATTGGACTTTATAGAGACTGTAAAGTATTTTGATAAGACCAGAGATGAGTTGGTTGGCAGTATAATACCGGAATTAAAGAAACAGTATAGAATTAAAAGCGGAAGGGATAATATGGCAATTGCCGGACATTCTTTAGGGGGCAGAAATGCACTATATACGGCATTTTCATATCCGGAAATTTTCGGATATGTTGGGGCTTTTGCACCTGTCAGAGTTGCGGACTACGGGAATGTAAACTGGATAAACCCGCTGCTGAAAACTTTTAAATTAAATAAAAGGAAAGAAATGAAAAAGATTGTTTTATCCGTGGGAACAGAGGATAACAGAGTTGGAAAATCCGTGGATGAGCTGTCTGCATACATGGATAAAGAAGGAGTTAAGCACATTTTTTATCATATGCCGGGCGGTCATGAAAACAAAGTGTGGAAGAACTCACTATACAATTTTGTCAGATATATATTTAAGTAGTATTAAAATTTTATGATTATAGAGCCTTTGAATTTTATAGAATTTATGGAGTGAATACTTAGGCAGCGTTGAAATTTTAATTGAAAAAAGTTGATCTTCACTATTAGAATGAGAGGAGTTGTCATGATAAATACCGGGGAGCTGAAACTTGAAACTAAGGATTTAATCATCAGAAAGACTGTTTTTGCAGATATTAAAAAGTTTTATAAGTGGGAGCAGCAGGAAGAGGTTACTAAATTTTTCAGCATTAAAGATGGACAGTCTGAGGAGGAGGCTTTCGCTAAATTCTTTTCTGATGAAAATGATGAAGGCTCTATGCAGATGACTATAATCCTTAAAATTACGGGTGAAATTATAGGAAGAATAGTTTTAGCTGATATAATTCATGGATGGAAGGCAGAACTCTGGAGAATTTATATTGCAGATACGAATCTTAGGGGAAAAGGCTTGGGAAAGCAAGCAATGAAGGCTGTAATAAAATTTGCATTTGAGGAACTTGAACTGCAG
Organism: Eubacterium nodatum ATCC 33099; assembly: GCA_000510425.1. Taxonomy (GTDB): domain Bacteria; phylum Bacillota; class Clostridia; order Peptostreptococcales; family Anaerovoracaceae; genus Aminicella; species Aminicella nodata. The sequence goes on along the minus strand of AZKM01000028.1, from coordinate 34,232 downwards.
CGCCTTTATCTGGATTTTTATACAGGAAATCCCGCTGAATATCTTTATAAGAGTCTGGGATTTCGTGAAGAGGGAGTACTTAGAGGAAATTGCAGAAAAAATGATGTCTTATATGATGTGCATATAATGTCTATGCTTAAGCCTGAATATATGGAAAAATATTAATTATAACAATCTATATCGTAATAGTGTCTAAAATTTATACATAATGTTATAAGAATTTGGAATGAACCGATAATGGTAAGTTCTAAAGTCAAATTGCAAGCTGAAACTTTATTTATTTTTTGCTATTGATTGTTTAATCCCAAAGTGGTAAAATCACATTTTGTAATAAAGTAAAACTAGCATTTACGAGTTTTGGAGGTTGGACTTGCATCAAGAAATTATAGCAATCATTATTTTTGCAATGGTACTTATAACGATTATGAGCGAAAGGCTTCACAGAACTGCAGCCGCCTTGACGGGAACTGTTCTGCTACTGCTGACGGGAATTTTAGATGTTAACAAGGCTGTCAGCTATGTCGATTTTAATACTATCGGTGTTCTGGTGGGGATGATGATTTTCGTGGCAGTGATTAAACATTCAGGTCTTTTTGAATATATATCCATTAAGGCTGCAAAGATGGCAAAGGGTGATCCGTGGAAAATTATGGTTGCTTTCATGCTTATAACTGCTATATGCTCTGCATTTTTGGATAATGTTACCACTGTTCTTCTGATGGGACCAATGACCATCACCATAGCAAAAATGATGAAGATAGATCCGATTCCAATTTTACTTGGGCAGATTGTGGCTTCAAATATAGGTGGTACTATGACCATGATTGGAGACCCGCCTAATATTATGATTGGCAGTGCTGCTGATTTTGCATTTATAGACTTTATTAGAAATACAGGGCTTGCTTGTGTGTTTGGTCTTATCGTTGTAATTACAGGCATGAAATTTGTTTATAAGAAAAAACTGGTTGCAGACGAAAAGGCTATTGCGGATATAATGAAGCTGGACGAAAACAAGGCTATTGCAGACAAGAGACTTATGAAGATAAGTATCTTTATGATTTTTATGGTGGTTATAGCATTTATGGTTCACGGTGCTATCGGCATAGAAAGTTCTGCAGTTGCATTGACGGCAGCAGTTATTATGATGATTATAGGAAAACAAGATGTAGATGAGGTGATTTCAGATGTTGAGTGGCCTACACTGTTGTTTTTTTTCGGATTATTCATAGTTGTAGGAGGAATGGTTGAAACCGGAGTAATTTCCAAACTTGCTAATCTGATTATGGGGATTTCCGGTGGACATTTAATCGTAACGATGCTGATTTTACTTTGGGCATCTGCGTTTCTATCAGCAATTTTAGATAACATACCCTTTGTTGCCACTTTAATTCCTTTAATCATCGCTATGGGAAAACATGGCATTGATGTTACACCGCTTTGGTGGGCAATATCACTTGGTGCTTGTCTGGGGGGTAACGGAACACAGATTGGTGCTTCTGCCAATGTTGTGCTTTCCGGAATTGCAGGTAAAAATGGCTATCCTATTTCATTTAACCAGTATCTTAAAGTTGGAATACCGATTATGATGATAACTGTGTTTATTGCAATGATTTTCTTATTGATAAAATTTGGGATATAGAAAGGAAAGGTGCAAATTGTGATAAGTAATCAAATTACGGACAGTATTGTAAACACTGTTTTGAGGCAGATGGGAGCAACAAAGATTAAGACGCTTCCTGCATATATCAATATAGTAACTTTTAAATTCTCTGAGGATTTCAAGGTGCAATATGTGTACGAAATGAAAGAAAACGATAATATATACTTACAGAGAGTGGCACCTTATCCCTATTTTCTTGGAGAGCCAGATAATTCGGATGCTTTGATTGAGATGATTAAAAAGGATCTGGATGGTTATGTAAATGCCCACGAAAGTGATAATTTTCCTTTATATATGGACATAGAGAGAAAAGCTGAAATTGCAAGGAATAAATTGCAGAATCTTTTGCTGGGAGATAAATATGCAAATCCCGAAGATCTACAGGGGCTATCTGATTTGATGTCAAAGGTTATAGAAGTTCTATCCGATTCTGAAACCAATACTTCTGATGAAAAACCGGTTGTAAAAAAATGAAGTACGAAGAAAAATATACGATAAACTCCTTTGATGTTGATGAAAATAATAATATAAGACCCACCAATTTGATTAACTATTTACAGGAAACGGCTGATCACCACATGAGAGACAGGAAACCTTCTTATTATGATTTTTTTTATGAAGGAAAAGCTTTTGTTGTTATAAGGATGTCGGTGGAAATATACAAACAGATTCACGGCTATGATAAAGTCAAGGTTAGAACCTGGGTTCTCCCTGCCAAAGGGGCTACTTTTCCCAGATGTTATGAGATCCTGCGTAAAGGACAGGTTATTGCTGCAGCATATTCAGAGTGGGCAGTAGGTAATAGACATACCGGTAAACTGTGTAGAGCTGATGAGGTGAATGTGGGGAATTACGATATGGATGAACCTGTAGAACTGTCAATCCCAAAGAGATTTAGATTCCCTAAGGATATGGAGTTTCAGCATTTAGGAGAGCGGCATGTTTTTTACAGTGATTGTGACATGAACGGCCATATGAATAATGCCAATTACTATAATATGCTTTGGAATTATATACCGGATATAGGGCAAAAGGAGGTAACATCCATCAATATCAGATTTAATCATGAGGCGTTTTTGGGCAGAGATATAGGTATTCAGATGTGCAGAGATGCCGGTAAAACTTCTGTTGACGGGAAGGGTGAAGAGTATTACGGATTTAAAACAGACATTGAAGATAAAAGAAATGTTGAATGTGTTATAGGTGTTCGTACCATAAAGAAGAATTATACCTATATGTTAAGGTGTGCAGATGGCAGTCTTTATACAGGCTGGACTAACGATATAGAAAAAAGAGTTGAAAGTCACAACAATGGCAAAGGGGCTAAGTATACAAGAAATAGGAGCCCTGTAGAACTTGTATATCTTGAAGCGTCTGATGACAGAGAAACTGCTATGAGCATAGAAGCGAAAATAAAAAGGCTTTCCAAGCAAGAGAAAGAAGAAATGATAGAATCAAATAGGAATCTAATGAAAAAATAAATATTGAGCGTAGAGTTTATTGAAGCCACTATATATAGTGGCTTTTTTTAATGCAAGGGGACAAAATGTTTATTGGTGGTGAAAAGTGGTGTAAAATTATTAAAAAATACGATTTATATTTGAAAAGTGGTGAAAAGTGGTGTAGAATTACATTATAAATATTTTATAGGGGTAGAAGAGGAAGCATTAAGATGTTTATGGGAACATATTACAATTCCATAGATTCGAAGAACAGGTTGATAGTTCCGTCAAAACATCGTGATCAACTTAGAGGAAGATGCGTATTGACTAAGGGGTTGGATGCTTGCTTATACATTTATTCCATGGAGGAATGGGACAGACTTACAGAAAAAATTTCTCAACTTCCTGAATCCGACCCTAAGGTTAGAAGATATATCAGAGATCATTATGCAAATGCAGCCGAATGTGAGTTTGACAAGCAGGGAAGAATCGTAATACCGCAGCCGTTAAAGGACTATGCCCATATAGAAAAAGAACTGGTCACAATGGGAGCCATGAAGAAAATTGAGATATGGAGCAAAGAAATTTGGAATTCACCTGGCGAGGAAGAAGAAGATTTTTCAGACGCACTTGCAAAATATAATTTCTAGAGAGTAGGCTTAGAAACTTTGAGATTTCAATAAATCACTACTCAATGGCGTAGGGAGGGGAAATGGATTTTAAACATGTATCCGTACTTCTGGAAGAATGTATAGAAAGTCTCAATATTAAGCCTGACGGAATTTATGTAGACGGAACCATGGGAGGAGCCGGTCACTCGGCACATATCTGTGAGAAACTTTCTGAAAAAGGAACCCTGATAGGTATTGACAGAGATATAGACGCTGTCAATGTTGCAAAGGAAAGACTGGGAGAGTACAAGTGTAATAAACACTTCGTACAGAGCAATTATTCAGAAATAAAAAATATCCTTAGAGGATTGGGATATGAAAGAGTTGATGGGGTTTTGCTTGACATAGGAGTGTCTTCATTTCAGTTAGACAACCCGGATAGAGGCTTTTCTTATATGCAGGATGCTCCGCTGGATATGAGAATGAATCGAAGTGATGAAATAACAGCGTTTCAGGTTGTGAATACTTATTCCAAAAGGGAACTTCAAAATATCATTTTTAAATATGGTGAAGAAAGATGGGCATCAAGGATTGCAGAATTTATTGTTAAAGAAAGAGCAAGAAAGAAAATATCATCGACCTTTGAGCTTGTGGACATTATAAAAATGGCAATCCCGGCAAAGGCGAGGCGAAATGGACCGCATCCTGCCAAAAGGACTTTTCAGGCAATCAGAATAGAAGTAAACGATGAACTCGGACAGCTTGAGCATGCTGTGAATGAGTATTTCGATGTTTTGGCGAAGGGAGGAAGGCTTTGCATAATAACTTTCCACTCTCTTGAAGACAGAATTGTGAAGGAAAGTTTTCAAAGTCGTGCAAACCCGTGTACCTGTCCGCCTGAATTTCCGGTATGCGTTTGCGGAAAAACAGCTGACATAAGGAGGATAACGAGAAAACCGATAGTTGCCGGCAGGGAGGAGCTTGAGAAAAATCCGAGGTCAAGAAGTGCAAAATTGAGAGTTTGTGAAAAGATTTAGAGGTTATACGTATGAAAATGAGTGTTAAAGATAAAGGAACGATAATTGCAGCGATAATAATAATCGGATTCATATTTATTTCCATGGTGGTGTTGACTGCCTATGCAGCAGAACTGAGATGCGAAAATAATGAATTGATTGCAGGAAATAAAACTTTGCGTGGAGAGGTGGATACTCTCAGCATAAAAATCAAAAGTTCAAACAGTGTTGCAAATCTTGAAAAGGAAGCAAAGTCTAAACTGGGCATGGTATATCCAACATCAAAGAACTGTATATATTTGAAAAACAGTGATTCACCGAAGGATAACTTTTCTGCTGTGATTAGAAAAGCGGCATATAATTAACATTAACCCTTTATAAAACAGCAAGTATAGATTATAATTAAATAGAACATAACCAGACCATTATATTGATGTAGATTATGTGTCTGGTTTTTTTATAAGGGAGTTATAGATAATGTCTGATATACGAAAAAAGAATAAACAAAGGGCGGTGTTTGCCTTTGTGATTATAGTGTGGCTAGTGTTTTTGCTGGCATTCAGGATGGCTTGGATTCAGATTGTCAAAGCCGATGAATATAGAGAAAAAGCCAGATCTCAGCAGACCACCGATATGTCCGTTGAGGCTGACAGGGGGATTATTTATGATAGAAACGGCAAAGAGTTAGCATCAAGTGCAACTTCATATTCAGTTTGGATAAGACCTAATGAGATAGCCGCAAACTATAAGACCGAAGAGAAGAAGAAGGAAATTTCGGAGAAGCTTGCCCTTGCATTGGATATGAAATCGGAGAAGGTTTTGAAAAAATTTGATTCAAAATCAGCAATTGTAAATATTGCACGATATGTGGAAAAGAAAAAATGTGACAAGGTGAGAAATCTTGAGATTTCAGGACTTGAGATTTCCGAAGGTACCAAAAGGTATTATCCTATGGGAACTGCAGCAGCAAAGCTGCTGGGAAGTGTAACGGATGACAACGTTGGAAGAACCGGTATAGAAGCAGAATTTGATAATTACTTAAGCGGAATATCCGGAAGATGGATAAAGGAAACAGACCTTAATGGCGACACTCTTTCCTTTGGCAGCCAAAAATTATATAAGGCGAAAGACGGATATAATCTTCATTTAACTATAGATGAAGTGCTTCAAAATTATGCTGAAAAAGCAGTAAAAACAGGTATGGCAAGAACAAAGGCAAAGAGAATCATGTGCCTTGTAATGAATCCGGAAACGGGAGATATTCTTGCTATGGTAACAAACCCTTCATTTGATCCCAACAATGCTATGGAACCTGTGTCTAAATTTGAAAAGGCGTCATTTATGAAGATGACCGGTACACAGCAGGGTAAGTATTTGAGCAAAATGTGGAGTAATCCTTTGGTCAGCGACCTGTATGAGCCGGGATCTACTTTTAAACTTATCACGACATCTGCTGCCCTTGAAGAAGGAGTGGCAACGCCTAAAAGCAGGTTCTTTGACAGTGGAGCAATCAATGTTGACGGAACAACTCTGCACTGTTGGAACAAATCAGGTCATGGAAGCCAATCCCTGACCGAGGCGGTGGGGAATTCATGTAACACAGTTCAGGTAAACCTCGCACTGAAGATTGGAAAGAAAAAATATTATAACTACCTGGATATGTTTGGAATAACAGATGCCACCCATGTTGCTTTACCGGCAGAGACCAGTGCAATTATTAAGAAAGAGGTTGGTCTTACAAATGTGGATCTTGCGACGATGTCATATGGTCAGGGTATTGCAGTTACACCTATACAGCTTTTGACGGCAGTTTGTTCCATAGGCAATGAGGGGCTTTTGATGGAACCTCGTATAGTAAAAAAGATGACTGACAGAAGCGGAAAGACTGTTAAAACTTACAATACTAAAGTTGTAAGAAAGGTTATATCTGCAAAGACTGCAGCCGAAATGAAGAGCATAATGGAATTTGTAGTAGGAAAGGGCGGAGGAGGAAATGCCAAGGTCTCCGGTTACAGAGTCGGAGGAAAGACGGGAACTGCAGATAAAGTCGTAGGTGGAAAATATACAAAGGATACTTACTCTTCTTTTGTGGGTATGGCACCTATGGAAGACCCGAAGCTTGCAGTTCTGGTGGTGGTTGACAGCCCTAAGGGAACGCAGTTCGGTAGTGCTGTTGCTGCACCGATAGCTCAGAATTTCTTGAAGAATTCACTGACATATTTAGGAATAAGCCCCAAGTATGCTTCGGGAGAAGATAGAAATGCAAATGTAAAATATGTGCCTGACCTAAAGGGAATGACCATCGGAAAAGCGGCTTATGAACTTTCAAAGTTAAAACTTAAATACGAGGTTAGCCCCAAAACCGACAGGAAGGATTATAAGGTCACCGGTCAATATCCAAAGGCCGGAGCCAGGGTTCAAAAGGGTGAAACAATTTATCTTTACAGAGAATAGGAGAAAAACATGGATGCTATAACAGCAAGAGAGCTGGTAACGGCTGTGTCGGGAAAACTGATTAAAGGCAATGAGAATGAATTTTTTACGGGAATTTGTACCGACTCAAGAATATTTGAAGAAAAAGAAGTTTTCTTTGCGCTGAAAGGTGAAACCTCCGACGGTCATAAGTTTATACCTATGGCTGTAGATAAAGGATGTAGGCTTTGCGTCATAAGTGATGAGAAATGGATAGAAGGAGTTGACGAATGCACTTTTATATCGGTAGAGGATACATTAGCAGCATTGCAGGTATTAACTAAATGGTACTTGGATAAAATTGCTGTAAAAAAAATTGCTGTTACAGGAAGTGTGGGAAAAACTTCTACAAGGGATATGGTTTATTATATACTCAGCGAGAAATATAAAACCGGAAGACCTATTAAAAATTATAACAGCGATGTGGGAATTCCTTTAACGGTATCAAAATTCTCCTCAGATCTTGAGATGGCAGTTCTGGAAGAGGGCATGGAATTTGCGGGTGAGATTCATAGACTTGTTGATATGACAAGACCGGATGTTGCGATAATAACTAATGTTGGAATAAGTCATCTTGAAAATTTGGGTTCAAGAGAAAATTTATATAAAGCAAAGATGGAGATTACAGATTTCTTCGGTAAAGATAATGTTTTGATTATAAACGAGTCAAATGATATGCTGGATAAAAGCAGAATTTCCGGGGAATATAAGGTTATTTCAATAGGGGAAAAGGGGACCGAAGACTATGTGGTAAAAGAGATTTTTGACAGAGGTCTTGACGGTGTAGACTTTAGGCTTGAGACTAAAGGGAAAACAGCAAAATTTACCTTAAATATCCCGGGAGCACATAATGCCCTTAATGCAGCCCTTGCCATTGCAAGCTGCGACCTTTACGGGGTTTCGTGGGAAGAAGCACAAAGAGGTCTTTTGAAAATGGAACTTACAGGTAAACGGCTAAAGGTTCGTGAAAACAAAGGAATTAGAGTTTTGGATGACTCATATAATGCTGCACCGGATTCAGTTAAATCAGCTATAAAAACAATGGAAACCACAGGCAGTAAGCGTAGAATTGCTATTTTGGGTGCCATGAATGAGCTTGGAGATGATACACCGAAGCATCACTATGAGGTGGGAACTTATGCGGCAGATCATAGGATAGATCTTGTAATAGGAATTGAGCCGAAGGCAAAGGATATTGTTAGAGGTGCTGTTGACGGAGGCACAAAGGGTATATATTTTGATAAAAAGGAAGATTTGTATCCGCATCTGAAGGAAATTTTAAAGGATGGGGATTTGGTTTTGACAAAGGCGTCTATGACCAGACACTTTTGGGAAATTGCAGATGAGATAATGAATCTATAATTTGTGTGTGTCAGATCATAGTATAACATGCTTATGTTTTAATAAGTTATGTAGGCTTATCGGACAGTCGCCAATTATAGTTTGTTTCGTTAGATTCGGTTGGAAGCTTTAAATTTAGGAGAAGTATTAGGAGATGTTTAAGTTATTTGTTTTTTCAATTTTTGCCGTAGCAGTTGTATTGGGTGCACTTTTTACATACATTGAAATTCCTGTAATAAAGAGACATCAATTCGGTCAGTTCATAAGGGAGGAAGGTCCTCAGTCACATCTTGTAAAACAAGGAACCCCGACTATGGGTGGTATTGCTATCTATCTTGCGGTAACAATTGCGACTTTAATTGGAACCAAAGGAAGTCAGGATAGTTTGGTGATAATATTTGTAGGTTTTATTTACGGCCTGATTGGGTTTGCAGATGACTTTATAAAGGTTGCCGCAAAACATAACCTGGGTCTTAGGGCATGGCAGAAGCTTGTACTGCAGATTATGGTGGGAGTTGCTTTTGGATTTTATATAATGAAATCTACGGATGCAGGAAGCAGTGTTTGGATTCCGTTTATTGGAATAGACATAGATTTTGGAAGCGTACTATTTCCGGCTTTTGTGGCGTTTGTAATGGTTGCTATGTCGAACAGTGTTAATCTTTCAGACGGAATGGACGGCCTGTGTGCAGGTGTAAGCGGCATTTTTTCAGTATTTTTTGCTTATGTAGTGATTTCATGTGGGTACTTGGACAGTGGAATATACTTACTTGCCACAGCAGGTGCTTGTGTTGGATTTTTATTTTTCAATAAATATCCGGCAAAGATTTTTATGGGAGATACCGGTTCTATGGCACTTGGCGGAGGAATGACTGCTGCTATATTTATGACAAAGATTGAGCTCTTAATTCCGATTGCCGGATTTATATTCGTAATGGAGGCACTTTCTGTTATAATTCAGGTTATTTCATTTAAGACAACGGGAAAGAGAGTTTTCAGAATGTCTCCTCTTCACCATCATTTTGAAGAAGGCGGAATGAAAGAGACGAAGGTTGTTATGATGTTTTGGACAGCAACAATAGTCTTCTGTTTACTTGCGTTCTCGATTTTACTATATACTTAAGATAAATATAGTATTGTATGCTGATTGACATAGGATGAGTTTTGAAAGCAGGGTATGAAAATGACAAACAGGGAAAATTTAAAGAATACAAATGTACTGGTGGTAGGATTTGGAAGATCGGGAATTGCAGCGGCACAGGCTTTGCTTAAGCTGGAAGCAAAGGTGTATATACAGGACTCTAAAATGGAGGATTCATTCGATCAGAATCTGATCACTTTTTTTAAGGGACAAGGCGCTGAGTTCTATCTGAATTCTTTTCCCCATGATATGGAAACCTTTGATCTGCTCGTATTGAGCCCCGGAGTCAGCCCTGAGCTGCCATTTATCCGAGATGCTGTCAGTAAGGGAGTAGAGGTTATAGGAGAACTTGAGATTGCATATAGAATCGGTAAAGGGAATTATATTGCAATAACAGGTACTAACGGTAAAACGACGACTACAACCTTGGTGGGTGAAATATTCAAACTATCCGGAAGAAAAACCTCTGTAGTGGGAAATATAGGGATAGCTGTTATTTCTGCTTCTGCAGATGCGGAGGAAAATGATTGGCTTGTTACGGAATGCAGCAGTTTTCAGCTTGAGACCACCAAGTATTTTAAACCTGCAGTATCGGCAATTTTAAACCTTACACCTGATCACCTGAACAGGCACCATACTATGGACGCTTATGGGCAGGCAAAGGCGAAAGTGTTTAAAAATCAGTCTGAGGACGGATACCTTGTTATAAATAAAGATGATGTTGATTGTTACAGGCTGGCAAGAAGCTGTAAAGCGAAGATCGTACCTTTCAGTATTGAAGAAAAATTACCATTTGGAGCTTATATACATGATGGCAAAATCGTAATTTCTGAGGAGTCCGGAACTGCTTTAGAAATTTGCGATGTAAGCGATGTGAAGATAATAGGTCGTCATAATTTGGCAAATGTGGTTGCAGCTGCGGCAATATCGTATTTCGCGGGGATTGATATAAGTACTATAAGACGAGGAATAGCAGAATTTGGAGGAGTTGAACACAGAATAGAGTTTTGTGGAGAAATCAATGGTGTAAAGTATTACAATGACTCTAAAGGAACCAATACCGATGCTGCGATTACGGCAATCAAGGCAATTGAGAAAAATATAATATTGATTGCCGGAGGAGATGCAAAGGAACAGGATTTTAGCGAATTTGCAAAACTATTAAAGGGAAAAGTAAAGACTTTAATTCTTTTAGGCAGAGATGGGAATATGATTCGGGATGCGGCTTACAGGCAAGGATTTATGGACTGTGTTTACTGTAAAAATATGGACGAATGTGTTGCTAAGGCTAAGGAAATTGCGGTAAGCGGCGATACGGTTCTTTTGTCACCGGCATGTGCAAGCTGGGATATGTATGATAACTACGAGCAGAGAGGATGCCATTTCAAGGATAATGTTGCGAGATTGGTAAAGTGATGAAAACGAGATTAAAACTATTCAAAAAAGGGAATCAATGCGATTTTATCATAGTAATACTGGTTACAATCTTAGTAATATTCGGGGTTGTGATGATTTTCAGTGCAAGTTATTATAAGTCTATAAATGAATCAGGATCTCCCTATGGTTATCTGAAGAAGCAATTTATCTTTGCCGTTATCGGCGCTGTAGCCATGTGGGTTTTGTCCTATGTGGATTATCATAATTTTAAAGGATGGATTGCAGAAGGCTTTGCTGTTGTAAGCATACTTCTTTTGTTTTTGGTTATAACTTCCGTAGGCGTTACGGTAAACGGATCCTCAAGATGGATTCATCTGGGACCCATAACAATTATGCCGGGGGAAATTGTAAAGGCAGGAGTGATTATTCTACTTGCAAAGTTTATTTCAGATGATCCGGAAAGAATAGTCAGAATTAAGGATGGACTTCTTCCAATATTTTGCGTTACCGGTTTTTGCGTTTTCTTGATTATGAAACAGCCAAACCTGTCTACTGCTATGACTTTGGCAGGTATTGTAGTTGGAATGACATTCTTAGCAGGCTTAGATCTAAAATATATAATAACAATTGCAGGATTAGGTATTCTTGCAGTTTGTGGGATTGCAACGAGCGGAACATACTGGGCAACCCGGCTCTTTAGCTTTTGGGATCCCTTTAAGGCAGCAAAGGACGATGGCTTTCAGGCTGTCCAGTCCCTTCTGGCTTTGGGAACAGGCGGCCTGACAGGAAGAGGACTCGGTGAGAGTATACAGAAAACATTATATTTACCGGAACCCCAAAATGATTTTATTTTAGCAATAATAGGCGAAGAAATGGGTTTGGCAGGAGTTTTAGTAATGTTAACAGTTTTTATAATTCTAATTTGGAGATGTGCCAAGGTGACAATAAATGCTCCTGATCTTTTTGGAATGTTGTTTGCCGGCGGAGTAACGATGATGATAGGTATTCAGGTTATTTTGAATATTGCTGTTGTAACTTCGTCAATGCCGCCTACAGGGGTTGCACTGCCGTTTATAAGCTATGGAGGAAACACTCTCTGGATTTTTATGGGATGTATAGGTATACTTTTAAATATCTCAAGACAATCGACTTTATATGAGAGTAAGGAAGACAGAGGCAGTTTAAGAACTTCTTTCAGGAGAAGAAGGTCTGTAAGAAAAAATAAAGCAGGTAGATCAGAGAAAAGAGAAAAGTTTATATGAGAGTGATTGTAACAGGAGGAGGAACAGGCGGGCACATATACCCTGCCTTGGCCATAGCAGATGAAATAAAGAAGAGGGAACCGGATTCCGATATTTTATATATTGGAAATGATATCGGACTGGAGAAAGATATTGTTCCTAAAACCGGATATCCCATAGAATATGTTGCTGCCAGATGGTTTGACAAAAGTAATGTGTTTGAACTTGCAGCCACAGGCTTTGTAACTTTTAGAGGTGTCAGACAGACCCTTAAAATAATGAAGAAATTTAAACCCGATGCAGTTATCGGAACAGGAGGATTCGTGTGCTTTCCGGTGATATATGCAGGACATAAATACGGTGCTAAATGTTATATTCACGAACAAAATGCCTATCCCGGAATGGCCAACAGAGGGCTTGAGAGATTTGTGGACAGAGTATTCTTGGGTTTTAACGAGGCCTCCGAATTTTTCAAAGAGCCGGAAAAACATAAATATGTGGGAAATCCGGTTAGAGAGGTATTTTTCAATGCTGATATAAAATCTGCCAGAAGAAATTTAGATATAGACGAAAATAAATTTGTCTGTTTTGTCTTTGGGGGAAGTCAGGGAGCAGAGCAGATAAATTACGCTATGTTCGATTTAATTAAAATGATTTCAGAAAACGAAGATATGGTTCTTCTCTTTGGAACAGGGACTATGTATTATGATGAAATCATGGAGAAAGTTAAAGAACTGGGGATTGATATAAATGATAGAGTTAGGATGGAACCTTATATAAACAGGATGCAGGACTATATAAGTGCTGCTGATTTAGTGGTAGGACGGGCAGGAGCTTTGTCCGTTGCAGAAATGTGTGTAAGCGGGAGAGCTTGTTTATTGATTCCGTCTCCGAATGTGACAGGAAACCATCAGTATTTCAATGCAAAATCCGTTGCCGATAAGGGTGGTGCTATAATTCTCGAAGAGAAGAATTTAACATCAAAGAGTTTAAGTGATCTGGTTATGCGACTAAGCAGTGATCCGCACAAACTTAAGACTATGGGGGAGATGAGTTCAAAAGCCGTTTTACATAATTCGGCAGAACTGATTTATGAAAGTATTAAAGAGGATTTAAAATAGTTTATGGGTGAAAAAATAAAAGAAGAAAAGAATAAAGAAGCAAACAAGACTATGACTTTCTCTAAAAAAGATTTTGCAAAAGCTTGTGAAGAAATGCCGAAAAAAAATATAGTTACTAACTCAATAGAAAGTACTATAGAAAAAATTGGCTGTAGAGAAGTTGAAAGGAAGAAGAAAAAGCACAGAAAAAAACACTATTTGGTAAGACTTTTGGGGGGAGCAACCGCTGTAATTGCTTTTGTATTATTTTTATTTTCTCCTTTTTTCAATGTGGATAAGATTACCGTGACCGGAAATCATTATTATTCAGATAAAGAAGTGATAGTAATGAGTGGAGCTGTTACAGGAAATAATCTTATTTTCAAGCCGGGAAAAAAGAAGATTATAAAAAACCTTGAAACAAATCCTTATTTCAGAGAAGTCAATGTTAAGCGCCGTCTGCCTTCTACATTGGAAATAGATGTGGAGGAAAGAAAGCAGGTTGCAAATATCAAATACGGAAACAAATATGTAGTGATTTCTGAATCGGGTATCATACTTAGAATAGGTTCCATAGATCCTAAGCTTACACTCTTAAAAGGCTTGACCTTGAGTAAAATAAAAGTGGGAGAGCAGGTTCGTGCAGAGGAAAAGGTTACTTTGAAGGAAACCTTATCCATGGTTGCCCTGATGAATAAAGGAGACCTTTTCTTTAAAAAAATACAGGTTAAGGACAGATATATAGAAGCTTATGTGTTTGATACACTGATTGTCAGAGGAACGCCTGATAGGATGAAAGAAGTTATAGATAACGGAGATTTGCAAAAAGTTATCAATAAATTATACAAAAGTAAGATAAAAAGGGGCACAATTAATCTGGGAGATCATAATTATATCTCCTTTTCTCCCGCTTTTTAAAAAAAATCGTGCAAAATTTTTTATTATATGATAAAATACAGATAATATGGGATCCAAGGAGGCAGTTTAAATGTTGCAATTTGAAAATGAACAGTCAAAAGGTGCTGTTATTAAAGTAATTGGTGTTGGTGGCGGTGGCTGCAATGCTGTAAACAGAATGTTGGAAACAAACCTACAGGGCGTTGAATATATCGCGATTAATACTGACCAGCAGGCACTTGGTCGTTGTAATGCAGAAACCAAGATTCAGATTGGCGAAAAGCTTACAAGAGGTCTTGGTGCAGGAGGCAATCCTGAGATTGGTCAAAAATCGGCAGAAGAGAATTTAGATACTTTAGCGGATTTGATGGAAGGGACGGATATGGTTTTCATCACAGCCGGTATGGGTGGCGGTACAGGAACAGGTGCTGCTCCTATCATTGCAAAAGCTGCTAAGGATATGGGCATTCTTACGGTGGGGGTGGTTACCAAACCGTTTTCATTTGAAGGAAGAAAGAGAAAGGCACAGGCTGATTTAGGTCTTGACTTTTTAAAGAAGTATGTAGACTCTTTGGTAGTGGTTCCAAACGACAAGCTCCTTGCCAACTGTGCGAAAGACACTTCCATGGTGGAAGCTTTTGCGATGGCAGATGATGTACTTCGTCAGGGTGTACAGGGCATTTCGGATTTAATTTCAGATTTTGCACTTATCAATGTGGACTTTGCCGATGTAAGATCGGTTATGACAGACAGAGGTGTTTCACACATGGGCGTAGGACACGGAACAGGCGATGACAGAGCTAAAGAAGCTGTTACCGCAGCAATAGAGAGTCCGCTGCTTGAAACAAGAATCAGTGGAGCAAAGGCTATATTGCTATATGTATCCGGTGGTTACGATTTAGGAATGATGGAAGTGAACGAGATCGCAAGCTTGGTTGAAGAACAGGCGGATAATGAGGCTATCCTGATTTTCGGTGCATCTGTGAGCGAAGAAATGAATAATGAAATTTCTATTACTGTTATTGCTACAGGCTTTGAAGAAGGACTTGGAACAAAGGCACAGAATTTCAAGGTTCCGGAATCTGCCAAGGCACAGAAAAACATTGCCGCAGAAGATGGCATTGCAGGTAAAGAGGTGACTTTGGAACAGATTTTTGCAGAGACGAGAGAAGAGGATCCGTCAGATTCTAAATTTGATATTCCAACATTTCTAAACACTAAATAATAAAGTTTGCTTTATAAAAGCCGGTGGTTCTACCGGCTTTTTCATGCTATATATGGATAAGATTATTTCATCAAAAGACAATAAAATATACAAAGAACTGGTTAAACTGAATCAAAAGAAATATAGAGATGAAATGGGTAAATACCTTGTGGAAGGTGAAAATCTTTTATTTGAGGCTATAAGATATGGACATCTGATCGATAAGGTTATATTGAGAGAAGATGCTGCTTTCACTTATGGTATGAAAACTGCCACGTATAAGCTGAGTCATAATCTTTTTTCACAGGTAGCAGGTACCAAAACAAGTCAGGGAGTCATGGCAGTCATTAAAAAAAAGGTTACCGGAATTTCAGATTTTGGAAGACTTTGCGATGCTAAAGATAATCTGGTCGTTTTGGATAGACTTCAAGATCCGGGAAATATTGGAACAGTAATTAGGACTGCAGAAGGGGCAGGGTACAGAGGTGTTATCTGTATAAGAGGAACAGCCGATGTTTACTCCCCCAAGGTTGTTAGAGCGGCAGCGGGAGCTTTGTTTAGAGTTCCGATACTCTATATTTCATCGACAGATGAATTATTTGAGCTGGTTAAAAAATTAAATAAAAAACTTACGGTATCAATCCTAGAAGGTGACTATAAATATTATAACATAAACCTTAAAGAAGGAGTGGTTCTTGTTATCGGAAACGAAGGAAATGGATGTAGTGCTGAAATTGTGGAAGCTGCAGACTGCAGAGTCACTATTCCCATGGCAGGAGAACTTGAGTCATTAAATGCAGCAGTGGCTGCCGGCATTTTAATGTACGAGGCTGTAAGACAATAAATTTCATGAGGTATTAACATGCAGGAAAAATTAGAGAAGGTATTGGAAGAGGCTAGGATGCAGCTCGAAAAAGCTGTGTCTATAGATGATACAGAGGAAATTCGTATCAAAGTTATGGGAAAAAAAGGTCAGCTTACGCAAATCCTTAGAGGGATGGGTAAACTTTCCCCTGAGGAGAAAAAGGAAATGGGTATGGCTGCCAATAAGGCAAAGGCAAAGTTTGAGACAATGCTCAATGAAAAAGTTGCGATGGTTAAGGAACAGGCAAAAAAGGCAAGATTTAAAGCTGAAACCATAGATGTAACCGAGCCGGGTATTATTCCTAAAGTTGGAGTAAAACATCCTATAACTCAGGTGATAAATGAAATCGTGGGAATCTTTCGTTCAATGGGCTATGCAGTTTATGAAAGCCCTGAGGTGGACACTGTATTTAACACTTTTGATGGATTGAACTCGCCGGAATTTCATCCTGCAAGGGATATAACCGATACCTTTTATATTGATAAAGGTATAGTTCTACGACCACACACCTCATCGGGAGAAGTGAGAGCGGAAAAAGAACTGCAGGTACCTTATAAAGTTATTATGCCGGGAAGATGTTTTCGTTGTGATACTCCGGATGCAACTCATTCACCAACCTTTCATCAGGTGGAGATGATGGTTGTAGGTGAGGATATAACTATGGCAGATCTTAAAGGATCATTGGATCTTATGGCGAAGAAACTTTTCGGTCCTGCGACTAAAACTAAATTCAGACCGCATCATTTTCCTTTTACAGAACCCAGTGCGGAAATGGATGTATCGTGCTTTAAATGTGGTGGAAAAGGCTGTAATGTCTGTAAAGGAAGCGGATGGATTGAAATTTTAGGTTGCGGTATGACACACCCGCATGTGCATGAAGCAGGTGGAATAGATTCTGAAAAATATACAGGATTTGCGGTGGGAATGGGCGTTGAAAGAATTGCAATGCTAAAATACGGAATAGATGACATCAGACTTCTATATGAGAACGATATGAGATTCATCGACCAGTTCAAATAGGAGGGCATAGACAGATATGATAGTATCACTTAATTGGTTAAAAGACTATGTAGACATAAATACTTCTGTAGAAGAGTTTTGTGATAAAATGATAATGACAGGATCCAATCTGGAAACCTGCAAAGAACTGGGCACAGGGATTGAAAATGTAAAGATCGGAAGAATTGACAGGATAGAAAATCATCCCGATGCAGACCGCCTGAAGGTTTGCATGATTAATTTAGGAGGGGATCTTACACAGATTGTGACAGGTGCCGATAACATATTTGAAGGAGCTTATGTTCCCGTAGCTGTTCCGGGAAGCAGAATTCCGGGACCACTTCACGGTCAGCCTAAGACTGAGGATGGCGTAGAAATAAAAAAGGGCTTTCTCCGTGGAGTTGAAAGCCACGGTATGTTATGTGCAGCTACCGAACTTGGATTTGATGAAAAAGTTTCTCCAATGTTTTCCAATGACGGGATTTGGATTTTGCCGGGAAGCTGGGATGATTCATTAGGAAAAGACATTGTGCAGGTTTTAGGTCTTAAAGACTATGCAGTTGATTTTGAAATCACTCCAAATAGACCTGACTGTTTGTCTATGCTTGGAATGGCAAGAGAAGCGGCTGCCACCTTTGGTGAAAGGATGAAATATCCGGATATCGAGCTTAAAGCTTCAACTGAAAGGTCGGAAGAATATATTTCTGTTGAGGTTCGCTCGGAACTTTGTCCAAGATACACCGCAAGGGTGATCAAAGATGTTAAAATAGAACAGTCCCCGTGGTGGATTCAGAAAAGACTTATGGCTGCAGGAATGCGACCTATAAACAATATAGTGGACATTACAAACTTCGTAATGCTTGAATATGGTCAGCCCCTTCATGCCTTTGACATAACCAAGCTTGAAGGCTCCGAAATCGTGGTTGAACCGGCACAGTCCGGTGAAAAATTCACCACCCTTGACGGAACAGAAAGGGAACTTGACCAAAGCATGCTCATGATTAAGGATAGCAAGAAGTCTGTTGCAGTTGCAGGTGTTATGGGAGGTCTTAATTCGGAAGTAACTGAAGATACAGCCACAGTAGTTATAGAGTCTGCTAACTTCGTTTCTAACAGTGTGAGGATTACCTCTAAGAAATTAGGGCTCAGAACCGAAGCCTCAGGAAGATACGAGAAAGGTATCGATCCCAATCTATGCGAAGCCGCTGCAGACAGAGTGTGTAAGTTGGTTGAGCTTATGCAGTGCGGGACGGTGCTTAGGGGCAGTGTGGATGTGTATCCAAATGAAATTAAAGCTCCGACGGTATGTGCAAGAGTAAGTCGGATAAATAAGGTTTTAGGTACGGATATTTCCAGAGACGAAATGGTGAAATATTTTGATAGTCTTGAGATGGAAGTTGAAGGTGATGGAGATAATATGTTTATCACTCCGCCTACAGTTAGAACGGATCTTCTGGAAGAAGTTGACTATGTGGAAGAAGTTGCCAGAATGTATGGGTATGATAATCTTCCTGTGACACTTCCAAATTGCACTTCAAAAGCAGATTTCCCGCGTGAATGGGATCTGAGAGAACTTGTCAGGGATACTCTTTGTGGAATGGGTGCCAATGAGATTCAGACATATTCTTTCTCAAATGATAAAATATTGGATAAGATAGGTATAGATGAAGACTCCTGGGAAAGAAATTTTGTCAGAATGATAAATCCGATGGGAGAGGAAACCTCAGCCCTTAGAACCATATTGACTCCGGGAATGCTTGACACATTGTCCAGAAACTTTTCAAGAAAAATAGAATGTGTTAAAGCATTTGAAATCGGAAATACATTTATGAAAAATCTAATAGATGCTCACGGACTTCCGGATGAAGCGTATAATCTTTCCATAGGCTGTTATGGAGAGGATGAATCCTTCTACACCTTAAAAGGAATGATTGAGGCACTATTAAACAAGCTTGGAATTTCTAATGTCAGATTTGTTGCAGAGCGTGAATACGGTGTATATCATCCGGGCAGATGTGCAAGAGTTTTATCAAAAGATGACCATGGCGGAGAAGTTGAGCTGGGAATAATGGGTGAGATACACCCTGATGTTTTAGATAATTTTAATATAGATACCAGAGTTTACTGTTCGGAGTTATTCTTAGATCTTTTATTTGAAATTGCAGATAGAGAAATTCAGTTTGAACATTTACCGAAATATCCGGCAACAGGCAGAGATATGGCATTGATTGTTGAAGAAAACTTGGAAGTAGGCAGCATTGAAGAAGCGGTGAAAGAACTGGAGACAGAAATTTTAGAAGACATTAAGCTGTTTGATGTATATAGAGGTGCTCAGGTTGGAAAAGGTAAAAAGAGTGTTGCTTTCAGCCTGAAGTATAGAGATAAAAATAAGACTTTAACCGATGAAGAGGCTGACCATGCTCACAATGCAGTGGTGGAGATGTTGAAAAAACGGTTTGGTGCTGTACTTCGTGATTAAGGTATTAGATAGAGAGGTGAGATTATGAGCGATAAAGTAGATGTGAAAATTTATGGGCAGACCTATACCATTACAGGAGATAAAACTCAGAAGGAAATAGAAAAAATTGCAGGATATGTTGATGACCGTATGCACCTTATTTCAAAGGTTATGGGACGCAATGGAACAAGTGCTATTGCCGTTTTGACATCAATAAACATCGCTGAGGAATTCTTTGACGAAAAGGATGAAATGGATAGACTTAAGACTGCAAATGAACAGCTGGAAAGAGATACGGCTCATTACATTAAACTTTGGGAAGATGCGAAGAAAAATTATAAACAGCTTCGTGAAGCTATGGACAAGATGAAACTGGACGGACAAAAAGAAGATAAGAAATTCAAGGACCTTAAAGAGAGATGTTCAGAATTTGAAAACCAGATTTTTGACCTTCAAATGGAGAATATTCAGCTTAAGAGCCAGTTAGAAAAAATCCAAAGAGGATAAAATTGTTCGATGAACGAAAAAGCACTTAATATTTTAGAATACAAAAAAATAATAGAACTTTTGACAGCAGAGGCAACATGCCGAATGTCTAAGGATATGGCAAAAAATCTTTGCCCTGACACAAATATTCGTGCTATATCAGAAGAGCTAAGGTCAACTACGCAGGCAGTTGACCTTATTGTGCATAAAGGAAGCCTTCCTACAGAGGGAATATATGACATTGAGAGAATTGTATCCCTTGCGGAAAAAGGTGGAGTATTGACTGCTAAACAACTTTTAATGGTGCATTATAATTTGTCTGCAAGTGAAAATGTAGTCAGTTTTATAAAGTCGGATATTCCCGATATTCCCCTGATAATATCTTTGGTAGAGTTAATCGTTGCTTATCCAAATCTTAGGGCAGATATAGACAGATGTATTTTGTCTGAAGATGAGATTGCCGATAATGCTTCTTCCGGGTTGAAACAGATTAGAAGGGAAATTAAGCAGAAAAACGACAGTATACGAAATAAACTTAATCACATTGCAAATAGTCAAAGCAACAGACAGTATTTGCAGGACACACTGGTGACAATTAAGGATGGCAGATATGTAATCCCGGTTAAACAGGAGCACAGAAGTCGTTTTCCGGGCATTGTGCATGACCAGTCAAGAGCAGGTGCTACCTTGTTTATTGAGCCGCAGCAGATCGTTAATATGAATAATGAGCTTCGTGAACTTGAAATAGCCGAGAATGTTGAAATAGCAAAGATTCTACAGGAGCTTTCCGACAGAGTCGCTGAAGCCGGTAAGGACTTGATAAATACTCAAAGGCTGTTGACCAGATTGGATTTTATAATGGCTAAAGGTAAGCTTTCCCTTAAAATGAAGGGAAATGAACCCGGAATAAATGAAGAGGGAATAATGGTTTTGAAGCAGGCAAGACATCCCCTCATAGATGCAGAGAAAGTTGTTCCTATATCGGTTACTTTGGGAAAAGATTTTAGGAGTCTTGTTATTACCGGTCCCAATACGGGAGGAAAAACTGTGACACTTAAGACCATAGGTCTTTTGTCTGTGATGGCTCAATCGGGTCTGCATATACCCGCACTGGCGATAAGCAACATGCCTATATTCGAAAATATATTTGCAGATATTGGTGATGAACAAAGTATTGAACAGAGTCTTTCCACTTTTTCGTCTCACATGAAAAATATTGTGGAAATTGTGAATAAATCAGGTAAAAACACACTTGTACTTGTGGATGAACTGGGGGCGGGAACCGATCCTACAGAAGGAGCAGCTCTTGCGATATCAATTCTCGATTCAATTTTTGAACGAGGAGCAATAACAGTTGCAACGACTCATTACAATGAAATCAAAAAGTATGCCATTTCAACACCCGGGGTAGAAAATGCATCCATGGAGTTTGATGTGGAAACTCTCAGTCCTACATACAGACTTCGCCTCGGAACGCCGGGAAAATCCAATGCTTTTCTAATTTCAAGTAAATTGGGACTTCCGGAAAATATAATTCAAAGGGCGGAGAAGTTGTTGAAGCAGGAAGATGTGGAGTTTGAGGATGTTCTTCTAGCTCTTGAAGAAGATAAGAAAAGAGCAGAACTTGAAAGAGATGAAGCCGTAAAAATAACAGAAGCAATCAGGAATGAACAGAGAATAATTGAACAAAAAAAAGCAGAATTTGAAGCACAGAAGGAGAAACTTTTGGCAGATGCCAGAGTTGAGGCAAGAAGGATGATTAAAGAGGCTAAAGAGACTGCAATGGAGGTTAAAAAAGAGCTTAGAGACCTTTCAAAACTGGAAAGCCTTGGGGAGAGGAATAAAAATTTTGACATCAACAGAGAGCGCCTGAGAGAAAAGGAAAAGAAATTTGCAGAGAGGGCGGTGCAGAAAGTTAACAGCAGCCCGGTAAGTGCCGATGATCTTAAAATTGGAGATACAGTTCGGGTTCTTTCCCTTAACCAAAATGGAGAGATTTTGACACTTCCCGATGTAAAGGGTGAACTTCAGATTCAGCTGGGAATTATGAAAATGAACGTTAAAATTTCAGATATAATGCTGATAGTTGACGGAAAAAAGAGCAGGAAAAAACAAAACTCAAAAGCCGTGTACGGAAATCTGCTCAAGAATAAGACTATGTCAGTGAAAACCTCGTGCAATGTGCAGGGTGAAAACCTTGACAGTGCCAGGATGGAGGTTGAAAAATATCTTGACGATGCATTTATGGCAGGACTTAAGAGTGTATATATTATACATGGAAAAGGTAATGGCATTTTGCAGAAAGGTATCAGAGAATATCTGAAAAGGAATAAACATGTTGCATCATTCAAAGCCGGAAATTATAACGAAGGCGGAGAGGGTGTAACCGTTGTTACGCTAAAAATGGAGTGAAAAATGTATATTATCAGCAGCTGCCTGCTTGGAAACAACTGTAAATATGATGGCAGCAATAATGAAAATCAAAAAGTGATAGAATTTTATCAGAATCATTCCTGCTGTACGGTATGTCCGGAAACTATGGGTGGGCTTACAAATCCAAGAGAACCGGCAGAAATAAAAGGAGATAGGATTATAGACAGGGATGGATTGGACAGAACGCAGGAGTTTGAATTCGGTGCCGAAAGGGCATGGGAACATGTTTTAAAACAGGCAGAGAGGCGACGAGAAAATATTGAAGGGGCAATTTTAAAAGCAAACAGCCCATCATGCGGGAACGGAAGAATATACGACGGTACTTTTTCAAAGACACTGATTGATGGTGACGGTATATTTGTAAAGATTTTAAAGGAAAAGAATATAAAAATAATATCTGAAAAGGAGATAGACAGATGGTAAACTACAAAGAAAGAATTGCAGAGATTATTAGTTCAAAGATAGATGCTCTTTCATTAGAAGATGCTATTGAGCTTCTTGAAATTCCTCAGGACTCAAAGATGGGAGATTATGCATTTCCATGTTTCAGACTTGCAAAAGTTATGAGAAAAGCCCCTCAGATGATAGCAGCAGACATTACAGAATCCATCAAAGGCGAATCCCTGTTTTCCGATGTGCAGCAGGTAAATGCTTATGTGAATATGTTTTTGTCTAAAGAAGGTTACATAAAGTCAACTCTGGAAGAAGCGATAGATGGAGAAAACTTTGGAAAATCAAGTATGGGAGAGGGAAAAACTGTAATTGTGGAATATTCTTCTCCCAATATTGCAAAACCTTTCCACATAGGTCATATAAGAAGTACGGTAATAGGTAACTCAATCTATCTGATTTACGATGCTCTGGGATACAAAGTCAGAAGGTTGAATCATGTAGGGGATTACGGTACCCAGTTCGGTAAGATGATTGTTGCATATCGTCACTGGGGAAATGAACAGGATGTCAAAGATGCTCCTATAACCACTTTATTGAACTACTATACAAAATTCCATGTGGAGGCGGAAAAGCACCCTGAACTTGATGATGAGGCGAGAAAAGCATTTGTAGACCTTGAAAAAGGTGAAGAGGGAGAACTTAAACTCTGGAAATGGTTCAGCGAAGAATCCATGAAAGAGTTTAACAGAGTATATAAAATGCTGAATATCGAATTTGATGAAGTGGACGGTGAGAGTTTCTATTCGGATAAGATGCAAAGGTTCATTGAGGAGCTGAAAGAAAAAGGACTGTTAGAAGTTTCGAGAGGTGCTCAAATTGTAGACCTTGAGAAATATGGAATGCCGCCGGCACTCATTACCAAGTCAGACGGTTCGACTTTATACTGCACAAGGGATATTGCAACGGCAGTTTATAGAAAGGAAACTTATGATTTCTATAAGAATATCTATGTGGTTGCCACACAGCAGAACCTATACTTCCAGCAGTGGATGAAAGTGGTTGAACTTCTGGGCTATGACTGGGTAAAGGACTGTATTCATGTTCCTTTCGGAATGGTAAGTTTGGAAGAAGGAACCATGTCAACTCGCTCAGGAAGAGTTGTATTCTTAGAAGATGTATTAAATAAGGCAGTTGAAAAAACAAGGGAAATTATTTCTGAGAAGAATCCTGCCGCCGATGCAGATTTCATTGACGAAGTTGCAAAACAGGTAGGAATCGGTGCAGTGATTTTTCAGGAACTGTCAAATAATAAAATTAAAGACTATGTGTTTAAGTGGGATAAGGTTTTGAATTTCGACGGCGAAACCGGACCTTATGTTCAGTATACCCATGCTCGTGGGGCAAGCGTACTGAGAAAGGCAGGGGATGCCATAGTTTCTAAGGCAGAGAAACTCGATATAGACTTTAAATATTTAAACAGCGACAGTGCATACGAACTTGTCAAATTGATTTATGCTTTCCCCGGAGTTGTTGTTGAAGCGGGAGAAAAATTTGAACCTTCAATTATAACTCGTCATGTTGTAAATATGGCACAGGGTTTTAACAGATTTTATCATGACGAGCATATTCTGACTGATAATGATGATGAAAAGACGGCGAAAATTGCTCTGACCATTGCAGCTAAAAATGCCATTAAGCGAGGATTGGCTTTACTTGGAATGCAGGCACCGGAACGCATGTAGGGTTAGGAGAGCTATAGATGAGATACGAAGGAGACATTTACAGACCTCCAAGCGAAGCGTATAGTTTATTACTTCAGGTTACGGTGGGATGCACCCATAATAAGTGTACCTTCTGCAGCATGTACAAGGATAAAAAATTTCATCTGCGCAGGATGGATGAGGTTATTGAGGATCTTGAAGATGCAAGAAAAAGTTATAAATATGTTGAAAGAATTTTCCTTTGCGATGGAGATGCTCTTTGTCTAAGTAATGAAAAGCTGATGATAATTCTTAAAAAAATTCAAGAACTTTTCCCTGAGTGTAAAAGGGTCAATGTCTATGGAAGAGCAAATGATGTTTTGCATAAAACTCCTGACGAATTAAAGGAACTCTATGAAAATGGAGTTAAGATGATTTATTTAGGAGCAGAATCAGGAAGCGATGAGGTTCTCAAAAAAATTCAAAAAGGAGAAACCGCAGAAGATTTGATAAAAGCAGTTCATGCAATAGAAGAATCAGGAATTAAGGCATCGGTTACTTTTATCTCGGGAATCGCAGGAAAAGCAGGATGGCGTGAGCATGCTGTCAAAACAGGAGAGATGATCAGCAAAATGAACGCATCTTATGTGGCATTGCTCACACTTATGCTTGATCCAAGGGCTTCAATAATGAGAGAAGTTGAAAGCGGTGAACTCGAACTTTTGACACCGGAAGAAATAGTTGCAGAAACTTATTTGATGATGGAACATATGAATCCTACGAAGCCTGTGGTATTCAGAAGCAATCACGCATCCAATTATCTGTCACTAAGAGGCAACTTACCAGAGGATAAACAGCACATGATGGGACTTTTGAAAAAAGCTATGGAAGATATAGGCATGTTAAAAGATGAAAGGTTCAGGATGTTATAATGAGGATATTGCTTACCACTCTAAATTCAAAATACATACATACGAATTTAGCCCTTAAATATCTGTATTGTATTCTTATAAACTCCAACATAGACGTTAAGCTTGAGGAATATACTATAAATAATGACAGAGATTTTGTGTACAATGAAATTATCAGAGGCGGATATGACCTTGTATGCTTTTCTTGCTATATATGGAATATAGAAAAGATAAAAGAGTTATGCAGTAATTTGAAAAAGGCAAGACCCGGCATGAAGTTTTTACTCGGCGGTCCGGAGGTAAGCTATGAATCAGAGGATTTTATAAAGAAAAATCCATGGGCAGATTTTATAATCAGGGGAGAAGGAGAAAAACCTTTTTCCCAGTTCATGGGCGAATACCTTTCTGAAAAACCTGATTATACAAAAGTGGATGCCATTACTTTCAGGAAAGGAAAGTCCGTTGTGTCGACGGAAAGAGGCTCACTGCCGCCTATGGACAGTTTGCCGTTTCCATATACCTATCTTGAAGTGGAATCGGACAAAATTATTTACTATGAATCTACCAGAGGTTGTCCTTTCAGATGTGCCTACTGCATATCATCTTTAAATGGGGGAGTTAGGGCGGTTTCCTTAAATCGTTTGCGAAGGGATATAGCATATCTTGTGTATAAGGGAGTGAAGCAGGTTAAGTTCATTGACAGAACCTTTAACTATGACAAAAAGAGAGCAAATTCTTTTTGGCAATATTTAATAGACAAGGATAATGGAACAACAAATTTCCACTTTGAGATTTGTGGAGATATGCTGGACGAAGAGACATTTAAAATTCTATCCAAAGCGAGGAAAGGACTTTTTCAATTTGAGATAGGAGTCCAGTCGGTTAACCCATATACATTGAAAGAAATCAACAGAAACAATACCACCGATGCTGTTTTGACAAATGTGAAAAGACTTGTGGAGATAGATAATGTGGATGTGCATGTTGACCTCATTGCAGGTCTTCCATATGAGGATTATACATCATTTGGGCTGTCATTTGATAGGGTATATAATGTGAAACCGGGACAGTTTCAGATGGGTTTTTTGAAGTTGTTGAAGGGCACGAAGCTCAGGAGCATAGCTGAAGAGCATGGATATAGATACAGAGAGAAAGCACCTTATGAGATTATTTCGAATAAGTATATTTCAGCACTTGATTTGGTGAAATTAAAGATGGTTGAAACAGTTCTGGAACTTTTTTATAACAGAGGAGGATTTAAAAGCACCTTGGATTTTCTCATGGAAGAACTTTCCATGAGACCTTTTGACTTTTATCAAAGACTGGCGGATTTTTATTATAGAAATGAATATCACATGGTTTCTCATAAAAAAGAAGATATGTACAGAATCATGTATAAATTTGCAAAGACTTTTGAGTATAATCACATGGGACTTATGGACAGAGTAGAGAATTTCATGATTTTGGATGTGCTTGAAACATTGAATCCGGAGATTGCAAAACGATTTATGAATAAAGGATGGGAGTTTTAGTTTATGAGTGAAGAAATGCGCAGTGACAGAGTTGGTGAATATCTTATTCCAAAAGTTCAGGAAGAATTTTTATTCGATGAACTTTCAGATGGATATTTAGGTAAGACAGGACTTTCGGATATTTTGTCAGGGGTTCCGGTACCGATTAGAAAAAGCGGAATTTCTCAGGGAATGACAACTTTGGATATTGCAAGGAATATGGCATATGTAATCGGATGTGATATAAACTTTAAATACAAGGATAATTATATTTCATATATAAAGAGAATGTTCAAAAAAGACTTTGTTCTGCCTCTGTTAAATGAGGGCGTAGATTATGCTGATAAGGATGATTACGAAAGTGCATGCATAATTTTCAGAGCATGTATCCAAATAGATCCGGATAATAAAGATGGCTTTTATTGCTATGGAAGAGCTTGCAAAGATGCCTATGAGAATTCAGATGATGAAGATTATTTAGGCAGATTTAAGGCAGAGTCCTTAGAAGCGTTTGAGCACCTGACTCTGATGGCAGGTGACTTTGATATGGGCTTTTATTTCTTGGGTTTCGGATATTTGAATATGGGACTTTATATAAAGGCAAAGTTAACATGGGAGAGGTTTCTTGAACTGTCAAAGGACAATGAGCTTAGCACAGAGGTAGAAGAACTTTTATCAAAACTCCATGAGCCTTGTAAAATCGAAGAGGGATATAATCATGTTTTGGGTGGCAGATTCGCAGAAGGAATAGAAATCCTTGAACCATATCGAGATGATCCAAGGTTTAATAAATGGTGGCCTCTTTGGTATTATTTGGGAGTTGCTTATAAAGATATTTCAGAAGAGATCAAAGCAGAAGAAGCATTTCTAAAGGTTTTGGCCATTTCGCCCAGCAATGTGGAAACTATGAAAGAACTGGCAAACCTATATAAAGCCATAGGAAATATCGAAAAGGAGAATAAGTATCGTCAAAAGATTGTTGTTGTGGAAAACAATATGGAATTAGACAGGCAGGAAAAAGGCGAATTGACATCGTCCATGTCATAATCCATAATATGCCGATAAAAATGCAGCCGCAAGGGGAATGGTAGCTATTGATATCAATGTGCTGAGGGAAACAATCTCTGCCATACCCCGACTGTTTTTATTATACTGTTCAGCAAAGATAACACCCATGACAGCCGTCGGAAATGCTGTGGCAAAAATCAGTGTAACCTTGGATTCCACCGTTAGGAAGTTCATATTATCCACAACAAGGAAAGTAAGCATTGGTATGATGAACATAGAAACAAATGTTACAATTATGTTATACCTACTGATTAAAGTTTTGAATTTGCTTGAACCAAGCTGAACGCCAACCACAATCATAGAAACGGGAATGGTAGCATCTGAAAGCATATTTATAATGTCATCAAGCATTGAAGGAAGTCTGATTCCCGTGAATAAAAGTATCAATCCTACTATTATCGAAAGTGTAATCACACTGCACATTCCCTTTAAAAAATCTTTAAATCCTGTTTTTACTTTATGTCCGATATTCAATACACCGGGAGTGAATCCTACCAGATATATATTCAGGAAAATATTTTGAATAGCCATCAAATACAGGTATGTGTTTCCGAAAATTTCTTTGGTTATCGGAAATCCCATAAATCCCGTATTTACGAGAGAAATGGCACATATATACATTCCGTAATCTTCTTTAGGATGGAATTTTAGAATTTTTATAATGAGATATGCCAGTATGCTTGAAATCACAAAATAGAAGATGGAGCCTATGGATACTTCTACTGTGGATTGTATTAAATTCTTTGATAAGGTGTTTGAATATATAGAGCTCATTATCATACAGGGAGATGTAATATAGAGCAAAAGATTTGTTAAATATGGTAGAGAGGAAGAAGGAAGAACCTCTGTTTTGTTTGCAATATATCCTATTAGGATTAAAGAAAAAATAGATATAACTTTAATAAGTACAATTAGCATTTATAACCTCCGTAATAATTCTTCTCTATTGTATCACGATACAAGGTCATCAAAAAGGCTTCGATGCGTAAATAACTAAAATAAATATATAAATGCCGGAAATCATCTGAATATGAATCACTATAAATAAATTTATGTATAATGGAGAAATGCTTCTGTATTGTAGTAAAATGGCAGAGTAGAACTTGCTTTCAGAATTCAAATCACAAAAAAAAGATTCAAGTCTGTAAAAATTGTAAAATATGTATTGACAAAATAGCATAACATAATCTATAATCATACTTGTTGTCGATATGATAAACGATGTAATCCGAGGTAGCTCAATGGTGGAGCAACCGGCTGTTAACCGGTAGGCTGTGGGTTCGAGCCCCACCCTCGGAGCCAATTTTTTTCCTGCCGGCGTGGCGGAATTGGCAGACGCCCAGGACTTAAAATCCTGTGGGTAGTGATACCCGTACCGGTTCGACCCCGGTCGCCGGCACCAGTATTGCAGTATGATAATTTGATATGATATCGCGGGGTGGAGCAGTTGGTAGCTCGTCGGGCTCATAACCCGAAGGTCGGAGGTTCAAGTCCTCCCTCCGCAACCAGGTTTAACCGTTAGAAATGTTGTGTTTTCCACAAGTCTAACGGTTTTTTATTTATCTAAAATTTATACTCTACAACGGGATGCGTATGCAAAATAGTATTCTTTGTATAATTATAGTTATTGACAAAAATAAAGGTAAGTGAAATACTGTAAACATACAGATAATGTAACAGGGGTTTTAGTATGAAACGGTTAAAAAACGGTCTGGATAAATTTTTAAGCATAGGCAGGAGTGCGTCCTCAATGCCTCCGAAGAGCTGCAGTATAGTTGACAGAGAAACCATGATACGCCAAAACGGAAAGGAAGTTTCACTTTTGGAGTTATTCTTTGATCTGGTGTTTGTCTATGCAATGTCCAAGATTACAGGCATTTTGGAAACAACTGCAGAAGGTATGATAACACCGTATACATTTTTTATATATTATGTGTCAATTCTTGTAGTACTTCAGGTCTGGCTTTATCAGACGAATTATAACAATAGATTTTCTGCAGGCAGATGGTATGAAAATTTCATAATGGCAGCTAATATGATGTCAATCCTTTTTGTGTCTAACATTCTTCACAGGACAGACCTCCAGATGACAAATACATTTAATAGAGTTATGATCGTAATGCTTGGAGGAATCTCATTTCTTTACTTTATGCAGTCCCGAAATAAAGGCGTTGGAAGTGGTGAATCCAGGACTTTTTCTTCTCTTATTTTTTCTTTTGTTATTATATATGCGGTGTCGTCAGGACTGATTAGTTCAGGTGCCTGCATAAATATAGCATTCTTTATTACTGTTGCAGGAATTTTTACCGGTGCGTTTTTGCCTGCCTTTATAAGACGAAATTTTGATACCAGCATAGTAGACTTTCCACACTTGACAGAAAGATTTGAACTTTTGATCATACTGTCCTTTGGAGAAGTGGTCATTTCTGTTGGAGAATATTTTCTTCCGGGTAAAATCAGCTTGGCTTCTGTTGCAGTTTTCGTGGTGATTTTGCTTCTATTCGGATCCTATGTGATACATAATCATTATTTAATAGACAGAGAAACTGATACCAGAGGCATTGTACTAATGTTCAGCCATTATGCTCTGGTTATTTCCATAACCATGATGACAGTGGGACAATCCTTTATCAGGCACACCGGGATGAATAATAAATTTTTTACCGTCTTAATACTGGCTGGTGTGATAATGTTTTTTATGGCACTTTATACAAATTCAGTGTACTATGAACACAGGATGTGGTTTTTGGGCGAAAAGCTGGGAATTTTAATTGTTACATTAGTCGGAGGGGCAATTATGTTGTATGCCATGTCAGGTTATGGATGTCTGATGGGGATGATTGTTATAAGCCTCGGAAATTTTGGCATATTACTGTATAAAGGCAGGCAGGTCAGTTGTTTTCTGATGAAAGTATAGTTGGTTATGACAAAAGGTATAATAAAAGGTACGATACGAAATGAGATATGAAAAAGGCTGTATTTTGATAAAAAAGGATAAACCCCTTTGGAAAAAAGTTTTATTGGTAGTGGTTATAATTATCATAGTTTTTATTTTTTTTTCAGCAATGCTTTTGGCATATTTGACGGTAACCGAGTATAGACCTGAAGCTATTGAGTCCCTTGGAAAGAGTATAATCGTTAACGGAAAATTATATAAAAGTGATTTAAGTTTAAGGGAAAGTTCAATGAAGAAACTTAAGCAGGGAAAAGAATTTTCAATTTTATCCTGGAATATCGGATATGGTGCATTAGGAGATGATGCCGACTTTTTTCTGGATGGAGGGAAAGAAGTAAGGGCTTCTTCCAAGGAACGTGTACATGAGAATTTACAAAATATCATAAAAAAAATAAAGGCTTTGAATTCTGATATAGCAATGCTTCAGGAAGTTGATGTGAATTCGAAAAGGTCTTACGGAATCAATCAGAGCAGAATTATTTCAAACAACATGAACGGTACTGAGAGCAGTTTTGCCACAAATTATAAGGTTCCGTTTATTCCATACCCTATTCCGCCAATTGGAAAGGTTGAGGCAGGTATTCAAATACAGTCTAAGTTTTCAATAGATAAAGTTTGCAGGATTCAGTTACCTGTTCCTTTCAGTTGGCCGGAGAGACTGGGGAATTTAAAGCGCTGTTTGCTTGTAGGAAGGATTCCGATAAAAGACAGCAAGAAGGACCTTGTCATGGTCAATCTGCATATGGAAGCATATGACAACGGCTCCGGAAAAACAGCTCAAACTAATGAGCTATTTAAGCTGCTTGAAAAGGAAAAAGCTAAAGGAAATTATGTGATTGCGGGAGGAGACTTCAATCAAACTTTTTCTTCAGCGAATATCTTAAAATATAAGGGAAGGAAAGGGACGTGGAAACCTGGAATCATAAATATAGAAAAATATAAAAAGAATTGGCAGTTTGTTATGGATACTGTGAACCCGAGCTGCAGATCCCTTGACAGACCCTTTAAAAATGCCGATAAAAAATCCTTTCAATATTATGTAATAGACGGCTTTATTCTTTCAAAGAATATTAAAGTGAAGAAGTATAAAAATATGAATTTGCAGTTTAAAAATGCAGATCATAATCCTGTTTTGCTGAAAGTTGAATTGAAAAGGTAGCTTTGAAGATGTATACATTTTACCAATCTTTACATTTATAAGAAGACAATGTATAATAAAGTAAATTATAGTTTTTTTATAGGAGGAATGTAAGTTATGAAAAACAAAATCATTAAATTATTAACTTTAATTCTGTCCGTTGCAGTGGTTGTGGCTTTCACAGCTTGTGGAGCAAAGGAAGAAGATAAGAAAGATGAAGCTTCCAAATACCTGGACGGCAGCTATTTTGCAAAGGCAGAATTGAAGAGTGGAACAAAGATCAGCAATATGTTCAGACTTGCTGATGCTGACAAGGGGAAAGTTAAATTACAGGTAGCAAAGGGTAAGTACAAGGTGACTGTTCGTTTAAGCGGAAAGGGTTACGATGCTCTGTTCTTGGGCGAACCTAAAGATGCAGCTAAAGCTAAGAAGGATGAACTGATTAAGGCAGTGAAAGACGATAAAGGCTATATGACATATACCTTTAAACTTGATGATCTGGATAAGGAAATCAAACTTGCTTCTCGCTCAGCTAAGCATGCAAAGGCAGCAAAGAATGCTGAACTGAAAGAGGTTAATAAAGATGGAAGCTATGGAACAACAGCTTCAAACATCGTTTGGTATCCAAGAACAATTAAGGTTTCCTCAAAGGGTTTGACCACAACAACAATTAAAGATTTAGAGGGAATGGAAGAAGCAAAGGCTGTTGAAACCGTTAAGAAACAGAAGAGTCCTGCTCTTACAGACAACTTGATTAAAGCAATCTATGTTCAGGAAAGAAATGATAATACCGACAAGATGTGCAAGGTAGCTAAAGCTTCATGGGATGCTCTATCCAAGATGGAAAAGGAAGAAGTTGAAGAAGCTGATTACTATGGTCTGAACACAGGAGATGCAAAGAAAGATGCACCTCTGAACGCTGCACCGAAGAAGGATAAGGAACTCCTTGTTGTAAGCTTCGGAACAAGCTTCAATGGAAGCAGAGCCGCTACAATCGGCGGAATTGAAAAGACTCTGGCAAAGGCTTATCCTAAGTATGATGTAAGAAGAGCATTTACGGCACAGATCATTATTAACCATATTCAGTCAAGAGACGGAATAAAAATCAATAATGTTGAACAGGCTATGAAGAAGGCCACAGATGCAAAGGTTAAGGAAATGATTGTTCAGCCTACTCACCTGATGCATGGTGCAGAGTACGATGAACTTAAGAAAGTCATCGAAGAAAAGAAGGGCGACATCAAGGTTAAGTATGCAGAACCGTTACTTGGAGAAGCAAGTAAAGACGAAAAGAAGATTAACCCTGACAAAACAAAGGTTATGAAACTTTTGGCCAAGGAAGCTGCAAAAGATGATGGAGCTGCTGATATTAAATCTGCAGACAGCAAGACTGCGTATGTATTTATGGGTCACGGCACAGCCCACGAAGCTAAGGTTTCCTACACTCAAATGCAGACAGTTGCTGATAAATTAGGCTATAAGAATGTATTTGTAGGTACTGTAGAAGGTGAACCTGAGTCAACATCAGTAAAAGAAATCATTAATAAGGTGAAGAAAGCAGGATACAAAACAGTAGTTCTTCGCCCAATGATGGTAGTTGCAGGTGACCATGCCAACAACGATATGGCAGGTGACGATGACGATTCATGGAAGATGGAATTCAAGAAAGCCGGATTTACAGTTAAGACACAGATCAAGGGTCTGGGTCAGATTCCGGGAATCCAGAAAATATATGTGGATCATACAAAGGCAGCAATGAAATAAGGATGTATAAATAAAAAACTATATAATCAGAATAAAAAACCGAGTAGA
>AZKM01000027.1 GCA_000510425.1 Eubacterium nodatum ATCC 33099 | reverse complement strand
CATTTTGAATAGAAACAAGTTATATAGGTATAAGGAATATAAAATTTTAATCATAACTAACTAATCAGGAGAAAAATATGGATTGGAAAAAAGTTTACGAAAATAAAAAACAGACAGCAGACAAGGCTGTTGAAATGATAAAGTCAAAAGATACAGTGGTTTTAGGTCATGCAATGGCAGAGCCGAAGGAACTTGTCAGGGCACTTTCCAGAAACTGTGAGAGGTATGAAAATGTAGAAATTATCCAGATGGTTCCTCTGACAGGTGAGTTGGCAAAGCCTGAATATGAAGGACATTTTAAATATAACTCACTATTTGCAGGAGGTACGACCAGAGATGCAGTACAGGAGGGAAATGCAGATTTTACGCCTGTATTCTTCCACGAGGTTCCTAAGCTGTTTAAAGAAAAGCTAATAGATGTTAAAGTAGCTCTTGTAATGGTTACACCACCGGATGAACACGGGTTTTGCAGTTTTGGAGTTTCCGTAGATTATACCAGATCTGCAGCAGAGGAAGCGGATATTGTAATTGCGCAGGTTAATAAAAATATGCCGAGAACACTTGGTAATTCAATGATTCACATAAATGATATCGATGATGTTGTAGAATTTGATGAAGAAATTCCGGAGCTGCAGCCACCTGTAATTGGAGATACAGAAAAGAAAATCGGTGAGTTTTGTGCAAGTCTGATTAAAGATGAATCGGTTTTGCAGCTTGGCATTGGAGCTATACCTGATGCAGTTCTCACTTTCCTGGGTGATAAGAAAAATCTTGCCTTGCACACAGAGATGTTTTCAGATGGTGTAATAGATTTGATTGAAAATGGTGTAATTGATAACAGCAAAAAATCTTATATGCCAAATCTTTCTGTTGCGACATTCCTTATGGGAACAAAGCGTCTGTATGATTTTGTTGACAACAATCCGTCAATATATATGGCAAGTGTTGATTTTGTCAATAATCCTGCAATTATTTGCAAGAACAGAAGAATTACGAGTATTAACTCTGCAATTCAGGTAGACCTTACAGGACAAGTGGTTGCAGGAACCATGGGACATAGAATATTCTCGGGAGTCGGCGGACAGGTGGACTTCGTGAGGGGGGCAGCTATGGCAGAAGAGGGAGTTTCCATAATTGCATTTCCATCAACAGCGGGAAAAGGTAAAGTATCTAAAATCGTTCCGGATATTACTGAAGGCTCAATGGTAACCACCACAAACCATGATGTGGACTATATTGTAACTGAATTTGGCATAGCAAAGATGAGAGGAAAAACTTTGAAGGGCAGGGCAGAAGCACTGGTTGAGATTGCTCATCCCGATTTCAGAGAAGATTTGATATCAGCGTACGAAGAAAGATTCAAGTGTAAATTTCCAAGATAATATTAAAATACAGGATAAAATACATTAAAAAATTGAATAGAATTTAAGAGGAATGAATTGATACATACAGGACAAGGCTTCAGTTATAAATTATATTTTTCGAAAGGATAATTATGAAAAAGGGGTATTTACAGGTTTATACAGGAAATGGAAAGGGAAAGACCACAGCTGCCATCGGGCTTGCAATTAGGGCAGCAGGAGCCGGTTTAAAAGTGTATTTCGGACAGTTTATAAAGCAGATGGAGTACAGTGAAGTAAATATATTGAAAAATATCGAAGGAATAACCTGGGAACTTTACGGCACTAACGGATGTATATTTAACAGACCTGTAAATGAACAGGATATGCAAGGTGTTGAATCCGGCATGAAAAGAGCCGGCGAAGTTATCATATCGGGAGAATTCGATGTTGTAATACTGGATGAAATTTTTATCCCGCTGTCATTGGGTATGATTGTAGAAAATGACATAAATGAACTGGTATCGCTTAAACCCGCTTCCCTGGAGCTGGTTTTAACAGGAAGATATGCCCCTGAGTATATTATAGAAACGGCTGACCTTGTAACTGAAATGAAAGAAGTCAAACATTATTATGAACAGGGTGTGAAGTCAAGAAAAGGGATTGAAGTTTAGGCTGTATTCTGAGGAGAAAATATTAGTGACACCTACTGACAGGCTCAAAGGGAACTGAAGTTTAGCCTTTGGGTAAAAATACATATTTAATTTCATAAACTTATGAAACTCTCGTTGTTAGAAAGGAACTTTATTCATGGGGTTATTTTTTAGAAAAAAGAAAACAGATGATATTGCAGTTATTTTCGTCAAGAACAGGCATAGGGAAGGATATTCTTATATGAATGGAATAATCTCTGTTGACGGTAAAAAGTCTCGACATAGATTTTATCAGAAGGGGATGCCTGCATGTTATGTACAACCGGGATGCCGAGAATTAAAAGTATCAGCGGTATGGCAGAAGCTGGAGGATAAGAAATTAAAGGACTGTCTGGTAGGTCCGGCGACCCTTGAAGTGGAAGTTGAGGCAGGAAAATTCTACGCACTCAACTATAATGTACATGAAGAATATTTTGAGTTTCTGGAGTGCGATCCGGAAAATTATATGCTTGATTGAATGAGTTGTTAAAAAAGCTCCCTTGCTAGTGTTTGGGAGTTTTTTAATAGGATGAATTGAAAGATATGGTGCACATCAATAATACATTATCCGACTAAGGCCTTTGATGGTGTAAAACTCCACAAAACTTGATGCTATTCAACGGGTAGCCATATTTGTAAATCTTAAATAATTATGCTACAATCTTCAATAATGACCGGAGTATTTAGAGAGTGAAAACTATAGGTAGATGAACTTTATAAAGATTTCTGAGGAAAGAAGATGGATCGTATGAAGCAGTTTGAAAAAGATTTTGATGTAAAAAAAGAAACACAGAATGTAATAGAATGGATAAGGGATTTTTTTCATAAAAATGGAGAAGGTTGTAATGCGGTAGTTGCCATTAGTGGAGGAAAGGATAGTTCTGTTGTAGCAGCTCTGTGCGTGAGGGCACTGGGCAAGGATAGAGTTCATGGAGTCCTTCTGCCTAATGGAAAGCAGGATGATATAGACGCTTCAAAGCTTTTAATTAAACATTTGGATATTACTCATTCAATAATCAACATAAAGGAGGCTGTTGATTCGCTTTTGGATGGAGTAAAAGCAGAGCTTTCTACTGAAATTAAAATTCAGACTATAACAAATCTGCCTGCCAGAATCAGAATGGCTGCTACTTACGCTGTAGCACAGTCTATGAATGGGAGAGTTGCAAACACAAGTAATTTTTCAGAGGACTGGGTTGGCTATGCTACAAGGTATGGTGATGCTGCAGGGGATTTCTCCCCGTTAGCAAAATTTACTGTGGGCGAGGTCAAGATGATTGGAACATATTTGGGACTTCCCCATGAGCTGGTTTATAAAGTCCCCATTGACGGGCTGACACCTTATACGGATGAGGAAAATTTAGGCTTTTCATATGCTGTATTAGATGAATATATTAGAACAGGGGTTTGTCACGAACCGGAAATTAAAGAAAATATTGACAAAAGACATAAGGCTAATCTGTTTAAGCTTTCAATGATGCCTGTGTATGAATACAAAGGTCCTGTGAAGGCAGAGGAAGGTGGATGGAAAGAGAGGTCAGACATGCCAAAAACTATGATTATTTATTATTCCAGAAGAGGAGAAAACTATGCTAACGGTGAAATTGTAAACCTGAAGAAGGGTAACACCGAGTTTGTGGTGGACTATTTGAAGGAGGCCACAGGTGCTGATGTTTTCCATGTTGATACTGTTAAGGAATACTGCATGGAATATACCGATTGCATCAAGGAAAGTAAAGAAGAAATTACAAATGATGAAAGACCTGAACTTAAGGAGTATTTAGAATCTCTGGATGGGTACGATGATGTTATTTTAGCGGCACCCAATTGGCATGGAACATATCCGATGCCTATGTTTACTCAGCTTGAAAAGCTGGATTTCACAGGAAAAAAAGTGTATCCGATTATAACCCACGAAGGCAGTGGTCTGGCAGATACTTTAGAATGGCTTGCGAGAACATGTAAAGGTGCTGAGATAGAAGAAGGTCTTGCAATCCACGGTACTAAGGCACCCGAATCTAAAGACATCGTAACAGAATGGGTAGAAAAATGTATGGCAAAGTGAGAAGTACAAAGGCAGTGTACGATAATGTCTGACAAAGTGAAAAGTGCGACGGCAGTGTATAATTAGCTTTTTATCTAGACTTACTTTTTATCAGTGTGTTTAAAGACTTTTGTGCTTCTTCCAAAAGTACATCTTTTCCTGCTTTAGCAAGGTTTACGGCTCCTGCCATAATCTCTTTTTTAGTATCTCCGTTCAGAGCAAAAAGAGATTTTATAACCTTGCTATAGTATATTTTTTTGTTTGAATTAAGCTCTGTAAATGTTTCCGCTCCCGAGGCTTCGAGGGAATTAAAGACGGCACAGATAACATTTTCTCGCTGCTGTCGAGTCATACTTCTTGCCCATCTGTCTATGGCATCGTCCATGAGCAGGCTGCTTTTTGACTGACCTCTTGCTTTTTCAA
The DNA here is from genome assembly GCA_000510425.1 of Eubacterium nodatum ATCC 33099. Lineage (GTDB taxonomy): Bacteria > Bacillota > Clostridia > Peptostreptococcales > Anaerovoracaceae > Aminicella > Aminicella nodata. The sequence goes on along the minus strand of AZKM01000027.1, from coordinate 2,209 downwards.
ATCTGGTTCCTATGACTGACCATGTATAAGGGTTGTGTTGTTTAATTCCTCTTGCATTACTTTTGACTACACTTTTTTTCTCAGTGTTTGACATTATTATCCCGATAATAGAATCTTCAGGAATTATAAGTTTTACCTTCGGTAGAATTTCCTTGTACCCTGATTTTTCAGTAACACTTTGGTTGAATCCGGGACCGTCATTAGAGTACACTCTTTTTATCTTTTTTGAAACTTTTTTTTGGCAAAAGGCACTTGCGTAAATTGCAAAATTACCACCTTTGGAGTGCCCTCCAACGATGATGTTTTTATCGGTGTTGTTTCCTACATAATTGAGATATTCGATGGATTTATTCTGCCCGTTGCTTTCATCTGCGTAACTTAATATAAAATCCTCTCTCCAGCCAACCAGTGAGTTATCCGTACCGCGAAAGGCAACATAACAGTGCTTATAGTCCAAGATGAATGTAACTGCAGAGAATTGAACTTCTTTTTCCTGATTGACTTCATTCACATAGTATTTTAATTTTATGTTTCCGAATCTTTTGCTTTTTCCTGTTGCCGAAATGAGAGGCTGCGGATCGTTTGCCATATAAGATTGGTTATATTTAAGTTTTCTATATTGAGAAGAAAATTCTTTTAGGGTGATTTCTTTTTCAGAATTCAGGCCGGATACTATATTTTCCATAGTAGCGTATGCCAGTTCTGTTAATATTAAATTATCAACATCATTAAAAGGGCTGAGGGCAAAGTTGAGATCTCCTCGCCATGTGATATAGTCCAATATGTTATACATTTTTTCCCCTTGATTTTTCAACTTTAGTTTTAGAAGCTATAATAGCTTCAAGTTTCATAATTTAACTATGATTATATACCACTTATGTGTTTTTTTATAGAAAAAATTTGTAATCCTTTGTTTAATTCGATTAAAGCAGTGAAAAATTATGCCACAGGAGCAAAAAATAGATGTTGGGTTTGACTTCAATAATACATAGTGGTAGAATTATGAAGTTATACAAGGAGAAGAACATGAAACGACATATGCTGTTTAGCCCGGGTCCTGTGAACACGGCTCAAAATGTACGAGAAGCTCTGATGCATTACGATATATGCCATAGAAGTAAAGAATTTGAAGTTTTATATAAAGGTCTATGTGAAAAGATTTTAAAGATATTTAATGCAGATGAAACATATAAGTCGGTTGTGATTTCCGGCTCCGGAACTTCTGCAAATGAAGCCGTACTGTCGTCAATTTTTCACGAAGGGCAGAGGGCTTTATTGATAAGAAACGGTGAATTTGGAAATAGATTGAAACAAATTCTAAAGCAGTACGGTATAGAATTTGTGGACTGCAATTTTGAATGGGGAATGCCGGTAGATGTAAGACAAATCGAAGAAACACTGAAGCTGAACACAGATGTAAAACTTATTGCAATGGTATACCATGAAACTTCGGCTGGAATAATCAATCCTGTAAGTGAAATTGGAGATCTTGCTTATAAATATAATATAGAGTATTTTGTGGACTGTGTTTCTGCAGTCGGCGGTCAGTACATAGATGTGGTTAAAAATCATATTACTTATGGAACCACGGTGGGAGGAAAGTGTCTCGGTGCCTACCCGGGAAGTGCAATGGTTTGCTTTCAAGAGAAGGCAGTAAAAAAGCTGAATCCGGATATGGGTAGGAATGTTTACTTAAATTTATTCAGGCATTATGAGAAAGCTGTTAAATTTAACCAAACTCCGAATACCCCTAATGTGAACCTGTTTTGGGCATTGGATAAAGCCCTGGATAATGTTTTGGAGGAAGGGCTTGATCATTTAATCAAGAGATACAGGGAGTGTGCCGCAATCATAAGAAAAGGTCTTAAAGAGCTGAATCTTAAGGTTCTTTTGCCGGAGGAGTTTATGGCAAATACTGTTACTTCCGTGTTTTTACCACCGGAAAAAAACTTAGATGAATTTATAATAAACATGGAAGCCGACGGATATACAGTATATCCGGGAAAAGAAAAGTTTTATGAGATGAATATTTTTCAGATTGCCAATATGGGTGAAATTTACCCCGATGATTGCAGAGATTTTCTAAAAGTATTGGCAAAGCATATATGAATATCATAAATCTCTACACTGTCAAAAGTAGCATGTGCGTATGTGTATTATAGGTACAGCGGTCAAAGAACCTGTCGCTTTCGTCACTCTAAAGAGAGTA
>AZKM01000026.1 GCA_000510425.1 Eubacterium nodatum ATCC 33099 | reverse complement strand
TGAGAGAAAGTCTGTAAATAAGTATAAACCAATAGCCTTCTATGATAGAATTATCAAAGGAGGCTATTTAAAATGGCAAAAAAAGAAGTAAAAAAAGTAGGATCTTTAACGGAAGGTAAGAAAGAAATTATCGCAAGGCTCATTGAAGAGTATGATATTGAATCTGCAACTGATATACAAGATGCCCTTGCAGATCTTCTAGGTGGTACAATCAAAGGAATGATGGAAGCCGAGATGAATGAACATCTAGGCTATGAGAAAAGTCAGCGTTCAGATTCTGATAATGCTCGAAATGGTTACAAATCCAAGAGAGTACGTAGCAGTTATGGGGAATTTGATATAGATGTCCCGCAAGATAGACACAGCACGTTTGAACCAAGAATAGTGGGGAAAAGGCAGAAAGATATATCCGAAATAGATCGTAAAATCATAGCCATGTATGGTAGAGGAATGACCACTAGACAGATCTCCGAAGAAATTGAGGATATATATGGGTTTGATGTTAGCGAAAGCTTCGTATCTGATGTAACTGATAAAATACTCCGTGAAATTAAAGAGTGGAAAGCAAGACCGTTAGATGATGTATACCCGATTGTATTTATTGACGCTGTTCATTTTTCAGTTAGAAAAGATAAGTCGATACAGAAGCTGGCTGCCTATGTGGCATTAGGTATCAATTTGGACGGAATAAAGGATGTGCTAGGTGTTTACATAGGAGAAAATGAAAGTAGCAAGTATTGGCTTGGAATACTTAATGAGCTAAAAGCTCGAGGAGTTAAGGATATTCTGGTAATGTGTGCTGATGGGCTTACCGGGATAAAAGAAAGCATTGCCGTAGCCTTCCCTAATGCAGAATATCAACGCTGCATTGTTCACCAGGTTAGAAACACACTTAAGCATGTGCCATATAAGGACAAAAAAGCATTTGCAAATGATCTAAAGACAATTTATCATGCCGATACCGAAGAGAAAGGTTACTCAAATATGCAGGAAGTAACAGAAAAATGGAATAGTAAATATCCTAATGCTATGAAAAGCTGGGAAAACAACTGGGATGCTATAGTTCCAATTTTCAAGTTTTCAAAAGAAGTTAGGAAAGTTATTTACACAACAAATGCAATTGAAAGCTTAAATAGTACATACAAGCGTTTAAATAGGCAAAGAAGCGTATTTCCGTCCGAGACAGCACTACTTAAGGCGTTATACCTGGCAACAGGAAGAGCAACAAAGAAATGGACTCAGCCTCTTAGAAATTGGGCTCGTGTTTATGGTGAATTTCAAATAATGTACGGCGAAAGAATGCCTCAGTAATAATAAAAAAACAGCATGCCATAGATCCTGAAATTTCAGGCATATATTGACATGCCGTTTTTATGATTTTATACTGTGGTTGTAAAACCGAGAATTCCATATATGAATTCTCAATCAAAATTTAAAAATCATAGAAGGCTATATAAGCTATTTACAGAGATTTCCTCACAGGCTCACT
>AZKM01000025.1 GCA_000510425.1 Eubacterium nodatum ATCC 33099 | reverse complement strand
CCCCTTTACCACAAAGGCTGAAGTCTTGTTTAGTTTGATCTTTGAGGCACCATAAGTCTTCATTGCATCCAACGATGTAAAGGAAGCTACAACAAAAGCACACAATAACAAAACTACCACTTTTTTCAGATGTAGAAACATACTTTTCATCATCATCATCCCCCTCTTCTAACTACTCTATCCTGTAAGTGAATCGTATCACACATTAATTTGAAATACAAGAATTTTCTGTTTAATAGTGGCGGATATTGGACGATTTTGAACGAAAAAAATAATTCTATTTTAAAACTCCGTTGAGATATGATATGCTTTAGAAGTAGCGGCTCTTAAGAAATAGGTGTACAGATAGAAAATGAGCATATATATATATAGAACTTCTATAATGACTATCATGTAAACTATAACCGAACTTTTCTCAAAAGATGAACATACAGATAAAGTGAATTTATTTTAACTCTACTGTGATTCTACAGATGAGAGGTATTCTTTTTTCTTGAAATAAAGTAAGTTTAATGCATGATGTATATCATCGAACAGGGATATTTCCACGGTAACGCAGTACAATAGAAGCTCTTGGAACAATTTACTGAAGGTTAAGTTTGTTTTTATGTAACTTATTATGAGGAGATATTAATGAATCAGGCTAAGATAGGAAAATATATAGCAAAGAAGCGAAGAGAACTGGGATTAACCCAAGTGCAGCTGGCAGAAAAAATAGGGATGAGTGATAAATCCGTTTCTAAATGGGAGCGTGGAATTTGTCTTCCCGATGTTTCGATTTATACGGAAATTTGCCGTATACTCGGCATAACTGTCAATGAGTTTTTGGCAGGAGAAGACTTAAGCGATACGGGTGCTATAAAATGTGCTGATGAGACGATTTTAACATTATCTGAAGACAACAAGAAGAGTAAGAAAAAACTTAGACAAACCATTATAGGCATGGTTCTTTTGATAATAATCACAATTACCGGTATAAGTTGTTATTTCTTTTATGATGAATTTTTAAGCAATGATTATGTGGAGTTTGAGGACGAAAAGTTTACAAAGGTGGAGAATATCATGCTTTCATCAAAACAGGATTTTATTGTTTTCTTTAGATTACATTATAACGAGAAAAAGTATAAAGAACTGGTTTTAAGAAAGTATTTTTACAGAAATGGTACATTCAAAGAGAAATCTAAAGTATTTTGTAAAGATCTCCGTAGTGATGAGAGGAAACCATTCCTTTCAAGAAAGAATAACGAAGATATTGTATTCAGTAGCGATATAGAGCACAATGAGATAAATGTTTTTTACGAAGGCATGCAGGCAAAAGACTATTTGTTAGAGGAGAATGCAAAAAAAAACAAGTCTGTCAGCAATGGCAGAGACACTATAAAGCAAAGAAAAACCATAAAGCCGGGGAAAGAAATTCCCGTTTTACATCTTGTATATTCCTATTCCCCGGCATTTGGTGTTAGGAATGTTGATTTATTCAAAGGTGAAAAATATATTGAATTTTTGAATAAAGTAGATTATGCCTGTTTCTATACAATTCAGTTTACCGAAAGGAAAAATCAGTAGTAAAAGGTTTTGTCCCTTAATATAGAACGACTGTAAAATAATTTTACGGTAAATCATTGACTTTACTTTTAATAACAGTATAATGTGTGTATATCCTTATTGAGAGAGGCGGAGGGAATAGGCCCTGCGATGCCCGGCAACCTGGAGGGATTTTGGAAAAACTGATTTAGATGTTTTCAAGATTCTATACAAGGTGCTACATCCTACAGAAGCTAATTCTGAAAGATGAGGAGTTACTTACATGAACTTGTAAAGCGTACCTTCTCTTTCATTAGAGGAGGCTTTTTCTTATATGGAAATAGGAAAGGAGAGAAAAATGAAAAAATTATTCACATCAGAATCAGTAACTGAAGGTCATCCGGACAAGATGTGCGATCAGATTTCGGATGCTATACTGGATGCCATTATGGAAAAGGATCCGAATGGTCGTGTTGCCTGTGAAACCACTACGACTACAGGTTATGCAATGGTTATGGGAGAAATCAGTACAAGCTGTTATGTAGACATACCTAAGATTGTCAGAGGCGTTATCAAAGACATCGGGTATGATAAGGGCGAGTATGGTTTTGATGCGTCAACATGTGCTGTCTTGAGTGCTATTGATGAACAGTCCGGTGATATTGCAATGGGTGTAAATGAAGCTCTTGAACGAAAAGAAGGCACTATGGATGATGAGGTGGAAGCCATCGGTGCAGGGGATCAGGGACTGATGTTCGGTTATGCCTGCAATGAAACGGAAGAGTTTATGCCGCTTCCTATTGCAATGGCTCACAAGTTGGCTCTGCAGCTGACTAAAGTCAGAAAAGACGGTACATTGACTTATGTAAGACCTGACGGAAAGACTCAGGTTACCGTGGAATACGACGGGGATGCCGTAAAGAGAATCGACACCATTTTAATTTCAACCCAGCATGACCCGGATGTAACTCAGCAGCAGATTAAGAAGGATTTGATTGAACATGTTATTAAACCAATTGTTCCTTCTGACCTTTTAGATGATAAGACCAAGTATTTTGTAAATCCTACAGGAAGATTCGTTATAGGCGGACCTCACGGAGATTCAGGTTTGTCCGGAAGAAAAATAATCGTGGATACCTACGGTGGAACGGCTCGGCATGGGGGAGGCTCTTTCTCAGGAAAAGATCCTACGAAAGTAGACCGTTCGGCGGCTTATGCAGCGAGGTATGCGGCAAAGAATTTAGTTGCGGCAGGCTTTGCAGACAAATTGGAAATTCAACTTGCCTATGCTATCGGCGTTGCAAGACCGGTATCAATAATGGTAGATACCTTTGGGACAGGAAAGAAGTCCGATGAAGAAATTGCTGAAATCGTTAATAAACATTTTGACCTTCGCCCTGCGGCAATTATCAGGGATTTGGATTTAAGAAGACCTATTTTCAGGCAAACTGCAGCTTATGGGCATTTTGGAAGAACCGATATTGAACTTCCATGGGAAAAATTAGATAAGGTTGAAGACCTAAAAAAAGAACTATAAACTATAGGTGTAGTAAAACTGATCAGGAAGTTGAACTTGCCTTTAGATAACAGAGGAGATGAGAATGGGATTGAAAGTGCTTAAATTTGGAGGTTCTTCTGTGGCTGACGGCATTCAGCTTCAGAAGATGAAAAGAATCATAGATGCAGACCCGGATCGCAGATATGTGGTGGCATCGGCACCGGGAAAGAGGTTCGAAATTGACAATAAGGTTACAGATCTGCTATATCTGTGTAAAACTCATATGGAGCAGAATCTTCCTTACGATCAGGTTTTTCAGGTGATAAAAGACAGGTTCAATGCGGTTAAGCTGAACCTCAGTATTGATGCGGACATGGAAATCCATTTTGAGGAAATCCTGACCAATATGAAAAAAGGTTGCTCAAAGGACTACATCGCAAGTCGCGGAGAGTATCTGTCCGCTGTTTTGGTTGCTGCGTATTTAGAAGTAGATTTTGTGGATGCGGCAGGAATGATTCTTTTTGATGAGAAGGGAAGACTTCTTTTCGATGAAACGGATAATGCGATTTCTGCAGAATTGTCTAAACATAAAAGAGCGGTTATTCCGGGCTTTTACGGCACTGATGTGGAAACCGGCGAAATCAGAACTTTCTCAAGGGGCGGTTCTGATATAACAGGTGCTCTTGTGGCAAAGGCAATGGGTGCGGAGGTTTACGAAAACTGGACAGATGTTTCAGGCTTTCTAATGGCGGATCCCCGAATTGTTAAAAACCCTAAACCCATAGAAAAAATTTCCTATAAAGAGCTTAGAGAATTATCATATATGGGGGCATCGGTTCTACATGAAGACGCAATTTATCCGTGCAGGATTGCAGATATTCCTATAAATATTAGAAACACCAATCATCCTGACGATCCGGGAACCATTATAACAGCAAACGAAGAGCACAGTAATAAGATTGTAACAGGAATTGCAGGCAGTAAAGATTTTACCGTTATTGCCATATACAAAAATATGTTGAGTCATGAAAAAGGATTTGTTCGCAGAATTTTAATGATTCTTGAGGATTTTGACATAAGTATTGAGCATCTTCCCACAGGTATTGATACGGTTTCCGTAGTCCTTTCCGATAGGGCTATTGACGGAAGACTTCAGGAGATTTTAGAGGAATTCAATACGCAATTAAAGCCTGACGGCATCGAAGTATTTGAAGATATTGCACTTATAGCAACAGTAGGTGCGGGTATGAACAGGCGCAGAGGAGTTTCGGCTGCACTGTTTACGGCACTGGCAGAGGCAAATGTGAATATCAGGATGATCGATCAGGGTTCAAGTGAAATGAATATAATTGTCGGTGTTCAAAATACTGATTTCAATGCTGCAATAAAGTCGATCTATAATGCATTTGCATAACATTTACGGATTTAAAAATATCAAAGAACTGACGGTATGGAACTGACTTTTGTCAGTTCCATATATTTTAGGACATCAAAAGAGCTGCCCATTGATATTAAGGTAATCATAAGAGATTAGATATAAAATCCAATTTTGTGAAGTCACCTTACTTTTAGGAGTTGATGGCAGCTCTTTTTATGGTATGAAAATGTAGTTGGCAATTTCGCAGAAAGCTTTAAAAGCTTTTAAGTAATTGTAAATATCGGTTTTCAATATTTGTCGGATACGCATTAACTAGTCGATCGGTTTGAAACCATAGCCCAAAACATCGCTGTAATCCAGTATTATGACGAAAGCGTCCGGATCTATTTTGCGTATCAGTATATTGAGCCGGGCTTGTTCGGAGCGCCTGCAGGCACATAGCAAAACCTCCGTTTCTTCACCGGTATAGGAACCTTTTGCCATAAGCCTTGTGGAGCTTCGGTCGATCTCCTCTTGGATTCCGGAGGCTATTTCTAAATGGTGCTTGGAAATAACCATGGTGATTTTTCCTGAATTGAAGCCGTACATCAACTTGTCAATGACTAATGTTTCTACAACGGTGAATAGGAAGCCGAACAGAACGGCATCAATATTATGAAAAACACCCCAGCCTGCAAATATAATCATTCCATCGATTATAATGGTGATTTGACCTATGGAAAGATGGGGTTTGACCTTTCTTGCCGACATTATCACAAGGTCTGTACCACCTGTGCAGGTGTTGTTGTTATAAATAATAGCAAGTCCTGCTCCGGCGAAGGCACCGGAATAGATGGCAGCCATCAGAGGTGCGCCTGTATACATTCCTATGTTTGGGATTACAACATCCATAAAGAAAGCACTGATTAGAAGTGTTCGAAAAGTTCTGATCAGGTAGCTCCCTCCCAGGTAGCGAAAGGAGCCTATGATTATAGGTATATTTAAGAGCAGTGAAACCGTGCCGATGGGCAGGAAGCTGAGAAAATGATTTATGATAATGGCAGCACCTGATATGCCTCCGGGTGCAAAATTTGCGTTTTTGGCAAAATAATAGATGCCTATGGCGTATAAAAATGAGCCAAGGCAATCCATAAAAAGCTCGTTAATTAAATTTCTTCCTTCAAAGTGCTTTGCAATATTTTCTTTCATATTCAACCGCTAAGGCAAAAGCCTTAAATCCTTTCTTAATATTCTACATACAGTGTATCATGAAAATTTGCTTACCACAACACCCCAAAAAAGTATTTTATTTACAACTCATAATGCTAAGGGGTGATGCTTTGAAACTCGTTTTTTCATCGTAGGGAAATCAGATTCATTTTAATGCAGCCTTGAGTTTATTTTGTCCAAAGCAAAATTAAGTCTTTTATTGTCTTGTCTATTTCATCCAGAGGAATCTGATTATAGTAGAATATAAGTTCTGCTCTATCTTCCTGAATTAAGCTGGACATTGGCATAACCTTAACAGACAGGGTGGCTGCAAGCTGACACAGAAGATTTGTGTTTTTTTCAGTTTTAACATTGATTATTATATTTATTCCGGAACTTGTATTTTGTGGGGTAACAAAATTTTTTCCGTATTTATTGAAAGCTGCCAGTACATTTTGAAGTTTACGGGCATACAGATTTCTAAGTTTTTTAATGTTAGTGGTGTAATAACCTTTTTCCATGAACATTGCAAGTGCCAGCTGCTCTTCCTTTGAGCAGGTTTGGTCGTAGTCATTTTTTATCTTTTGAAATATATCCACTATATGATTTGGAAGAACCATATAACTTATTTTGATAGCAGGAAAAAGGGTTGATGAGAATGAACCCAGGTAAACTACACTGTCGGAACGGTCGAGTCCTTGGAGTGCGGGCACAGGCTTTCCGAAGTAGCGAAGTTCACTGTCATAGTCGTCCTCCAAAATTATGCTGTGGTTTTTCATTGCCCAGTCAAGAAGCCGGTATCTGCGACCGATGGGCATGACAGCACCGGTAGGAAATTGATTTGATGGGCTTACATAAACGGCAGAAGGTATGTTGACAGGAAGTTTTTCTATATTTATTCCATCGCTGTGTACAGGAATTTTAGTTAAAGTGAAGCCCATGTCACGAAAAATATTTTGAAGAGGCATATAACCGGGATCCTCTGTTGAAACATGACTGATATTCATTTTTCTCATGATTCTTGCCAAATGATTTGTAAGCTGCTGTGTGCCTGCTGCGATTACAACCTGGTCGGGAGTGCACTTTACACCTCGGGAAGAATAGAGATATCCGGATATTTCATGGCGCAGCACTTTTTCACCTTGTGGATCACTTTCAAATAGGAGCAGGTCTGCGTGTTCGTTAAGAACTTTAGCAAGGCATTTTTTCCACTTAATAAAGTCAAAGGAGCCGGTGTCGTACTTGTACTTTGCTTTGGTAAAAGGGTAAGTGTCAAAGTCTAAAGGTGCAGAGGAGAAGCCCGGCTTTGATTTGGATTCTGCATTGATACTGGTGGTGTAATATCCTGATTGAGGCTTACTTTTTACATAACCTTCAACAAGAAGCTGATTATATGCCATTTCCACAGTTGTGATGCTTATAGACAGATTTCTTGCCAGAGTTCTCAGAGACGGTAATTTCTCCCCCTTTGATATTCTGCCCTCTGTAATTTCTTTTTTTAGATAATTGTACAACTGTATATATAAAGGTGAGCCGGAAGCATTGTCAAAATCCGGAATTATAGGTTTCATATCTGATATCCTCCATAATTGTATATATTAAATAATCATATTTACGGAAAAGAATACATACATTTAGAATAATTATATATTTTTGTACGGTATAGGTCAACGATTTTCAATACAAAAGTTTCATATTGATGTGCTATAATCTATCTGAATGATGCTAATATGAATTAATACTGCAACATGAGCATAGAACAACGGTATGTCATGTTAAACTGATTTTGAGAATGTCAATGTTTTGAGAGTATATAAAGCTTTATATATAGGAGAATAATGTTGGAGTTTCAACCTTTGATGTTTACAATAATAAAAAGTCTAATTGCGATTTTACTGGCAATTTTTTTAGGAAACGGAGCAGTATACTTTTTTAATAAGATGCCGGCAAAATGGTTTTGTGAGTATGGAGAGGAGCCCAAGGGTATTTTGGCGGATCCGTTTACCCAAAGAATCAAAAGCCATCCATGGAAAATTATTTTTACAATGTTTTTCATTATAATAGGAATTTGGCTTGTAATGGACGATTATAAATTTGGTATTGCAGCAATATTTACCATTTGGCTTTTGATTGAAATGTCCATAGGAGATGTTCTGTACAGGATTATTCCCGACCAGCTTATAATTTTAACGGCGGTGAGCAGTATCGGATATTTCCCTTATTTTGACAGCTGGAAACATTCTTTGTTTGGATTTATAGCAGGAGTGGGACTTATGGGAATGGTTGCAGTTATAGGGAGGCTGATTTACAGCAAGGATACTGTCGGAGGCGGTGACATTAAACTTTTTGCAAGTCTTGGTTTGATTGCAGGCCCTTTAGGAATTATCTGCATATTTGTTTTGAGTACGGCTTTCAGTACAGCACATTTTATCTGTAAGAAGATGATAAACAAACCTGTAAGGCATAGAAGACAGATTACAGAGATCGGTAATAAAGATATAAGTAGGCAAAATGATGATACGCAAGCCATGGTTCCATATATAACAGTTGCTGCGATAATATATTTGTGCTTTCTTTGGGGTATGGCGGAAACTTTTTTTGAACTGTGATTGTAAGATTCTAAAGAATAGGAAATTTTATCTTAAAAAGTAGCTTAACAACATGTAAGATGATATAATGAAGTGGTTATAATTTGAAAAAGAGAAAAATGATTTGTCGAAATCCCGTGTAAGAGATTGAACAAAAGTATCATAAGATGGAAAGAAATATTCTCCTGACAATTGAATACGACGGAACAAATTTTTCCGGATGGCAGAGGCAGCCCGGCATTAGAACGGTTCAGGGAACTTTAGAAAATATACTGTCAAAGGTTTGTGGAGAGCAGATTTTACTGGAGGGAACCAGTAGAACAGATGCCGGTGTTCATGCTCTTGGGCAGAGAGCAAGTTTTAAATGCGGGCAGGGGATTCCGGTGGAAAAGATCCCTTTTGCAGTGAATAATATTGCAGGTGATACTATGCGGGATGGTGATGTTAAGATTGTTTGTGCAGAGGAAGTTGCTGAGAATTTTCATGCCAGATTTGATTCCAAGGGGAAGAAATATATTTATCGTATCCGCAATTCTGTGGAGATGCCGGTGTTTTTAAGAAATTACAGGTATAGGATATGGCGTGAACTGAATGTAAACCTTATGCGTAAAGCTGCATCCTATATCGCAGGAACCCATGATTTTGCTTGTTTTCAGGCAGCTGGCGGAACGGTCAGGCAATCAACGGTAAGGACTGTTCACAATCTTAAAATCACAGAAAACTTTTCAGATAGCACAGAAAAGTCGTATCTCAGAGGCGGAGCGGACTTTGATGCGAGGGATATAGACATAGAAATTACGGGAGACGGTTTTCTCTATAATATGGTTAGAATCATTGCAGGTACTTTGGTGGAAGTGGGCTTAGGCAAAATAGATCCTGATGAAGTTAAAAATATTATAGAGTCCGGGAACAGGTCTTTGGCAGGTCACACTGCACCTCCGCAAGGTCTGTTTCTCGTTGAAATATATTATTAAAATAAAGAACATACCGGAATGAATCCTTTGCTGAAGGGTTTTAATCTGAAAGTATTTTTGTGATAGGAGAATGGAATGGCAGAATTTAAGGACGAAAGACCTTCTTGGGATGAGTATTTCATGCAGATGGCAGAGCTTACATCTAAGCGCTCTACCTGCCTTAGAAGGCAGGTAGGAGCAGTTATCATCAAGGATAAACATATAATTGCTACAGGGTATAACGGTGCACCCAGAGGCGTTCCTCACTGCTCTCAAAAGGGCGGCTGCCTTCGTGAACAGCTGAAAGTTCCTTCCGGTGAGCGGCATGAGCTCTGCAGAGCACTGCATGCAGAACAAAACGCAATTATCCAAGCTGCAACTTTAGGTCAGAGTATTGAAGGAGGATCAATTTTCGTAACACACCATCCCTGTTCGATATGTTCTAAGATGATAGTAAATGCCGGAATCAGTCGTATTGTTATCAGAGAAGGGTATCCGGATAAGCTTGCGGTTGAAATTCTGGATGAAGCAGGCTTGGAAGTTGAAAAATTGGAAAAATAGGTATTTTTATGGAATTTAGTAAAGGAATAATGTTTTGTGTATTCATACTGGCGTTTGTAGTTTCTCTGATAACTACACCGATTGCCATGAAAATTGCACCGAAAATCGGTGCGATGGATATTCCGAAGGATGGGAGAAGGATTCACAAGAAAGCGATTCCAAGGTTTGGTGGAATGGGAATTTTTTTGGGAACTATGACTTCCACGATCTTTTTCTTGTGGGGAAGCCCAAAGATAACCGGAGTTGTCCTGGGAGGAACACTTATATATATTTTGGGAGTTGTTGACGATCTTAAGGATTTGCCTGCGACAGTGAAATTTTCATGGCAGACGGCAGTAGCTGTTCTAATGTATTCTATGGGGATAAAGGTTCAATTTATTCACAATTACTTCGGTGACGGTATATTGGAGTTTGGAACTATTATCTGTTTTGTGGTTACAGTGCTTTGGATCGTAGGAATCACAAACACTATCAATTTAATAGACGGACTTGACGGACTGGCCGCAGGGGTATCCATAATAGCGGCTCTCAGTATTGCGTATGTTGCATACATCCACGGAGAGCAATTCGGATTCCTTCTTGTGTGCTTCGTAATGCTGGCGGTTGCAGGGGGAGCAATGGGATTTTTACCATATAATTTTTATCCTGCAAAGGTATTTATGGGAGATGGAGGCTCACTGTTTTTAGGATTTATGATTGCAATTCTTTCCGTTGTGGGACCTCTCAAAAGATCCACGATTATCGCTGTTGTTATTCCTGTTTTAGTCCTTGGGATTCCAATCTTTGATACATTTTTTGCAATCATAAGGAGACTGTTGAACGGTCAGCCGATAATGAAAGCGGACAAGGGGCATCTGCACCATCATTTAATGGCATCCGGATATGGACAGTTGAGGGCGGTTTTGATGCTGTATGGAATAAGTGCGGATATGGGAATGGCGGCGGTTCTTGTCAGCCGTGAACTATACAAAGATGCATTTGTTCTGATTGTAATCACGATACTATATTTGTATGTATTCTTAACAGACCCGAACAGAAATGTGCAGAAGAGACAGGCTGTTGATATTGCAAAGGAAGAACGACAGAACAAGCACGATTAAAAAATTTGATACCTATCAGCCTCCGGGAGTTTTTTCGGAGGTTTACTTTTTGAATGGGGAGTGTAAAGCATGGAATTTAAACTTGAGTCAAAATTTAAGCCCACAGGAGATCAGCCGCAGGCAATAAAAAAGCTGGTTAAAGGCTTTAAGGAGGGAAAAAAATGTCAGACCCTTCTTGGCGTAACCGGTTCAGGAAAAACTTTTACCATGGCAAATGTTATTGAGCAGATGCAAAAACCCACTTTGATTATAAGTCACAATAAGACTTTGGCAGCTCAACTTCACGGAGAGTTCAAAGAATTTTTTCCAAAGAATGCTGTGGAGTACTTTGTCAGTTATTATGATTACTATCAGCCTGAAGCCTATGTGCCTTCTACGGATACATATATTGAAAAGGATTCTGACATAAACGATGAGATAGAAAAACTGAGACACAGCGCAACAGCTGCACTTTTTGAGCGAAGAGATGTTGTGATAGTTGCCAGTGTTTCGTGTATATATGGGTTGGGTAGTCCGTTTGATTATGAAAATCAAATGCTTTCGTTAAGACCGGGAATGGAAAAATCCAGGCAGGATATTTTGAGAAAGCTTGTAGACATACAGTATACGAGAAATGATATGGTTTTAGAAAGGGGAAGCTTCAGAGTCCGTGGAGATGTAATCGATATTTTTCCCGCCGGAGCAAATAATCCTGTGCGAATTGAACTTTTCGGTGATGAAATAGAGAGCATAAAGGAAATGAACCAGGTTACCGGAGAGATTCTGGGTATGAGAAGCCATGTTGCAGTCTATCCGGCTACTCATTATGTTACTTCGCCGGAAAACCTGGAGAAAGCCATGGGCACAATCGACCGAGAACTTGAAGAGAGGGTGAAATGGTTTCAAGACAGAGGCAAACTTCTGGAAGCCCAAAGAATTGAGCAGAGAACCCGATATGACATGGAGATGCTTAGAGAGATAGGCACTTGCAAGGGTATAGAAAATTATTCAAGACATTTGAACGGGCTGCCCTCAGGAACCAGACCCTATACACTTATCGACTACTTTCCCGAGGATTTCATAATTATGATAGATGAATCCCATGTAATGCTGCCTCAGTTAAGGGCAATGTATGCCGGGGACAGATCGAGGAAGCAGTCCCTCGTTGACTACGGCTTTAGACTGCCATCCGCCCTTGATAACAGACCATTGCAGTTTCAGGAATGGGAAAGTCTGGTCAACCGGATTATGTATGTAAGTGCAACTCCGGCGGCCTATGAAAAGGAAAACTCAGGTGGAATTACGGCAGAACAGGTCATAAGACCTACGGGACTTTTGGATCCTGAAATTGATGTTAGACCCACAGAAAATCAAATAGATGATTTAATCGGTGAAATTAATTCCGCTGTAGAGAAAGGCGGAAAAGCTTTTGTAACCACATTGACGAAAAAAATGTCCGAAAGCCTTACGGATTATTTAACAGGGGCAGGGATAAGAACCAGATATTTACATTCGGAAATTGATACTCTGGAACGATTAGAAATCATTAGAGATTTAAGGCTTGGTGAATTTGATGTTTTAGTGGGTATAAACCTTTTGCGAGAAGGTCTTGATATTCCTGAAGTGCAGCTTGTGGCTATTTTGGATGCGGATAAGGAGGGCTTTCTTCGTACTGAAACTTCTTTAATCCAGACCATAGGCAGAGCTGCAAGAAATGTTGACGGTAAGGTTGTAATGTACGGAGATAGAATAAGTAAGGCGATGCAGGCATCCATTGATGAGACCCGGCGTCGCCGAAATATCCAACAAAAGTACAATGAAAAGCATGGTATAACCCCTAAGACTATCGAAAAGTCAGTACGAGCAGTTATTGAAGCGACTAAGCTTGCCAAGGGGGAAGACAGATTCAAAGGGAAGAAGCCTGAAGAACTTACAAGAAATGAACTTAAGAAATTTATAGAGTCCATGGAAAAGGAAATGAGGCAAGCTGCAGATTCTCTTCAGTTTGAGCGGGCAGCAGAGCTGCGTGATCGTATCTTTGAATATAAGACTAAAAGAATGTAAAGAGGAATGTTGATGAAAAATGAAATTGTGATTAAAGGTGCAAATGAGAACAATCTTAAAAACCTTGATGTGACGATACCGAAGGAGAAACTGGTAGTTTTAACAGGGCTTTCAGGCTCTGGAAAGTCATCCCTTGCCTTTGATACCATCTATGCAGAGGGGCAGAGAAGGTATGTGGAAAGCCTGTCCTCCTATGCAAGACAGTTTTTGGGACAGATGGATAAGCCTGATGTGGAGTTTATTGAGGGACTTTCTCCTGCAATTTCCATTGACCAGAAGACTACAAGCAAGAATCCCAGATCCACAGTAGGAACGGTTACAGAAATTCATGACTATTTGAGACTTCTTTACGCAAGGATAGGAAAGCCTCATTGTCCAGTATGCGGTAAACCCATTTCAAGCCAGAGCGTAGATCAGATTGTAGATGCTGTAATGGAGCATCCGGAAAGAACAAAAATACAGATTATGGCTCCTGTGGTGCGGGGACGGAAGGGTGAACATGTAAAGATAATAGATAGAATAAGGAGAGAAGGTTATACCCGAGTCAGAATCGATGGAGAAATACTTCTTTTGGATGAAGATGAAATTACTTTAGACAAAAAGTTTAAGCATACTATCGAAATTGTAATTGACAGAGTTGTAGTCAGAAAAGGACAGGAAAGCCGAATATCTGAAGCCGTTGAAATGGCGATGAAGGAAGGTGAGGGACTTATTAATGTGCTTTATCAGGACGAAGGTAGCAGCAGCGAACAGACCTTTTCTACAAAACTTGCCTGCCCTGATCATGGCGTGAGTATAGAAGAACTTGAGCCAAGAATGTTTTCTTTTAACAGCCCATTTGGAGCTTGTGAAACATGCAGCGGATTAGGTTTTACAGAGAAAATTCTGCCGGATACTATGATTGACTCTGATAAAAGCATACTCAGAGGCGCACTGGGAAAAATATATGCAACGATGGAGTATAGTGGTTTTTACAAGAATATTGTAAATGTCATTGCAGAGCAG
Source organism: Eubacterium nodatum ATCC 33099 (assembly GCA_000510425.1). GTDB lineage: Bacteria > Bacillota > Clostridia > Peptostreptococcales > Anaerovoracaceae > Aminicella > Aminicella nodata. The sequence continues at coordinate 148,570 of AZKM01000025.1, read as the reverse complement.
CAGGGAATCGACTTATCAAAACCTTTTAAAGAACTTCCGGACAAATTTAAACAGACAGTCTTGTACGGTACGGGAAATAAAAATGTTAAGTATACCTATACAAGTAAAACCGGCGGAAAGACACAGAAATTCAACCATCCGTTTGAGGGTTTGATTACCTGTGTAGAAAGAAGATACAGAGAAACAGGTTCTGACTTTTTTAAGGACCGGATGAGCAGGTATATGGTCACAAAGAGTTGTCCCGACTGTAAAGGAAAGCGGTTTAAACCTGAGGTTCTGGCTGTAACCGCAGGAGGAAAAAATATTGCAGAACTTTCGGATATGTCCATAAGAGATGCTCTTGATTTTGTGGATAATATTAAACTTTCAGAAAAGGATTTGCTCATAGGGAAACAGATATTAAAGGAGATCCGTGAAAGATTGAGTTTTCTTGTAAATGTAGGTTTGGATTATCTTAATTTGTCCAGGGCGGCTGGAACGCTTTCGGGTGGTGAGGCACAGAGGATAAGACTTGCAACTCAGATCGGCTCAGGACTTACGGGAGTTCTATATATACTGGACGAGCCGTCAATAGGACTTCATCAAAGGGATAATGCAAAACTTCTGGGAACGCTAAAGCATCTGGTGGATCTGGGAAATACATTGCTTGTAGTTGAACACGATGAAGACACGATGTATGCTGCACAGCATATTGTGGACATCGGTCCGGGAGCAGGAATACATGGCGGTAGACTTGTGGCACAGGGAACGGTAGAGGAAATAATGGAAAATCCGTGCTCCCTGACGGGGCAGTATCTTTCAGGTGAAAAGAAGATAGAAGTGCCTATGGCAAGAAGACTTGGAAATGGCAAGAAAATCACCATATGTGGTGCGGAGGAAAACAATCTGAAGAACATAGATGTTGATATTCCTTTAGGAAGATTCGTGTGTGTAACAGGAGTTTCAGGCTCAGGTAAAAGCAGCCTGATAAATCAAATTTTAAATAAAGGAGCATCTCGGTATGTCAACGGCACTCAGGAAGAACCGGGTAAATACAGGGAAATCTTGGGACTTGACAACATAGACAAGGTCATAGATATTGATCAGTCGCCGATTGGAAGGACTCCAAGATCTAATCCTGCCACATATACGGGAATGTTTACCCATATACGAGATTTATTTGCATCACTTCCGGAGGCTAAGATAAGAGGATTTGGAAAGGGCAGATTCAGTTTTAATGTAAAGGGAGGTCGCTGTGAAGCCTGCAAAGGTGACGGTATTCTGAAAATTGAGATGCACTTTCTTCCCGATGTTTATGTACCCTGCGAAGTTTGTAAGGGAAAGAGATATAATCGTGAAACACTTGAGGTTAAATATAAAGATAAAAATATATTTGATGTCCTTGATATGAGCGTTGCAGAGGCGCTGGAATTTTTTAAGAATATTCCATCTATAAAGAGGCAGCTGGATACTTTAAATGAAGTCGGACTTGACTATATAAAACTGGGACAGCCGTCTACACAGCTTTCAGGTGGAGAAGCCCAGCGTGTTAAGCTTGCAGCAGAACTTTCAAAAAGAAGTACGGGCAAGACACTTTATATTTTAGATGAACCTACTACAGGTCTTCATTTTGCAGATGTGGATAAGCTTGTTTCAGTGCTGGATAAGCTTGTGGATGCAGGGAATACAGTCGTAGTTATTGAGCATAATCTTGATGTTATTAAGCGTGGGGATTATATAATCGATTTAGGTCCGGAAGGTGGCATAAGAGGTGGGAATATTGTGGCTACAGGAACTCCGGAGGAGATTTGCAAATGTAAAAAATCATATACAGGCCGGTTCTTGAAGAAAATGCTTGGATAGGATATAATGAAAGGCGATATGTTTATTTACAAAGTTAAGTATTTAAGGAGAGCTTCGGATGATTAAAGGTGAGAACCTGACTATGTTGACGGATTTTTATGAGATAACCATGGCCAATGGTTATCTTCAGTCAGGGTTAAAGGACGATATTGCTTATTTCGATCTGTTTTTTCGCAGAGTGCCTGATAAAGGCGGATACGCTATAATGGCAGGAATAGAGCAGGTTGTTGATTATCTGGATAACCTGAAATTTTCTCAGGAGGATATAGAATACCTGCGAAGCAAGGATATTTTCTGTGAGGAATTTCTTAAGTACCTAGAGAATTTTGAATTTGATTGTGATGTATGGGCAATTCCGGAGGGTACACCTATTTTCCCTCATGAACCGCTTATAACAGTCAGAGGAACAGTTCTACAGGCACAATTTATTGAAACAATGCTTCTGTTGATAATTAACCATCAGAGCCTCATTGCAACGAAAGCAAGCAGAATCGTCAGAGCGGCACAGGGCAGACCCGTTATGGAATTCGGCTCCAGGCGTGCTCACGGTGCATCAGCTGCAAATTTTGGTGCGAGGGCGGCATACATCGGAGGATGCTGCGGTACTGCCTGTACTATTTCGGATAGAGATTTTAAGATTCCGGCGATTGGAACCATGGCTCATAGCTGGGTTCAGATGTTCCCCGATGAATATGAGGCTTTCTCGGCTTACTGCAGGATTTATCCCGACAACTGCGTGCTACTTGTAGATACCTATAATGTTCTCAAGTCGGGTGTTCCGGCAGCTATTAAGGTATTTAAAGAGCAGAAGCCTGCAAAGATGGGAATAAGAATAGATAGTGGAGATATTGCTTATCTCACCAAGCGTGCCAGAAAGATGCTTGATGAAGCAGGTCTTGAGGATTGCTCTATTACTATTTCCAATTCATTGGATGAATACTTGATTCGCGATGTTATTTTGGAGGGTGCCAGAGTTGATTCCTTTGGTGTAGGCGAAAGACTTATTACAGCAAAATCTGAGCCTGTCTTTGGCGGAGTTTATAAACTGGCTGCACTGGAGAAGGAAAACGGGGAAATAGTACCGAAAATAAAAATCTCAGAAAATATTGAAAAAATTACAAACCCGGGCTTTAAAACACTATATCGACTATACGACAAGGAAAGCCACAAAGCTCTTGCAGATGTTATGACTTTGGATGGTGAGACTATTCCGGAGGAGGACGGGTACGAAATATTTGACCCTAATGCCGTGTGGAAAAAGAAGACGCTGAATAATTTCTATGTGAAGAACCTGCGAGTTCAGCTTTTTAAAAATGGCAAGAAGGTCTATCAGTGTCCGTCAATTGAAGAAGTTAGAGAATACTGCGCAGAGCAGATTGAAACCCTTTGGGAGGAGACTCTTAGGTTTGAGAATCCGCAGACATATTATGTGGATTTATCTCAAAATCTGTGGAATGTTAAAAATCAGTTGATTGAAAAACATAACGCTATCAGCAGGTGATAAGTAAAAATTAGAAATGCTGTCACCAAACTATTTTTGTTAAAATAAGAAATACATTGTTTGTGAAAGAACTGTCATAAAACAGTGCTCGCTAAAAAACGGCTGATTTTCCAAGCATCAGCCGTTTTTTGTATAAAGAAAATATAGCATGTAAGAAAATTTTATGCTGAGTCGCTTTCGAAAAATTGCATTTTCAAATCCTTCTTTTGGAGTTGATTCGGATATTTTTATTCTGACATGCTATATTCTATCGCTTATTTTTATTTTCTGTCTTTATCGTTTGTTAGAGCAGTTAAGAACATCACGCATCTTATGAGCCACCATTTTTTGAATGGCGGTGCGACCGTTTCCCAGGTATTTGCGAGGGTCAAACTCTGCCGGATTTTCAACCATGGTTTTTCTGATGGAAGCTGTCATGGCAAGGCGAAGATCGGTATCTATGTTCACTTTGCAAACACCGTATTTTGTCGCCTCACGAATCATTTCTTCCGGAACGCCTTGTGCGCCGGGAACATCTCCTCCGTATTTATTACAGAGCTGTACAAATTCCTGAGGAACGGAAGAAGCTCCGTGGAGGACGATCGGTGTATCCGGTATAAGTTTATGAATGGTTTTCAGTCTTTCAAAATCAAGATAAGGAGTTCCTTTGAATTTATATGCACCGTGACTTGTTCCTATTGCAACTGCAAGGGAATCCACTCCGGTTTTAGCAACAAATTCAGCTGCCTCTTCAGGATCTGTGAATTTTGCGGAAGCCTCTGAAACCTTTACATCGTCCTCAATACCTGCAAGTTTTCCCAGTTCTGCTTCCACCACGACACCGTGGGCGTGGGCGTATTCAACAACCTGTTTTGTAATCTTAATATTTTCTTCAAAGGGGTGCATAGAACCATCGTACATTACCGATGTGAATCCGCCATCGATACAGCTTTTGCAAATATCGAAGTTTGCACCGTGATCAAGATGCAGTGCTACATCAACACCGGTGTCTGCAATTGCAGCCTCAACCAGCTTGGTCAGATAGACGGGTTTTGCATATTTGCGTGCACCTGCAGAAACCTGCAGAATAAGTGGAGCATTTTCTGACTGAGCCGCATCAACTATTCCCTGTATAATCTCCATGTTGTTTACGTTGAAAGCACCGATAGCGTAATCGCTTTCGAGAGCTTTTCTGAACATCTCAGTCGTAGTAACCAATGCCATAGTTTTACCTCCTAAAAAATAATACTAATCTGTAATAAGTTTAACTATTTTTTCTTTATTCATACCCTTGGTAAAGGTATAAGTGCCTTTTCTTATGTTTTGATGTTTTCGCTTGGCTTCTTTGCATACCTTTTCGTATTCATCTTTACTGATGAATATTCCTGCATTTATTAACGCCTGAACCATCGGAGCCTCTTTTTTGCCTCTTAACTCAACGGTAATATCTTCAGCCAGAGTGTCGTTTTTCCATGTGGCTTTGCTTGCTCCTTTGGTAATAGTTTCCGTTTTATCCTTTTCTACTTTATTTTCAGGAGATTTATTGTCTGAAGTAACAGTTTTGCTTGTGTTGGTGTCTAAGGTTTTAGGATAATCCATAATTATATCAACTCGCCAAAAGACAAGCCCTGCAGCTACTACTATAAGTATGAAAGCTAAAAAAATATCGCTGTGGTCGTAATAATAATCTCTAAATGAATTTGTTTTGCTCATTGAAAATCCCTTTCACTTTTCACTAAAATCTACAACAGTAGTTTAACATAAATGTGCTGAAAGAACAATTAGTTTTGCTTTAACCATGTGATTGTTGTATAATGTTTTCATGAAAAAAATTATAATTACAGATAATGAGTATAATCAAAGGCTGGATAAATTTCTGCGTAAGTATCTGTCCGATGCACCTTTGAGTTTTCTGTATAAAGCCATCAGAAAAGATGTTAAGGTAAACGGAAAAAGGAAAAGTGGTGAATATATACTTCAGCGTGGAGATGAACTTTATTTATATATCAAAGATGAAGATTTAAAAAAATTTATCAAATCTAAGAAAAATATAATTGTTAAAAAACAATTCAGTGTTGCTTATGAAGACGAAAACATTTTGGTTGTTGATAAACCTGCAGGGCTTTTGACTCACGGCAATGATGAGGAGAAAAAGAATCACCTTGCTAATCAGGTTGTAGCTTATCTGACAGCGAAAGGCGAGTATGCACAAGACTCTGAGAGAACTTTTTCGCCGGCGGCGGTAAATAGGCTGGATCGAAACACCGGCGGTCTGGTTATTTTTTGTAAAAATTATAGTACACTACAGGATTTTAATCGTATGATGAGAGAGCGAGGAACTGTTAGGAAATTCTACAAAACCATAGTTTCAGGGGCCTTAGATCGGAGAATGCACCTTATAGGCGGCATGGTCAAAAATGAGAAAAAGAATAGAATTTCTCTGGTTGCAGAGGGCGGTAAGTCCATGGAAACTATAGTTACACCCATCAAAACAGGTGAAAATTTCACTTTGGTTAAGGTGGAGATAATAACGGGAAGAACTCACCAGATAAGGGCGCATCTTGCGAGTGTGGGGCATCCCATAATTGGTGATAGAAAATATGGCTCGCCGAAAACAAATCGATATATAAAAGAGGAATTTGGTCTGACGACACAGCTTCTACATGCTTATATGATAAAATTCAAAGGGTGTCCCGAAAAATACAGTTATTTAGAGGGCAAGGAGATCGTAGCCAAGACCCCTAAAAATTTTGATGAAATTATGAAAAGGTTATTTTAAGGAGGAACTAACTGATGGCAAGTGATAAATACAGCGATAAGAGAAAGAAAAGTGTTATAATGGAATGGATTAAGGACATTGCCATTGCAGCGATAATTGCAATAATAATTGTGCAGTTTATAAAACCTACCATAGTGAAGGAAACTTCGATGGAACCTAATTTTTATGAGAATAACTATCTCTTTGTATTCAAAATGTCATACAAGCTGGGCGGAGAACCTAAAAAGGGAGATGTCATTGTATTTAAATCGAATCTGGAAACAAAGGACGGAAAGAAAAAACTTTTGATAAAGAGAGTAATAGGAGTTCCGGGAGATACGGTAAATATTAAAGACGGAGAAGTGTATTTAAACGGCAAGAAAGACAATCAGCAGTATACTAAGGACGGCACTACTACAGGTAACATTGATAATATGAAAGTGCCTAGGGGAAAACTGTTTTGCATGGGAGATAACCGTACAGTTAGTATAGACAGCAGATCTGACAGAGTGGGTCTGGTTAAAGAAGAGGATGTTGTAGGAAAGGTCGTATTCAGACTTTTTCCGTTTAATAAGATCGGAACCATAAAGAATCCGTATTAAGTTTAATTGATGAAACTGATTTTAACAGGACTTTGATTGGGGGATATATACCGGCGGCTTATCTTTTAATGGGGTTATGATTTGAAAACAGTCCGTTTCGGGGGAGCATACCGGCAGCTTGTATTTTAGGTGATTGAATGATTAAGGGATGACCATGGGCAAAAAAGAACGAAAAATTGTTGCAAATAATAAGAAGGCAAGACATGACTATTTTATCGAAGAAGTATATGAGGCGGGAATTGTTTTAACCGGCACGGAAATAAAGTCTGTAAGAGCCGGAAAGGTCAGCATAAAGGAAAGCTATGCAAGGCTTCAAAACGGTGAGCTTGTTATAATCGGAATGAATATAAGTCCTTATGAACAGGGAAACCGTTTCAATACAGACCCCCTTCGTATCCGTAAGCTTCTGCTGCACAAAAGAGAAATCAGAAAGCTGACGGGACTCACCACGCAGAAGGGCTTTACTCTGGTGCCGTTGCAGATGTATATAAACGAATATGGTCTGGCTAAAATTGAAATTGCAGTCGCCAGGGGAAAGAAGAATTATGATAAGCGTGATGATATAGCAAAGCGTGATGCAAATCGTAAGATGGAGCAGGCTATGAAAAGGAAGTATCGCTGATAGATAAGTATATGTGTACGCTAGGAGCAGTGTGCGGATTAAAACTCACATAGATATTGAAAAACAACACTTTAATCGGATAAACTGATCGAATAAGGTGTTATTTTTTATAAAAAAAGTATTGCATTATCTCAAAAGATAGGATATACTTATAGGGCTTGCATAAGGCGAAGAAGCAGGAAGTTGCTGAGCTATCAGGTAATTTCTGCGGAGAATTGTCCCTGCTTGACGGGGGCGAGGGAGTCGCCGACTTTTGTTTTGTGCAAATTCATGAGGAAACGCACGGAAGCGTGTGCAAAGCAGGCGGAGCGTTTTAAGAACGCAGCATATGTTGAAAAGTAGGCGCTTGAGATTCCTTGTACGAGAATAGCGAAAACAGTACAAAAAAATTAGGAGGCAAAAAATGAGCGAATTACAAAAAATCAGAATCAGACTTAAGGCTTATGATCATGCTTTGCTTGATCAGTCAGCAGCAAAGATCGTTGAGACTGCGAAGAAGACCGGCGCGGATGTTTCCGGACCGATTCCTCTTCCGACAGAAAAAGAAGTTGTAACAATCCTGCGTGCAGTTCATAAGTATAAGGACAGCAGAGAACAGTTCGAACAGAGAACTCACAAGAGATTGATCGACATCACCAATGCAACGCTTCAGACAACGGATGCTCTAACCAAGTTAGATCTTCCTGCCGGCGTTGACATTGAAATCAAACTGTAAGGGACGCTCCCTTAGATGTACGCATAAGCGGACCAATGTAAGAACGGAGGAAAACAATAATGAAAGCAATTTTAGGAAAGAAAGTCGGCATGACGCAGATTTTCACAGAGGCAGGAGAGGTGGTTCCTGTAACCGTTATTGAAGCGGGACCGGAAGTGGTTACACAGATCAAGACAGTAGAAACTGACGGATACAATGCAGTTCAGATCGGTTATGAAGAACAGAAGCCTCAGAGAGTAAACAGGCCAATGACAGGTCACTTTGAAAAGAGTGGCGTTACACCTAAGAAACATCTCGCAGAGTTTAGAAATGACGAAGGAGAAGTTTATGAATTAGGACAGGTAATCACAGTTGCAGACTTTGAAGAAGGAAAGAAACTGGATATTACCGGTGTATCCAAGGGAAAAGGTACTCAGGGCAACATCAAAAGACACGGACATCACAGAGGCCCTATGACCCACGGCTCAAAGCACAAGAGATTAGCAGGTGCTTTGGCAGGTGCTACATACCCGTCAAGAGTATTTCCGGGAAATGCAGGTCCCGGTCGCATGGGTCGTGACACTGTAACGGTGCAGAATGTTGAACTTGTAAAAATCGATACTGACAGAAACCTAATGCTCGTTAAAGGAGCTGTTCCGGGTGGAAAAGGCAGCCTGGTTAAGGTTAGATATGCCGTAAAAGGTCAGGACAAGTAGTTAGACTGAGGAAAGGAGGAAGCGCATAATGGCTACAGTAAAAATGCTCAATATGGAAGGTCAGGAAACTGGCACACTGGAGCTTAAAGATGAAATTTTTGGCATTGAGCCTAATGCTAATGCTGTTCGCGAAGTTGTGAAGAATTACTTGGCGAACCAGAGACAGGGTACTCAGTCTGCTAAGACAAGAGGCGAAGTCAGAGGAGGCGGAAGAAAGCCTTTTAGACAGAAGGGAACCGGTCGTCACAGACAGGGAAGCAGCACAGACCCTTCACAGATTGGAGGCGGTGTCGTTTTTGCACCGAAGCCAAGGGATTACAGCTATGCTGTTCCTAAGAAAGTTAAAAGACTTGCACTTAAGTCTGCACTTTCTGCCAAGGTTTTGGATAAGGAAATAATCGTACTGGATGAGTTGAAATTCGATGCACCGAAGACAAAGGATATGGTTGAAACACTGGCAAATATCGGTGCAGCTAAAAAAGCGTTGATTGTAACTGCAGAAAAAGATGAAAATGTTATCAAATCGGCTGCAAATATCCAGGGAGTAAGAACTGCCCTTGTTGGAACAATGAATGTATATGACATTGTTAATTACACAAGCTTCATTGTAACAAAAGAAGCTGTTGAAAAGATCGAGGAGGTGTACGCATAATGAGAACTGCATACGATGTAATCATTAAGCCGGTCATCAGTGAAAGAAGTATGGATCAGGCTGCAGAAAAGAAGTACACATTCAAGGTTGCAAGCGATGCCAATAAATCAGAGGTTAAGAGAGCAATCGAAGAAATCTTTGATGTTGAGGTCGAAAAAGTGAACATTATGAATGTAAATGGTAAGAAGAAGAGAATGGGAAGATATGTAGGTATGACTTCTGCTTATAAGAAGGCTATCGTAAAGCTGACTGAAGCAAGCAAAGAAATCGAATTCTTCTCAAATCTGTAGTATAGGAGGTTGTCATAAATGGGAATCAGAAAATATAATCCGACTTCTCCCGGTGTGAGAGGCATGACGGTTTCTACATTTGAGGAAATCACAACCGGTACCCCGGAGAAATCGTTGACAACAACCCTCAAGAAGAATGCCGGAAGAAACTTCAGAGGAAAAATTACAGTTCGTCATAGAGGCGGCGGTGCCAGAAGAAAATACAGAATCATTGATTTTAAGAGAAATAAAGACGGTATCCCGGGTAAAGTTGCAACAATCGAATACGATCCTAACAGAAGTGCAAATATTGCATTGATTGTATATGCTGATGGTGAAAAGAGATATATCATTGCACCACAGGGACTGACTGTTGGAACTACAGTTTACTCAGGACCTGAAGCAGACATTCAGGTAGGAAATGCTCTGCCCCTTGCCAATATTCCGGTGGGTACAATTATCCACAATGTGGAACTGAAGCCGGGCAGAGGTGCTCAGATGGTCAGATCGGCAGGAAACGGTGCACAGCTTATGGCTAAAGAAGGTAAGTATGCTCAGGTAAGACTGCCTTCCGGAGAGGTTAGAAAAGTTTTGATGGTATGCAGAGCTACAATCGGAGAAGTTGGCAATGCGGATCATTCCAACATTCAGATTGGTAAAGCCGGCAGAAAGCGTCATATGGGATGGAGACCTACTGTAAGAGGTTCCGTAATGAACCCTAATGACCACCCACACGGCGGTGGAGAAGGAAGAGCTCCTGTTGGGCGCAAGAGTCCGGTTACTCCTTGGGGTAAACCTGCTCTCGGCTACAAGACAAGGAAGAAGAATAAGCCTTCTAACAAGTATATCGTTAAGAAGAGAAATGACAAATAGGGAAGGAGCATAAAATGAGCAGATCACTAAAAAAAGGTCCTTTCGTCGATCCTAAGCTGTTGAAGAAAATCGAAGAGATGAATGCAGCTAATGAGAAAAAGGTAGTAATGACATGGTCGAGATCATCCACTATTTTTCCGCAGATGATAGGACATACAATTGCCGTTCATGACGGCAGGAAACATGTGCCTGTATATGTGACAGAAGATATGGTGGGTCACAAGCTTGGAGAATTTGCTCCAACCAGAACATACAGAGGACATGCTGCTGATAAATCAAGTAGGGTCAGATAGTAAGAAAGGGAGATATAAAATGGAAGCAAAAGCAATTGCGAAATATGTCAGAATGTCTCCTTCAAAGCTTAAGCCTGTTGCAGATTTAGTAAGAGGCAAAGACTTAGGAGAGGCGTTGAACATTCTTAAGTTCACACCTGGCAAAGGTTCAGAAATCCTGGAAAAAGTTGTAGAATCGGCTGCTGCAAATGCTGAAAACAACTTTGATATGAGCCGTGATAATTTATATGTTGCAGAAGTATATGCCAACCAGGGTCCAACCATGAAGAGATGGAGAGCCGGGGCTCAGGGAAGAGCATCGATGATTCTTAAGAGATCAAGCCATGTAGGTGTAACTCTTAAAGAGAGAGAAAATTAAGGAGGTTCATTGAATGGGTCAGAAAGTAAGCCCACATGGGTTAAGAGTAGGCGTAATCAAGGACTGGAATTCAAAATGGTACGCAAGTAAAGAAAATTTTGCCGAGTTCCTTGCGGAAGATAATAAAGTAAGAGCATTTGTGAAAAAATCTCTTTATGGAGCAGGAATTTCCAAAGTTGTTCTGGAAAGAACAGCAGAAAACAAGCTAAAGATAGTTGTTTTAACAGCGAGACCGGGCATGGTAATTGGAAGATCCGGAGCCGGAATTGATGAACTTAAGAAAAAGCTTGAAAAGCTTACAAATAAAGAAATCACTATTTCTATTGAAGAGGTAAGAAGAACGGAGCTGGATGCGCAGTTAACAGCAGAAAGCATTGCAGAAGCTTTGGAACACAGAGTTGCTTTCAGAAGAGCTATGAAACAGGCACTCGGAAGAACTATGAAAGCTAATGCTAAGGGAATTAAGATTCTTTGCTCGGGAAGACTGAACGGTGCAGAAATTGCCAGAAGTGAAAAGTACAGTGAAGGAAATGTTCCTCTTCACACATTGAGAGCTGATATCGATTATGGATTTGCTGAAGCGGATACAACATACGGAAAAATCGGTGTTAAGGTTTGGATCAACCACGGCGAAATTCTGGACAAGGGTTTGCAGAATCCGATTCGCGAAGAAAAGCGTGAAAAGAGAGAGAGAAGATCGAGAAGAGACGGTGACAGAAGAAGAAATGACAGAAGAAGAAACGACAGAGGTTCTCGTCAGGACTTTGCAAAGGCAGTAAGCCCAAGAGTTAGGAAGACTAAGGAAGCTCCAAAAGCGGAGCCGCAGGTGGAAGAACCGGTTTCTGAAGCACCGGCTGAGGAACCGCAGGAATAAGCAATAGTGAAAGGAGGAACTGAGCCATGTTGATGCCAAAGCGCGTAAAACATAGAAGAGTTCATAGAGGTAGAATGAAAGGCGTAGCTACCAAAGGTAACACAGTTACTTACGGTGAGTACGGACTTGTCGCTACGGAATGCGGGTGGATAACTTCAAATCAGATTGAGGCTGCCAGAATCGCAATGACAAGATACACCAAAAGAGGCGGCAAAGTATATATTAAAATTTTCCCACATAAGTCAGTTACTAAGAAACCGGCTGAAGTTCGTATGGGATCCGGTAAAGGTGCTCCTGAATACTGGGTGGCAGTTGTAAAACCGGGTAGAGTTATGTTCGAAATTGCAGGTGTTACAGAAGAGGCAGCAAGAGAAGCTATGAGGCTTGCCAGTCACAAACTTCCGGTTAAGACTGACTTCGTTCTGAAAGGCAAAGAAAAGATAAAGGAAGGTGAGGCGTAATGGATCTGAATAAAATGAGACAGCTAACAGATGTTGAACTCAACGCTGAACTTGACAAGATGAAACAGGAACTGTTCAATCTCAGATTCCAGCATGTTACAGGACAGTTGGAAAACCCTATAAAGATGAGAGAAGTGAAGAGAGACATTGCCAGAGTTAAGACAATCATCAGAGAAAAAGAACTTGATAAGGTTCAGGCATAATCGAAAGGAGGATGTGAAATGGCAGACGAAAGAAACAGAAGAAAAACCAAAGTCGGCGTTGTTGTAAGCGACAAAATGGATAAGACTGTTACCGTTGCAATCGAAGATTTCGTAAGACATTCTCTTTATGGAAAAGCTGTAAAGAGAACCAAGAAAGTAAAAGCTCATGATGAGAATAACGAATGTAATATCGGTGATAAAGTTAGAATAATGGAGACAAGACCTCTATCAAGGGATAAGAGATGGAGACTTGTCGGTATCGTTGAGAAAGCGAAATAAGGAGGCGCCGAATCATGATTCAGACAGAAACAAGATTAAAGGTTGCCGATAACTCAGGCGCAAAAGAACTTCTTTGTATTCGTATTCTGGGTGGGACAAGCCGTCAGTATGCGAACATTGGAGATGTAATCGTTTGTGCAGTTAAAGATGCGACCCCAGGTGGCGTTGCCAAAAAAGGTGACGTTGTTAAGGCTGTAGTAGTAAGAAGCAAGTCCGGTGCAAGAAGAGCGGACGGAAGCTATGTTAAGTTTGACCAGAATGCAGCTGTAATTATCAAAGATAAGAATGATAAGACTCCGGTAGGAACACGAATTTTTGGACCTGTAGCCAGAGAATTAAGAGAAAAAGGTTTTATGAAGATTGTGTCACTGGCACCGGAAGTACTGTAGGAAGGAGTAACGAATGCGTATTAAAAAAGATGATATGGTAATCGTTATTACCGGAAAAGACAAAGGCAAGACCGGAAAAGTGTTAAAGGCAATGCCTAAAGAAAACAGAGTAATTGTTGAAGGTGTCAACATTCAGACCAAGCACCAGAAACAGACTCAGACTGCAAGAGCTGAAATCAAGCACATTGAAGGTCCTATAAATGTTTCTAATGTTATGTACTATGATACAAAGGCTAAAGAAGCAGTAAAGATCGGATATGATTTCAAAGACGGTAGAAAAGTTAGAGTAAACCGCAAAACAAGGGCAGTAATCGACTAAGAAAGGAGGAGAAGGTTTTGACAGCAAGACTAAAAGAAACATATAATAACGAAGTTTTCAAGTCAATGATGGACAGATTCAAATATGAAAATGTTATGGAAGTGCCAAAACTGACAAAGGTTACCATCAACATGGGACTGGGCGAAGCAAAAGATAATGCAAAAGTCTTGGAATCTGCAGTTGCAGAAATAGGATTGATTGCAGGGCAGAGACCGGTTGTCACAAAAGCTAAAAAGTCTATCGCTAACTTTAAGGTTAGACAAGGAATGCCTGTAGGCGCAAAGGTAACTCTTCGCGGCGAAAACATGTACGAATTTATTGACAAGCTCTTTAACATTTCTCTTCCACGCGTAAGAGACTTCAAGGGTGTAAGCAAAAACTCATTTGACGGAAGAGGTAACTATTCCATGGGTCTTAAAGAGCAGCTTATTTTCCCTGAAATCAACTATGATGATGTAGATACAGTTAAAGGAATGAACATTGTATTCACAACAACGGCGAAAACAGACGAAGAAGCACAGGCTTTGCTTGAGCTTTTGGGTATGCCGTTTGAGAAGTAGAAAGTAGGAGGAAATAATGGCTAAGAAAGCTCTTAAAGTAAAGCAGCAGAGAAAACCTAAATACTCTACTCGCGGATACACAAGATGCAGCATTTGCGGAAGACCCCATTCCGTACTTAAAAAGTATGGAATCTGCCGTATCTGCTTTAGAGAACTTGCTTACAAAGGTGAAATTCCGGGCGTAAAGAAAGCAAGCTGGTAAAGGTATAATATTTTGTGAAGGCGAGGTCAAAGATAACACATGGGCTTAGGCGGTAGATTGTAAACTGCTCAACAAGATAAAACATTGTTTTCGCAGACAATCCTCGCACGAGACCTACCAACAATTCTACTGTGTAGAATTGGGTTAGGGCTTCGAACCACACAAGAAAGGAAGTATATATTATGACAATGACAGATCCAATTGCGGATATGCTGACCAGAATTAGAAATGCTAATTCTGTTAAACATGAATCTGTTGAAATCCCTGCTTCAAATATGAAAAAAGCAATTGCACAGATCCTTTTAGATGAAGGTTACATTGCAGGCTATGAAGTGGATGATACAACAGTACAGGGAAGCATCAAGGTTACTCTTAAGTATGGTGCAAACAAAGAAAAAGTTATTAGCGGAATCAAAAAGATTTCAAAGCCGGGCCTGAAAGTTTATGCTAAGGCCAATGAGATTCCAAGAGTTCTCGGCGGATTGGGAATCGCTATTATATCCACATCAAACGGAATTATCAGCGATAAGAAGGCAAGAGAACTTGGAGTTGGCGGCGAAGTTATTTGCTATGTTTGGTAGGAGGTAAGAATATGTCAAGAATAGGTAAAAAACCTGTTGCACTTCCTGCCGGCGTTGAGGTTAAGGTTGATGAAAACAACCTGGTAACCGTCAAAGGCCCAAAGGGACAGTTGGAGCAACAGATTGATCCACGAATCAAAATGGAAGTTAAAGAGAACGAAATTGTTTTCACAAGACCTACAGATAGCAGGAATGACAGAGCTCAGCATGGTCTTTCAAGAACACTGGTATACAATATGATTGTAGGTGTCACTGAAGGATATTCCAAGAAACTGCAGCTTATCGGAGTAGGTTACAGAGCAGAAAAGAAGGGCAAAAAATTAGTAATGAACCTTGGATTTTCGCATCCGGTTGAGATGGAAGATCCGGAAGGCATCACTACAGAAGCACCTGATGCAAATACGGTTGTTGTAAGTGGAATCGACAAAGCCTTAGTTGGAAACTACGCTGCAAACATCAGAAAATGGAGAAAACCTGAACCGTATAAGGGTAAGGGAATCCGTTATGAAGGTGAGTATGTACGTAGAAAAGAAGGCAAGACCGGTGCTAAGGCATAGAAAGGAGTGATGCAAAATGGCAAAAGAAAGTAGAAATGATAAGCGTCTGAAAAGACACGCCAGAGTTAGAAAAAATCTAATTGGAACTCCTGAAAAACCAAGACTTTGTGTTTTCAGATCAAGCAAGAATATTTCTTGTCAGATTGTTGATGATGAAAATAATAAGACTTTGGTATCTGCATCCTCACTTGATAAAGAGCTAAAGGCTGAAATCGAAAACGGTGGAAACAAGGATGCTGCCAAGAAGGTTGGTGAAGCTATTGCAAAGAGAGCATTGGCAAAGGGAATCGAAGAGGTTGCTTTTGACAGAGGCGGTTTCCTTTACCACGGAAGAGTTAAGGAACTGGCTGAAGGTGCTCGTGAGGGCGGATTGAAATTCTAACAGGAGGAAAAATAATGCGTAAAATTATTGATGCTTCCAAGCTGGATTTAAACGAGACCATCGTAAATATAAGGCGTGTTGCGAAAACTGTTAAAGGCGGAAGAAATATGAGATTCTCCGTAACAGTAGTTGTTGGAGACAAGAACGGACATGTCGGCGTAGGTCTGGGCAAAGCTCAGGAAATTCCTGAAGCAGTTAGAAAAGCTACGGAAGATGCAAAGAAAAATTTGATATATGTTCCTATGGTCGGAACCACTATACCACATAGAAACCTTGGAATTTTCGGCGCAGGAAAAGTTATCCTGATGCCGGCTGCACAGGGTACCGGAGTTATCGCAGGTTCTTCTGCTCGTACAGTATTAGAGGCTGCGGGACTGAAAGATGTTAAGGCTAAATCCGTTGGTTCAAAGAACATAGGCAACATCGCTTATGCAACTTTAGAAGGACTGAGGGGACTTATGACTGTAGAACAGGTTGCTAAACTGAGAGGTAAGAAACCTGAAGAAATCTTAGGATAGGAGGGGCGTAATTATGGCTAAAACAGTTAAAATTACTTTAACAAAAAGTACGATTGGCGCTTCCCCGAAGCAGAGAAAAGTAGTCGAAGCGTTAGGATTAAAGAAGATGCACCATTCAGTTGAACTTGCTGATACACCTGCTACACGCGGTGCTGTCAAAAAAGTTGAGCATCTTGTAACAGTTGAAGAACTATAAGATAGGAGGTGCAGAATTATGAAATTGCATGAATTAAATGCGCCTGCTGGAACTAGCAGAAATCGCAAAAGAAGAGGTCGTGGTACAGCTACCGGACAGGGAAAGACCGGAGGTCGCGGTATGAACGGTCAGAAATCCAGAAGCGGTGGAGGCGTAAGACTTGGTTTCGAAGGTGGACAGATGCCACTCTATAGGCGAATTCCTAAAAGAGGATTTACAAATATTTTCGGAACTACATATACCACACTTAATGTAGAGGATTTAAATCGTTTTGAAGAAGGTACAGAAGTTACGCCGGCGATGCTTGTGGAACTTGGTGTGCTAAAGCAGGTTAAGGACGGCGTTAAAATTTTAGGTGACGGCGAACTTAAAAAGAGCCTGACAGTTAAGGCTCACAAATTCAGCAAAACTGCTGTAGAGAAGATTGAAGCTGCGGGAGGAAAGGCAGAGGTGATCTAATGGAAATGTTCAAAACCATTTCTAAAGCCCTAAAGGTTAAAGAAATCAGGGGTAAGATGATCTTCACATTACTGATGCTGGTGGTTTTCAGAATTGGTTCCAATATACCGGTTCCGGGAATAAAAAGAACTACTTTGGCTCAGATGTTTACAGGTGAAAATATGGGACTTTTTGAACTTTTCAACTTGTTCTCAGGTGGATCATTCAGTAACTTCACCGTTTTTGCCTTGAGCATTACACCGTATATTACTGCATCGATTATTATTCAGTTATTGACGATTGCTTTCCCATACTTTGAGCGTCTTGCTAAAGAGGGAATGGAAGGCCGTAAAAAAATGGCTCAGATTACTCGCTATCTAACAGTGGTTCTTGCTTTGGTGCAGGGGCTTGGTATGACGGTAGGTCTATTCAGAAAAGCTGTCGTTACTCAGAGTTGGTTCATGTTTATCGTAATCACTTTGATTTTAACCGCAGGTACGACTTTCCTAATGTGGTTAGGTGAGCAGATTAATGAACATGGAATCGGAAATGGTATTTCACTTATTATTTTCGGTGGTATAGTTTCAAGAATTCCAAGTGGGGTTGTCGGACTTTGGAATAAATACAATGACGGTGGATTAACAATCGTCACACTATTAATCTTTATTGCACTTGGAATATTAGTAATTGTAGGAGTAATTGAGATTCAGCAGGGCACGAGAAGAATTCCGGTTCAGTATGCAAAGCGAGTTGTCGGAAGAAAAATGTATGGCGGACAGTCAACGCATATTCCGCTTAAGGTTAACCAGGCGGGAGTTATTCCGATAATCTTTGCACTTTCAATACTGCAATTCCCTATTACAATTATGTACTTCTTTCCGGGAACGGCTTTCTACTCATTCTGCCAGAAATATCTTTCACCAGGAGGGAGTCCCGGGGTTTGGGTATACGCAGTATTAAACATCCTGCTTATCATTTTCTTTAACTACTTCTATACAGCGGTTACATTTAATCCGATGGAAGTTGCTCAGAACATGAAAGCAAACGGTGGATTTATTCCGGGAATCAGACCCGGGAAGGCAACGGTAGAGTATCTAAGCAAAGTAATGTCAAGACTATCTATTGTTGGTGCATTATTCCTGGCAGTTATAGCTACACTGCCTACAATCATTTCTCAGTATTCAAGCCTTGATATCAGGTTTGGAGGAACTTCACTGTTGATTGCTGTAGGTGTGGCACTTGATACCATGAGGCAAATTGAAAATCAAATGGTAATGAGAAACTACCAAGGATTCTTGAAATAAAATATAACTAGTGAAATAGTAAGGAGAAATAGAGATGATTAGAACTATTTTATTAGGACCTCCGGGAGCAGGCAAGGGAACCCAAGCTGTTAATATAGTTGATAAGTATAAGATTCCACATATTTCAACCGGAGATATCTTTAGAGAAAATATCAAGAAGGGTACGGAATTAGGAAAAAAAGCTCAGGAATACATTAATCGTGGCGAACTGGTACCGGATGACTTGGTTTGCGACATTGCAACAGACCGTCTTCTAAAAGACGATTGTAAAAATGGGTTTTTACTTGACGGATTTCCAAGAACTGTGTATCAGGCAGAAAAGCTGGACGAATTCCTGAAAGCTCACGGTCAGAAACTGGATAAAGTTATTGATTTGGAAGTTGAAGAAGAAGAACTGATGGCACGCTTGACCGGTCGCAGAGTTTGCAGGTCTTGCGGAGCAAGTTTCCATATAGTGCATATTCTGCCTAAGAAAGACGGCGTTTGTGACTTTTGCGGAGGAGAACTGTTTCAGCGTCCTGATGACAATGAGGAAACTGCAAAAAATCGTATTGATGTATATCAGAAGGAAACTTTGCCACTGGTAGAATACTATGAAAAAGCAGGAAATCTTGCAAAGATCGATGGAGCAGCAGGTCTTGAAGGAACTTTTAAGGCTATCGTTTCGGCTCTAGGAGAATAATAGAGAATGATTGTAATAAAATCATCACATGAAATTGAATTGATGCGCGAGGCTGGAAAAGTGAATGCTGAGATCTTTGACGGCCTTCGCACTGTTATCAGACCCGGCACAACTACCGAAGACATTGATAAATATGTGGAAGAAGTAATCAAAAAACATGGTATGATTGCTGCCGAAAAAGGTTACTGTGGCTTTCCCGCAAATGTATGCACATCTGTAAATGATGAAATTGTACATGGGATTCCAAGCAAAGATAGAGTTTTACTTGAAGGAGATATTGTAAGCGTGGACCTTGTTGTGAAGCATCAGGGTTACATGGCGGATTCATGTAGAACCTTTGGCGTAGGAAATATAAGTGGGCAGGCCAGAAAACTTATTGACACAGCAGAAAAGTCCTTCTTTGAGGGTATCAAGTATGCCAGGGAAGGATATAGGCTTTTCGATATCTCACACAGTATTCAAGAGGTTGTAGAAGGGGAAGGATTCAGTGTAATCAGAGATTATACCGGACACGGGATAGGAACGGAAATGCATGAAGATCCTCCGGTTCCCAATTACGGCAAAGCCGGCAAAGGTCCAAGACTACAAAAGGGCATGACCCTTGCTATTGAGCCGATGATTGCGGAGCATTCTTATGAAACGGAAACACTTCTCAACAACTGGACTGTTGTAACAGAAGATGGCGGCTGGGCCGCACATTATGAGAATACCCTGGCCATTACAGATGGTGAACCGGATATACTCACAATTTAAAGGAGAGGTATAAAAGATGGCGAAAAAAGACGTCATAGAAGCGATGGGAACAGTGGTAGATGCACAGCCGAATGCCATGTTCAAAGTCAAGCTGGAAAATGGTTTTGAAGTGCTTGCGCACATCTCAGGTAAAATCCGAATGCATTATATCAGAATTCTGCCGGGAGACAAAGTAAAGGTAGAACTTTCACCGTATGACTTAACCCGTGGAAGAATCATTTGGAGAGATAAAGGACATTAAAATGGCATTAAGGCTGAGGGAAACTCCCATAAGCCCTTGCATAAGGAGGTTTTAAAATGAAAGTAAGAGCTTCAGTAAAACCAATCTGTGAAAAATGTAAGGTAATCAAGAGACATGGCAAGGTCATGGTTATCTGTGAAAACCCTAAGCATAAGCAGAGACAAGGTTAATAACACTTTATAAACGTGTTGGCAGGTGGAAAGGATCGGGACTTCCACCCAAGATTAATTTATTTTTTAGAACGCCTGTCTATATCACCCCGACAAGTGACGGAAGATAGGAGAAGGAGGAAACATATGGCACGTATAGCCGGTGTCGACTTACCAAGAGACAAGAGAGTAGAAATCGGTCTGACCTATATCTACGGAATTGGCAACACATCAGCGAAAGAAATCCTCGCAGAAGCAGGTGTAAATCCTGATACAAGAGTTAAGGATTTGACAGAGGATGAAGCTGGTAAAATCAGAAAAATCATCGAAGCCAAATATTTAGTTGAAGGTGATTTAAGAAGAGAAGTTTCAATGAACATCAAGCGTTTGATGGAAATCGGAAGCTACAGAGGGATTAGACACAGAAGAGGTCTTCCTGTCAGAGGGCAGAAGACCAAGACTAATGCCAGAACTCGTAAAGGTCCTAAGAGGACTGTAAGCAGAAAGAAAAAGTAAAGGAGGGCTAAAATGGCTAAAGCAGGAAAGAAAACTGTAAGAAGAAAAAGAATCCAGCGTAAGAACATTGAAAAAGGCCAGGCACATATTCAGTCCACCTTTAACAATACATTGGTTACGCTGACAGATATGGAAGGCAATGCTCTTTCATGGTCAAGCGCAGGATCACTTGGATTCAAAGGATCCAAAAAATCCACCCCATTCGCTGCTCAGATGGCTGCTGAAGAAGCAACTAAAGGAGCTATTGAACACGGACTGAAAACTGTAGAAGTATATGTTAAGGGTCCGGGTTCCGGCAGAGAGGCGGCAATTCGTGCACTTCAGGCTGCAGGTCTTGAAATCACAATGATTAAGGACATTACACCTATTCCGCACAACGGATGTCGTCCACCGAAGAGAAGAAGAGTCTAGGAGAGGGGAGGAAATAGATTATGGCAACAAACAGAGATCCTATTTTAAAAAGATGCAGATCACTTGATATTGATCCGGGTCATTTGGGAATCTTTAAGGAGTCCAAGAGACAACCCAGAAGAAACATGAGAAAGATGAGCGAATACGGTCTGCAGCTTCGTGAGAAGCAGAGAGCTAAGTTCATCTATGGAATGCAGGAAAAACAGTTCAGAAATACATTTGAAAAAGCAGCTAAGAAGAAAGGAATGACCGGTGAAAACTTGCTGGTTATGCTTGAATCAAGACTGGACAATGTTGTTTACAGACTGGGGCTTGCATTCACAAGAAGAGAAGCTAGACAGCTTGTAGTACATGGACACTATACTCTGAACGGCAAAAAGGTGAAGTCACCGGGCCTTCAGGTAAAAGCCGGAGATGTAATCAAAGTTAAGGAAAAGAGTCAGAGTTCTCCTAAGTTTAAAGAACTGAAGGAACTTCAGGTCGTTGTACCATCATGGCTAAGTGCTGATGCAGATAAGCTAGAAGGTAAAGTTGTTGCTCTGCCTACCAGAGCAGAAATCGACACACCGATTGAAGAACATCTGATCGTCGAATTGTACTCCAAATAATTAGTTAAATGTTCGTTATTTGTTTGGATACGAAAGGAAGGTTTTTATCATGATAGAAATCGAAAAACCAATGATCACGAAAGAAATCGGCGAAGATGGTTGCTATGGAAAATTCATTGTGGAACCTTTAGAGAGAGGTTACGGAACAACTCTTGGAAATTGCATGAGAAGAATTCTTTTAAGCTCACTTCCGGGGGCTGCGGTGACTTCTGTAAAGATAGACGGCATTTTACATGAATTTTCTACAATTCCGGGTGTAAAGGAAGATGTAACCGAAATTATTCTTAATTTAAAAAAACTGGCAGTAAAACTGACCGGTGAAGACACAAAGAGAGTTATAATCAATGCTGTTGGACCTAAAGAAGTTACAGCGGCAGATATAATCGGTGATGCAGAAATGGAAATCTATAATCCTGATCTTCATATTGCAACACTGGAAGAAAATGCCACCTTGGTGATGGAAATAAATTTGGCTAAGGGCAGGGGATATGTCACGGCTGAAAAGAACAAGACAGAGGCTACGCCAATTTCGGTTATCCCTGTTGATTCCATCTATACACCGGTTAGAAAGGCTAATTTTACTGTTCAGAATACCAGAGTTGGTCAGGTTACAGACTACGATAAACTTATACTCGAAATTTGGACGGACGGTTCAGTATCTCCTGAAGAAGGAGTATCGATTGGTGCTAAAATCATGCAGGAGCATTTGAACCTCTTTATTGAACTTGATGACGGAGCAGACTCTCTGGAAATCATGATTGAAAAAGAAGAAGATCAGAAAGAGAAAGCTTTGGAAATGACCATCGAAGAACTTGAGCTTTCTGTAAGATCTTTCAATTGCCTGAAGAGAGCTTCTATCAATACCGTAGAAGAATTGACAGAGCGCACCGAGGATGACATGATGAAGGTCAGAAACCTCGGTAAGAAATCTCTCGATGAGGTTAAGAATAAACTCGAAGAGTTAGGGCTTGGATTAAAACCTAGTGACGAGTAAGAGATACTTAGCAGGGCATAAATGCATATGGGTCTATGCAAAGTATTTAGCTTTTAAAGCGATGCAAACCCTTGAATATGGTAATAAAGCTGTTTGCAGCATTTATGCGACAACGA
Organism: Eubacterium nodatum ATCC 33099; assembly: GCA_000510425.1. Taxonomy (GTDB): domain Bacteria; phylum Bacillota; class Clostridia; order Peptostreptococcales; family Anaerovoracaceae; genus Aminicella; species Aminicella nodata. Next base: position 125,678 of record AZKM01000025.1, on the reverse strand, counting down.
TTTAGAAGAAAGGAGCATTGACATGCCGGGATACAGGAAACTAGGCAGAAATACGGCTCACAGAAAAGCAATGTTGAGAAACCTTGTTACTGATTTGCTTCGTGAAGGAAGAATTTCCACGACCGACACGAGAGCAAAAGAAGCCGGAAGAATTGCCGAAAAGATGATTACATTGGCAAAGCGTGGCGACCTTCATGCAAGAAGACAGGTACTGAGCTTCGTATATGATGAAACTGTGGTAACTAAGTTGTTTGAAGAAATCGCACCTAAATACGCCGAAAGAAATGGCGGATACACAAGAATTCTTAAGCTGGGACCTCGTAGAGGTGACTGCGCTGAGGTAGTATTTCTTGAACTTGTATAAAATAGTATAAACGATATAAACCCAATCCGGCTGCGGATTGGGTTTTTAAGGAGAACATCATGAGTAAAAGCCGTATTGCAATTATGTTAACAATATTAACAATAGTTGTAGGAATAATTATTCTTGGCGTATTTTTATTTAATAAACCGAATTCGGATTCAAAACTTAATAAACTTAAAAACTTTGAGAAAACCTGTACCGAAGGGAAAGAAAAAAAACTGGTATTTGAAGATTATTATGATAATAAAAAGATTAAAACCACGATCTATTTTGATGGACACGATTATAATGTGACTTCGGCAGAGAGTAAAGGGAAAGGAAAATACCTGCTGTTTTTAGATGGGAAGATGCCGCTTTCGGAAAAGAAAGTGGGATTTGTAGTTATCGCTGACAAAAAGTATACCTTCGAAGAGTTTTATAAGGGAATATTAAGTTCGGATTCTCGTGACAGCCTTAAATATACGCTGGTTACGGGGTATTAGATTTACTGTTGTAGTTTTTACTTATGCGCATTATAAAGCAAGAAAATAAAGTATTTGATACCGGAAACGGAGCAAGGAGAACTGAGTGGCAATATAGTCTGCCGGATTCTCAAACAATTTATCAAGTATGATAGTATCCGGGAATTTTAAGACTAAATGTAAAAATCATGGAACTATGGGGTTCATTGTTCCATGACTTTTTTTGTAAGAATAATAAAGTTTCATTTGAAAAGCATTGGAAATGTACGGATACATGTTTTTATGTACCTGTACAAATTACTATATCATCTTCTCAGGTTTAACCCAAACATCAAAATCTTCAGGGGAAACCAATCCCAGTGATACAGCTGTTTCTTTTAAAGTTTTTCCGGAATTATAAGCCTCCTTTGCTATCTTTGCTGCATTTTCATAACCGATATGGGGGTTCAACGCAGTTACGAGCATCAAGGATTTTTCCAGATTATTTTGGATCTGCTTTTCGTTGGGCTTAATCCCCTGTACACAATTTTCAGAGAAGGAAATTATAGCATCTGATAGAAGATTTACTGATTCCAAATAGTTGTGAATTATCACAGGCATAAAAACATTTAGCTGGTAATGCCCCTGGGATGAAGCAAAGGAAATGGTGGTGTCGTTTCCTATCACTTGGGCACATACCATGGTTAGAGCCTCACATTGAGTAGGATTAACTTTCCCCGGCATGATGGAGCTTCCCGGTTCGTTGGCAGGAATTATGAGCTCCCCGATTCCGCACCTTGGACCTGAAGCCAGTAGTCTGATGTCGTTTGCAATCTTGAAAAGATCCATTGCGAGAGCTTTGATTGAACCGTGTGCAAATACGAAAGGAGCCTTTGATGCCAGACTGTGAAATTTATTTCCGGCAGTTCGGAAGGGCTTTCCGGTAAGTGCGCTTATTTCTTCAGCTACGATTTCGTCAAAGTTTTCAGGTGCATTCAGACCTGTTCCCACGGCAGTTCCTCCAAGTGCCAGTTCTCTGAGATGTGAAAGTCCTGATTCGATCATATAAATATCATGGGAAATCATCGAACGCCATCCGCTTATTTCCTGTCCTAAAGTTAGGGGCGTTGCATCTTGTAGATGAGTGCGACCTGTTTTTACGATACCTGCGAATTTTTTTTCCGAAGCAAGTAAAGTGTCATGCAAAATCTTTGCGGCAGGAAGCAGTCTATCTTCCGTTGCGATCAACCCGGCGATGTGCATGGCAGTTGGGAAAGTGTCGTTACTGCTTTGAGATTTGTTCACATGGTCGTTGGGATGGAGAATTTTTTTCCCTGCAATTTCATTACCTCTACCTGTTATGACTTCGTTTACATTCATATTGGATTGGGTGCCGCTTCCGGTTTGGTAGACTACCAGAGGGAAATTCCCCTCAAGCTTGCCATCTAAAATTTCATCGCATACGGTGGAAATCAAGTTTGCTCTTTCAGAGTCAAGTACTCCAAATTGACAGTTAGTAATGGCAGCAGCTTTTTTAAGAATAGCAAAAGCATCTATGATTTCTTTAGGCATCTTGGTCTTACCTATTTTGAAGTTTTGAAAACTCCGTTGTGTTTGAGCTCCCCAGTATCTGTCGGCAGGGACTTTAACCTCTCCCATTGTGTCGTGTTCTATGCGAAATTTTTCCATTTAATACCTCTTTTAAATATCTTTGAATATCTCATAAATAGTGATCGGTTACTGCTTAATAAGTTCCCTTAGTGTTTACCGGTAATATATTTTCATTTTATACCGTGTTTTTCCCAAGCATAAGCAACGGCTTTAGCCACATTCTTTACAACATTAGGGTTGAACCCATCCGGTAAAACATAATCAGGAGAAAGCTCATCCTCCGGAATTACATTTGCAATGGCTAGAGCGGCAGCCTCTTTCATCTTTTCTGTAATTCTTTTTGCCCTGCAATCAAGTGCACCACGAAAGATTCCGGGAAAGGCTATAACATTGTTTACCTGATTTGCAAAATCAGAGCGACCGGTACCAACCACAGCAGCACCGGCAGACTTGGCTAAATCCGGCATTATTTCAGGAACCGGATTTGACATGGCAAATACGATAGGATCTTTTGCCATTGATTGGATCATAGCTCTTGACACGATTCCCGGCTTCGATACACCGATGAATATATCAGCACCGACCATGGCATCTGCAAGGCTTCCTTTAATATTATTCTTATTTGTAATTTTAGCCATAGCTTCCTGTTCAATGTTGTTATACGGAGCATTCTCGTAAATTGTTCCGTTGCTTCCACAAAGTATTATGTCGCCAAGGTTAAACCGCATGAACATCTTTGCTATGGAAATTCCCGCAGCTCCGGCGCCACTGAACACAATTTTAAGATTACCTGCTTTTTTTCCGGTAACTTTGAGGGCATTCAGTATGCCTGCTGTGGTTATAATTGCAGTTCCATGCTGATCATCGTGGAAAACAGGTATATCACACATTTCAATAAGTCTTCGCTCTATTTCAAAGCACCTTGGAGCACTTATATCCTCAAGATTGATTCCCCCAAAACTTTTTGAGATATTATAAACCGTGTTTACGATGGTGTCTATATCGGTTGAATCAATGCAGATGGGAACAGCATCAATGCCTGCAAAGGTTTTAAACAAGGCACATTTTCCCTCCATTACAGGCATACCCGCAGATGGACCTATATTGCCCAGACCAAGCACTGCAGTTCCATCAGTTATAACTGCAACAAGGTTCCCTTTTCCTGTGTAGGTATATGCTGAGGATTTATCTTTTTTTATTTCGAGGCAAGGTGCGGCAACGCCGGGAGTGTAGGCTATGGCTAGCTCCTCTTTATTGGTGATTGGAACCTTTGTCTCGATTGAAAGTTTACCCTTCCATTCTTCATGTTTTTTTAGTGCAAGTTCTTTGTAGTCCATTTTTTCCTCATTTCCGATTATATTATTTTATAGAAAAGAAAATTTTATACATGGTTTTCCATATTGTTATCTGTTTTTTTTAGAGTTTCTTCTATACTCAGTGAGCGTTTTCTGTTGACCAGGTCATCAAAGGTAAGCGCAGTTCCGACCAATATGGTTCCCACAGCAATTGCCACAGACGCTATTAAAAGGGACTTATCGGCAAAGCTCGTCTTGAAAATTCTAAGTAAGAGAGCTATATCTAATATGTCGGTGGCAATTAAGAAACTATATAGACCGATTCTTAAGTTAAATTTTTTATTGGTGAATAAAGATTCTTTTACAATCATCATTGCCATAAAAGTTAAATAGATTATTGTTGAAATAAATAAGTAGATTAAGATGATTGTAAGTCGTATTTTTTCAAACTCTTCAATTTTGTCCTGCATAAAGCCGAGGGCAATGCCTTCAATGATTGGAATGGCACCACCTATAATTAAAGCGACAACATAGACTCGTCGAATTATATAGTCCAGCTTTTGCAATTTTATAATATTTGTATCCTTCATAGAAATCCCCCTTCCTCGCCAGTTACATCCTGCAACTATTTTATCATAATGATAAATCTTTTAAAAGGCTAATAAGGCGTAGTTATTGACACATTTATGATAAGCGTTTATAGTTTTTGTAGGAGGAGATATAGATGACTTTAGGCTATGAGAAGATTTCTTTTTTGCCGGCGGAAACGCCACTGGAAAAGATGAGGAATATATCTTCAGATTTTGGAATAGACTTTTATCTGAAGAGGGACGATTTGACTCCCTATGGCACAGGTGGAAATAAGCTGAGAAAACTTGAATATCTGGTAAAAGATGCTGTTGCTCAAGGAGCCACGATGTTGTTAACCGTCGGCGGGGCACAGACCAATCACGGAAGACTGACAGCGTCTGCCGCAGCAAGGTGCGGTCTTAAGTCCGCCATAATTGCAGTGGACGAGTATCCCGGAGAAATCTCAGCAAATCTATTGCTTGACGGAATTATGGGATGCCATGTGTATTTGGTGAAGCCGGATTCGAGCAAAAAGTACGGTGATATGCTAAAAAATGCCATAAATAAGGTTACTTCGGAATATGAAGAAAAGGGCGAAAATGTTTATTTCATTCCGATGGGAGGTTCTAATGAAATCGGAGCACTCGGCTATTATGATTGTGCTTTAGAACTCAAAAAGCAAATAGACGATATGAAACTGAAACAACCCCATATAGTCACTACGGTAGGGAGCTTAGGGACTTACACAGGTCTTGCAATGAGTATTGCACATGAGAACATAGATGCGAAGATTACCGGTATTTCTATAATGCCTTACAGGGACATTAGGGAATCTGCATTTAAACATTACCTTGACTGCACAGAAAAATTCGGGTTGAAACCACTTCTTAAAAAGAATGATTTCAATATACTGACGGACTATGACTGCGGAGCATACAATAATCCGGTAAAAGATGTAAGAGAATCTATCTATTATATGGGAAGCAGAGAAGGCATTATATTTGATCCCTGCTATACAGGTAAAACTTTTAATGCAATTAGGCGATTGATGAAAAAGGGCTATTTTGCAGAGGATGAGTCTGTTATTATGATTCACACCGGAGGACTGCCGGGAATCTATACTAAACATCACAGGCTGGAAATGGAAAAAGAACTTATGCCGCAGGTTCATATTATTTAGGAGAAGGCTATGAAAACACATGCGATTATACCAATTTTCATACCTCATCTGGGATGTCCCTATGACTGCATATTCTGCAATCAAAAGGCGATAACCGCAAAACAAAAGCCTGTATCTGTGGAAACTATGAGAGCCACTGTCAATACATGGCTCACTACCCTTGAAACCGTACCGAATAAAGAAATCGCTTTTTATGGCGGAAGTTTTACGGCGATTCCTATGGAAATGCAGAAGGAATATCTCAAGGTCGCAAGGGAATATAAAGATTCCGGTAAAGTAGGGAAAATACATCTTTCCACAAGACCTGACGCAATAGATGAAGAAATTTTGGATAATCTTAAATTTTATGGGACTGATGTGATAGAATTAGGGGTACAGTCCTTTTATGATGAAATTTTGAGACTTAGTGGAAGAGGTCACGATGCAAAAGTGGTCTATGAAAGCGCAGAACTCATAAAATCTTACGGATTTCAGCTGGGTATTCAGCTAATGATAGGGCTTCCCGGAGACAGCCCGGAGGCATGTATTTTTTCTGCCGAGGAAACTGTAAAGATTAAGCCGGATATTGCAAGACTCTATCCCACTGTGGTTATAGAAGGAACCAAACTTTATGATCTGTGCAGAGATGGCAGTTATATTCCTCTCAGCGAAGAGGAAGCTGTTTTCAGAACTAAGGAAATGTATAAGATTTTAGATAAAGCAGGTATCAATATAATAAGAGTCGGCTTGAAATCCAGCGATTTAATCACGCCTGAGGGACTTATAGGCGGTGGAAATTTTCATCCGGCTTTCAGACAGCTTGTTGAAGGCGAAATCGCAAGAGAAATAATTGAAGAAAAATTGATTTCTTTACATGCAGGCGATATTGAAGTTTTTTCAAATCCCGCCTCTTTTTCTAACATGGTAGGAAACGCAGGGCGTAATAAGAAATATTTCAGTGAAAAATATCCTAAATTGAATATATCATATAAGGTTTGTAATGAATTGAAGCGTGGCTGCTTCGAAATTAAAATAATTAAATAAGGAGAATTTTATGAAGGAAGTAAAAAAGGCAGTTGTAACTGTCATCGGAAAAGATATGGTGGGAATTTTATCGAAGGTATCAACGGCAATTGCAGGGGGAAATGCCAGTGTGATAGAGGTCTCTCAAACGGTACTGGACGGATATTTCTGCATGATTATGATTGTGGACATTACCGAGGCGGTGGTAGGCTTTGAAGAGCTGAAAAACTCTATTGCAGATTCTGTCCCGGAAATGAAGGTTCATTTGATGCACGAAGATATTTTCAACTCAATGCACAGAATTTAGGGAGGGCTTTTATGTTAAACATGCAGGACATCATGGAAACTATAACCATGATTCAAGAGGAAAATCTGGACATAAGAACAATAACTATGGGCATATCTCTGATTGACTGTGCAGATGCAGATATAGAAAAATCATGCGAAAAGATATATGATAAAATTTATTCCCATGCAAAAGACCTGGTTAAAACAGGAGAACTTTTGGAAAAAAAGTACGGAATTCCCATCGTAAATAAGCGAATATCGGTAACACCGATATCTCTTCTTGCCGGAGTGAGCGGAGGAGATCCGGTAAAATATGCAAAGACCCTGGACAGGGCGGCAAAGGATGTGGGTGTTAATTTCATCGGAGGATATTCTGCATTGGTACAGAAGGGTTTCAGTGCAGGAGATAAGGCTTTGATACAGTCCATTCCGAGAGCTCTTTCGGAAACCGAGCTGGTTTGCTCCTCAGTAAATATCGGTTCTACTAAAGGCGGCATCAATATGGATGCGGTAAAACTCATGGGAGGTATTGTACGGGAAACGGCTGAGGCTACCAAAGAAGATCAGTGTATAGGTGCAGCAAAACTTGTTGTTTTCTGTAATGCCGTTGAGGACAATCCTTTTATGGCAGGAGCTTTCCACGGTATAAGTGAGCCTGATACGGTTTTAAGTGTGGGTGTATCCGGACCGGGTGTTGTTCGTTCGGTTCTATCAAAGATGCCTGATGATGCTCCTTTAAATGTGGTGGCTGAGGAAATTAAAAAGACTGCATTTAAGATTACGAGGGTAGGTCAGCTTGTGGGAACCGAGGCGGCAGAAATGCTGGGAGTACAGTTTGGAATTATAGACCTGTCGCTGGCACCTACCCCTGCCATAGGCGATTCAGTTGCACATATTTTGGAGGAAATAGGACTGGAGCAGTGCGGAGCACATGGAACAACGGCAGCTCTTGCGATGCTAAATGATGCTGTGAAAAAGGGAGGACTCATGGCAAGCAGCAGCGTTGGCGGACTTTCCGGTGCTTTTATTCCTGTGACAGAAGATGCGGGAATGATTGCTGCCGCAAGGACAGGAACTCTTTCGATAGAAAAATTAGAGGCTATGACGGCAGTGTGCTCAGTCGGACTGGATATGATAGTTATTCCGGGGGATACTCCTTCTGAAGTGATTTCAGCTATAATTGCAGATGAAGCCGCCATCGGAATGGTAAACTACAAAACCACTGCAGTCAGGGTGATTCCGGCAATAGATATTCCGGAGGGTGAAGAACTTGATTTCGGAGGACTTTTGGGCAGCGGTCCGGTAATGAAGCTTCGTGACAAATCTCCTGCAAAGATGATTAACCGAGGTGGCAGGATCCCTGCCCCTGTACAGAGCCTCAAGAACTAATAAAAGGCATTGTTCTAATATAGATGCTCAAAGAACAAAATATCCCAAGGAATATTATTTCCGGGGATATTTTGTTTATTCAGATATATTTTATTTCTACGCCCTACGTAAATAACTCTTATTACAAGAGTCTGATTTTATTATTGGATTTCTAAAACTTTGTAATCCTTTTCTTCTACGGCATTTTTCAGAGTTTTGTCGGATACTTCCTTTGAAAGCATGACAATAGCTTTATCCTCCTCGTGACTGACTTTAGCCGCTGAAACTCCATCAATTGCTTCCAAGGTTTTCTTTACCGTTGCTTCGCAATGACCACACATCATGCCTTCGATTTTCATTGTTTTTTCCATTTTATGAATCTCCTTTTCATTAATAAAATTATAGTTTGTTTTTTCCTGTTCAGATTTGAATTATCATCATATAGATTGAACATGTTGAGTCTAAGTGCATTTGTAACAACGCAGAAACTGGAAAGACTCATTGCAGCCGCGCCCAACATAGGGTTCATGGTCCAGCCGGTTAAATGAACATAGGCACCTGCTGCAACCGGAATTAAAATCACATTATATATGAAAGCCCAGAAAAGATTTTCGTGAATGTTTTTCACCGTACCCAGACTGAGTCGCAGAGCGGCAGTTACATCTGTCAATTTGCTGTTCATGAGGACTACATCAGCTGCATCTATTGCAACATCGGACCCGGCACCTATGGCAATTCCAATATCAGCTCTTGTTAGGGCAGGAGCATCGTTTATACCGTCTCCTACCATGGCAACCTTGCCGAGTTTTTTCAATTCCTGAATCATAAGGTCTTTTCCGTCGGGTAGAACTTCTGCTATAACACGATCAACGCCTGCTTTAGAAGCTATTGAATTAGCTGTTTTTTTATTATCTCCGGTAAGCATTACCACCTTTAATCCCATGTCTTTAAGCTGGGAAATGGCTTTTATGCTGTCTTCTTTTATGATATCTGAAACGGCTATAATGCCTAAAGTCATGTCATCTTTTGCAAAATAAAGACAGGTTTTCCCCTCTTCAGAAAGTTGATCGGCAATGTTTATTTTTTCATCAACTTCGGCAAACTGACTTATGAATTTCAGATTGCCGCCGTAAAGCTGTTGTCCTTCATGTTTTCCTATGAGTCCATTGCCGGAAACCACTTGAAAGTCTGATATTTCCACCGGATTTAAACCCAGCTCATTTCCTTTTTTCACTATGGCTTTTGCCAAAGGATGCTCACTCTTGACTTCCAAAGAAAACGCTAATTTTAAAAGGTCCTTTTCTTTAATATCTCCAAAAGGAATAATGTCGGTTACGACAGGTTTTCCTTCTGTTATAGTTCCTGTTTTATCGAGGGCGACTATTTGCATCCTGCCGGTTTCCTCAAGAGCTTCTGCCGTTTTGAAGAGGATGCCGTTTTTTGCACCCTTGCCGTTTCCTACCATTATAGCCACAGGAGTTGCAAGACCTAGAGCACAAGGGCAACTTATGACAAGAACGGAAATTCCTCTGGCAAGAGAATATCCGAGTTCAGCACCGGTTAAGAGCCAAATTACAGTTACGATTGCAGCTATAATTAAGACGGAAGGCACAAAAAATCCGGAAATTCTGTCGGCAATTTTGGCAATGGGAGCTTTCGTAGCGGCAGCATCACTTACCATTTGTATTATTTGAGATAAGGTGGTATCTTCACCTACACGAGTTGCCTTGGCTTTAATGAAGCCGCTTTGGTTCAAAGTTGCGGCAGAGATTTTATCTCCGCAGGATTTATCTATGGGGATACTTTCTCCGGTGAGTGCAGATTCATCAACTGCTGTATTTCCCTCTGTGATTATGCCGTCAACAGGTATATTTTCACCGGGTCTTACCACAAATGTATCACCTACGGAGATCTCATCAATGGGAATAACAGCTTCTTCGGAGTTTTCTCTTATTACAGTTGCTTGTTTAGGAGCCAGTTTCATAAGTGATTTCAGGGCATCTGTGGTTTTCCCTTTTGACATAGCCTCAAGCATTTTGCCGACTGTGATGAGTGTGACAATCATTGCGGCAGCCTCAAAATAAAGGTTGTTCATATCGGCTCTCAGTGCTCCGTCATTTCCCAAAAGTGCATCCCCGGTCATTTTAAACAAAATCAAAGTACTCCAGCTGAAAGAAACGGCAGAGCCCATTGCAACTAAAGTATCCATATTAGGAGCAAGATGAAGTAAGCTTTTGAATCCGCTTACAAAAAATTTTTTGTTGATAATCATCACAATTGCCGCAAGTATCATCTGCATCAGAGCAATGCCGATATGGTTGCCGTCGAAAAAATCCGGCAAGGGCAAATTCCACATCATATGTCCCATGGAAAAATACATGAGTACTATTAAAAATCCCAGTGAGGTTATAAGCCTTTTTTTAAAAGCGGTGTTTCTTTATCTTTTAGGGCCTCTTCAGCTTCAGAAAAAGACTGTGAAAAGGTTCCGGTATTATCCTTACTTTTTTGTCCGTCTCCGCGAAGGCTTGCACCATAACCTGCATTTTCTACAGCATTGATAATATCAGAGCTGTTGGCGGAGCCTTCTACTCCCATTGAGTTTGTCAGAAGGCTGACCGAACAATCGGAAACTCCGGGGAGTTTTGATACAGCTTTTTCCACTCGTGCCTGACAAGCGGCACAACTCATTCCTGTGATATTGTATTGCTTCATAGTTCTCCTTTCCTCTCCCCGGGCATATCCTGCATCCGGAGGTATATCTTTTTACATTTACAGTCATATTTTGTATTTAAAGTTTGCAGATTCTCTTGATTTTGTAAATTCTCCGGATTTCCGGGGCTAGCTTTGTATTTTACGGGTAACCTTTTATTTCATAAGCTTTTGCATCGTTTTTACCAGTTCATCTATGGTTTCCTCATTTCCGTTTTTTAGATCACTTATGACACAGCTGCGTAAATGATTGGCCATTAAAACACGGTTAAAGCTGTTTATAGCAGCATTTGCAGCAGCAGATTGAACCAGAATATCCGGACAATAAGCATTTTCCTCTATCATGCGTTTCAAGCCGCGGATTTGCCCCTCGATGCGGTTTAACCTGGTTATTAAATCCTTGTACTCTTTGTCATCTCGATTTTTTTTTCTGGAACTGCATGGGCAGTTATTATTTTTATCCATATGTTTATTCACCTGACTATCTCTATTTCCAATGAGTCTGATTTGTAGGTACTATACTATACACTTATATATACCCTACAGGGGTATGCGGTTAAACATGTTTTATTAAAAAAATAATGACTTTGATACGAAAAATTGAGACATATGATTTCTTTAGAGTGCCGTCGGAAAAGGTAAAAATGAGAAACATTAAAAAACAGACCATATGCAGTCGGCATGATCTGTGTAATAGTTATTTTTTAAGTTTTATCCAAGCAGCATTTTGTACCATTCTGTGTTTGAGAAGAAGAATGTACCGATTTGCACGAATACAACCACTGCCATGAATATTGGTGCAATCCAACGAAGAGAGAAGTCCACAAATTTCTTAGTTCTGTATGGAGAGCTGCTTTCGATTTCATCGTGGATGAAGTCTCTTCGGAACCACCCCAGCATGATTGCAGTTATTAAACCTCCGAGAGGCATGAGGATTCCTTCGCCGCCTAAATCAAAGACGTTAAGCCAGCTGCTCAGCCCGAAAGGCTTCCACATATTCGGATTTCCATCGAGGTTATCAAGGGCAACAAGTCCGCTTCCAAGTAGTGTTGTAATCGTGATTCCCAAAACGACCAATGGTCTGTTTGCGGTCTTGTTTTTCTTTATACGATAGTCCATGATTGCTGAAATTCCACCTTCCATCATTCCTATTGATGAAGAAAAGGCTGCAACGAACACCAAGGTATAGAAAATGAAACCGAATATCGGACCAACTTTGCCCATAGAGTTAAATACAGTTTGCAGCGATACGAACAGAAGTCCGGGACCACCGGATGGTGCAAGGTTTTCTGAAAATACTGCAGGAAAAACGGCAAGTCCTGCAAGCAAAGCTGCAAAAGTATCGAGAACTGGTACAAGCATTGCATTTTGTTCAAGGTCTGCGTCTTTTTTCATATATGAACCATATGCGACCAGTGCACCGGATGCTAATGACAAGGAGAAGAACATTTGACCTCCTGCCATTGCGAATACTTTGAACCAACCTGTACCTGCAAATATTGAAAAGTCCGGTTTGAACATGAACTTAATGCCTTCTGCCGCATGTGGAAGGGTACAGCATTTGATTACCGTAATTATGAGCATCCCGAAAAGCAACGGCATGCCCATCGCACAGAATTTTTCTATACCGTTTTCAATTCCACGAAAAACAACATAAGATGTCATTGCTAAAAATATAACCGTGTATAGCAGAACCGCTCTGGGATCGGAAACGAAGAATCCGAAAAAGTCGGCACTGTTTGTATGATTCATACCGAAGTGGAGTCCTAATATATCTCCTAAATTTGCAATCATATACTTTATTACTATGCCGCCTAAAACGCAATAAAAACAGAGTAATAGAAAAGGAACTATTGTTTCAAAGACGCCGGCAAATTTAAATTTCGGATGCACCTGTGAAAAAGTTTCAACAGCAGCTTTGCCGGTTTTTCTTCCCATGGCAATTTCTGCCAGCAAAAGAGGATAACCGATAAAGACAGCCATGAAGAAATATATCAGCAAAAAGGCAAAACCACCGTTGGCTCCCATCTTATATGGGAATCCCCAAATATTACCCAGGCCGATTGCAACACCTATTGCAGCCATTAGAAATCCGAAATTGGATTTGAAATTACCTTTATTTCCGTTTGTCATTTTATTATCCTCCCCAAAATATAAGTGGTTTAATTATAGTGGCACTATGATTGATTGTCAATGAAAACACACAAAAAAAACAACAAATCTTTATGTATAAACACAAAACATACAAAACATTTTACTGAAAAAGAATATAACTTTTTTGATAAAATTTTTTGTATTGTGATATAATGAGGACAGCTACATACTTATTTAGGAGATAAAAATGACTTTTAGAAAAACCAGAGATCCCAGAGTTCCACTCACTAAAGGAGAGAAGATCGGACGAGAGATGTTGAGGATTACCAGCGTTACACTGGGAGCGATTATCTGTGCCTTCAACATAAATAGTTTTGTGAGTGCAGGGGCGCTTTTTCCGGGAGGCTTTGCGGGAATGACACTTTTAGTTACCAGATTATCCTCGAAATATCTGGGGCTCTTTGTGCCTTATTCCCTAATTTTTTTGCCCCTTAATGCGGTGTCTATCTATCTGGGTTACAAGGGCTTAGGCAGGAAGTTTACATTTTATACGGTTTATTATGTAGTGCTTTCCAGTTTGCTCACCGATATATTGCCCCATGTACCTATAACAGATGACATTCTCCTTGCAGCAGTGTTTGGAGGTCTTACAAGTGCTTTTTCAGGGCTTTTGTGTCTTTGGGTAGGGACCAGCAGCGGAGGAACGGATTTACTATCTGTGTATTTTTCTGAAAAGCATGGAATCAATACATGGAATTATATTTTGTTCAGCAATATTATTATGCTGGGTTTGGCAGGATTTTTCTTTGGTTGGGATAAAGCTTTATACTCCATCATATATCAGTATGTTTTAGTCCAGCTTTACCATGAGTTGTTTAAACGTTATGACAAGCATACTTTGATTGTCATTACAGATATGCCCGAATCTGTATATGACAAGATAAGCATATTGACCCATCACGATGCTACTTTATTCAAAGGAGAAGGTTTTTTTCTCGAGCAAAGAAAGAATATGATTTACTCTGTGGTGGAAAGTAATCAAGTGGATATGATCCTGAAAGAAATACGAGAGGTGGATCCGAAGGCATTTATCAATGTGCTGAAGACAGAGCGTTTGACGGGTAGATTTTATAAAAGACCTAGAGATTAAACTTATAAACATATTAAGAAAATGTCCGATCTTATTTGAGTTTAATATATGGAAAATCTTAAATTTTTAATAAATTAGTACTTGATTATTTAATAGCGAATTATATAGGAGGGAATATGGCTGATATTTTAATGAAAGGTGCAGAAGTAAACGCAGCAATGAAGGAAAAAATGATCAACCGAGTCGATGCTTTGAAAAAAAAAGGTGTTCAGCCGGTTATAAACATAGTGAGAATAGGAAACCGCAGTGATGATTTGGCATATGAGAGAGGGGCACGTAAAAGAATGGAAAGCGTGGGGGTTGAAATGAAAATTACAGAGCTTCCCGAGGACATTTCACAGGCTGATTTTGTAAAAGCTTTTAGAAAGGTAAACGAGGATAAGACGGTTCATGGAATTATGCTTTTCAGACCTCTTCCTAAGCACCTTGATGAAAGCGAAATTGCATCAATTATAAATCCGATCAAAGATGTGGACTGCATGAGTCCTGTTAATATAGCAAAGGTTTTTATGGGTGATGAAGGAGTATTGGCACCTTGTACAGCAAAGGCTGTTATGGAGATGCTTGTGCATTATGAAGTAGATTTATCAGGAAAAAATGTTGTAATAGTGGGAAGAAGCATGGTTGTAGGAAAACCGCTTGCAATGCTTATGCTGAAGAAAAATGCCACTGTAACGGTTTGTCATACAAGAACTGTTGATTTAGCGGAAAAATGCCGTAGAGCCGATGTCGTAGTTGCTGCAGCAGGTCGAGCAGGAATGATTACAGGAGATATGATCAGCCGAGGCACAGTAGTTGTTGATGTCGGAATCAACATAAATGAAGAAGGAAAGCTTTGCGGCGATGTTGAATTTGAGAGTGTAGAACCCCAAGCCTCATATATAAGCCCGGTTCCCGGCGGAGTTGGGGGTGTAACATCATCAGTTTTGGCAAGTCATGTGATTAAAGCCGCAGAAATTTTGGGCAAACAATAGCATATAATATTGATAAAATTCAGGATGAAAAGTATCAATATGCCACCGAACCGACCACTCTCAAAAAAACAAAAATATGTAAATTTATTACTTTAAAGTATTGTAATTTGAAGAAACGGTGATATAATATACATGCAACAATTATTCTAAAATGTAATACTAGATATAAGGAGGTTTAATATGCTGAAAATTTTGGAAGCAATTGATACTTGGCTTTGGGGTCTTCCATTCATTATTATTTTATTAGGAACACACATTTTTTGCACTTTTAGAACGGGTTTTGTACAGAGGTTCACATTCAAAGGCATTAAACTATCCGTTACTCCGGATCCGGATGGCGAGGGGGAAGTGTCACAATTCGGTGCACTTACTACAGCCCTTGCAGCAACCATCGGTACGGGTAACATCATCGGAGTAGCTACTGCAGTAGCGTTAGGAGGTCCGGGAGCTGTTTTCTGGACGTGGATAACCGGAGTTTTCGGTATGGCCACTAAGTATATGGAAACTGCCATGGCGGTTAAGTACAGGGAACAGACGAAAGATGGGAGAATGATAGGTGGCGCTTTCACGGCCCTTGAGAGAGGTTTGCACTCCAAATGGCTTGCAGTAATGTTCGCTTTATTTGGTGGAATCGCAGCCTTTGGAATCGGTTGCATGACTCAGGCAAACTCGATTTCCACATCGTTAAAACAGAATTTCGGAATTGATGAGAAAATTGCGGGAGTGGTTGTTGCAGTATTCACAGCGATTGTCATAATAGGTGGAGTTAAGTCCATAACAAAAGTTACTGAGAAACTTATACCTTTCATGGCAGCCTTTTATATAATCGGTTGTATTTGGGTATTGGTGTTGAATAGAAATATTTTAGGAGATTCTGTAGCTCTTATTTTCAAATCCGCATTTTCGATGCAGGCGGGAACCGGAGGTGTATTTGGATATGCAGTGGGTACCGCAATCAGATTCGGATGTGCCAGAGGGTTATTCTCAAATGAGTCCGGTATGGGATCTGCACCAATTGTAGCGGCATCGGCAAAGACGAGAAACCCTGTTAGGCAGTCGATGGTATCAATGACCGGTACATTTTGGGATACAGTAATAATCTGTGCTCTTACAGGAGTTACTCTGGTAAGTTCGGCTGTTGCTCATCCGGAATTTTTGGAATCAAGCAGCACAGATACAACAGTACTTACCTTCCACGCTTTCGGGTTGATTCCCGTAGTAGGCAGACCGATAATCGCAATATCACTTGCACTGTTTGCATACTCAACTATTCTGGGTTGGTCATATTACGGTGAGAGATGTGCAGAGTATCTGATAGGCTCAAAAGTTATAAAATGGTACAAGATTTTATTCGTAGTACTTGCATTCGTAGGTTGTGTAATTAAATTAAATACAGTATGGACAATAGCAGACATTTTAAACGGTCTGATGATTTTACCGAATGTAATAGGAGTATTCTTATTAAGTGGAGTTTTAGTAAAAGATCTGAAGAGATATGGGAATAACATTGATGATGTAGATCCGACTCCTGTTCCTGTTGTTGACAGAGATATAGCCAAACTGTAAACATAGGGAAAATCAGATACAGCATAGCTATAATTCCCATAATACGGAGAGGGACCCGTAGCCCGGTGCACGGGTCCTTTTCATGTTGTAATGTCAGATGCCCTTTCGTTCCTGTTTGTGTAGAAGACTTTCAGATAGATTTGATTTTTATATTTTTCTAGCGTTTAGTTCAGGTTCATTTTCCCATAAGCCTTGACAGTAGTGGCATATAGCAATTATAATGTATGGGATATTGCAAAAATAAAACATGCAGGATATTCCTTGCAGATTTTATACAGCAACCAGAGTGCAAAGCTAAAGATATAAGATATAAGAAAAGGAGGTGCTGTAATGTCTCCAATTATTACTATTATCGTTGCAGTTGTAGCCGGCATAGTCTGCGGACTTGGTGGATATATATACAGAAAGAATGTGGCAGAAAGAACAATCGGAAGTGCTGAACAAAAGGCAAAGAACCTTATTCTGGATGCAGAAAATCGTTCTGAAACGATAAAAAAGGAAGTTACATTAGAAGCAAAAGAAGAAGCACATAAGATTAGAAGTGAAGTTGACAAGGAAATTAGAGAAAGAAGGTCTGAGGTTCAGCGTACCGAACGAAGACTGACGCAGAAAGAAGAGGCTATTGACCGTAAACTCGACGGAATCGAAAAGAAGGAAGAAAAGATTTCCGGCATTGAAAAAAGTATAAATTCCAAGAAAGAAGAAATCGATAAAATCTTTGAAAAGAAAATTGCTGAACTGGAGAAAATTTCGGGATATACAGCCGAAGAAGCAAAGGCCCTTTTGCTGGAGGGAATTGAGAAAGAGTGCAGACATGATGCTTCTCAGATGATTAAGGAAATTGAAACTAAAGCAAAAGAGGAAGCTGACAAAAACGCAAAAGAGATTTTAACGGGCGCTTTGCAGAGATGTGCCGCAGATCATGTGGCAGAAAGCACCCTTTCGGTAGTTAATTTGCCCAATGATGATATGAAAGGCAGAATAATAGGCAGAGAGGGAAGAAATATCAGATCTATAGAAACTCTTACAGGAGTTGACCTTATCATTGACGATACACCGGAGGCGGTTATCGTTTCCGGATTCGATCCGGTTCGGAGAGAAATCGCAAGAATTGCTTTAGAGAAATTAATCATGGATGGAAGAATTCATCCTTCTAAGATTGAGGAAATGATTGAGAAAGCAAAGAAAGAAGTTAATCAGATTATCAAGGAAGAAGGAGAACAGGCAACCTTTGAAACAGGAATACATAATCTTCATCCTGAACTTGTTAAACTTTTGGGTCGTTTGCGTTACAGAACTTCTTACGGACAGAATGTACTTAAACATTCTATAGAGGTCAGTCATCTGGCAGGACTTATGGCAGGAGAACTTGGTTTGGACATTAAACTTGCCAAGAGAGCAGGTTTGCTCCATGACATCGGTAAAGCCCTGGACCATGAATATGAGGGAACCCATGTTGATATAGGTATTCAGATTTTGAAAAAATATAAGGAGTCTGATGCGGTGATCAACGGCATGGCAGCTCATCACGGTGATTACGAAGCAAAGAGCATGGAGGCAGTTATTATTGCTGCGGCAGATGCGTTATCCGCTGCAAGGCCGGGTGCAAGAAGAGAGACTTTGGATGTTTACATTAAGCGACTGGAGAAGCTTGAAGAAATCGCAAATACTACACCCGGAGTTGATAAATCATTTGCTATACAGGCAGGAAGAGAAATTCGCATAATTGCAAAACCGGAAGAGGTCAAGGATGATGAAATTGCACTTCTTGCCCACGAAATTTCAAAGAAAATTGAGTCTGAACTTGAATATCCGGGACAGATTAAAGTAAATGTTGTTCGTGAAACTAAGGCGATAGACTACGCAAAATAGAAAATTTTAGTTGCCCCGCATCCTTTGGTGTGGGGCAAGTTGTTATGTGGGGAAATATGATATATTTGGATAACAGTTCTACAACTAAACAATCAAAAGAAGTTACAGAGGTGATGATCAGGTCTTTTGAAGAGGATTTCGGAAATCCGTCATCGCTGCATGAACTTGGAAGAACAGTACAGAATAGAATAAATGATGTAAGAGGAGAAATTGCAAAGTCGATAGGCTTTAGTGACAGCGAGATTTTTTTTACATCAGGGGGAACTGAAAGTGACAATTTGGCACTCTTCGGTGTAGCAGATGCAAGGAAGAGAGATGGCAAGCAAATCATAACAACGAAGATTGAACATCCGGCGGTTCTCGAACCATGCAGAAAGCTGGAAAAAATGGGGTTTGAAGTCGTATATATTGATGTGGACAAACGAGGTATACCTATCCTCAAGCAATATGAAGAAGCTTTGAACCGTAAAACTATATTGGTATCGGTAATGGCTGTAAATAATGAAATCGGTACTGTCTTGCCTATAGAAAAGATGGCGGAAATGGCACATGATCAAGGTGCTCTTTTCCATACAGATGCTGTTCAGGGTTTCGGAAAAATTAATTTAAGAGGATGCGGTGCAGACTTTATATCCATAAGTGCTCACAAGATTCACGGACCAAAGGGCGTGGGTGCGATAGCAGTAAGGAAAGGTTCCAAGATTAACGCCATGATGCTTGGCGGCGGTCAGGAACGTGGAATACGATCGGGAACTGAAAATATAAACGGGATTATAGGTTTTGGAAAGGCTGTAGAAATGGCCTATGATGGTGCAGAACATCTTAGACTTCTGAAGCGCAGACTTTTAGAGGGTCTTAAGTCGGAAATTTCCGATATAAAGATAAACGGAAGTGAAGATGAAACAATCAGTACAGGCAGCATCTTAAATGTATCTTTTTTGGGCACAAGGGGAGAAGTGCTGTTGCATACTCTTGAGTCGAAAGGAATTTTTGTTTCAACCGGTTCTGCATGCTCATCCAATAAAAAGGGGAAAAGCCATGTGCTTTCAGCCATTGGATGCAGCGAAAAAGAAATTGATAGTGCAATAAGGTTCAGTGTATCCGGATATAATACTCCGGAGGAAATCGATATAACTATTGAAAAAACAAAGGCAGCAGTTGCCGGTTTTAGAAAACTGGGAAGCTTTAGATAGTTTGCTTGCTATGAAAATTATATACAGGGCGGATAGGAAGGCAGGAAGCAGGATCTATGAACGAACAAAATATATATATTGTGCGATGCGGTGAAATCGCATTAAAGGGAATGAACAAACCGTATTTTGAGAAAACTCTGGTAGAACGTATAAAGAAGAACTTGAAGGGGCTTAAGGGGATTGAAGTAAAAAGGCAGGAAGGTTTAATCTTCATTAGGAGTGATAAGAGTTACTCCACAGAAGAAATTATAAAACCGGTTTCTAAGGTTTTCGGTGTTGCATCCATAAGCCCGGCGATGGAAGCACCCGGCGATTTGGATAAAATTGGCGAAGCGGCAGTTTGCTTTATGAAAAAGCAAATTGATGAACGAAGAATAAAAACTTTTAAAGTAGAAGCGAAAAGGGCTGACAAGGCGTTTCCGGTTAAATCTCCGGAGATAGCGAGGATTATTGGAGCAAAGGTTTTGATCGGTTGCAGAGTTCTGAAAGTGGATGTACACAATCCTGACTGCAGACTTTTCGTTGACTTAAGAAGGGACAGGACTTATATTTATGATGAGAAAATTTCGGGATTCGGGGGGTTGCCTTTAGGTACCAACGGAAAAGGAATGGTGCTTCTGTCAGGAGGCATTGACAGTCCGGTTGCCGCCTGGATGATGGCAAAACGGGGAATGGTGCTGGAAGCTGTTCATTTTCACAGTTATCCCTATACCAGTCCCAGAGCACAGCAAAAAGTAGAGGAACTGGCAGGCATTGTGGCATCATATAGTGGAAAAATGAAAGTACATGTAATAAATCTGCTTCCCATCCAGGAGCAGATAGTTATGAACTGTCCGGAGGAGGAAACCACGATTTTAGTTCGCAGATTCATGATGCGAATTGCAGAGAAAGTGGCAGAAAAAACAGGATGTATGATGCTGATTACAGGTGAAAATCTGGGGCAGGTTGCCAGCCAGACGGCAGAGGCTTTAGTGGTGACGGACAGCTGCGTTTCTATGCCGGTTATGAGACCGCTTATTGCCATGGACAAGGTGGATATAATGGACAAGGCTAAAGAAATCGGAACATATGAGAAATCCATAGAACCTTATGAGGACTGCTGTACTGTTTTCCTGCCCAAGCACCCTACAACCAAGCCGAAGCTTTTCCAAATACAAGAATCTGAATCAAAGCTGAATGTGAAAGAACTGGTGGATGAAGCAGTTAAATCTGCCGAAACTGTTTTTATCGATGCTTAAAGGCAATCACCGGAAAGTCTGTATTTAAAGATTGAGTTTGATATTGACTGCTGAAAAACAATCTTGAAGATTGAGACTGATGTTGATAGATTTTGACAACTAAAGACGGATGCTTAGAATTTAATGGCAGTAAGGATATTGTGTTATGCAATAGAATAACACAATATCCTATTTTTTGTGATAACATATCAGGACTTGTTTGATGTAAAATGGAAGTATTTTTCCGGCAAAGTGATTCGTTTTGGAATCATGTCAATTTATTGTGAGTCAACTTTATAAAAAGTTAAAAACCACTTGCAAAAACTGACTAAACATGTTTAACTAGTAATAGTGCTGACAGCAATTGTTAAAAAATAAACTTTTGTTTTAACGATTGTCGCATTTACGCTAAACGGTTATGAAACATCCCTTGAGGAGTAGGGACCGTGATTATAATTTAAGGAGGCATTTACATGAACTTTCAACTAACGAAGGAACAGGAATTCGTAAGAAAAATGGTAAGAGAATTTGCTGAAACCGAAGTTGAACCTATCGCTGCAGACATTGACAAGGAACATAGATTCCCTGTTGAAACTGTAGAAAAGATGGCTAAGTACGGTATGATGGGAATTCCTTTTCCTAAAGAGTACGGCGGAGCTGGCGGAGATGAGGTTGCGTATGCAATCACTGTTGAGGAACTGGCAAGAGTTTGCGGTTCAACTGCCGTAATAGTATCAGCTCACACATCACTTTGCTGCTGGCCTATTTACAAGTTTGGTACAGAAGACCAGAAAAAGAAGTATCTTCCTGACTTGTTGGCAGGAAAGACACTGGGAGCTTTCGGTCTGACAGAGCCTAATGCAGGTACTGATGCAGCAGGACAGCAGACTAGAGCAGATTTGGACGGAGACGAATATGTGCTTAACGGTGCAAAGGTATTTATCACAAACGGTGGATATGCTGATATTTTCGTAGTGATGGCAATGACAGACAAGTCAAAGGGTACTCGTGGAGGTATCTCTGCATTCATCGTAGAGAAGGGCGATCCGGGATTCTCAATCGGCAAGACAGAGGATAAGATGGGTATTCACGGTTCTTCAACAACAGAACTTATTTTCCAGAACTGCAGAATTCCTAAGGACAGACTTCTTGCTAAGGTCGGACAGGGCTTCAAGGTTGCTATGTCAACATTGGATGGAGGTCGTATCGGAATTGCTTCACAGGCACTTGGACTTGCACAGGGTGCATTTGATGTAACAGTTGAATACATGAAGTCAAGAAAACAGTTCGGTAGAAGATTATCACAGTTCCAGGCTCTTCAGTTCGAAATGGCTGAGATGAAGACTAGAATTGAAGCTGCCAGACTTTTGGTTTACAAAGCTGCATTCTTAGAGGATGCCGGTGCTGATTACGGTGAAGCGGCTGCTATGGCTAAGCTATTTGCAGCTGAAACTGCAATGGCGGTAACGACTAAGTGCGTACAGTTCCATGGCGGATATGGATACACAGCGGATTATCCGGTTGAAAGAATGATGAGAGATGCCAAGATTACTGAAATCTATGAAGGTACTTCAGAAGTTCAGAAATTGGTAATTGCAGCAAGAACTTTTAAATAAGTATAGGAGGAAATAGAAATGGCATTTAAGATTCTAGTTTGCGCAAAGCAAGTTCCTGATACAAATGAGATTAAAATCAATCCGGAAACCGGTACATTGATTCGTGACGGTGTTCCAAGTATTTTGAACAACGATGATGCTAACGCTTTAGAAGAAGCATTAAAGATTAAAGATAAGTTTGACGATGTTCATGTAACAGTAGTTTCTATGGGTCCTCCACAGGCTCAGGAAATGTTGTTTGAATGTATTGCAATGGGAGCTGATGAAGGAATTCTTCTGTCAGACAGAGCAGTTGGAGGGTCCGATACATGGGCTACATCAAATGCTATTGCAGCTACAATCAAAACTTACGGTGAATATGACATGATCTTTGCAGGAAGACAGGCTATCGACGGAGATACTGCACAGGTAGGTCCACAGATTGCAGAAAAGATCGGTCTTCCGCAGGTTACATACGTAGAAAAATTCGAAATCTCCGATGACCTGAAAGAGGTCACAGTTCATAGACAGTTGGAAGACGGCTATGAAGTATTGAAGGTAAACACGCCTTGTATGCTAACTTGCATCAAGGAGCTGAATACACCAAGATACATGAACATTGGCAGAATTTTCGATGAAAAGGATATTAAAGTTTGGAGTGCTGATGATGTAAATGTTGACAGAACAATCGTTGGTCTGAAAGCTTCCCCAACAAATGTATTCCGTTCATTCACACCAAAGCCAAAGGGGAAAGGTGTTACCGTTGAAGGCGACTCCGAAAAGGATATTGCTAAGAACTTGCTGATCGACTTGAAGAAGAAGCACGTTATTTAGGAGGAGGATCAATAATCATGGCAAATAATTTTGACGATTACAGAAATATTTGGGTTTTCGTTGAACAGCGTGACGGAAAACTCATGAATGTAGCTCTGGAACTATTGGGTGAAGCTACAAAGCTTGCTAAGGACATTGACGACACAACTAAAGTTTGTGCTCTGCTGGTTGGTGACAAAGTAGACAGCCTGGCTAAGGAATGTTTCGAATACGGTGCTGACACAGTTTATTACATCGAAGACGCATTGCTGAAGAACTACACAACAGATGCTTACACAAAGGTTATCGTTGATGCAGTTAATGAAATAAAACCATCGATCTTCATGTACGGTGCTACACATATCGGAAGAGACTTGGCACCTCGTGTTGCCGCAAGACTTAATACCGGTCTTACAGCTGACTGCACACATCTTGATGTATCAGTTGCAGAATATATTAAGTTTGCTGAAGAAAACACAACTCTAAACACAGCTACACTTAAAGCTGACGATCCTGACAAGGGACTTAAGATGACTCGTCCGGCATTCGGTGGAAACCTTATGGCTACGATCATATGCCCTAACAGCAGACCTCAGATGGCTACCGTTCGTCCGGGCGTTATGCAGAAGATTGAGAAGAGAGAGGGAGCCACAGGTGAAATCATCAGAATCACTCCTTCGATTTCAGAATCAGATTTGAATGTTAAGATTGTTGACATCGTTAAGTCTGCTAAAGAGCTGGTTTCATTGACAGATGCAGATATCATCTGTTCAGGTGGTCGTGGACTTGGTGATGAAACAGGATTTGAACTGATAAAGAAGTTTGCAGACAAAGTTGGAGGAGTTGTAGGTGCTTCCCGTGCTGCTGTTGATTCAGGCTGGATTGATCATTCACACCAGGTTGGGCAGACAGGTACAACGGTTAAGCCTAAAATCTATTTTGCCTGCGGAATTTCAGGTGCTATCCAGCATCTTGCAGGTATGCAGAATTCAGATATTATAGTAGCTATCAACAAGGATGCAGATGCTCCTATATTTGAAGTTGCTGACTACGGTATAGTTGGTGACCTGTACAAGGTTATTCCTGAACTGATTGAAGAGTGGGACAACGCAGAAGCTCTATTTGATGCTTCAGTAAAATAAGAAAGACTTGCATAGCAAGACTTGAAACGATTATTACTACGGGGAGGTGCAGATGCACTTCCCCACTTTATTAGAAAATGAATTATTACTTCAGCATTTATTTCTTCTTTTCTCTATAATTATTTTATCCCAGAGATAGAATTTATGTCGAGAAGCGTATACTATAATTAGTGGAATAGATATTTAAAAAGTAAATTATTGAGGAGGTTAGAAGATGAAAGGGAGCAGATTAAAAATTCTTATCGGTATTTTAATGTCAGTTATACTAGTTGTAGGTGCAACTCCGATAAGTGCTAAGGCAAAGGGTGTCACACATAGGGTTGTATCAATTGCAAATAAAAAATATACCAATACACAGGCTTTTTCTGTGGGAAGTAGATATGCTTATTATATTCAGAGATATAAAGGTGAAGGAAATGCTTATAAACTTTATCGTTCTGATGTTAAAGGAAAGAAAAAAGCTCCTGTGGAAATTAAAGCAATAAAGCCTTCAGATGCATCTGCATTTGGTCATGCAAATGATATGGTTACATTTTCACAGAAAGGTAATACTCATTTATTAGTGACAACATATGAAAAAGGTAATAGTAAGGCAAATCAAGATCTGACCAACATAGAGATTCATAAAAATAAGGCAGGGAAATTAACGTATAAGGCAGTTGGGCATTATAAATTAAGGCTGCGGGGAAAAATTGTCGGAGTAGGAGGAGTAGATAAATTATCTTCCAAGGGAACAATGTATACTTTTATAGTAAAAATTGCAAAGAAAATATATACAGTGTCAATTGATGTCTCTAAATCAAAGAAAACAGCAGATTTAAAATATGTAGGAACTTTAAATTTTGGAAAAAAATATAACAATTATATTAGGCAAGGAATTGAGTTTGATAACGGAAAGCTATATGTTCCGCTTTGGGCAGGTCAGTCAAATGAAAATAAATCTGTAATTTTAAAATATGATTGGAAAGGAGTTTTGGAGAAGAAAACAGCTTCTTATGAAAAGTGTTACACAGCACGAAGAAAAGATGTAAAGAAATTTGAAATTGAAGGTTGCAATGTATTGAGAAAGCGGCTTTATTATGCGACAAATAGTATAACATTTCACGGAGGTCAATTTGATGAGATTGGATATTTTAAGTTATAACTGTTAATTGGTACGAATATGAGATAATCATTTCGATAAGATGAGCATGTTATTACGTGATGCAATCTCAAGGAAAGAAATTACAAAGATGGATATTATGTATAAGACAGTATAAAGAGATTAAAAGAAAGGAAAATTAAGAGGCATCGACTATGACAGTTAAGAGAAAATTCCCAATTTATATTATTTGCATATTTTTTATAATATTATCTGCCGGTTCCAAAACATATGGTGAAAAAATTTCGTGGGGTGATAGTTCAAAGGATAACCGTAACCTTAATATTACTACCGATAAAAAAACCAAATTGACATTTGAAACGCTAACTAATCGTGGAGATTCCACTTTAATAAAAATTGAACGCAATAAAAAAAGTAAATATATATTGGTAGACATGGGCTATTATAGTGGTAATAGTATCCTTAAAAAACTTAAAAACAAAAAATTAAACATATTGATTTTGCAATAATAACTCACAATGATTCGGATCATGCATATGGAATTGACCATCTCGCTGGTAAAGCTAAGAAAAAAGTAACTATTGGCAAATTATATTATAATGTTATTCGATCCAGGTATAAGTGTAAAAAAGTATCCATAGGATCCAGTGGTTCCTCTAATATGTATACATGGGTGCGTAGTGAAAGGGGGAGAAAAGTTGTAAAAGATGCCATTAGGGTTCGTGGAGCAAAAGAATATGGGGTTAATTATATAAAAAATAAAAAACAAAAGAACTTCCCAATTTATGTACTGGAGCATTCTACTCTCAATAAAGGTAAACACGACTATAAAGTTGTACAGGGGACATTACAAAGAATCAACTTAGGGATAGATGATGTTGAGTTAGTTATAATTCCGCCAATAAGCGAAAGTTTTCGAGATTTAATGACAAATTTGGAAAAGAGCGGTTCTGAGAAAAAGTCTATTAACAACGGTAGTATGGCGGTTGTTATTAAGACAAGAGGAAATAAAGTTGTATTCGGTGGTGATTATCAATATAATGCAGAAAAAGTGTTGAGAAATTATGACAGTTGCAATAAAAAAAATCAGAATGAATCGGGACTCTGCGAAACAGGGAAATATTTAATTGATAGCTCTGATAGTGCCAAAAACAATCCCAACTCATTATATTATGGAATAAAAAATTATTTATTTAGCACAGATGATAGGCAGAAGGTTTTTTATAAAGTCGCACATCACGGCACGGGGGAAGAAAGAAGAAAGCGAGATAAAGACTATAAAGAAATAATTGAAGGCGAAAATAAAAAATATTTTTCCGAATACCATAAGAATGAGCATCTTTTCATGAAACGAATTAAACCTGATTATTTGATTATAACGGGGTATATGGGTAGTAAAGGAGAGTGGTACAAAGATTTGAATCAAGAGTATTTCAAGGCATTATATCCGGATATACCAATTTATAAAACCTTCAATGGAACTATGTGGGGATTTGAAGCAAAAAATTGATTTTTGCTTACCCTACTATTTTGAAGCACATTTTCGCACATTGATATTGCTCTTTATAAGTGATACAATGAAGGTGTATAAGGATAAATATTAGGAACACTCTTAGAAATTTTACTTACGGATGAAATTTTATTATGAGATATATTATGCTTTATTTATACTTATCATATCAATCTCTGTCATCTATGTTAATTTAAGGAGGAATTAATGGATATGTTGATTAGCAAGAGAAAAATAATTCTTACACTAAGTATAGTGCTGATTGTTGCATTGAGCGGGGGAGTATTTTCCTCGGTGTATGGAGCAAAGAAAACTAAACCGGTAAGAGCAAAAACTGTATACGCTAATTCTAAAAGAAAAGCACCGACACCGGTAAAAGGAATAAAGGCTATCACCTGTTATAACGGCTCTACAGAAGTTCTCTGGAAAAAGAGTAAGAATACTAAAAAATATGCTGTAAAGTTATATGAGTTAAAAGGAAATTCCAGAAAATTAGTTGAATCAAAAAATACGGACAGTAATGAAGTAACGCTAAAGAATACAACTTTTAGCAGAAAATATGAGGTTAAGATTAGAAGTATTAATGGCAAGAAATCAGGCAAAATGTCTAGCTTAATATTCAGTACAGCAAAGAAGAAAAAATTTCCACGAGTAAAAGCCGATCTTGATTCAATATTTTTTCCGTTAACATATCTGGCAATGGACATCTATAGTTGGAATTGTAATTATATTAAAATTAAAATTTTTGATAAACGAGGTAAACTGATTAATGTTATAACGAAAAAGACAAAAAAGAGAGCGTTTGACGAAGGTGGAACGCAAGAAGATATTTGGTTTGTAAAAAAATTAAAAACAGGGAAATATAAATTAAAAATTAATGCTTTCAAAAAAAATTGCAAATCCAAAACAATTATAAAGAATATTTATATAAAAGCAAGAAAAGGGACAAAAAATTTAGAAAATAAGAAGAACGGGGTATTTAAGAAAAAGGGACAGTACTTGGAATACCCTTGTTGGGGAAGTCGCCTTATAATAGGTGAGAAATACAGTGTTAAAAATATTAAATTTAGATTGAAAGCTATTAAAATAGATGATTCACATCTTGCGGAATTGAGAGGAATAACATCGGATAATAAGAGTATTGTAATCAATTTTTATAAGAAAAGTTCGGGTGCAGAATCACCTAGAGGCATATATGTATATGATAATAAAGAAATTAAGAGTCGATATAAATTTCCGGTTATATATGAGACTGTTTCGGCCGGATACAATGGCGACAATTATGATCCAGAGGAAGACAAGTTCTATGGTTTTCTTAAATTGCGAAACGAATCAGATGCAGGTAAATATACGGTAAAATTAAATTTGGATGAGCAAATGTTAGATCCGGAAAAATATCCTTATAATAAATGGACTTCGGTGTATAGAAATTTATCTAAAAAACATAAAGTTCCGGCTCAATCTATCAGATCTGCGGCAGATTGTTATTATATGATTATATATAAGAATGTAAATGGAAAAGAAGTTGAAATTGCTAGAGAAATAGGTTATGGCCTTGATGAAGAGGATTAAAGAAACCTCATGCTGATAAATAATATTGGGCTGTCTTAGTTTATTTGAATTTAATTACAACGGAATTAGAAATATAATAACAATGATATTGAAAAAAGGGAGGGGAATAAATCCTCCCTTTTATAGTATAAGAACGATATGTTATTGTCGGGAAGCCGGAATACCGGTGTGATAAAGACATTATCTGTTTTGCTATTTTTGTCGTAGTATTGTATAATTAGAAAAAATGTTTTTGTATGGATCTGATTGAATTTTGGAGGGTCGATGAAGAGAGTTATTACATATGGAACTTTTGATTTATTACATTACGGACATGTGAACCTTTTAAAAAGAGCTAAAGAATATGGAGATTATCTCATAGTGGCAATTTCAACTGATGAGTTTAATTGGAATTCAAAGAATAAGAAATGCTACTTTAGTTATGAGCAGAGAAAAAACCTGGTTGAATCAATCAGGTATGTTGATCTTGTAATTCCGGAAAAAAACTGGGAGCAGAAAATAAGCGATGTGAAAGAATATCATGTTGACACTTTTGTGATTGGAGATGATTGGAAAGGTAAATTTGATTTCTTAAAAGAATATTGCGAAGTTGTTTATTTACCGAGAACTCCTGAAATCTCGACAACACAAATAAAAAAAGAATTGAAGAAGTAACTAGTATTTCTTAAAGGATTAGCTTATGAAAGATGTGCAGAAAAAATTATATGATTTACTGAAGAAGTTTGACAAAATATGTAAAGATAATGATGTGGAATATTACTTGGCGGGAGGTTCGGCATTAGGAGCGGTAAGACATAAAGGTTTTTTGCCGTGGGATGATGATGTAGATTTGTTTATAACCAGAAATAATTATATAAAATTAAAGAGATTAAAAAAGTTATTATCAGATAATGATTTGCTGTTTGTAGATGGTGACGAGTATGATAATTATAGTAATGTCTTAATCAGACTGGTTGACCCTCATAGCACAATGATAACCGAAAGCAGAATGGTAGATGGGACTCCCAAGGGAACTTTTATTGAATTTTTTATATTAGATCCGATGCCAAATGACTTAAAAGAAAGGGAAATTTGGTTGAAAAAGCATTGGGTATATGCAGAACTTAGAACTCCTATGTATTTATCAGCTAATTATAGGGTGCATCGAAATATCGATCCAGAACTTTATTCCAAATATCTAATGCTTTGTGAAGAAAGAGGCAGAAGAGAGGTTCTGAAAAATTTAGAAGATGAGCTGTTTGTATTGCCGGAAGAATCTTGTGAAGAGTTCTGTTCGATATGGGGACTGCGTAATTTAATATATAAAATTGAATGGTTTGGAACTCCTAAGTATATAGATTTTGAAGATATTAAATTACCGGTACCCCAAAAGGTAAATAGAGTTTTAAGATTTGATTATGGCGACTTTTGGATGTATGTGCCGAAAGAAAATGAGCAAAGAGAACACTCAATGATTTTTGACTTGAATATTCCTTATGAAAAAGTAGTGAATGAATATTTAAAGAATATTGATTATAATCATCTTATGAAAATATATAAACCGAGAAAAAAAGCTTTGTTTGAACTGTTTTTGTCAAGGCTTGAGGCACTTAAAGAAGCTGAAAAGTACCACGCAGCAATGGTGAACGCCGGTTTAGAATTAAAAGGTGTAAGTGTTCCTGTATTAGAGGATTTATTACAAGAAAAAAAATATAAAGAGATAGAGTCTATTTTTGAAATCTGGTATAAAACACAATTCAGTGGAGTTTTTAGACCGATAGAAGCCTATTTAGACATTGGCGATGAGTATTTATACTATGCACTGCTTGCTATTTTGCTAAAGGGGGAATACCCCAGTGTGAAAAAAGTTTTAGAATGGAAAGCTTTGACAAAGCCAAATGAAGGAGAACTGAAGGCTATTGAAGATTTTGTAAATAATATAACAGAGAGTTATACTGAAGTAGAAGAAATGAATTTCGAACTTGCTGATAAAAGTCTTGATAAAGCCAAGGAATTTAGTTACCATAATGAGCAATATGATTTTCTGTATTTGGATTTAGTTTTGAAGGTAGAACGAAATAACGATAAGCATCTGTTAAGAACCTTGATTTCGGAAGCTGAAGATTTATTTGATAAGCATAATAAATGGGAAGTCAGAGCATTGTGTGGTGATATTGAAAATAAATTAGGAAATAGTGAATCGGCTAAACAGATATATTTAGAAGTTAAAGATAAAACCGATAACGGTATGTTAATATTACATATAAATGACATGCTTAAGAAACTTGCATAGGAGGAAAAAGTGAATAAAGCACAAGAAAAAGCAATAAATCTTTTAAAAGAAATGAAAGAAATTTGCGATGCTAATAAGATACCCTTTTTTCTAATAGGCTCTTATGCATTAAGGGCATTTAGAAGTGGCAGTTTTGAGTCTGATGCATGCAATCTTGAAGTAGGCATGTTGTATAAAGATGTTATTAAATTTAAGAATGCTGTATCATGTATTGACGATGAAAGAAGATGTTTGGAGTCATTATATACTAATCCTCAACTCAAATCACATTATTTTAGATATGTTGACAAAGAAACCCTATATTTTCCATTGAAAAATAATATCAATATAAAGGAATTTGGCATTTCGATTAATATTATTCCTTTCTATTCCACAAAATGTGAAAAGAAGATGAGTTTGGAAAAGTTAATATATTATTCTTGGATTAGAAATCATACAAAAGGTACCAAGAAAAATGGTTTGAAGAATAAAATAAAAAGAAAATCCATTAAAATGTTGGGTAGACTAGTACATGATAATTCTCCAAATAAAATGTTAAAGGCATTAGAAAAACTGGAAGAAAATGCAAGCGTGGAGGATCCTTTATATTATAGAAAGCATATGACTTTTAAAATGATAAAAATGCCGAAGGGTATTTTTAAGTCTTTTAAAAAGGTGGAATTTGAGGGAGTGGAATGCAACATTGCAGGTGAAATTGAAAGCTATCTAAGTACAGTTATAGGTCAAGATTGGACTGAAAGGAGGTATACTAACAAAGAAATCAGACATGCGGTTGTTTGTAGTAGTGAAATTTCGTATAAAGATTATTTCAACTATTTGAAGGAACAAAATTTGAATTATAATTATTTACCATTGGCAAAAAAAGTTGAAAGAGCAAGAAAGAAAGTAAAAATATATAATAAGACAATTAAAGATGCGTGGGAACAAGTAAGTTTGTCCTACGATAGAGTGAGTCGACACGATATTTAATACTATATAATAATAAATTTAGGGACTTATAGGATGAATAAAGGACAAAATAAATTATACGAGTTACTGATTAAGTTTGAGAATATTTGCCGAAAACATAATATTACATACTACCTGGGTGGGGGAACGGCATTAGGAGCTATAAGGCATCATGGATTTATTCCATGGGATGATGATGTGGATTTATACATCACTAGAGAGAATTTACAGAAAGTAGTAGAATTTAGGTTAGAATTTGAGAAAGAAGGGCTGGTCTACCTTGACCATTCCTTGTATAAAGATTATTGGAACTGCATATGCAGGCTGGTTGATGAAAAAAGTACTATGATAAGTGCTGCAAGGATAGCAGATGATAAGCCTAAAGGCTATTTCTTAGAACTATTTATTTTGGATGCAATGCCACTTGATGCAGAAAAGAAGATTGAGTGGAGAAAAAAGCATTGGATATATACCGAATTGATGAATGTAACTTTTCGAGTTGCAAATGACAATATAAAGGAATATCTTGACGAAGATTTATATGATTACTATTTAAAGCGTTGTGATTCTGAAGGAAAAGAACAAATTCTAAAAGAATTAGAAAATGAACTTTTTACGATTGATATAGACGAGAGTGACGAATATTGCTTGAGATGGGGTGGTAACGATGTTCGTATAAGCAAATCTTGGGTAGGAGAACCGAGATATGTTGCATTTGAAGAAACGGAACTTCCGGTATTACCGGGGGCAGAAGGTGGTTTAAGGGCTGAATATGGCGAATCTTGGATGTATATTCCTGAAAGAGATGAACAAGAAGGACATGGAATAATAACGGATACTGATAAACCATATACGGAATATGTACAAGCATATAGTCATCTTATAGATAAAGAAAAATTATAGAAACCTATAATAAGCGCAAATATTTGTCTCCCAGGAGCTATTTTGAATCGTTAAGGCTTTTAAAGAAGCAACAAGATGCACATAGAATTCACTTAATAGATAAGTTGAAAAGGTACGGAAACTCACAGGAAGAACTTAATTTTATGGAAGAAAATAATGATTTTGATGGAATTGAAAGGAATTTTGAATTTTGGTATAGGTTGCAATTTAGCCCGATTTTCAAGTCGACAAAATCATTGGTAGATATTGGTGACAATAATCTGTATTATGCATTATTGCCACTTATAAAAAAAGGTGATTACACTCTTGCCAAGAATGTTTTAAACTGGAGAGCAAAGACACGACCGATAACTAAAGAATTAAAGAAATTGAGTTCTTTTTTAGATATTATAAGTGAATTATATATTAAATTTTATAATAATGAACTTGGAAGTGCAGAACATTTAATTTCTAAATTGGATGAGTATTACGGAATTATAGAGTCATATGACATGGAATACCTCAAATTAAGTTTTTTATATTGTCAATCGAAAGACACTGACAGACTTGAGGACTTAGAAGATAAATTAAATAGGTTATTGATATTTTATCTTGATAAGATGGAACTTTTGGGTCTGCTTGCAGACATCAAGTTTGATTTAGGAAAGTTTGAGGACGCAATGAAGCTTTATAATCAGGTTAAAGATGAATCGAAAAACGGAATGCTGCTATTACATATCAATGAAAGACTGAGCATGACTTATTAGGAGGAGAAATGACAAAATCACAACAAAAGTTAATTCAATTATTGAAAGAACTTAAATTAATGTGTGATGAGAATAATTTGAGTTTTTTTCTAATAGGTTCATATGCATTGAGAGGATTTAGGAGTGGAACTTTTGAATCGGAGTTGCCAATTCTAGAAATAGGAATGCTCTATAAAGATATAATAAAATTGAAGAGGATTATTGACAAAGTAAATAATAGCAATAGATGTATGGAATCTTTGTATTCAAATCCGGAACTGAAGGCCAATATATTTAGATATGTCGATAAAAATACTCTGCACTGGAGATTAAATAACCCTTTAAAGTTTAAGGAAATGGGAATTGCAGTTACCATTATTCCTATATATTCATATAATGTGGAAAAACACTTTTCATTTACCAAATATGTTTATTACTACTGGGTTAAGATGATGTCGAAAAAAAGTGATTTATTAAAGAAGTTACCTAAAAAAGTTTTAAAAAAATATGAAAGCTTTATTAGAGTTTTAATGCTTGCAGCTTTGAATAAGTTAGAAAGAAAGGCTGAAATAAATGATAGTCTTTACTATAGAAAGAACTTGAATTTGAAGAAAGTGAAACTGCCACGTAGAGTGTATTCACAAACTCAAACCGTTGAGTTTGAGGGTGTGGAATGTAAAATTCCGAAGAACTGTGAGTCGTATTTTAATGTTGTATTAGGCTCTGCATGGAAGTCTAAAGTATATAACCAAGAGGAATTAAATAAGAATGTAATTATAGATGCGGAATATTCATATGCAGAATACGAAAGGGCTTTAAGGGAAAATAATGTTTCGGGAGATATAACAAGATATATAAGCAGGATGAAAAAGATGAATAAACCGTTAAAAGAATGTAACGATTTTATAAAAAAACAATGGGATATTGTAAAGGATACCTTTGAAGAAATCAGTGACTAATGTGAATATAAACATATTTGTTTATATAGATTTTTTATTTGACCGAAAAGAATGTTGGTAGTAAAATAAAACCCATTGACTGGTTTTACGAAGTAGTTGTTGTGTTGGTTTAAGTGTTGAGAGATTTCAGGGGAGAGTAAATTGACTGAAGAACATGCGAATCTGTTTCAACTTTTAGTCGAAATAGATGATTTCTGTAATGAGAACGGTATAGAATATTATCTTGCAGGTGGAAGCTCTTTAGGAGCAGTTAGAAACCACTGTTTTTTGCCGTGGGATGATGATATTGATTTATATATAACCAGGGAAAACTGGAATAAACTGATATCTTTATATGAGGATAATCCCGGGATTATTCCGGATAATAGGTTATTGGTGTGTGCAGAAAACGAGAAGTATCATAGAAATCCTATTGCACGTTATGTCAAAACGGACACTACTATAATCTTTAGCGGACAAGAATTCTCCGGAAAAACCTGTGGTCAACAGATTGAGTTTTTTATTCTTGACCCCATTCCTAATGAAGACGATGGAAGAGAAGAGTTTTATAAATTGTATAAGGTATATATCGAAATGTTGGTTCCGTATTTTATAACTAATAAGAACGCCTCAATAGAAGATTTTGAGCAGCATTTTAAATTATACAAACATTATTACGATAGAGGTAACAAGATAGGATTCAATAAAGTTATTGAAGAACTTGAACATAAAGTCCTAACCGTTGATGAAAGTCGTAACTTTGATACATATACCCTTAGATGGGGACAAAGATCACTTTTGCACCCCAAGAAAAATTATGAAGGAAAGAGAACAATCGAATTTGAGGGAAGGGAGTTTCCTATTCCATCAAGGCTAGAGCATAGCCTGCGTGTAGATTATGGAGACAGCTGGATGTATGTTCCCTCCGGTGACGGACAACTCAAACATAACCCTATTGTAGAAGATATTAGTCGTCCGTTTTCGGAATATACAGCATCATACCTGCCTAAGTTGGATAGAGAAAAGCTTATTTCTTACTATACCAAAAATAAGTTCGGCAATATGACCTTATTTGTTAAGCGCAGGAAAATTGAGATAGCAGAATCCAATTTGAAGAGAATTGTCTGCGAAAAGGAATTTAAAAAGACCATTCTCCCAAGATTAGATGAAATTCGGGGACTTATTGCAGAACATAGATATGATTTAGCGAATGATATTCTAAAAAGATATTATACTTTACAATTAAGCAAAAATATGCGAAGATACAATATCCTTATTGACCTGGGTGATGATTTCATTACCTTAGCAATTGAAAATTATATTAGGCAGGGTCTGTATTATTTAGGGAACAATCTGCTGCAACTTAGGAAGAAAGCTAAAAAAACATGGACAAACGGATTACAGGAATGCCAGAAGATGATAGATGCCTTTAGGGAAATGTCAATTGCCAGATATGATTATAAAAGCGTAGAAAACTTAACTGAGGTTTTGGAAAGACATAGAGAATTTAGCGATACTTTAGATTATGTGAGAGCAAAAATATGGTTAATGTTTGAAAATGCAAAGATGGAATCTTCTTATCAAGAAATTTTGGAATTTTGTAAAATGCAGGATTCGATATATGATGACGGCGAAATAAAAGCTTTCATCGGCAGGGCATATTTTAAATTGGGAAAAACCCGGGATGCTTTGCATTACTATGAAGAAGCTGTTTCGAAAACAAGAAATGGTTTTGTTTGGTATGAAGCGAAGGTTAATGCCGGTATTGACAGGATTAAGGAGGCATAATTTTGAATAGAAAGAATGTGTATTTAAACTTATTAAAGGACATTGACAAAATAGCAAAGGCTAATAATATTAAATATATTGTTCATGGTGAAACATCTGTGTTTATCAAGAGGGATAAGAATATTGGATTATTTCCCGACAAAATTAGGATAGCTATGGCGCAGGGAGATGCAGAAAAGTTTAGAAAATATTTTTTAGATAATAAGGCGGACTTTCCCGATAGAACGATAGAGTCAATGCTTGAGAATACTAAAATGAACTATAGTGGAATGTTGTTTGGTGACAAAAATACTTTTGAAATGGAACTTAGAGAGTTGAATCCAACAAGGAGTAATAACTATAGGGAGCATAATATCAAGATATATATAGATTTTATAGAAAAGATTACGCCGATAAATTATGAAAAAAAGAAAAGATATATTGATAAGGTATGGAAAATTTGTAATTTTAACTTAGCAGGTGCAGCACTGTTGCCTGCAAGGATTGGCATCGCAATTTTTAATTTGCTTATGAATATTGTAACATTAGGATATTTTAAAAAGAAGAGGTATTATGACCATAGAAAAATGTATGCTATAGAAAGTTGGAATGACATTGCAGAACTTGACAATGTTAAAATTATGAACACAACATTCCCGACAAGCCTATTTGACCACATTTGCTTTATAAATACAGATGAAAACATATCTGTTCCCATATTGAAAAATTTTGATGAATATTTTAACAGGGCTTTTAAAGGAAAGAAGGAAGATGATATTTTAAATGCATCTAATTTATATACAGGGCTTTCCAGCACAGAATTTGGATACGACGAATTGAAAAATGATAAGGAATTTCAGAAGTATATGCATGAAGTACGAGTTAGTCGTGAAAAAGTTTTTCCCGTAAGAGCCAAGACCTTGAAATATAGAAATGGCATAAGGAAAATTAAAAGAGTCGTTAAAATGACCGGAGAAGAAGTCCCCCTCAAAGATTATTATCTGGAAAAAGAAGCAGAGATTATAAGATTGTATAAAGATAAGAACTTTGAGATGTTAAGTGAATTGTTTGTACCGTTGAAAGAATCTTTGTTTTACTATGAAAAATATAAGATGACTTATACTATCTCTGATGATATAAATTTCATATTTGATGAGACAGAGAAATGGGAAGGAAATAGAAATAAAATAAACAGCATTAAAGAATTGAGAAAAAAACGTTATTACGCTTAAGATAATGAAAGGAGTAGCGAGGCTTATATGCTGAGCGTAAAGTAAATGTATTATATTAACCCGGATGTAGAAAATTTAAATCGAATATTTGATCAGAATTCAAGGGAAGGATTTTTGAGATTGGATCTCAATGAAAACCCCGGTGGATTGCCGCTTGATTTCATAAAGAAGTCGCTTAAAAGTGTTGATACGGAATTTGTTGCTAAATATCCTGAGACCGAAAGAGAACAGGCTATAATCGCTGAACACGCAGGAGTTTCCCCTGAAAATATTTGTATGACCAATGGCTCCACAGAAGCGATTAGACATACAATTGAAGCCTATACCAGACCGGGGGGGAAAATAGTATCTGTAACTCCTGCATATGCAATGTATGAAGTATATTCAAAAATGTATGGGAGAGTTCATGTGCCTGTTCCATATAAAAAGGGATTTAAGATGGATGTGGATGATATTATTGCCTGTATGAATGATGATGTAGATATGGTTGTAATTCAAAATCCAAATAATCCTATTGGAGATACATTTACAATTGATGAGGTTCAAAGGATTGTTGACAAAGCAAGAGCACATGAAATTTTTGTTTTAATTGATGAAGCATATTATTATTTTAACCCAACAACTTTAGTAGACTTTGCTATAAAATATGACCATGTGATATTGACCAGAACATTTTCCAAGTTGTTCTCATTAGCTGGAGCAAGACTTGGTTATGCTATCGGTCAGAAAGAAGAGATTTCTATGATTCAAAAGATGTGCTCACCTCATAATGTGAATGCATTTAGTTTGAAATTTGCAACGGATATTATTAGAACTCCGGGAATGGTAGATGAATTAGTTAATATTGCAAAGGAGGGTAAAGCGTATTTAATTAGTACCTTGAAGGCAAAGGGATATTTTGTTAACGATTCAAACGGCAATTTTGTGTTTATTAAAACAAACAATGATGCAAAGGATATTGTAGAGGAATTGCGAAAGCGAAAAATTCTAGTTAAGTTTTACTGCTTAGAAGATGGAAAGAAGTATTTGCGCGTAACTATAGGTGCAAAGGAGCTTATGGAGAAGTTTTTAAAAGAATTTTTTGATATTGATAAGTAAATTTGGAGGTAAGGATGAAAGTCTGTATTGTTGGTGCCGGTAATATGGGTCTGGTTATGGCAGGCGCTATTGCAACTCAAAACGAGCACGATGTTGTTGTTTACACAAATAAAGCTTTATCAAAGAATTTTCGATTTGAAGATGTCGAAAATAGAACCATATATAAAAATTTGAAGATTAAATCTGAAAAAAACTTAGAAAAAGCCTTGGAAGGTGCAGATTATGTGTTTTGCACATATCCTGCGTTTCTTCGTAAAGCATTTATTACGCAGTGTGAGGATTATATCGTTTCAGGTATGAAGATCGGATTTATTCCCGGTTATGGCGGAGCCGAGTATGCTTGTAAAAAAATGATAGCAAAAGGGGCTGTTGTGTTTGGTCTGCAAAGGGTTCCATATATTGCTCGCCAGGATAACAGGGAGTTTGCACATTTATTGGCAAGAAAAAAAGAATTGTTTGTTGGTTCAATACCTTTTGATCATGTGGAAACTATATGCAAAGATTTAGAGAAATTATTGACCACACCTTGTAAACCCGTTAAAGAATATTTATCCGTAACATTAACACCGACGAACCCATTAATCCATCTGTCAGGAGTATATATCGATTTTAAGGACTATAAAGATGGTGATGCTTATGATAAACAGTTAATGTTCTACGATGAATGGACAGACGAAACTTCTGATGTACTATTAAAGTATGATAGTGAGCTTCAAAATATTTGTAATAGTATTGAAGGGCTGGATTTGCATGAGGTGGTATCTCTTAGAGATTATTATGAATCCCAAACCGTTCATGATATGACTAAAAAACTGAAGAGCATTGAGGCATTTAAGGTCGTTAAGGTTCCGCTGATCAATGATGGTGGAAAATATTATCCTGATTGGAATAACAGAATGTTTACAGAAGATTTTCCTTTTGGGATTGCCGTTATAAAGTATTTTGCTCTTTTAACGAAAACAGAAACTCCGACTATTGATAAGATACTGAATTTCTATAAAGAAAAAACAGGGATTTGTTATTTTAATGAAGATGGAAGTTTTGGTCCCAATATTAATGAAAGCGGAATTCCGGCATTATATGGCTTAGATTCTTTAGATAAGATAATTCAGTTTTATAAGCAATAATTATGAAGTCTGTAGGTTTATTACCGGATGGCTATTGCTGTTCGGTTTTTTTATATGTTATAATCACATGATGATTATATATAATGCTGGAGTATACAAAGAGGAAATGTTTATGAGCATCAAGATGAAATTCAAACGACTAGTTAAAGACTATGCCAAAAACCATAAAAACTTTAGGAAATTTGCCAAGGCTATAAATTATAAATATGAAACAACAAAGTATTTGAGAGGTTTATTGAATATTGAGACTGATGAAAAACTGATTTATTTTAGTACTTTTAATGGAAAAGGATACAGCGATTCTCCCAAAGCAATTTATGAAACCATGTTAAAAGATAGCAGGTTTAGTGATTATAAATTTGTTTGGGTTTTTGAAGATCCTGAGAAATACAAATATTTAGAGTCTAACCGAAATACAAGTTTGGTGAAAAGATTATCAAAAGAAGAAATAGATGTAATAAAAAGAGCAGGTTACTGGATAACTAATTATAGAATGCTTGACTTTTATATACCTAAAGACAACCAAAAATATATTCAGTGCTGGCATGGAACACCACTGAAAAGATTAGGATTTGATTTGAAAAATAGTGCCAATGCAATGAATTCTGCTAAGGAAATTTACGAAAAGTATGCTAGAGATACAGAAAGATTCACTTATTTTATTTCTCCCGGTAAATGGGCATCATCAAAGTTTAGAACTGCATGGAATATGAAATATTATGGAAAAGAAGACTCCATAATAGAAGAAGGTTATCCCCGAAATGATATGCTATTGAATGCAACAGAGCAGGATGTTAAAGAGATTAAAACCAAGCTGAATTTAACTAACATAGGAAGTAAAAAGATTATATTATATGCACCCACATGGAGAGATAATCAATATACTAAAAGTATAGGCTATACATATGAAGCAAATGTGAACTTTGATTTACTTGAGGAAGAGCTTAGCGAGGGTTTTATAATATTATTTAGGGCACATTATTTAGTTGCAAATCAATTTAACTTTGAAAAGCATAAAGGATTTGTGTATGATGTGTCAGAGCACAGCGATATTAATGAGCTTTATTTAATTTCAGATATGTTGATAACTGATTATTCCAGTGTATTCTTCGATTATGCCAATCTCAAGAGACCAATAATATATTATATGTATGACTTTGAGGAATATAGAGACGAACTGCGAGGATTTTATTTATCCTTGGACGAGTTGCCGGGACCTATTGTAAAGACAGAAGAAGATCTTATAAGACAAGTCAAACGGCTTGATTATAGTTTTGAGGTAGACGAAAAATACAGGAAATTTAATGATAAGTTTAATTACCTTGATGATGGAAGAGCATCAGAAAGGGTGATTGAGAGGATTTTCTTTGGAAATGAAAAAAGTAATAATTAGGATTTTTATATTTTTGATGCATGTGATCTATAATATTTTTAAGCTGAGGAAAACAAAGAAACAAATCACTTTAGTATCACGGCAGAGCAATGAAGAAACTCTCGATTTTAGAATGCTTAGACTCGCACTTAAAAAAAGTGGTAAATATAAGGTTGTTGTATTAACAAAAAAACTGGAAAAATCGTTTTTTGGTATGAGTGAATATATTTTACATATAATAAAACAGATGTGGAACTTTGCTGCGTCCGAAGTTATAGTAACGGACTCTTATTCAATTCCGGTGAGTGTATTGAAACATAAAGAAAATTTGAAAATTATTCAAATATGGCATGCAATTAGTGCAATAAAAAAATTTGGATACCAAACAATAGGATTGGAAGATGGTGCAAAAAAAGACATTGCTGAACTGATGAGGATGCACCGGAATTATGATTATGTGATAAGTCCGTCAATAAATACAGATAAATTTTTTTCAGAAGCCTTTGATATAGATATTAAAAAAATTGTAAGATTGGGGTTACCTAGAATAGATTATATTAAGAGAACAGTTCCAAATAAGAAAAAAGATATAGAGAATTCATATCCA
Organism: Eubacterium nodatum ATCC 33099; assembly: GCA_000510425.1. Taxonomy (GTDB): domain Bacteria; phylum Bacillota; class Clostridia; order Peptostreptococcales; family Anaerovoracaceae; genus Aminicella; species Aminicella nodata. The sequence goes on along the minus strand of AZKM01000025.1, from coordinate 84,062 downwards.
AAGATATTGGATGATACGAAAAAAAATATTTTGTATGTCCCCACAATGCGAAAAAACAGACCTGTTGATTTGAAGAAATTCATAGAGGCCTTTAATCCTGGTGAGTATACACTTATCATAAAGCTTCATCCTCTTGATGTTTTTACGAAGAAGATTTTATGCCGAAATGTTATATATGATACTGATTTTATGTCGTATGACTTTTTAAGTGTTGCAGATTATGTTATAAGTGATTATTCATCCTTTGCTGTGGAGGCTGCTTTGGCTGGGGTGCCATTATATTTTTATATAGCGGATTACGATGAATATATTCGCAAAACAGGTGTAAATATAGATTTCAAAGATGAGATTATATCAGAATATGTTATGGAGGACATTGAAGATTTAGCTATAAAAATAAAGGGTGAATATAACTTTGATAAACTGAATGGCTTTAGAAATAGATATATTGATTTAAACATGGATAATTGCACTTATAATCTTGCAGAATTCATTATTAAGCAGGCAAATAAAAATTTATAAGGAACTAATAGGATTATCGTGTTATAATAACTCCAGGAGTAATTTATTAAACTTTAGTATAAGGGGAATTTTATGAAAAAAGTTATTACCTACGGAACATATGATTTGTTTCATAAAGGACATTATAATATACTCAAGAGAGCTAAGGAGTATGGAGACTATTTAATCGTCGGTGTAACCGGCGAAAACTATGATATCGGAAGAGGCAAGTTATCAGTTCATGACAGTTTGGCAGAGCGTATTGAAAATGTCAAGAATACAGGGCTTGTTGACCAAATAATAGTAGAAGAATATCTCGGTCAGAAAATAAGTGACATCGTTAAATATGATGTGGATACCTTCGTAATCGGAGATGACTGGAAGGGCAAATTTGACCATCTGAGCAGATACTGTAATATGGTGTATCTTGAGAGAACAAAGGGGATTTCCAGTACTCAAATCAGAAAAGAAAATTTTGCAACCTATAATGTGGGGATTGTAACGGACCTTCAAGATGATAATAATTTTGTTTCAGAATCAAAACTTGTTAACGGATTCAATGTCATCGGTGCATATGCCCAGGATGTCAATCTGAGAAATGAATTTACAAAAAAATACGGTTTTGAAAACAGCTTTAACAGTTACAGTGAACTGATTGAAAGCAGTGATATTGTGTATGTGAGGACAAAGATCAGGAATAGAAGCAGTTACATATCAGAGGCTATTGAGAATGGAAAACATGTGATAAGTGATCCTCCATTTTCATTGGAAGAATCTGAACAATCTCATCTGTATGAGCTTGCAAAAAAACATAATGTTATTCTGATGGACAACATAAAAATGGTACATATTCATGTATTCAATCAGTTATTGTGGATGACACAGGGCGGCTTAATCGGGGATATTTTAAGCGTGAATTGTTCAATTTCCAGAGATGATAAATCCCGAGATAATATCTTGTTTGATTTGTTGTCCTTGGCTTTGGTACCGATTTTAAAAATTCAGGGGCAAGACTTTAAAAATCTCAAGATAAATAAAACCTATGGTCCGGATGGAGTTGAGTTTGCTTCATTATTTTTCGAATATGAAAATAGTAATGCAATAGTTAATGTGGGTAATTCTATAAGAGTGGACAATCAATTAGAAATTATAGGAACCGAAGGCACTATACGATCGAAGGATAAATGGTGGAGAGGAAATTACTTTGAAGTGGAGAGAACTGATGCAGACCACATTGAAGTATATAACACAAACTATGCAGGTAATGGGTTTAAATATTTGCTTAAAGCAGTTTCGATAATGCTTACAAATGATAGAATTGATTCTATGGGAGTATTTGAGGACGAATCAGTTAAAATTGCAGAGATAATGGAGAAGGTTAACAGTTGATGTTAACCTTTTGGTGCAGATAGAGTTATGAATTTCGGAGTGATTTTAGCCGGAGGTTTTGGAAGCCGAATGGGTGAAACTAAAAAACCCAAACAATATTTACAGATTCAAGGGAAACCGATTATTATACATACTATCGAAAAATTCCTTCTTAGCGATAAGATAGATGCAATTATAGTAATGTGTCCAATACAGTGGATGGAGTATACGGAATCTATATGCAATGAGTATTTTTTTGATAGGAAAGTAAGTGTTGCTGCAGGTGGTGAAACCAGAAACGAAACGATTATAAACGCAATAGATTTTATAGAGAGAGAGTACGGGTTGGATGATAAGACAACTTTGATTACTCATGACAGCGTAAGACCTTTCGTTAATACAAGAATTATTGAAGATAATATCAATGCAATTTCAAATGGCAATGCCTGTACAACCGCAGTCCCTGCAACAGACACAATATTCATCAGCAGGGATGGCTTTAAGGCAGACAACGCATTGCGTAGAAACTGTTGCTATCAAGTTCAGACTCCACAAAGTTTTTTTGCCATAGAATTTAAAAAATGCTATAATGAGCTTTCAAGCGAGCAAAAAGGATATGTTACCGATGCAATGGGAGTTTTCCTCCTCAATGATTATGAGGTGCATTTAATTATGGGAAGAAGTGAGAATATCAAAATAACATATCAAAGTGATATGTATATTGCCGAAAGTATTTTTGAGTTGGAAAATAATAGGAAGAACAAAGGGACAAACCCGGAAAGTTGGTAAATTTGAACACCGTAGTTGAACTTTTAAGCGATCACATAAAGTATAGAAGACAATTATTTAAACTGGCAAAGTCTGATGTAATAAAAAAGTACAGTGGATCGGCATTAGGTTGGTCATGGGCAATCATTCGACCTGCCATTACAATTTTTGTATACTGGTTTGCCTTTGAGATTGGAGTCAGAAGAGGAAATCCGATAAATGGATACCCGTATTTTTTATGGATGATAGCAGGTATGGTTCCGTGGTTCTATATTAGAGATTCACTTTATACAAGCTCATCTTCCATTAGGAAGTACAGATATTTGGTGAAAAAGATAAAATATCCTGTCGGAACAATTCCCACTTTTGTAAGCCTGTCTCAGCTGGCTGTAAACATAGTTTTACAGCTTATAATGCTCACAATATATATTGTATATGGTGACAGACCGGATATCTATTACTTACAGATTATTTTAGTTAATGTAGGTATGTTTCTTTTCTGGACTCCATGGGCATTGTTTTCATCCATGTTATCAGCTATGAGCTCAGACTTTTTAAATCTTGTTAAATCAGCAGTTCCGGCATTGTTTTGGCTATCCGGAGTTCTGTATCAGGTTTCGAGGATAAAAAGTCCTTTTCTTAGAAAGTGTTTGCTGTGGAATCCGGTTACAATAACGGCGAACACATACAGAAACTCTTTGATTTATAAGAAGTGGATTTGGGAGACTCCTGTAGAAATGAGAAATTACATTATAATTACGGTTATAATGATAGTACTTTCGGTGTGGGCATACTGGAGATTGAAAAAAGATATTCCTGATGTATTATAGAGGAAAGTAATTTATGGTCAAAAAAGATAATGGTATTGCAATATCATTTAGAGATGTTACTAAAACATATACGCTATATAAAAATGATAAGGAACGCTTTAGAGCAATATTTTTTAAAAATATAAAAGGCAAAAAAAATAACGCCATATCAGATTTGAGTTTTGATATAAAGACAGGTGAGATGGTTGCACTTTTTGGAAGAAACGGTGCAGGGAAATCTACACTCTTAAAGATGATTACGGGTGTGACGTATCCGACGGAAGGAGAGATAAAAGTAAATGGAAGAGTGAGTGCTCTTCTTGAACTTACAGCAGGATTTGATACGGAGCTTTCCGGCAGGGAAAATATTTATTTCAGAGCAAGCTTAATGAGTATGACCAATCAGGAGATAAAGGCAGTTGAGCCTGATATTGTGGAATTCGCAGAGCTGGGTGAATATATTGACCAACCGGTCAGAACATATTCCAGCGGTATGAAGGCCAGATTGGGGTTTGCTATAAATGTCAACATTGATCCGGAAATTCTGATTGTAGATGAAGCTCTCAGCGTAGGAGACAAATCCTTTAAGAAAAAATGTACTGAGAAAATACATGAGCTTGTTGAAGAAAAAAATATAACCTTTTTATTCGTGACACATTCGACAAAAACGGCAGCAGAGTTCTGTACAAGGGGGATCGTCATGAAAAAAGGGGAGAAGGTTTTTGATGGTGGAATTGAAGAATCTATAGAATTCTATGACGATATGATTGAGAAAGAGGACGAAGCAAAGAAAAGGAAAAAAGCGAAGAAGAGAGAAGAACGACTTAAAGCAAAGTCAAAGAAACTAATTGGATAAAAAAGGAGATATTCCTGATGAAATTAATGAATACTGTGGTGAGTAAAGTGTATAGCATGAAAAAGTGGCAGAAGGTTACTGCTTTCATTTTGATGTTTGTGATATTTGTAGCGGGGCTTGGCGTTATTTTCGTTCAATCTCAGGTGGGAAAAATCAAAAGAAAAAAGATAGACATAAATAAATTGTCTTGTGTTGATGTGGATGGCTATGTGAATATTGCACTTTTGGGTGTGGATTCAAGAAAAATGGAGAAAAATAACCTGAAAGGCACCAATACGGATTGTATTATTGTAGCCAGTATCAATACAAAGAACAATGAAGTTAAGCTGACATCTGTATATCGTGATACATATCTTAGAATTAACGGAACCGAGACATACCAGAAGGTTAACAGCGCATACGCATACGGTGGAGCGGGCGGAGCCATGAAAACGTTGAATCAGAACATGGATCTTAATATCAAAAGCTATGTTTTATTTAATTTCCAAATGGTAGCAGATCTTGTCGATGCAGTTGACGGTATAGAAGTTGATGTTAAGAAAGAGGAAATTTCGGAGCTGAATAAGTATACTGAAGATTCCGCAGAGCATCTTAAGAAAAAGAAATATAATCTGGTCAAAAAACCGGGGAAGCAGACATTGAGAGGAGCGCAGGCGGTTTCTTACGGCAGAATCAGAAAAGGCGTAGGGGATGATTTTAAGCGCACGGACAGAATGAGAATAGTTGTTCAGAAAGTTACGGATAAGCTTAAGACAAGAAGCATAGGACAATTGGTAAAACTTATGAATGTTTTACTTCCTCAGATGGAGACGAATTTATCAACAAATGATATGGTGGGACTTGCACAGAGACTGTCAAAATTCAAACTTAAAAAAAGTAAAGGTTGGCCCTATCAGGTGGGTACGGGAAGTATAGATGGGGTTTCATATGTGTTTCCTATAGACTTGGAAGCCAATGTGATCAAATTTCATAAAGAGGTCTTTGGACAGAAAGATTACAAGGTGACTGATACGGTAAAAGAAATTGCGGCAAGGATTCTGTCGGGGAGAGGTTCATCTTCTGATCAACAGACTTTTAATCCCAATAATAATTCTCAGCAGGGAGCAGGTGCAAATGCATCATCACCGGCAAATCAGGGAAGCAGTGGCAACAATTCCCCCAATAATAAGAACAAGAAAACACCAAAACCTTCTCCTGCTCCAAAACCTAAGCCGCAGCCGAAACCGGGAGGAGGATCTTCAGGCGGTGAATCAAAACCACCCTCAGGCGGGGGAGGTTCACCAAATTCAGGTGGAGGAAAAGCTCCTAAAGGTACAGGCAAGTAATACAGCATACAAATAGAAATAAGAGTTGTCTGAGAACCTCCTGAAGATAAGATGAAGTTGATATAATTGATATAGGGAAATAGTAATGGGACTAAATAAATTTAGTGTAATGTTTAATAAGCATAAGGGTTTTAAGATTTTCTTAATAGTGCTTCTGGCAATAATTTTAATTTCAGTTTTGATTAAGTTAACTTTGGCAAAAAGCGGCTCAAATATAATAGGCAAAGACGATAAGATATCCATGACTCATGACTACATCGGACAGCTGAATATCAGCGGAACTATTAGTGAAACTGAATCCGATTCTGTTCTTTCAAGTTCCACATATCATCACCGGTGGTTGCTGGACAGAATTGCAGATATGAAAGATGATAAGAGAAACAAGGGTTTGATGTTGATTGTAGATACTCCCGGTGGAAGTGTATATGCCTCTGATGAGCTTTATCTTGCCATTAAAGATTATCAGAAAAAGACAAGAAGACCTGTTTATTCATATATGGCAACTCAGGCAACTTCAGGGGGTTATTATATCTCTGCACCCTGCGACAGGATTATGATAAACAGAAATTGCTGGACAGGTTCCATTGGCGTTACTATGGGAACAATGTATAATATAAAAGATTTTTTGAATAAGATGGGAGTCAAAACGGTCACCATAACATCAGGGCGCAATAAGGCCATGGGGAATATGACCGATGATATGACCGGTGAGCAGAAAAAGATACTTCAGTCCCTTGTGGACGAAGCTTATGACCAATTTGTCGGAATAGTCGCAGAGGGACGAAAACTTAGCAGATCGAAAGTCAGAAAGATTGCAGATGGTAGAATCTATTCGGCAAAACAGGCTAAGAACCATAAGCTTGTGGACGAAATTGCAACTTTAGGCGAGGCAAGGTCTGATATGAAAGATAGATACAGCCTGGGAAATGCAGAATTTGAAGAGTTTGAGTATGATGATAAGAAAGGGTTTTTGTCAGAGCTTTTGGGTGAGTCCGTTTCCAAAATGATAAAGAGCAAACTTACAGGAGAAAAAAGTAAACTTACTGAAATCGAACAGCTCAAATCCTTAATGTCAGAAAATCAGAGCTTTACGGTTACATATATGGCACCTGTTAGACACTGATATAATACATATGTGACAAAAACTTAAAAAAATAGGAAGTCATCTGAATCAGCTTACGGAAAAGGATATAGAGTTGCTGAGAAAGAAATGTAGGTATCATAGGCATGAGGAATTTGAATTCGGACAAGTGTACAGAACATAAGGCTTAAGAACAATTACGAACGATATTATCAAACAACAGCAATAGATCTATTGTACACTGCTCGTGTAATAGTACCTATAATTTTGATAAAAATCCTAATATCATTTTAGCTGTAGTATTTTTTTGATGCGAGATTTTAACCGTTTCATATTGTAGATAAATCCCCTACCCCATTATTATCTAAATTTTTTATATGATCATATGATTAGCTGGTTATTGTTGCAACTTGCTAAAAAAATGTTATAATGTTCTTAAATTTACAGTAATTTTTCATAAATTGATGTAGGAGTATTTATGTCAGCAGAAACAGGATTAACTGTAGGCGAACTGTCCAATGCTATCGGAATTTCACCTGACACAGTGAGATATTATGCAAATGAGGGACTTTTACATCCTAAACAAAGTGCGGAAAACGGATATTGGTATTATTCTTCTGACGATACCGTTCGATTGACGGACATCCTATTCTACAGAAGCATGGGATTATCTATAAAAGAAATAAAAGAAATTATTAATAATCTTCCACTTGACAGAATAGGTAGGGTAATTGGATCGAGAAAAAAAGAATTGATTAACGAGATTAAAGAACGGCTTGATTATCTGTATACCTTGCAAAAATGGGATGATAAATACCAAGAGGAAATGCGAAATTTATATAAATGCTATATTGGAAAAATGCCTATAGAGTATAAATTTCCGGGGTATATGGAAAGTGGAATACATTTTGCGGATTACATGAAAGCAGGATTTTCTCTTGGAAAGTTTGATTGGGGAAATGTGTCCATATCTTTCAGGATAAAAATTGAGAACAATAAGATAAATTTGAAACACTATGTAGGGTTCAACAACTCTATAAAAATAAATCCTGATGATGTCCCAAAGGAAATGATTTCATTTTCAGCACCAAAATCAATAATTACAAATGTCCTAGAAACAGATAATGTAATGAATATGCTTAAGATAATTTTTGAGTATGCTGAGAAAGGATATGAATTGACAGGCGAATTTTTTGGACGAGAATGTACAAACTATTTTATAGATGGTAAACGTCGAGCTATTTACAAAATGTATGGAATAATAAAATAGCTAGTGACTGTTCAATAAACCCACTTCATACTTTTTGGTAAACACATGGCATATTGCAAGATGAAGTTAGCCACAATGATAAATAATTTCCGGAGTCAAATAATTAAACATTCTTTTAGGATATTTGTTTATCCAAAGTTCTATTCTTGCCACCTCAGCTGAGGTGCTGTTTTTACAGCCTTTAGGTAAATGTCTGCGAATTAGACGATTGTGATTTTCGTTGCTTCCTCTTTCTTGCGAACAATATGGATGTGCATAATAAATATTATCTTTGGAGATCACATCGGATAATCTGGCAAATTCAGTTCCATTATCTGCTGTTATTGACTTTACTTCATACTCTTTGATTAAAGAGGATAATGCTTCATTAACGGATTTACCGGTTTTATCTTTTATTAGTCGTATTATCTCATATCTTGATTTTCTATCTGTCATTGTAAGCAGGCATTGATTCTTTTCACGTGTCAATATTACTGTATCTATTTCAAAATGCCCTATTTCACTTCGTTCATTAATATAATCAGGGCGTTCATCAATAGTTTTTCCAAATCCTCTAAATTTCTCGCTCTTGACAGGTCTTTTTCTCTTTGGCTTTTGTGGATATATCAGACAGTCCCTTTGGCTTCCTAAATATCCTTGGTGAATCCAATAGTATATGGTCGATACAGGAACATCTACATAGCCTTTGTTAACTATCATCTCAGGGGAATAATGTCTCTTAAGATAATATTTAATTCTCTTATATGTCTCTTTATCTAATCTAATGTGTCTTACAGACTTTTTTCTATTCTGAATATATTTTCTTTGTGCATATTCTGCCCTGTATACTCGCTTATAAAGACCGGAGCGCAACTGCTGTAAAACCATTCCTCTTTTTATTTCATTGTTTATCGTCTGATGGGATTTACCAAGCAGCTTAGCTATATAGCGATTACTTTTTCCTTCACTTGTCCATAATTCGATTAATTGACGTTCTTTTAGTGTTAAATGTTTATTATTTGGTGTATAATGTTCTTGCATCTTTAAGCTCCTTAATATGATATGATTTTTGGTTTCAACTTAATTATATCGCTTAAAGATGCTTTTTTGTTATCTAATTCCTTTTAGGTGGCTAACTTCATTTTAGAACTTGCCCTTCCAAACGAAGAATTAAAATTTGCCGGCATAGAATGTAGGGCTGTTAACTTTATTGCTCCTATTCTTCTGGTAGCGGTTTTAACTGTGAAAACAGAAGATTTGTTGCTTGGTATATTTGCAGCTCTTGCGTTATGCTTCGTTATGTATATTCCGCAAAAGCTCATGACAATAAAGGGGTATTTTGATAATGTAATGAATGGGCTTAAAGATATGTTTCCCGTTTTAGTAATAATAATACTATCGTATGTACTTATTGATGTAAATGGTAAACTTGGACTGGTTGACTATGTTGTTGGGGTGGCATTAAAAACGGTTCATCCTGCTCTCTTACCTGTAACGGTATTTGTGGTTATCGGACTATTGTCATTCGCTTCAGGTAGCTTTTGGGGGTTAGCCGCTATTTCTTTCCCAATTGTAGGTCCTCTTTCAGAAGCTCTGGGTGTAAATCCTTTCTTATGTGCAGGTGCATTAATATCTGCGGTAGCTTTCGGAGGACATATCTGTATTTACTCTGATACGGTAATTTTAGCATCAGCATCAACTCAAGTTTCAAATGCAGAGTATTTTCAGACATCAGCCCCACTTGTTGGAGTCTCATTCATTATGTCTATTATCGGTTTTCTCGCAATGGGGTTCTTAACTGTTTAATGCACAATATATGTGATTCACATGTTTGTACTTATATGACATGTAGTTTCATCTCTAAGCAATATCCTCCTCAAACTGGGAATTATACAATTCTGCATAAATCCCGCCAGTGACAAGCAGTTCATCATGGGTTTGCTGCTTCACTATATCGCCATGGTTAATTACGAGAATTTTATATAGGCGAAAGGCGATTGGCAATAATAAAGCTTGTAACATAGCAAGAAGAGTAACAGGATTTAAAACACCAAATGAAATGGTAGAGGAATATTTTATTAATGTAGCTTAAATTTTAACCGGATGGCTTTGTCATATATGTTTGACAATCATAGAAAAAAACAGGTGTTAAGTAAAAAAACTTGACACCTGTTTTATGTCGTGATATATTAAATAAGCGTGTAGAGGGGGTGGAGTGTGAATCATATAGTAAAGGAAAGCCTTTTGTTTGATTTGTACGGCGATCTTCTTACAGAAAAGAAGAGAAGTGTTATGGCGCTGTACCATGAGGAGAACTTATCCCTTACAGAAATTGCAGAGGAGTTCGAGGTTTCCAGAGCAGCGGTTTATGACTCTCTTAAAAGTGCGGAAAGCAAGCTTGCAGGATATGAAGAAAAGCTGGGCATGGTGAGAAAACTTGAGGCAATGAGTAAGTTTTGCAAGGACTTAACTTTAAAAATTGCAGAAATAGAGATGCTAAAGATTGATGATTCAATGTTAGAAGAGAAACTTGGCGAAATGCAAGAAATTATAAAGGAATTGGAGAACAATATCTAATACTTAGCTTGAAGCTTTCGGGCGGACAGAAAAGAAGAAAGGCTGTAAGATGGCATTTGAAAGTTTATCGGAAAAGCTACAAAATACATTTAAAAATTTAAGAGGCAAAGGTGTTTTAACTGAAAGTGATATTGACTCGGCGATGAGAGAAGTTAAGCTTGCCCTGTTAGAGGCAGATGTAAACTTTAAAGTTGTTAAAGAGTTTATCAAAGATGTAAAAGAGAAATGTCTGGGGGAAGAAGTGATGAAAAGTCTGACCCCCGCCCAACAGGTAATTAAGATTGTAAACGCTGAGCTTACTGAGCTTATGGGTGGTGGAAGCGGAGTGAAAATCAGCTATTCTCCTACAGGATTTACCACTATTATGATGGCAGGCCTTCAGGGTACAGGTAAGACTACTACATGCGGAAAACTGGCAAATTACCTTAAACAGTCCGGAAAAAAACCGATGCTTGTTGCCTGTGATGTTTACAGACCTGCGGCGGTAGATCAGCTGGAGGTGGTAGGAAAAGCCTGCAAGACACCGGTTTTTACAGATAGAAACAGCAAAGATCCTGTTGAGATTGCCAATGCAGCCAAGAAGGAAGCAGAGTTAAAGGGCTATAACGTTTTGATTGTGGATACCGCAGGGCGTCTTCAAATTGATGAGACATTGATGGAAGAACTTGCAAACATTAAGGAGAAAGTTAAACCACATCAGACTTTACTGGTGGTAGATGCCCTGACCGGTCAGGATGCAGTCAATGCCGCTAAGGGCTTTGATGAGAAGCTGAATGTGGATGGGATCATCGTGACCAAGATGGATGGCGATGCTCGGGGAGGAGCTGCTCTGTCTGCAAGAAAAGTAACAGGAAAACCTATTCTTTTTCTGGGAACCGGAGAGAAGTACAATGCACTTGAAGCATTTCATCCCGATAGGATGGCAAAAAGAATTCTCGGCATGGGAGATCTTCTTTCCCTGATAGAAACTGCCGAAAGGGAGTACGATGATGCCGAGGCGGAAAAACAACTGGAGAGACTGAAGAAGAATCAATTTACTCTGGATGATTTCTTGACTCAGATGGGTCAGATTAAGAAAATGGGCGGCATAGCCAAGATTTTGGATATGCTCCCGGGAATGAGTGATGCCCAAATGAAGGGTGTCAATCTTGAGGAAAGCGAAAAAGAATTTAGGCAGTATGAGGCCATTATTCAGTCCATGACCAAGGCAGAGAGAAATGACCCCGGAATTCTCAATGCAAGTAGAAGAAAGAGAATTTCTGCAGGGTGTGGTCAGCCTGTGAGCAAAATCAATACTCTGATTAAAAGATATGATGATGCAAAGAAGATGCTTAAACAGTTCAATAAGCCTGGTGCTTTGAAAAAGAACAGGTTCTTAAAGGGACTATTTTAGATAAAAATTATTTATTATATGGAGGAAATAAAAAATGATAAAAATCAGACTTAAGAGAATGGGAGCCCACAAGAAGCCTTTTTACAGAGTAGTTGTGGCAGATTCCCGCAGAGCCAGAGATGGAAAATTTATTGAAGAAATCGGTTACTTCAACCCAATGACAGAACCTAATGTTATTCAGATTAACGATGAAAAAGCAAAAGAATGGTTGGCAAAGGGTGCTCAGGCTACAGAAGTAGTAAAAGATTTATTTAAGAAATCTGGTATCATTGAATAAGAAAGCGGTGGTATGCAATGACTAAATTAGTTGAAACCATTGCAAAATCACTTGTAGATCACCCGGAACGAATTGTAATAAACGAAAGGGAAGACCGGCAGGGAAGCATTTTGCAGCTTCAGGTTGCAGGTGACGACATGGGTAAGGTCATAGGTAAGCAAGGTAGAATTGCAAAGGCTCTGAGAACCGTTGTCAAAGCTGCTGCTGTGAAGCAAAGTAAGAAGATAATCGTTGAAATAGTTTCAGAAGACGAGGAGTAGTTCTTAGAAGAGTTTTCTGGAAAACATGCGATTTAGATGTTATTAAAGCACATAGGGTGTCCTGAGGGCAGTCTATGTGCTGTCTTATTTTAAAAAGAACTGATTATGGAAAAGAAAATTTTAATTGGAAGAGTAACGAAGCCGTTTGGAATAACCGGAGAAATAAAGATAGAAAGTTATTCGGGATTTTATGATAGATTTGAGAAGCTTGAGACTATTTATCTGGATAACGAACTTTTTACCATAAAAAATGTTAAGCACAAAGAACGAATGACAATGCTTAAATTAAAGGAATGCGACAGCAGAAACGATGCTGAAGCACTTGTCGGTAAGAAAATTTACATGACGGAAAAGGATTTATTGGAGCTGTCTGAAGATGAATTTTATGTCAGAGACCTTATCGGAATGGAGGTAGAAGACGGAGGAGAGATCATCGGGAAGGTTAAAGATGTGCTTACTGACAGACCGCAAGATCTTTATGTGGTTGAGCTTTCAGATGACAGGAATATTATGATTCCTGCCGTAAAAGAATTTATTAAAGAAATTGACACTGAAAATAAAAAAATCAGGGTAGAATTGATAGAGGGAATGAGATAATGCGTTTTGATATTTTGACTCTTTTTCCGGAGATGTTTACACCTGTGACTTCAAGTATCCTGGGCAAAGCCTGTGATAAAAACCTTTTGGATTTCAATTTTGTTGACATAAGGGAGTATAGCCTGGACAAGCATAAGAGTGCAGATGACTATTCTTTCGGAGGCGGTCCCGGACTTGTGATGATGGCACAGCCCATTTTTCATGCAATGAAGGCAGTGGAGGCAAACAAGAAGAAAGTTATATATATGTCTCCACGAGGTAAAATCATTGATCTCCCTAAGCTCAAAGAACTTTCCCGTGAGAGTGAAATAGTGATTTTATGCGGGCATTATGAAGGGGTGGATCAGAGAGTTTTGGACTATTGGGATGCCGAGGAGGTTTCCATAGGCGATTATGTTATGACAGGCGGTGAACTTCCGGCAATGGTTCTCATAGACAGCCTTGCCAGACTGATTCCGGGTGTTCTGAAAAGTGAAGCCGGAGCAATGGAAGAGTCGATTTATTCAGGGCTTTTGGAATTTCCGCAATACACCAAACCAAGGGAGTATGAGGGAATGAAAGTCCCCGAAGTTCTGCTTTCCGGAAATCATCAAAAAATAGATTTGTGGCGCTTTGAGCAGGCTCTAATTACTACGAAAAAACAGCGACCGGATATTTTTGATGAGTATGTGAAAAAACATAGAGATTTAAATAAAGATGAACAGAAAGTGATGGAAAAAGTCCTGAGAATGTTGTAGAATATTACAAAGAGGGTTTTATGGAAAAGTTTAAGAATAAACCTATTCTGGTATTCATAACTGTTTTTTTAATACTGTATGCAATAATATATGTGATTCCAAAGGTTACAGGAGCACTTAAGTTTTCTTATGTGGCAGAGTATGGTAACTTGGAAGTTGCAGACGAGGTTGCAGGATATTTTGTGAGAAATGAGAAGGTCTACTTTTCAAATGTAAGTGGTGAAGAAAACAGGTATATTGCAGAGGGCGTCTTGGTTCGCAGAGGTACCAAAGTCATGGAAATATCCAAGGGAAAGGACAGTTCCCCAAAGAGAGCTTATAAAGGTATAAGAGAGAACATAGGCAAGGCAGGGGTATTTACCGACTCTTTTGAAGCAGATGAAGAAGGTATAGTAACCTATTTTGTGGACGGAAATGAAGCTGCATTCACTCCGGAAAAAATTGTAAAGAAGGAATTCAATGATTTCAAAAGACTTGATCTTGATGACCCCGTTGAGCTTGCAAGGAAAGATGTTAGTTCAGATGATCCGGTTTTTAAGATTGTAGACAGATCGGCATGGTATTTTGTGAATTATATACCCAAAAATCATGAGGACAGATATAAGGTGGGAACCAAATATTCTGCCGTGATTGACGGTAAACATGATATAAGAGCAACGTTGGTTTCCATGAAGGATGAGAGCAATAAAGTGAAACTGGTATTTAAGTCCGATTATTTTTTTAAGGGCTTTACCACAATCAGAATGGCGAAAATTAAAATTTTGACAGCAAAGGCAAACGGTCTTCTGATTTATAACACCAGTTTAACCAAAAAAATGGAAAGACCGGGGTATATGTCAAGCAGAATAACGGCAGATATAAATTCACACCGGTACGAGTTATAGCAACGGATGGAGAGAAATCAGTCATAAATAAATCGCTTTTTTATGACGAAAACGGAAACATTTGCTATACAGTTAGAACCTACGATGAAATACTGAAAAAAGGGTGATGATATGTCAATTAAATCGAATATCGAATACATACAGAAGCTCAAAGGAAGGGCGGCAGAAATTTCCGGAAGACAGGAGGAAGATGTTCTTTTGGTTGCGGTGACGAAGCTGCATGATGCCAATGAAATAAATGAGGCTATTGATGCCGGGATTACAGATATAGGAGAAAACAAGGTTCAGGAAATTGTGGATAAGTACGATGATGTTAAACCTGTCAGGTGGCATTTAATAGGTCACTTACAGAGAAATAAGGTTAAATACATTATCGATAAGGTTTCTATGATTCATTCCGTAGACAGTCTAAAACTTGCAAAAGAAATTGATAAGAGGGCGAAGCAGCATGATTTGACCATGGATATTCTGGTGCAGGTTAATTCCGCTCGGGATGAAAATAAATTCGGTATAACGACAGAGGAAACAGAGGAACTTATTTCTCAGATTGCTGAAGAGTGTAGTAATCTGAGGATTAGGGGTCTTATGTGCATTGCACCCTACGAAGAAAATGTGGATGATGCAAGACCATACTTTGCAGCTGTCAAAAAGATTTATGATAAGTATTCAGAGGTAAAAAATGAGAAAGTGGATTTTCAATATCTATCAATGGGTATGACTAACGACTTTCAGGTTGCCGTGGAAGAAGGCTCAAATCTGATCAGAGTCGGAACTGCTATTTTCGGTAATCGTGATTACAGAAAAGAAGAAAGATAAAATTAGGAGGGAATTATTATGAGCATTGGCGATTCACTAAAGAAGATGATTGGAATAGAAGAACTTGATGATGAGATCACCGAAGAAGAGATTGAAGCAGAGAAGGCAAAAATAGCGAAGAAAAGCGGTAAGCGGGATATTGAAACTGAAAAAGCGGCACCTCTTAAATCATCAGAAAGATATGCTTCTGCATCATCTGCCTCGTCTCAGATTTCCGGCAAGAAGGAGAGAAGGTTTACGGTTACAAGTACAAGCTCTTTCAAAATGGTATTGCTTGAGCCGAAATCATTTGAGGAGTGCCCAAGGCTGGTTGACAGTCTAAAGAGTAAGAAACCTGTAATCATCAATTTAGAAAGAATTGATATGGAACTTGCTCGTAAAATTTTTGATTTTTTGAGTGGAGCAACATATGCCCTTAATGGAAATGTCGAAAAAGTTGCAAATAATATTTTTATTTTCGCACCGGAGAGCGTTGATATTGCGGGAAAAATTACAGAAGATTCGGTGGGCTACGACATTGTGGAGGATCCGTTGAAAAAATCAGATAGCCCATGGAGGTAGGACATTGGAATTAGTTTTATCACGTGCAATAAGTTGGTTTTTCAGAGTTTTAATTTATCTGCTTTTAGGCAGAGCGATTTTGAGCTGGTTTGTAGCGGGTTCTTCAGGGTCTTATGGAAACCCTGCTTTGATTAGGATATATGAGATATGCACAGAGCTTACAGAGCCGTTTGTCGCACCGTGCAGGAAACTTTTGCAGAGATTCAATACCGGAATGTTTGATTTTTCGGTGCTTTTGGCATTTTTCCTGATTCAAATCACAGAACGAATCGTTTTAATCATCGTCTATAAAGTATTGTTTTAACAAAGGGGATAATCATGATAACACCTAGAGATATTGAGGAAAAAGTATTTTCTTCGGGAATTAAAGGTTACAAAAAGGAAGAGGTTGATCAGTTTCTAGATGAAATTATGTTGGATATGGAAGCTTTGATTAGTGAAAATCACAAACAGAAGAGACTTTTGGCAGATATGAAAAAAGAGCTGGATTCTGCCGGAGAAAAAGAAAAAAACTTGATGAAAACTTTAGAAAGAGCCAGACTGTTGATGAATGATATATCGGCAAGTGCGGAAAAACGCGCGGAGATAATCGTCAAGAATGCCAAGACAGAGGCAGCGGATATCATATCTGAGGCTCATGATTCTATAGCATCGTTAAAAGAAGAAAGTAAAACTTTGAAGGCTAATATCGCAGGTCTTAAGATTAAGTACAAGGATATGCTTACAGATGAGCTTAACAAACTGGATGGAAAAGCTGAAGATTGGTTCAGTGATCTTCGTGAAGACTTTTTTCCGGCATCTATGACCATGCCGGAGGGGAATAAAACTGAGGCTGAGGTGGCTAATCTCGGGGATAAAACTGTAGTCTTAGATTCAAACGCTTTAGAAAAAATTCGTATGAAAGAGACCTTGACCGGCGATGAACCTTCATCTGAAGCCCGTGAATCTGCAGACATTGAGGACCTTGATCCTAATATTTTGAAAAGTGCAGAGAACAAGCCACTGGAAGAAAAGACGTTGGTTGATCCTGCTGTTGAGGCAGGTTTATTCGGTGAACCGGAGCTTTCGGAAAAACCAGAAAACATATCAGAAGCAGGAGCACAGGAAGAGACGATCAGAACAGCTAAGGAAACCGAAAATATTTCAGAACATGAGAAAACAACTTTATCAGATATCGTTTTGCCCAAGGATAAAGACGAAGATTCATTTAACAGCGATGGAAGCACCGTGGTTATTACGAGAGAAGAGATGAATCGGAATTTGGAAGTGGCACCGGAATCAGAAGAATAAAATGGAGGCGGGGCAATTTTGCCCCGTGTATTTATTTATGAAATATTATTTTACAGTAATCATAATTCTTATACTGGATCAGATTGTAAAATATAAGATAAGAACGACGCTTGCAGTCGGTGAGAGAATAAATATAATATCCGGGATTTTTGAAATCACAAATATATCTAACAGTGGTGCCGCTTGGGGAAGTTTTGCAGAAAGCACATTTATTCTAGCCGTGATTTCAGCTATAATTTCAGTCGGAATATTGATGGTAATAGGAATGAATGAAAAGCTGCATAAAGGATACAAATATTCACTTTCTTTAGTTGCGGCAGGCGGACTTGGAAATGTAGCAGACAGAGTTTTTTTCGGTACTGTCACCGATATGTTTTCACTTTCTTTTTTTTCGCCGGTGTTTAATGTTGCGGATATAAGTATTTGTCTGGGCTGCTTTTCCATAGTAGCACTAGTCTGCTTAGAGGATAAATTAAAAGGAATAAAGAGGTAGTAAGGATTAAGAAGTATACATTTGAGATAACTGAAAAATATGCTGATAAGAGACTTGATACTGTGTTGGCTGAACTTATTGATGAGCTTTCCAGATCCCATGCACAGAGATTGTTTGACATAGGTGCAGTTAGAGTGAATTCAGTCCAATGCGGCATGAAAAAATATAAAGTGAAGTCAGGAGATAGGATCGAGGTGTCCGTTCCGGAGCCGAAGAAGCTGGAAATTGAACCTCAGAATATCCCTTTGAATATAGTATACGAGGACGATGACATTCTAATTGTAAACAAGCCTGCGGGAATGGTAGTACACCCGGCTGTAGGAAACCACGATGGAACATTGGTCAATGCTATAATGCACCACTGCGGAGATAGACTTTCATCAATAAACGGGGTGGTCAGACCCGGGATAGTACATAGAATAGATAAGGATACAAGTGGGCTTCTCATGGTGGCTAAAACTGACAGAGCACATATTTCGCTGTCCGGGCAGTTATATGAACACACCATAGTGCGAAGATACTATGCCTTGGTTCAAGATAACTTCAGACAAGATGAGGGGACTATAGATTTGCCTATAGGCAGAGACGGCAAAAATAGGTTGAAGAAAACTGTAAACGGACTTAATTCTAAGAAGGCGGTTACTCACTTTAGGGTGATGGAACGATTCGGAGATTATACTTTGGTGGAATGTCGGTTGGAAACAGGAAGAACCCACCAAATACGGGTTCATATGGCATATATCAAGCACCCCCTTGTGGGTGATCCGATTTACGGTTCAAAGAAACGAAATTTTAATACCGATGGACAGCTTCTTCATGCAGCGGTTTTAGGATTTGTTCACCCGGTAACAGGTGAATATATGGAATTCAAGGCAGATATACCTGAAGAATTTGAGAAGATTTTAAATAAGTTGAGAAATGAAAATCAGTAGGAGTTGATGCAGACTGATAGGTTTAGGCTGTGCAAAAGCTTCTTCATAATGATAAAAAACACCTTTCGGTCGTTATAACAAAAAAACGCCTTTCGGCGCTTTTATCATCGTTTCATACTTATGGTTAAGTGTTTGAACAGTATTTTAAAAAGAATTATTATATTGATAGGATGCTGTTTAATATTTTTTATCGTATTGTATTTACAGCCTCAGTGGGGCTGCTGAAGTTACTTTGTTTAATTAAGTTTAAACAGTTTTCACATATTGCGCCTGCCTTGAAAGCAGTGCTGTTTTGAATAATCCCACAAAGGGAACACTTACATTTCATGGAATCCTCCTTGTATAGATTGTATGAAACAATGTTGTAACCATAACTTATAGCTTCAGTATGGGGAAATCAACCTGTTGTTTTAGATATGTATAGATTCCTATTTAATATGTTGTTTTTTAGGCTTTAATGGGAGAAAAAAGATGAATACAGTTAGTAAAGTTGAAAAAAATGTTTTAGCCGACGGCATGCCGAATCATCCCGAAGATATTTTGCTGGGATTTGAAGATTTTGAGCTTTTGATGATGCGGTACGAATCGGCAATAAGAGAGATACAGACAAAACTTGAAATATTAAATGCCGAGTTATCTCTTACACAGGATGATAACCCGATTACTTCGATTAATTCCAGATTAAAGAAACCTGCGAGTATTTACGGTAAACTCTTAAGGCAGGGGAATGAAATAAGTATTGAATCTGTGGAAGAAAACCTGAATGATGTGGCAGGTATAAGGGTGATATGTGCGTTTATAGATGACATTTATAAGGTTGCAAGGATGCTCGCCAGACAGGATGATATTAAGCTGATAGAGGTTAAGGACTATATCAAAAATCCTAAGGCAAACGGTTACAGAAGTTTTCACATGATTTTAGAGGTGCCGGTATTCTTCGCCAGGGAAAAGAAACCTATGCGAGTTGAAGTTCAGATCAGAACTGTTGCAATGGACTTTTGGGCAAGCCTTGAACACCAGATTAGATATAAAAAGGGTCTACCTAAAGAAAAGGCAGACGCCATTGCAACTGAACTAAAGGCATGTGCAGATACAATTGCAGATACTGATAGAAGAATGCTTGCCATCAAGGAAAAATTAGGACCGACAGTTTAGGTGTCGGTGGGATCCTTCGGGTCAATCCAAACGGTACTATTATGGGTGAATATTACCATTCCCGGCTTTGCACCGGATGGTTTTTTTACATATCTGACTTTTACATAATCCACAGGAACATTTGAAGACATTCTTCCTTTGCTGTAATAAGCTGCAATAGAAGCTGTTTCGTAAATATCTTCTGCGGAAGGTTCTTGTCCTTTCGTAAGCAGTATTACATGGGAACCCGGAATATCCTTGGTATGAAACCAGTAATCTGTTTTGGATGCTGTCTGCAGTGTCAAAATGTCATTCTCTTTATTGTTTCTGCCTACAAGTATTTCTAACCCATTTGAAGTTTTATATTTTTTTGGATCTGCTTTGTACTTTTTTTTCCTACCGTATCGGTCTTTTTTTCTTCGTTTAATGTAACCGCAGTCCTCAAGTTCGCTGCGCAAATCCTGAATTTCAAGTATACTGTCGGTGTTATTAAGGAAGGTCAATACTGATTCCAGATAGTCGATATTTGCATTATTTTCATTTAGTTGAATATTTTTTTCTTTTACTGCCGTTTTGGATTTTCCAAATCGCTTGAAATATATCTGGGCATTTTTATTGGCTGAAAATCTGGGGTTCAGGGGTATTGTAACATTACTTCCATCGTAATAATTAGTAACTGTTACTTGTGAAGATCCTTGCTTGATCAGATGCATATTTGCAGTTAACAGTTCACCGTAAAGTCTTAGCTTGTCGGAATTTTCTGCAGCAAGTAAATCTTCTTTCAGCCTTTTATCCTTAAGATATAGCTTTTCCAAAGTGGAACTTATATGTTTGACTAAATCGTGGGATTTTTGACTAGCTCTATTGGATGATCTCTTGTGATTAAAATACCAGCTTATTGCATCGCTTAATTTGTCGAAAATTTTTTTGGTACAGGATTCCTCAAATTCTGATAAGTCTGTTATGTGAAACTCGCGTGGGGTGCCTTCAGAATCAATATAAACTCTGGGAGTATACCGACCGGTTTCGATGCTTGAGATTATAGATTTCAGTTTATCTGCCCTGTGGGTTGTGCTGGAAAGCTCCTGAGCAATAGACGGTGAGATTCCACCTATTGTGGCAAGTATCTGCTTAGGCGTCTGTCCAAAGTCAATCTCAGTCTTTGAAGCCTTTTTAAAAGGAATTTTATCCTGTGCAGGCGGATATTCGTAGATTTTCCCCGGCAGAATTTGTCGTACACGGTTAACATCGATAGATATGCGTTTGATACTGTCTATAATTTTTCCGGTGTTTAAATCTATCAGAACGATATTGCTGTGTTTTCCCATTATTTCAAAAATAAGTTTTTTCGATACAGTGAATCCCAGTTCGTTTAGAGTTTCAATGGAAATTTCTATTATACGCTCGGAATCGTTTTGTTCCACAGAGATTATTCTGCCGCCCTGGATATGTTTTCTTAAAAGCATACAAAAAGAAAGGGGTTGAGGTGGATTTACCATATTTTCATCAATAAATCTTAAAGATGCCGACATGCTGTCTACAGTTGCATATAATTTTTTCTTCCCCTGCTTTGTATGTATATGAAGAACCAGTTCGGAGGGTTCGGGCTGATAGATTTTATCTATTTTCCCCGAAACAATCTCATCTGCTGTTTCTTTCGCCATTGCCATTGTTACTATGCCGTCAAAAGCCATATTGGATCCCCTTTTCTGCTGCAATATGTTATTGTTAATACCATTGTATTTCTTAGATACGGTA
This sequence comes from Eubacterium nodatum ATCC 33099, assembly GCA_000510425.1. GTDB lineage: Bacteria > Bacillota > Clostridia > Peptostreptococcales > Anaerovoracaceae > Aminicella > Aminicella nodata. Next base: position 62,396 of record AZKM01000025.1, on the reverse strand, counting down.
AATAGTTATCTTTCTATGACTGAACTGTCATAATATAGAGAACGATAAGCATATCATACGCTTTTTTATCAATATACACAATTATACAATAAAAATAAATTTTAATGGGAAAAATTCTTAATATATGATAAAATTAAATGAACAAATGAGCAGTTCTTCAGGATTTTGTACCGGGAGGTAGAGTATGATCAAGAGTATGACCGGCTTCGGTCGTGGTGAATTTGCAGATGGCAAGAGAAATATAACGGTGGAAATCAAGTCTGTAAATCACAGATACAGCGATATAAATATTAGAATGTCGAGAAGGTACTCTTTTGTAGAGGATTATATAAAGAAAGAAATAAAAAAATTTGCCAAGAGGGGTAAAATTGAGGTTTCGATTATGGTGGAGAATATTACAGAAAGTGATATTACCATCAGGTTGAATGAGCCTATTGCGGAGCAATATATAGAGAACCTTAATAGGCTTCAAGATCAGTATGAGCTGGACGGAGAAGTGGAACTTAGTCTTATTGCGGGGCTTCCTGAAGTATTTAAGCAAATTCCCGATGTTGAAGATGAAGAAGAAATGAAAATATCGATTTTGACTCCGGTTAGGCAGGCAGTTGAAAATTTAGATAATATGCGAAGGTTGGAGGGAGAAAAACTTGCAGAGGATCTTTTGTCCAGAGGAAAATATATTCTTGATTTAGTTAATAAAATAGAAACTAAAGCAGAGGATGTTCCCAATGAATACGCAGATAAACTTAAGGCAAGAATATCGGAACTTTTAGATGGCAATGTGGAAATTCCGGAAGATAGGATTATGCTTGAGGCTGCAATATTCGCAGATAAGTGCAATATTACCGAAGAACTTACGAGATTGAAAAGCCATGTACATCAGTTGGATGCCATAATAAATACCGGCAAAGGTCCGGATGGAAAGAAACTTGATTTTCTGGTTCAAGAGATGAACAGAGAAGCAAATACAATAGGATCAAAAGCCAACAATATAGATATTACAGGAATTATGCTGCAGGTAAAGGCTGAAATTGAAAAGATAAGAGAGCAGGTTCAAAACATAGAATAAAGCAATCATGGATTAGCAACAGAGCAGGTTCGAACTGACAGAATAAAATGTTTAAGTTCAAGGAATGAAAATTCTTGAAGGGATTTGCTCCGCATGATATAATTATTTCTCAGATTTACAGTAGCGAGGTGACGGATGGAGTCATATAGCAAGTACCCGGGGAAGCTTTTTATAGTTTCAGGTCCCTCCGGAGCAGGTAAGGGAACTATATGCAAAAGGCTGATAGAAGATAGTGATGCAGGAAAGATAGAGCTTTCGATTTCCATGACCACGAGAGAGAAAAGAGTCGGTGAAGTAGAGGGCGAGAGTTATTATTTTATATCAGAGGAAAAGTTTTTGAAAAAGATCTCTGATGGAGGTTTCCTTGAGCATGCACAAGTGTACGGAAATTTTTACGGTACCCCTAAAGAGAAGGTTTTGAAAAAGCTGTCAGAGGGCGTTGATGTCGTACTGGAAATTGACATCCAGGGAGCACTTAAAGTTAAAGAAGCATATCCGGAGGGTATTTTTATTTTCATTCTGCCACCATCTATGTCGATTTTAAGGAAAAGACTTACCGGCAGGGGTACAGACAGCATGGAAACTATAGACATGAGACTTGCACAGACTTTTGAAGAATTATCATATATAGAAGAGTACGATTATGTGGTGGTGAATGGAGAACTCGATGAGGCGGTTAACCGTGTCAAAGCGGTGGTGATTGCAGAGCATTCCAGGGTTACCAAGGATATAAAGAGAATTTTAATGGAAAAATACAAGGAGGAAGCATAGATGTTATACCCATCAATTAACAAAATCAGGAAAAAAGTGGACAGCAGATACACATTGGTAATTTTGGCGGCACAGAGAGCAAGAGATTTAATTGATGGCAAGCCCGTACTTACAGAATGTGATGTTGACAGAGCTGTTTCCATTGCAGCAAAGGAAATTTATGAGGGTAGGATTACACACAAGCGTGACAGCAGTGCAATGGATGATGCGATGGATAGTGTAATGGAAATGCACAGGCAGGTGATTGAAGAGCAAGGATGAATGATTTCGGTAGTGTGTCAGAATTGAAAATTCCGGCACACTGCTTTTTATTTTAGTTTACTACAACAATATACGAAAAAACGACATAAATTCACTGAATCAATAAAAAGGTGTTGACTTATTTTACCATAACTTATATAAAGTAGACATAGGTGAAGTATTATCTCAGTTTTAGAGGTTACTAATTATTGAAGCCATAGTTGTGAAAGTGTGTATCGCAAGGAAAGAAAAGGAGGAAAGTATGGCAAATGATTTTTTACCTGTAATAACCAGAACTATTTCAAGAAAAGTTATGTTGAATGATGTCCTGATAATCGATCGGAACAACAGAACGATCCACGTTATATCTGAGAAGGGCAATTTTGCGTACTATGAGAAGATGGAAAATGTCTGTAAGTATTTGGATGAAAGATTCTGCAGGTGTATGAAAGGCTGCGTGATCAATCTGGATAAAGTGGATATGATGACAGAATCAAAGGTATTTTTTTCTAACGGAAGGAAATTGATACTTGCAAGAGATGCTTTTTTGGTAGCCAAAAAGGCATATAACGAGTATATAAGAAGAAAGCAGTTAATGTAATAAGTGTTTTTCATATTGAGATTAGATTCTGAAATATGCTTGTTATGTTGATAACTTAATTGCACTGTTTACTGCAAATGATTTTGAGAGTTTCAGCTGCAAATATTTTTTGGGATTTTTAATAAAAAATCCTTTTAAACACTTGAAATTTCAGCTTGTTTTTAATATAATGGTTAAAGTTCGCTTGCAGAACAATATTACTAATTATCACACGGGGCTTAAGCAGTATGGTGCCGACATAATTGCCAGATTGTCGGTTTTATGTGTAGAGAAGCTCGGTGGATGGAAAAAACCAGGAGGAATTAAAAATGGCAGTAATTTCAATGAAACAACTATTAGAAGCAGGTGTGCATTTCGGACACCAGACGAGAAGATGGAACCCTAAGATGGCTCCTTACATTTTCACAGAGAGAAACGGAATCTATATTATCGATTTACAGAAAACTGTAAAGAAGATTGAGGAAGCATATGCTTTCATGAAAGAAGTCGGAGAGTCCGGAAAGCCGATTTTATTCGTTGGAACGAAGAAACAGGCACAGAATGCAATTGCTGATGAAGCAAAGAGATGTGGACACTACTTTGTTAATCAGAGATGGCTTGGCGGTATGTTGACAAACTACCGTACTATCAGCAAGAGAATTAAAAGACTCGCAGAAATTGAAGTGATGGAAGAAGATGGAATATTTGAAAAACTATCAAAGAAGGAAGTAACCAAGCTGCGTCAGGAACACGAAAAACTGGAAAGATTCCTAGGCGGAATCCGTGATATGAAAGGTATGCCGGGGGCACTTTTCATCGTTGATCCTAAGAAAGAGAAGATTGCAGTTAAAGAAGCTCGTATTCTCAATATTCCTATCGTGGGTATCGTAGACACAAACTGTGATCCTGATGATGTGGATTATGTAATCCCTGCCAATGATGATGCTATCAGAGCCGTAAAACTGATTACAGGAAAGATGGCAGACGCTATTATTGAAGGCAACCAGGGCGAGAGTTTTGATGAAGGACCGGCAGAGGAAGTAGAGGAAGCAGAAGCGGTTGATAATGAAACAGCTGATGCTGAAGAAACTGTTGATGCTGAATAATTTGGAGGAATAGAAATGGCAGTAACTGCAAAATTAGTAAAAGAATTAAGAGAAAAGACAGGTGCCGGAATGATGGATTGTAAGAAGGCACTTGTAGAGACTGATGGTGATATTGATAAAGCCATTGATGTACTTCGTGAAAAGGGACTATCGAAGGCTGCGAAGAAGGCTGACCGTATTGCGGCAGAAGGTCTGGTGAGGATTGCTTTTTCAGAAGATCGCAGCCGAGCTGCAGTTGTTGAGGTGAACTCCGAAACAGACTTTGTGGCAAAAAACCCTGAATTTATTGAGTTTGTAGAAAAACTTGCAGCAATGGCACTAAATGCTGAAAATGATTCAATGGAAAGCTTCATGGAACTGCCTTATGATAACGAAGGTACAGTTAAGGAAGCCTTGACTGCTAAAATCAGTAAAATCGGCGAAAATATGAATATCAGAAGAATCCATAAGGTTGCAACACCGGGTACGGTTTACACCGGATACATACATGGCGGCGGAACTATAGGAGTAATAGTTGGAATTAAAACCGATGCCACAGCAGCTGAGGTTGAAGTAACCGGCAAAGATGTTGCTATGCAGGTTGCTTCCATGAATCCGAAGTTTGTAACTGAAAAAGAAGTTAATCAAGCTTGGCTTGAAAATGAAAAAGAAATTGCCAGACAGCAGCTCATAAATGAAGGTAAGCCGGAACAGATGTTGGATAGAATTATCCCGGGCAAAGTTAAGGCTATCCTAAAGGAAGTTTGTCTGGTAGATCAGAAGTTTGTCAAGAACGGAGATCAAACAGTTGCAGAATATGTAAATGAATCTGCAAAAGGACTGGGAAAAGAAATGACTGTTACCGAAATGGTTCGTTTTGAGGTAGGTGAAGGAATCGAAAAGAAGGAAGAAGACTTCGCAGCCGAAGTAGCAGCTCAGATGGGTAACTAGAAGTCCTTAAAAACAAAGATTAGGAAATAAATAAAATGAATATTAACCCTTGGAAATGCCGATTTTGTGTTTTCAAGGGTATTTTACTGGTGCAATACCGAACGCACAAGATGACAGTTTATAGGGTTTTGAGATGAGCTAAGGGCTTTATATGATAGAAATGCAAGACCTTTGGGGGAATTACAGGACTTTCGGTATAACCGTTTGTGAGATAAGTCAAATGCTGTAAGGATTTTAAGAAAAAGAAAGGGCAATCAATTGAATCGATATAGAGTTTCACAGTTAAAATTGAATATAGGGGAGGATATAAAAGATATAGCTGCAAAGATAATTCATCTATACGGTAAAAACAGCAGAGATGAGAAAATGAAAGTTTTCGATATTAAAATTGTTAGACATTCGATAGATGCCAGAAAAAAGAATAATATTCATCATGTGTATACTTTGGATTTTTCTACTAATATAAGACTTAAATTACCTGAACCCAAAGATTATTTGTACAAAGAAATTACAGTGAATAAACATTTGGAAAACTCTCCCGTAATAGTTGGATTTGGTCCATGCGGTATGTTTGCAGCATTAATTTTAGCAGAAGCAGGCTATAGACCCATAGTAATCGAAAGAGGATCTGCAATAGAAGATCGAGTTTATAAAGTAGAACGATTTTGGACTAAGGGGATTCTGGATACGGAATGTAATGTTCAATTTGGAGAGGGAGGAGCAGGAACTTTTTCCGATGGCAAGCTGACTTCCGGCATTAAAGATCCACGAAAAAGAAAGGTTTTAGAATCCTTTGTTAGATTCGGTGCAAATCCGGAAATCATGTATGAACAAAAGCCTCATATAGGAACAGATGTACTTAGAGGTATTGTTAAAAATTTAAGAAATCGAATTATAGAACTTGGCGGGAAAGTTTTATTTGATACCAAACTGGAAGAAGTAGAAATTTCAGAGAGGAGAGTCTCAGGTGCAGTTGTGCGTCATGGAAACAAAAGGGATTTGATTAAGACATCCAATTTGATTATTGCCATAGGTCACAGCGCCAGAGACACATTTTCAATGCTCAATGATATAGGTCTTGAGATGGAGCAGAAACCTTTTTCAATAGGAGTTAGGATAGAGCATCCGCAAAATGTCATAGATGAAGGACAGTATGGAGAATTTGCAAAGTTTACAGAATCCCACCAAAGTACAGATTCAGATGAAAATCGAGAAATTTTTCTGCCGCCTGCGGTATATAACCTGGTTCACCATTGCGGGAATGGGAGAGGTGTATATACATTTTGTATGTGTCCGGGAGGGGAAGTCATAGCTGCGGCATCGGAAGATGGCGGTGTCGTAACTAACGGAATGAGCTATAGCAAGAGAAATAGCGGCAAGGCAAACAGCGGTCTTTTAGTGGATGTTCGCATTGAGGATTTTGAAAGTGATAATGTGCTTGCAGGAATTGAATTTCAGAGGAAATACGAAAGACTTGCATTTGAAAACAGTGACGGCAGCTATAAGCCGGTGGAAGCAACTTGGGGTGATGTAAAATCTGAAAGTCCGCAGGGTAGAAAAGTTATTGATTCATTGCCTTCTTTTGCCATTGAATCAATAAAGGAGGCCATGCCATATTTAGGTAAGAAATTAAAAGGCTTTGACAGTGACAGCAGCATTCTAAGAGCGGTTGAAACCAGAAGCTCATCGCCTGTAAGACTTTTGAGAAACAGAAATTTTGAAAGTAATATAAAAGGACTTATGCCGGGAGGTGAAGGAGCAGGTTATGCGGGAGGAATTATGAGCTCTGCTGTTGACGGAATTAAACTTGCGGAGAGGATAATGTCAAAATAGAAATAACCGGCTCTTTTACAACAACTTAGAAATGGACCGTGAAAAATATTTTTACTACACAAGTATTTGAATCTTAAAAACGCCTTGCAGGATTTGAATATACTTTTCAAAATCTGCAAGGCATTCTTATTTATTTTTTTACCAGTGAAACACCGGTCATTTCCTTGGGTATTTCAAGTCCCATAAGTTCAAGCATTGTTGGTGCTATATCGGCAAGTTTACCTCCTTCATTAAGTGCGGCAGGATTTCCACTTATGTGCACCAGCGGAACTTGATTCAGTGAATGAGAAGTGACTACATTTCCCTTTTCATCCAGCATCACATCTGCATTTCCGTGGTCGGCAGTCAACAGAATTTGACCGCCGGCATTTAATATTGCAGATTCAATTTGGGGAACACAATTATCCAATGTTTCAATGGCCTTGATGGCAGCATCCATCACTCCGGTGTGTCCTACCATGTCGGCATTGGCAAAATTCAGGATAATCATATCATAGATGTCTTTGCTGATAGCTTCAATAACCTTAGAAGTTACCTGATGTGCACACATTTCAGGCTTCAGGTCGTAAGTTGCCACCTTTGGAGACGGAACCAGTATTCTGTCCTCGTTTTTATTGGGTTGTTCCACACCTCCGTTAAAGAAAAAAGTCACATGGGCATATTTTTCTGTTTCTGCGATTCTCAGTTGGCGTAAACCTAAATCTGCGATATATTCTCCCAGGGTGTTTTTGTATGTTTCCGGAGGGTAAGCGATTTCGACATTTGGCATTTCCGCATCGTATTCCGTCATGCAGACATAAGTAAGGTCTTTAATGGTTTTAGTCCTTTTAAAACCATCAAAGCTTGGATCAACGAAGGCTCGGGTGATTTCACGGGCGCGGTCAGGACGGAAGTTGTACATGATGATGGAATCGCCGTCCTGCACAGTAGTCTTTGAGACTACTGTGGGCAAAACGAATTCATCGTTTTCGCCGCGCCCGTAAGCATTGTCAATGGCATCTGCCGGAGTTGAAGCTATTTCTCCTTTTCCTAAAGTTATGGCATCGTAGGCAAGTTGGAGTCTTTCCCAGCGTTTGTCTCTGTCCATTCCATAATATCGACCTGCAATCGTAGCTATTTCACCGATTCCCAGCTCAGAAATTTTGGATTCCAAAGAAGTTATATATTTCTTGGCACACCTCGGCGGAACATCTCTTCCGTCAAGGAAGCAGTGAATGGCAACTTTATCTAAGGATTCATTCTCAGCCATTTTCAGTAATGAAAAAAGATGGTCGATATGACTGTGAACTCCGCCATCAGAGAGTAATCCGAACAGATGGAGAGTGCTGTCATTTTTTTTAGCATTACGCATGGCATTGAGAAGTGCTCTGTTACGGAACAGCTTTCCCGTTTCAGCTTCTTTTGTAATCTTTGTTAAATCCTGATAGATTATTCTTCCTGCACCGATATTCAGATGACCGACCTCAGAATTTCCCATTTGTCCCTTTGGGAGTCCTACAAATTCTTCGCTGGCATTGATTTTTGTCATGGGATATGTAGAAAAAATTCTATCTAAATTGGGCTTGTTTGCCTGGGAAATCGCATTTCCATAGGTGTTTTCATTAAGTCCGAAGCCGTCCATTATTAAAAGCATCATCGGTTTTTTTACAGTCATAGCACGCCTCTCTATTAAAATTAGCAATATTTCATTCTTTTAAAATCATACCATATTGATTGCAATTCAACAATGTTTGTAGGATAAAAATATGTTATACTTTAAATGAAAAGTTTCGGAATTAGTACAAAGTGATTGTGCAGTATGCTGAAATTTGGGCTTTCAATACGTGATTTACAGCAGGAGGAGAATATGCCTAATTGGACAGAGAAACAGAAACAGACTATAGAAGAAAGGGATAAAAATATTTTAGTGGCAGCAGCTGCAGGCTCCGGAAAAACTGCAGTTCTGGTTGAGCGGATCAAGAAAATGGTTACGGAGGAAAATGTACCTATTAACTCAATGCTTATAGTTACATTTACAAATGCTGCAGCTTCTGAAATGCGTGAAAAAATTAGAAAAGCGCTTAAAAAAAAGGCAGCTGACTTTCCGGAACTGAAAAATCAGCTGGATCTTTTGCCCGGAGCCAATATAAGCACCTTTCATTCCTTTGCACTGGAAGTTATAAGACAATTTAGCTATGAAATAGATTTGGATCCTGACTTTTCAACTTGCGATGAATCACAGGCAGCAGTACTTATTGAAGAAAGCTTAGATGAACTTCTTGAAAAATATTATGAAGAATCATCACCGGATTTTATTGAGTTTTTAGATTGGTATGGAAGTGAAAAGAACAATGATGGCATAAAGGATATAATCAGAAAAATTCATAAAACTATAATGTCTATACCCGATCCTTTTGCAAGTCTTCGAGAAAAAACAGATGAATTAAAAAATCCGGAGAATTTTAAGCATACCGCAGGCTATCAATTTATGATGGGACTTATTAGAGATGATTTGAATAAAGCCTTTACTTTTTCAAAGGATGCACAGGAAATTTTGTTTGAAATGGGGCTGGATAGACTGGCAAATCTAATGCAGGGAGAGGTGGATTTTTACAATACATTAAATGTGATGGCAGGCAGTGAAAAGATTAACAGAGTTGGAGACTTTATAAAAGATAAACCCGGAATAATCCTGAAAGCCAATAAAACTGAAAAGGATATTTATGATGAAATCAAGGACATTGTATCTGCAAAGAGAAAAGCTGCAGGCAAAATTACAGAAGGCATAGCAAAGAAGTTTTTTATTTATGATATTGACATTAGAATTGATGACTTAAAGAAATGCTATCCCGCAGCAAAAACTTTATATAAGTTGGTTGTGGACTTTGATTGCATCTTCCATGAAAAAAAAGCGGAAAGAAAAGTGGTGGATTTCAGTGATATTGAACACTATTGCTATGAAGTCTTAAAATCAGATGAGGCTTCCGGTTTTTACAGGCAGAAATTCAGACATATCTTCATTGATGAGTATCAGGACACCAGCCTGCTGCAGGAAGCTATCATAGGTAAGATTTCCGGAGAAAATAATTTGTTCATGGTGGGCGACATTAAACAGAGTATATACAAATTCAGACTGGCAGAACCTGAGATTTTTCAGCATAAATATGAAAATTATGCAAAATCTGAGGAAGCAATGTCTATGAAAATAGATCTGAACCGAAACTTTAGAAGCAAGCCGGTTATCTTGGACTGGATCAATGACAGATTCAAAGATACGATGAACGGATATGATGAAGATGCATATCTGTATCACGGAAAAGAATATTCCGGAGATTACTCTTTTGAACCGGAGTTGAGACTTATTGAAACATCATCGGAAAACATTGATGAAGAACTTAAGGATATGAAAGCTGCAGAACTTGAGGCTCTGGAGGTTTGTCAGCTCATAATGAAAAATCTGGGAAGAGAATATGAAGCAGTTGAAGAAATCGACGGAGTTTCTGTTGCTGTTAAGCACAAAATCAATTTCAGAGATATGGTGATTCTTATGAGATCCCTTACAACAGCCGGAATTTTCCTTGATACAATGAAACGCTACGGGATTCCCTGTTATGCAGATGATTCTGAGAGCTATTTTGATACCATTGAGATAAATGTTTTTATGAACCTGTTGAAGGTTATGGATAATAAATATCAGGATATCCCCTTTTTAAGTGTACTTCGCTCAGAAATATTCGGTTTTACGACAGATGAACTTGCAAAGGTCAGAGTTCTGCACAATGAAGGATCATATGTGGAAGCATTTCTTTCAGTGGCAGACAGAATTGAAAGCAGCGAAATGGAATTTACCGATAAGTGTAGATCGGTTATGGAAAATCTTGAAAAATGGAAAGCACAGAGTCTCTCCATGCCTCTTTCTGAATTTGTTTGGAATCTTTTGCTTGACACAGGCTATTATATGGCTGTGGGTGCAATGCCTAACGGAGGACAAAGGCAGGCAAATTTAAGAGCTTTGTGCGACAAAACCCGGAGCTTTTCTGAAAGCGGGCAGAGTTCCCTTTATGGATTCCTGCAGTACATCGAAAATGTTAAGAAGAATAAAGTGAAGACGGGTCAAGTAAAGCTTCTCGGAGAAAATGACAATGTTGTGAGAATTATGACGATTCATAAAAGCAAAGGTCTTGAATTTCCTATGGTAATATGTGCGGGAATGGGAAGAAAGCTTAATTATACAAAGGCTTCTGACAAAGTCGTTTTTCATAAGGATATTGGAATCGGCATGTGTATTGAAGATACGGAGAGAGGGATTGAAAACAAATCGATAAATTACGATATAATTATGAGCCGCTTCAAGAAAGAAGAAGTCGAGGAAAATATAAGGGTTTTATATGTTGCCTTTACTCGTGCAAAGGAGAAACTTTATTTGACCGGTACAGTAAACAACTTTGAAAAGTATTTAAGCGATAAGGAAAATGGATTTACATCGGAGTTGAACTATCTGGGTATTTTAGGAAAAATCCCAAACAGTGCGTTGGTGGATATCAATGCACTCAGGGACTTTGAATTAACGTATTCTCCTGAAAATGAAAGTGATGAAGAAAAGTCGGCTGCTGAAGAGGAACTGAATAAAGTAGGGAAGATTCTTTCGTATGAATACCCTTACAAAAATGCACTGAATATGCGCTCAAAATATTCTGTAAGCAGCATCAATAAAAGTGCACATAAGCCGGCAGTATTAAAGTCAGAGGCTTTAGAAGACGGATATTTGGCAGGAGATGAAACGTATTTGGATGATAAGGAGTTTCGCATTGCAGACAGAGAGATTTTAATAAATAATTCCTCTTTTGAGATAAATTTTCCTATTCCTGATTTTATGTTGGAAGAACGAAAAATTGGTCCGGCAGAAAAAGGAACGATTTATCATAAGGTTTTGGAAAAATTAGATTTTATCCGAGTTAAAAAGAGCGGACTTTCTTATATTGAAGAGGCTGTTCAAAATCTGGTGGAGAAAGGAATTCTGTCCAAAAATGAAGTCTGCGCGATTTCTTTAAAAAAGATTATGACATTCTTTGAATCTGAGCTAGGGAACAGGATAATTTCCGCTGACGAACAGGGGACACTGAGAAAAGAGCAAGCCTTTAATTTGTTGCTTGAGTATAATGGTGAGGAGGTTATGGTACAGGGAATTATCGACTGCTATTTTGAAGAAGGTGATGAAGTGGTTTTGGTGGACTATAAAACTAACCGGATAGACCCTGAAAAGGATTTTGATACCGAGGCCATGCGAATGAAGAATTTATATAGACAGCAGTTAAGCCTATATAAACAGGCAGTTGAGCTGGCAACTTCTAAACAGGTAAAACAGAGTTACTTATATCTGCTGTCTGCCGGAAGAGAAATTGAGGTTTTACGGTAAAATGGAACTTTTTCAGATTGCACACATAGAATCAAAATACAAAGAAAAGTTTGGAATTCCGAGGCAGTCGGGTATTGTCAAACATTCAACAGCTAAAATAGTGTTTGAAGATTTATATAGAAGACCGGAGGCACTTTCTGGTCTGGAAGACTTCTCCCATATATGGATTTTATGGGGCTTTCATAAGAATGACAGAAAAAAGAGAGAAGGGTGGACCCCTACGGTGCGACCGCCAAAACTTGGCGGAAAGCTCCGAAAAGGGGTATTCGCAACCAGATCTCCAAATCGTCCAAACCCGATCGGACTTTCCTGCGTAGAAATTTTGGGCATCAACCTTAATGCCCAAGGCGGTCCTTTCATCTATGTTTCCGGTGCGGATATGCTGGATGGAACTCCTATATATGATATTAAACCATTTATTCCTTATGCGGATAATCATCCTGATGCAAAGGACGGCTTTTCACGGAATTTCTCGGATATGAGAATGAATGTAGTCGTACAATGCCGAGATTTCTACAGTCTGGAAGAAAATGATCGTAAGGCTATTATTGAACTTTTGGAACAGGATCCCAGAAGCGCTTATGAGAAAAAAGAAAGTTTTGAGTACGGGGTTTTCTATGGCGATTACAACATAAAATTCCATGTAGAAGGCGATGTCGTATATATAGACGAAGTGGAAAAGAACTCCTTTACACCGTCTAAATAAGTATTATTATGCATATTCTTTACCGGCTGCCTGTGAATATTAGATAAAATATACAAATGTAATGTATAAAAATACAAGTTTGTTTTTTCCTTGAGGGAAAGATGATAATAGATATAAATAATATTAAATGTTTTTAGCTCTTGCATTATAATTAATAAATAAACGCAGGAGTTTTTTTATTGATTATAATTGCACCAGAATTGATTTAATAAAGTATGTGAAAATAAAATCGGGAATTTCAAGATGTATAGCGGATAATTTTGTAGTCGGGTATGAGAAATTCGGCTGTTTGTGCTATTACAATATATGGAAAAATATTGCATAAAAATGGCTTTATTACCACTAAATTACAAATGTTGAATTATGAACATTTAAGTGACTTTTTTAAAGTCTTTTTAAATATAACCGATATTATAGAATAAATATTTGTTATAATTTATGTAAATACGATTGACAAATATGACTAGGTAGTGTATATTTTGAGCAATAGATGAATGAGGAATGAAAGGAGAAGTTATTATGGGAAATGAAACAACATCTCAGGGAAGACAACCCAAAATATGGCATGCGTTGATCTCATTCTTAGCACTTGTGCTCGTTATGTCAATAGGTATCGCTTATTATGAGGTGGATCCACATGTTCCGATGTTTATCGGAGTAATTGTAGCAGCTGTTGTATCTCTGTCGCTTGGTTTCAAGTGGGGCGAAATTGAAGGAATGATGATTTCCGGAATTTCAAAGGCTATGCAGGCAATCTTGATTCTTGCTATCGTAGGTATGATGATAGGTGTATGGCTTGTATCCGGAACTATTCCAACGATGATTTATTACGGACTTAAATTGCTTTCGCCGTCTATTTTCTTGATTGCCGCATTGTTGGTGTGTTCTATCACATCCCTTGCAACAGGTACATCGTGGGGAACAGCAGGAACTATGGGACTTGCGCTTATGGGGATTGCCCATGGTTTAGGAATGCCTTTGGGAGTAACTGCAGGGGCGATTTTATCCGGAGCTTACTTCGGAGATAAGTTATCTCCGCTGTCCGATACGACAAACTTGGCACCTGCTATGGCGGGAACAGATGTATTTACCCATGTTAAGTACATGCTTAAGGCAACAGGAGTTGCGTATGCGATTGCCATTGTTTTCTTTGGTATTTACGGATTTCAGCATGCGGCAAGCGGAAATGCAGACTTATCACAAGCCGAAGTTCTTTCTAAAGGACTATGGGATACATTTAATATAAATCCTGTATTGCTGCTACCTCCTATTGTTGTAATCGGAGCCATTGCACTTAAAATTCCGGCAATTCCCGGAATAACGCTGGGACTGATCACGGGAGCCATATTGGCACCTATTTTCCAAGGCAATTTGGCCATATTTGAGAAGGATACTCTTAATTTTTTACATAATGGAGTAACATTTGGGGATGTTCTATCAATCGCAAGAAACGGTTTCGTATGCAACACGAAGATAGAAGCACTGAACAAACTATTGAGTAATGGCGGTTTGATGAATATGTCATCATCCATACTGATGTCAGTTATTGCAATGATGTTTGGCGGTATCATGGAAGGTACAGGTCAGCTTGCAGTAATTATAGACGGTATTACGAAGATTGTTAAGAGTGGTCCGGGACTTATCATCGCAACGGAAGTTACTTGCGTACTGTCTAATGTCACAATGCCGGAACAGTATATTTCCATCTTGATTCCGGGAAGAATGTTTGCACCGGCATATCGTAAGGCGGGAATACATCCTAAGAGCTTGTCCAATGCACTGGAATCGGCAGGAACGGTTTCATCACCTGCAATTCCGTGGAACACATGTGGTATGTTCATGGCGGCAACACTTGGCATTTCTGTTTACGAATATATGCCGTACTTAGTCTTCAACTATGCGATGATGCTGTCCACGATCGTACTTGCTTTTGTGGGAATAACAGTCACAAAGATGACTCCGGAAGAGCAGGCAAGAGCAGATGCCGGAGAACTGGTATAGAAATTGCCTTGACAGAAATGAAGCTCAATTGACTTTGTTCCTGTAGTACAGATTATGAAGCAGTGTTCGTTTAAGCTTAAACTTAGATAAACCTATATAAAAAACAATAGGTGGTGTGTCAGAAGCACTTTACTCTGACACACCACCTATTTTATATTTTCTGACAGCAATCATTTATATTTGGATGAAAATTAGGTTTAATCAATAAGTACTCTATATTTACATCTCATTTCTATCATATATGGGAAATCTGCTGAAGTAATCTTTGACAAGTCTGAGGAAAGTCTTACTCAACAGTAAAACTGCAATTAAGTTTGGAATAACCATCAGACCGTTGAAAGTTTCGGCAATTCCCCAAATTGCACGTAGATCTGCTGTTGCACCTATTATTGCAATGAAAGCATAGACAACTGCAAAAGGTTTCAAGACTTTTGAACCGAAGATATATTCTATACATCTTGAACCGTACAGCCCCCAACCGAGAGCAGTTGAAAATGCAAAGCATACTAGGGCTACAGCGGTGAAAAGTGAAACCCAATTTCCGTAAGTTGCAATGAACCCGTTGATTGTCAGTTCAGCAGCGGCAACGGTGCCGTACTTGATTTGGACTCCGCTGCACAGAATTACTAATGCTGTCAGAGTACATATTACAATAGTATCTGCGAATACTTCAAAAATTCCCATTAACCCTTGTCTCACCGGCTCTGTTGTGTCTGCAGATGCATGAGAAATTGAACCGGTGCCCAGACCGGCTTCATTTGAGAATATTCCCCTTGAAACTCCTTTTTTGATACTGATAAATACTGCACCGACCGCACCGCCTGTAACTGACGAAGGGTTGAACGCACCTTTAAATATCATTGCAAACACAGTAGGAATGTGTTTGAAGTTGATTGCTATAACACCAATTGCAAGAATGATATAGACGAAAGCCATTAAAGGAACTAATTTTTCTGTAACAGATCCGATTCTTTTGATACCTCCCAGAAGTATTATGAGAATGAGAGATGTAATTATTATGCCTATGGTAAGATTTACCATCTTTAGTGATGAGGTTTGAATAACTCCGTAGCTGAGAAGCGCAGAGTCGATGGCTGTCGTAATTGTATTTACCTGAGTAGCATTACCGGTACCGAATACGGTAAGTACACCGAAGGCTGAAAATAGGTATGCCAGCCATTGGCAGTTTTTAGGCAGACCATTCTTGATGTAATACATAGGTCCGCCAACCCAATCGCCACGTTCATTTCTTTCTCTGAAATGAACTGCCAGGGTTACTTCTGCGAACTTAGTGCACATACCTAATATTGCAGCAATCCACATCCAGAATACCGCACCTGCACCACCTATTGCGATTGCACCTGCTACACCTGCAATATTTCCTGTTCCTACGGTTGCAGCAAGGGCTGTGGTGAGAGACTGAAAGGGGGTTGTGGCGCCTTCAGCAGCTTCAGTTTTGACGAAAAGTTTCCCTAAAGCGATCTTCAGGGCATAGACAAGCTTTCTGAATTGAATGAAACCACTGAGGATACTTAAATAAGTCCCCACTCCGATTACACAAATCATTGCAGGAACTCCCCATACTATGTTGTTTATAATTTCGTTAATATGAGTGATGGTTGACATAATAAATAAAATCTCCTTTCAGCTAACGTAAAGTTATAGGTTTTCAGCACAATATAAAAAATGTGCAAAATCATCGGCTTCACACATCCATATTGTACCATTTACAGGGAATAAAATCCAGCGATAACGCCATGTGTTATGTATACATGGGTATGAACTATGTTTGCCATAGCTCCTGTATACATAGGTAAGACTTATATATTATGTTTATATATATATACACATATAGTTATACTTATGGCGATTATGGCAAAATAAATTATATTAAAAGAATAATTTTTTAGTTGTTAGACTTTCTGATAAGTGGTATATTCTAGGTAGGACTTAAGTTTCGCATATAAGTTTTTTTACAGAGGAAAGGAGAAGAATATGAAATCTCACAAATTTTTTGCATGGGCAGCGGTGGTATGTTTTGTTATGACAATGTGCACAGGATATGGATTCAAGAAACCGAAGAAAAAAGCTTGAACTTTTCTTTTCTAAGTGATAGGATAGACACAATACGATGATGAGACGAGTAAGTCGCTCCACCGGCAGTAAGAGAGGAATGGATGGTGGAATCATTCTTGCCGAAGCGTACTGAAGACCAGCTCGGAGTGGCACTAATCCTGCCCGCGACAGCCTTGCGTTATAGGTAAAAGAGTGTCAAGATATAAATTATCATAGAGAGTGTTTGTATGGTTTAAGTCTGTTATATATTTGTGTAGCTTGAAGTCATCATGGATGTATTCGGTTTTAAGCTATTATATATTGTGGCATTTAGGCTGATTATATACAGCATGATTAGATAAGGATTTTATCTTGGAAGACGGGTGGAACCGCGAATACAGATAGTATGCGTCCCTTCTGGCATGTATTTGGCTGGGGGGATTTTTTGTTTACTAAAAGGATTTACAGGGAAATTATCCAATCAGTATGGAATTTATTTAAGAAAAGAGGAAATGATATGATTATTACATTAAAAGACGGAAGCATAAAAGAATATGAGTCTCAGATGTCTGTCTATGATATTGCGAGAGATATTAGTGAGGGACTTGCTCGCATGGCATGTGTCGGGGAAGTTGACGGAAGGGTGGTAGATCTGAGAACGGTAGTTGATAGGGACGCCACATTGAACATATTGACTTTTGAATCTGAAGAGGGAAAAAAGGCTTACCGCCATACATGTTCTCATGTTTTGGCTGAAGCTGTAAAGAATCTTTATCCTGAAGCAAAGATGACAATCGGACCGTCGATTGATAACGGGTTTTATTATGATTTTGATATGCCGCCTCTAACGAGGGAAGATCTTGATAAAATCGAAGCTGAAATGAAAAAGATAATCAAGAAAGGCGAAAAACTTGAAAGTTTTACTTTGCCTAGAGAAGAAGCTATTAAGATGATGGCGGAAAGGGAAGAACCTTATAAGGTTGAACTGATTCAAGACCTTCCGGAGGATGCGATAATTTCTTTTTATAAACAGGGAGACTTTGTTGAGCTATGTGCAGGTCCCCATCTCATGAGCACGAAGCAGATAAAGGCATTCAAACTTATATCCTCTTCAGGGGCATACTGGAGAGGTGACGAACATAATAAGATGCTTACAAGGATTTACGGTACGGCATATACTAAGAAGTCTGACCTTAATGAATATCTTGAATATCTTGAGGATATTAAGAAAAGAGACCACAATAAGCTTGGTCGTGAGATGGATCTTTTCACAACTGTTGATGTTTTGGGACAGGGACTTCCACTTTTTATGCCTAAGGGTACGAAGATTATTCAGAAGATGCAGCGCTGGATTGAAGATCTTGAGGATTATGAATGGGGTTATGTAAGAACTCGTACCCCTTTAATGGCAAAATCCACATTATATAAGATTTCTGATCATTGGTATCACTATAAAGACGGAATGTTCGTTTTCGGATATGAGAATAGAGAGGACTTGGAAAGTGTGACAAGCGAGGAGAGAGAAATCAAAGGATTGGAAGATTTACCTTTGATTGAAAATGATCCCGACAGCAATGTTTATGCTCTTCGTCCTATGACATGTCCGTTCCAGTATTATGTATACAAGGCAAGACAGAAAAGTTATCGTGATTTGCCGTATCGTATGGGTGAAACTTCAACTCTCTTTAGAAATGAAGATTCCGGAGAAATGCACGGTTTAACTCGTGTTCGTCAATTTACGATTTCAGAGGGTCATCTGGTGTGTACACCGGAGCAGATAAATGAAGAGTTTAAGAACTGTGTAAAACTTGCAAAATACTGCCTGACAACATTAGGTCTTGAAAATGATGTGACATACCGTTTCTCAAAGTGGGATCCGGAGGATTCGGAAAAATATCTTGGGACTTCGGAGCAGTGGGATAATGTTGAAGCTGCAATGAGGGATATATTAGACGAAATAGGTCTTGATTATGCAGAGGCCACAGGCGAGGCTGCATTCTACGGTCCGAAACTTGATATTCAGGCTAAGAATGTTTATGGTAAAGAAGACACAATGATCACGATTCAGCTTGATATGTTCCTTGCGGAAAGATACGATATGTATTATATAGACCGTGACGGTGCAAGAAAACGCCCATATATTATTCACAGAACATCCCTTGGATGCTACGAGAGAACACTTGCCTGGTTGATTGAAAAGTATGCAGGAAAATTCCCGACATGGCTTTGTCCTGAACAGGTTAGAGTTCTTCCGGTATCAGAAAAGTATGCAGACTATGCACAAGAGGTATACAGAGAGCTTCGCAAAAATGGCGTTGATGTTACTGTTGACAACAGTGCGGAAAGGGTGGGCTACAAAATAAGACAAGCTCAGCTCGATAAACTTCCGTATATGCTAGTTGTCGGGGCACAGGAAGAAGTGGATAAAACAGTTTCGGTTCGCAGCAGGTATGCAGGTGACGAAGGCATCAAACAGCTTTCGGAATTTGTGGACGAAATCTGTAAGGAAATCAGAACTAAAGAAATCAGAAAAGAAGTTATCGAAGAAAAGTAATAAAATTTACGCTATCAAAACCCCACAGGTTTCAAATATGAAAAAACGTGGGGTTTTAAGATTCATTTTTCTAATCTTTATGATTTTAGCGGAATAGGTGGTTCTAGGATTAAAATTATCGGATGAAATATATTCTTTTCCTATAATCGGTACTATATTTGAGCCTTAAGGCGTTCAAACATTTTCTTTACGGGTGGAAAATTGATTACGATAATCGTGGCTGCACCTTCAGCGGCAATATACGTAATGTTGTACCATAATGACCAGGTTAATGCACTGAATCCTTCCGGTGCGTAGGATCCGAAGAAGATAACTCCGGATAAAACAGCAAAGAAATACCTGCCCAAAAGTCCAATTAGATATGAAACTGTTAAACCGTTTTTCGTATTTCTGAATATACCGCCGACTCCCATAGCACCAAATGCCAGAGGATAGTCCAAAAGAAGCTGAGCCGGGTGAATTACATAAGGTCCGAAGATCAGGTTTACAAGTCCCAGTGCGATTCCCGCCATAATGCCTTTTTTTGGTCCGAGAAGATAGGAACAAAGTGCTATCGGAAGCAGTGAAAACAAGGTCACTGAACCGCCTTGAGGCATTGAATAGACCTTTATTTGTGATAAAATCATAGCAAGGGCAATTAGAAGTGCAGAGATTGTAAGAGCTTTTACATCCGGTTTAGCGGACTCGGAATCTTTTCTGTTAGGCAGAAAAATCAACAATAACAATAGTACAATTACAGCAATAACAGATACTTTTCCAATTGTGGATTCAAAAAAACTTTGCATGAAATTCTCCTTATTAAATAAAAATTGGTTCAATTAAATTCGGTTTCATCTTCCCTATAACCCTTGTCGTTGTCCAGGTAGACTCCGGATTTCGGAAGGCTCCATCTGAAATGAGCTGCCATAAGCCTTAGGACGATTACAGTTATCATTCCTAAAGACATTGAAATTGTGTTATTAAAGTAAATGTGTGAGCTTACACATACTATTGCACCTATCAAGGAAGCACTTGCATAAAAATGTTTTATGAATATATAGGGTTTATCCCCTGCCATTACATCTCTAAGAACTCCCCCGCCAACACCGGTTACAATCCCTACGAAGGCGAAAAGAAAGTAATTTGCACCGGGTGTAACACTCATGGCTATGGCAATTCCGTTTACCGTGAATATTCCAAGCCCGATGGAATCTGTAATCAGCATAAATCTTCCGTAATATATAGGATTGTTTATTATTATCTTCTGAACCCATGGTATGAAAACCACCAGAGTTGTGGCTATGGCAAATATTAAATATATCGGATATCTAAAGGTTGTAGGCGGATTGATTCCCAAAATCAAATCCCTTATTATTCCTCCTCCAACAGCAGTTGTGATACCCAGAAAAGCCACTCCGAAGAGATCCATCTGCTTTTGACAGGCAGTTACGGCACCTGATATGGCAAAGGCAATGGTTCCGACTATTTCAAATATAAAAATTGCGTCTAACATTCATAATCCTTTTTGTATAAAAAATCGCATATCGAGAACTATTATAACATAATGTAAACTCTTTGCGTTACAAATTTTGTTAAAGGTCAGAATATAACTTGCAATAATTATTGCAAGTTATATTTTTGAGTTTTGCAAGCACATGTGATAGAATGATTACTGAGGAAAAATATATGAAAATAATTGAATTCCGGAATTAGAAGTGTATTAGAATTTTTAAAAAATCTCACGCTTCTCACTACTTTCATAGTATAACAAAAGAAAAAATTAGAAAAGAGGTAGAATATGATTTATAAAAAAATAAAAGTAATGAGTACCGATGACTCCAAAAGATTTTACAGGACTATGTATGTTCGAAGTGATTTGAATCTGTTTCAGCTTGGTGTCACCATATTAAGTGCGTTTAACTGCATGTTTTATCATATGTTTTTATTTACGGATAAAAGAAGGTCATATATTGACAGTTCTTGGCTTGAAGACGATTTCGCCGTATATTCTCCTATTTGGGAAAAAAGCATGGATTATGAAAAATGCACTGTCAAGGATTTAACTTTGAAATCAAACAATACCTTCCGCTTATGCTACGATACCGGTGATAACTGGGAGTTTGACATTAAAGTTTATAAGGCGGAAAAAGACTTTGATGATGACTTTTTTGGGAGAATAATAGACGGAAAAGGGCAATCCATCTTGGAAGACCATCATCATTTACTTTGGGAGTACTTAGAAAAAGGTAAAGATATATTTAAGGATGAAAACATTTTAGATTTTAATCCGGAGATTTTGGAGGAGCTTGAGCACTTTGATGAACCTCTTAATCTGGAAGAATTTAATTCTGAAGTGGAAGCAGCTGATTCAATTTGCGACGACCTTCTTGAAGCGAAGAAAAATTTCTTTGGATAAAAGTGTATATTGTTCCCATCCCACCGGTAATATCGAAAAATATGGGCAATAAATGATTCGCAAGATGTAATCTCTTGAGTAATGATATGGAGAAATGATGATAAAATACAAACCACCATTTGAAATGAATGAACAGATAGCGACTCTTACCGCTGAAATTGCAGAGCTGAGCGGAGGATTAAATTTTCTTTCATGTGCGGCTGACCTATAGCAGTGCTTTTAGTACTTTCGCCTGAAACCATTGAGTTAGGGCAAGCAAAAGGTTCAGAGCTTTACCTCTGAACCTGAATTTTTGGTGGAGGTGTAAAGGCGCATAAATCCGCAATCCCCTTGGTACATCAGCGTTTCGAGAAAAATCTTTTGCTGATATTTACTCTTAATTTTTTCTTCCATGAATACTCTTCTTCTCGATGCGCTTATTGTTTTTCTCTCCATATCAGTTTTGAATTTTTTTTCACTTCCTCTACGAAATCTTTGTTTTCCCTTTTTCCATCCTTGTACCAAAAGCCTTTTCCTGCGCGCGATGCCTTTTCCATCTTTTCTGCATAGTCTTTCGGCAGGTAGTAAATTTCCTTTAAGGTTCTTGACTCAATGACCTTTCCATCATCTGTTTCTGTCGTACTTGTTCTCGCGTCTTTATCTAGACTAAGCAAGACTCTTCGACCATCTTGATAATTGTCTGTTTTAGTTTTATAGAGATAATAAAACTCCGCTTCTCCATCGGGGGCAATATAGCTACGTATGCTGTATTCCTTAGATTTTATAACATTCTTCTCAATTTTTATGCCGGCTTCTTCGTATGAGACATATCTTTCCTTTGTCATCATATAATAGAAAGCTACCACCAAAACAGCTATCACTACTACTATGGGTAGCACTTTCTTAAGCCATTTTGACCGTTTGATATCTTTATTCAACTTATCTGTCATGTTCTTATCCTCCTTAAGCATAATGTCCAGCGATATATCGAACATGTTGCTGATTTCAATTAGAGTAATTAGATCAGGATAGGTCTTTTCATTTTCCCAGCTGGATACTGCTTGCCGTGTA
Source organism: Eubacterium nodatum ATCC 33099 (assembly GCA_000510425.1). GTDB lineage: Bacteria > Bacillota > Clostridia > Peptostreptococcales > Anaerovoracaceae > Aminicella > Aminicella nodata. Next base: position 39,711 of record AZKM01000025.1, on the reverse strand, counting down.
ACATGAAACAATTCACCAAAGTCTTCCTGGGTCATATCCCTTTCCCTACGAATATCTTGGACAATTTTTCCAATCTTCATTTTACCTCCTTTCTAGCTGCATCATACTACGCAAATTGAGGATATGGTAGCAAGCGACAATTTATGTCAATATTTCATATGCAAGTGCTACTTGACATAAGAAAACACTTACTTATATCCTACTTTCTCTTACGCTTTCCGTTTCCTCAACTTCTATTCCATAGTCTAAAATTATACCTTCCTATCAATCTCCAAATTTTAATTTTTCGCTCTTCCTTTGACAGAATACCACAGTGAAAAGAATTTGCCAATTTAGCCGAAAGCGTCATCAAATCGACTCCAGTGTGCCACTAGCACACCTTATCTCTTCGGATGTTTTGACAGACGATCTTCCTCTGCTCCAGCTTCATGTCTTTGCTGCTCGCAGGGATAGGTCAGTCAACGATCCGGAGACTTCGACTCCCCTAATTGCATGGTAGTCGGAAATAATCCCGGGGTTTTTTCCCAAGCTTTATGCCTCCGGGTGCACCTAAGAGGGATCTGGGTACATCTCGTAGATTTTTAACAAAAAAGCCGTTGAGCCTTGAAAACATGGGAATTTCTTGCAATGTAAAAGGTTCAGAGTTTTACCTCTGAGCCCTAATTTTTGGTGGAGATGATGGGAGTCGAACCCATGTCCGAAAGCATAGTATCTGCCGCAGCCATTGCAATGACCGGACTCTCGCACGGGCTGAAAAAATATACCCAATTTATCCCTAATTGATGCCGATATCCGAACCTGTGTCCAAAACCCAATTGGGGATGTACCTTGATAGCATACCTACTCCATCAAGTTCTCTGTAATTTGCTGAAAGAAATCAGCACTCCATAAATCCATCTCGGAGGGAGCTTTGATAAATGGGATTACATCTTCTCTAGCTTGCTTGTAATCAATAGTATCGAACTTATTCATGAGCATTTTTTTCACGTCCTCAAGTTCGCACGCATCATTTTCGGTAATAAAACCCGAATCAATTAGCCTTGCTCTTAGATGAGGTAGGTTTACATGCGCTCCATTGCTCATGTAAAACATATAGTCATACAGGTCTCTGCCCTTCACTCTGGTTCGCCGGTTTCTGCAGATAACCGCATGTAGTTTGCCAGCAAATAAGGACGGCTCGTCATACATGTTGACTTCATAAGGAGCCGGCAAAAGTCGATACTTTTTTTCAAAGGAAGCTTCCGCAGGTGGCTGGGTATCGATTTCGAACTTTATCTTTATGACTTCATTACCCGGAACACTCCCAGAAATGCCCTTGTCATCATAAAAAAGAAGGAAATGCTCTCTGGTGTTCCCCTTTAAAAAAGCGGATTTTATGGCTGTGTCAGTTGCTTTCTTTTTTGTCTCTACAGATAAGTTTAGCCCGTAGGCTGCTGCCTCTTTCTCAATAGCTGCAAACCACCGGGACAAATCAAAAACCTCATCTTTTTCCATAAGTGAAAAATCTAGATCCTCCGAAAATAGGTCCAGTCCGTAAAACATTCGCAGGGCTGTTCCACCATAGAATGCAGCTTTTCTAAAAAAGCCGCCACGACTAAGCCCGCACAGCGTAATTTCCTGCAATATCTCCTTTAGCGCATTTACTCTGTCGTAATCCGAATTTAATTCGTACTTTGAAAGCATTTGTTCAAGCACTGTATTCACTATTTTCCTACCTCCTTTTTATATACCTTGTATAGAAGGCTCACATTCGTTGCATGATAGGCTTCCACAATTGTCTGCAATTCCTTATCATCAAGCCTCTTGATTTCATCCATATCGATTCTTAAGTCTTGCTCCAGCATCGCCCTAAGATCCTTCTGGTTTGCGACCGGCTTAATGGTATATAGCTTGTCGCACAGTGCTTTTTCTCTGGTAGCTATCTGGAAAGTATATTCTCCTTCCGTTTCAAGCACAATGCCAAGTGGATACACCTTTGCCGGTACATCTCTATAGCTAAAATGACCAAAAGGAGTATCGTACGTACGCTTTTTCTTCTTATCAAAAGTCGCACATGTAATGACGTGTACCGCCTCCGGAATAATTCCATAATAAGAAAGGGCAAAATCAAAGGACAAATAGGAAGGTCCATAGATACTGCCGGCAAGAAGATATCCTGCCGTCTTTGCATCCGTCTCATAAAGGCCCTTGATAATCTGCGTATAAATGCCTTCCTTCACCATTCTACCAAGCTTTGTCTTGGGATTTCCGTATTCACTTAGTTCATCCATAATCATGGAATGTGTTCTTATCATAATTCCACCTCTTTGTATCACTATACGATACTTTTAGGTGAATTTCAATAGCCGGAGCATAAACTCCGTTGCTCTCAACTCAAAAACGCAACGCGTGCGTCATGTTTTTGAAAACTATTTCTGCCATAGCACGCTGCAAGATAGGTCGCAGTTTCTTCGGAATAGGAACATCCCTAACACCGGCGATGGTCTTAGGCGAAGGTTTTACAAAGTTGCGATACTTTTTCCCTCTTGCAATGGTACATCCAACGTGAATACGCCCCTTTTCAAGATTCACATCCCGGGACCGAAGGGTGTTGATCTCACCCATTATACGCAGTTGTATAGGCATATACTTGCTTTGTGTGCTCTTTTAACTCGGCTTCTAAAATTGCCATATTCATTGAAAAATACGCAATCTCTTGCAAATAAAGAACTCGGAGTTTTACCTCTGAGCCTTAATTTTTGGTGGAGATGATGGGAGTCGAACCCATGTCCGAAAGCATGTCCAAAGCACTTTCTTCGAGCATAGCCGATAATTTGAGTTTCACGCCTTTGTACGCCTAACGGCAGGCTTACAAATTTGCTATCCCGTAAGTCCCTTATGAATCCGGGAAAGTTCATAAGGTTGTCCTGTATGATTCGAGGTTAGATCTTTGGCCTACAGGGAAACCGAAGCTAACCGCACGCTGCTTAGGCAGCTAGTGCAAAATTATTATTTTCTTTAGCGTTTATATTTAAACGGCCCTTTTTTACGCAGACCGGGCGACTGCGACTCGCTTATGCTCCTTCTACACCCCCGTCGAAACCTTTACATCCCCACGAAAGTATACTTATATATATTATACACGATAATTTTATAAATAAAAGCAATAAAGACACATTTTTCTGATGGCAATGCCTATGGTTTTTTCATAACATGTAGAAAAAATTATGAGTATTTGGTATCATAAAAATATCAGAGTTGATGAAGACCCTGTATTCTATATTGATAAGAGTATTTTGCGTGGGGGGATAAATGGAGTTAAAAGATTTAATCGAGAAAATTAAAGGTGATTCAAGAAACCTTTGTTATACAGAAAGAGGTATTCCACCGGTGTTTCAGGTTAATAAAGAGGCTAAGCTTTTAATTGTGGGTCAGGCACCCGGAAAGAAAGTAGAAGAAACTTTGATCCCCTTTAACGATAAATCGGGTGAAAAACTTATGGATTGGCTAGGTATAGATTCAAAGATATTTTATTCCGAGAAAATAGCAATAGTACCCATGGATTTTTATTATCCGGGTAAGGGCAGAACAGGTGATTTGCCGCCACGGAAATTCATTGGAGAAGAATACCATGGACAGTTATTAGCTCTCATGCCCGATATAGATATGACAATACTGGTGGGCAAATATTCCATGGACTATTATTTAGCAGGGAGAATGAAAAGGAATCTTACGGAGACGGTGAAATGCTACGATGAATATTTACCTGAATTTTTTCCTATAGTTCATCCCAGTCCCCTTAACTTTCGCTGGCAAAGGAGGAATCCATGGTTTGAGAAAGATGTCGTTCCGGTGTTAAAGAAAAGTGTGTCAAGCATTTTAGATTAGCTTAGAGCTTTACAGAACTGTATTTTATGTGAGCCATGAATGTGAGCCCTGAATTCCACCAAGAGTAGGTTCGTTACGGTATTTTATATCAGTTATAAATTTTATAGAAAGGATACAAAAGTTTTATGCAGCAATATTTTAGCGACTATCCGCTTAAAGTAGGAGAAGAATATTACTTTGATAATAAGCAGGCTCATCATGCCAAAAATGTGGTCAGACTCAACAACGAAAAAGTTCGTCTGGTACACGATGGAATCGGATATTTCGGCACCTGTTATAGCAAAGGTAATGACTTTGTGGCAATGGTGGACTCCATAGACGAAAGTGTGAATGAAGTTGGAGTTGAGATTACCCTAGCTGTTGCAATGCTGAGAAAAGAAAAATTTGAGCTGGTTTTGCAGAAGGCTGCGGAACTGGGAGTAACCAAAATCGTACCATTTCAAGCTTCAAGGTGTGTTGCTAAATATAAAAAAGAAAAAGAAGATAAGCTGCTGAAGAGATATGGGGATATATTGCTGGAAGCAAGTGAACAATGTAAGAGGAATATTATTCCTGAAATTATATCGCCGATTAAATTTTCAGATCTTGATAAGCATGTTTCGGAATTGAACTTTGTACCATACGAAAACGCATACGGCAACAGTGAATTTTTATCAGATTTATTAAAAGAAAAAAAGTCTGTTACGGTAGTTATAGGACCGGAGGGGGGCTTCAGTGAAGAGGAGATAGCGTATCTGCTGGCAAAGGGATATGAAAAGGTTACATTAGGTTCCAGAATACTCAGGGCTGAAACGGCAGCGATATGTGTATGCAGCATAATCAGTGAGAACTTTGAGGCATTGGTTTGACACTATACTTAATGAAATAGAACTGGAAAAAACTTTATAAATATAGTATAGTCGTGTTAGTACTTTGTTAGCACTTTATATATTTTAAGATTTTGATAGATCTTTTAAAGGGGGACAGCGTATGTGGGAAGTATTAAAAGAACCTATGTGGTTCTGGCTGATTATGGCGGTTATTTTTTTGATAGTTGAGCTATTAACCCTCGGATTGACCACAATATGGTTTACCGGAGGTGCTGTGGCAGCATTGATAAGTGTGGTATTCGGCGGAGGCTGGCTTGTGTCCGCAGTGGTGTTCTTTGCTGTTTCAATAGCTTTGTTGATGCTGGTAAGACCCATTGCAAGAAAAAGCTTTAATGGAAAACGCACGAAAACTAATGCCGAGAGCTTAATTGGCAAAACAGGAATAGTGTTTGAAGAAATAGATAACATCAATTCTAAGGGACGGATCACCGTTTTGGGCCAGGAATGGGCGGCAGGCAGTATTTCTGATGATGCCGTGATACCAAAGGGCACAAAGGTTAAAGTGTTATCAATTAAGGGCGTAAAACTAATCGTAGAAGAGTTGAATTAGCGGAGGTTTATCATGAATTTGACAATAATAATATTTATAATTCTTGCAGTTATCGCATTGCTGGTTTTTATATCATGCATAAGGATTGTGCCACAGGCAAACTCCTATGTTATAGAGCGTTTGGGAACTTATCAGGATACTTGGAATGTGGGATTGCATTTCAAAGCACCGATTGTAGATCGAGTAGCCAAAAGAGTTGTACTGAAGGAACAGGTAGTGGATTTTGAACCGCAGCCGGTGATTACGAAAGATAATGTAACCATGAGAATTGACACCGTGGTGTTCTATCAGATAACAGACCCGAAGTTATTTGCATACGGCGTGGAGCGTCCTATTATGGCAATAGAAAACCTGACGGCAACTACTCTGAGAAACATCATAGGTGATTTGGAACTGGATGAGACTTTAACCTCTCGTGAAACTATAAATACAAAGATGCGTGCTTCACTGGATCTTGCAACGGATCCATGGGGAATAAAAGTAAATCGCGTAGAGCTTAAGAACATCATTCCTCCTCAGGCTATCCAAGATGCGATGGAAAAGCAGATGAAAGCAGAAAGAGAAAGAAGAGAAGCAATTTTAAGAGCAGAGGGGGAAAAGAAATCCACCATTCTTGTAGCAGAAGGGCAAAAGGAATCTGCTATTTTGGATGCTGAAGCGGAAAAGCAGGCGGCAATCCTTAAAGCCGAGGCTAAAAAAGAAGCAACAATTAAAGAGGCGGAAGGACAGGCTGAAGCAACTTTGCGTATTCAGAAAGCTAATGCTGATGGGTTAAGATTTCTAAAAGAAGCGGCACCGGACGAAGGTGTATTGAGACTTAAGAGCTTGGAAGCATTTGCAAAAGCCGCAGACGGGAAAGCCTCAAAAATTATTATACCATCAGAAATTCAGGGAATTGCGGGTTTGGCAAAATCGGTAATTGAGGTGTCTAAAGATAGAGAAACAGAATAATAAGCCCGTTTGGATTTGAGAATATTCCAAACTGGGAAATGCCAGGTCAAGTAAACCGTAGTAATTTCTGAGACTGCTCATGTTTTTATAACATTTAATTGGGCAGTCTCTTTTTACGGAGTAAGTACAACATGTGCTTATAAACATAGAACTCACGACTTAATTTGTTTTTAGGTGCATAAGTTTCATAGTGCAATATATACAGATGTACAGAAAGCCGGTAGTTCGATTTCTTAAAAAAAGTTAGAGATTATGGGTTGAAATAAGCCAGTTTAATATGTACTCATAAACTTTTTTATTCTCTTTTTCGTTGAGAATTTCGTGACGCATATGCGGAAATAGTTTTAGTTCGGCATTAGAGGTTTTTTTGTAGTTATGGCAGATGGCAGATACCGACTTGCCGAGATTTCCTACAGGATCATCCTCTCCGGATATGAATAAACATGGTGCAGATACAGAGAGGGATTTTTCCAACCTGGAAATTTCCTTCATTCCGTGCATAAAGTCTTTGTAAAATCCGTTGGTGATTTTGATGTCACAAAATTCATCATCTATATACTTTTGTACTTGTCTATTATCGGTGGACAACCAGTCTAAAGGCGTTTTAGGATTTTGAATTCCTTTATTGAAGCCACCGAATGCAAGGGAGTGAATCAGCCTTGAAGGAGATTTTTTTATTTAAAACTTTCAAAAGAAGTCTCGCAAAATTGTATGATGGAGCATCGGCTTTTCCGGTTCCCATTATTATGAAGCTGTCAAAGTCATTGGGATATTTGCTCATATAATGTCTTGCAAAATATGAGCCCATGCTGTGTCCCATCAGACAAAAAGGTATATAGGTATATTTCGTCTTGAATAAATCGTGAAGGCTTTTTTGGTCATCAAGAACTATGTTCCATCCGTTATCATCGGCAAAATAGCCTAAAGAAGACGAATTTGCTCCGGTGCTTCCGTGTCCGCGAATATCCATTCCATATACAAGTATTCCGTAATTTCCCAAAAATTCGGCGAAATCTTCATAGCGTGAAATATGTTCACTCATACCGTGAAAAATCTGTATTGCCAGCCGAGGCTTTTCTTTTTCTCCCCAAGTTTGATAATAAATATCTATGTCCCTTTTTAAAATTTCCATTTTCATCCTGCCGAAATTAAGATTGATCTGCGTAGTTTTTTCGCATCTTCTACTATTTTAGATGTTTTTATGCAGCTATCTTGTTCATTAAAATCAAATTATCTGTCGGAATTATAACATGAAAGAGATTATCGGACAATATTGACATAAAATACTAAATACTGTACAATTATGTTAAAAATTGTAATAATTATTATAGAACATTGTTATATCATTGAGTTGAAAGGAGATTTTATGTCAAAGAAGTTTAAATTAAACCGTATACCGTTTATCTTTTTCTTAGGACTACTGATTTTGGCTATTTTTTATGCTCTTTATGTTGAAATTAGTTTTGCAGGTGAGAACTCTGAATATTTTGCATACAGCTACGGAGAACTCTCTTATAAGCACAAGGTGAAAGTGACTTTAAATTCAGATAAGAAAATTGTGAAAGTAGAAGATGATTCGACTGTACCTAATCCAAGAGATCAGTATTACTGGAATAAATATCTTAACGGTAAAGGCTTCGATAAGTTTGAGGGTTTAGATGTTGAGAAAGTTAAAAAAATGGAAATATGGAAAGGCGAGTTGGCAGGAAAAGATGCTGTAGCCGGTGCAACCATGTCTTCAGAAGCTGTCCAGAAGGCGGTTATATACGCTATAGGAAGGAGTAGAGACAGGACCATCACTTATAACGGATATTACCATCCAGATATAGGTGAAGGAGGGGTGTATACTCTTAAATTAGATAATGATTTGCCTAAGGATTATAAACCTGTATTAGAAAAAGTAACATATGGTATTTTTCGATCAAAGGATGCGAAAGAAATTATCGGTTTAAATTTATCGGAAGATGGTAGCAAAATCACGTTTAAGGAGAAGTTAAAGCCCGGATATTATTGTCTTTCTATAAAGGATGCGAACAATAAATATCCGTCATTTGACTGGAAGATAGAGCATGCAAATAAATACATTTATCCGGAGTTTGCGTTTTACACAGGCAATGACGGATCCGGTGTAAATTATGAAAACGGAAAAATTTCTCCAACCTCACCACAACTGACTGTTGAAGACTTAAGGAATAATGTCGAAGATATAGATATAACAGATGTCGAAACAAATCAAACCGTGGAAGTTCCACTTGCACATCCTGAAGAGGGTGCAAATACTGAGTATATAAACGGTGAATATGCAAAAAACCAGTTCTTTACTAATGAAGGAAAGATAAATAATAATTTCACCGTTAATGGAAAAAAAGTATTTATGCCAGGCAAAAAATATAAGATTCGTGTATATTTTTGGAATGTATGGAAAGGATTTAATACAGAATATACAGCACCTACACCGGAAGTTCCACAACCGCCAAAACCTAAGTATACTGATAAAGTGACGGTTAAGGGTGTTACCTACAGAATAATTGACAAGAAGAAGAAAACAGCTGAGGTTTTTGCTTTAAAGAAAAATATTAAAAAAGTGGATATAGCCGGTTCTGTTAAAATATATAAGAAGAACTATAAAGTTGTTTCCATAGCTGACCGAACATTTAAAAACAAGAAAAATATAAGAAAAGTAGTTTTGAGTAAGAATATCATCTATATAGGGAAAGAAGCCTTTTTCAATACTAAAAATCTAAAAATGCTTATAATTAAAGGAACTAAAATTAAAGTTATAAAGAAAAAGGCTTTGAAGAATACGCATAAAAAAATAGTGGTTAAGGCTCCGAAAAAAGTATTAAAAAAATACAGTAAACTTTTGAAAAAAGCAGGAATTTCAAAGACAGCAAAAATGAAAAAACTTTAATGTTTTACGAAAACTTTATCACTTTAAGTCTTTCGAGGGATAAGAATACAAACGGATAGGAAAGTGCAGCAATAAACGGTTTTGAAAGCCGGTGAGAGTTTATTATAATAATATATCTAAACTTGGCTGTACTTTGACAGCTACTGATAACTCTGCACTTTTATAATCTAATAATAAAGATGTTTCTTGTGAATTACGGGAAGCATCCTTTTTATTTTGCTTAAATGTAAAATTTTAAGAGGTGGGATAGTCTAGAATTATGTGAGATAATCATTAAATTTGATATTAGAAAAAACAACTTAAAAATGATATAATGTCGTAGAAAGCCTGTAAGAAACGATATTTAGACGGAGTTTTTTCGGTGCGATTCGTAAATATAATATTTTAAGATATATACTTAAATTGATAATAAAACAGGTCTGCAGATTTAGGAGAAAGTTTATGAATAAGTTTATTATGGCACTTGATGCAGGGACTACAAGTACGAGGGCAATTTTGTTTGATAAGGACTCAAACATCGTATCTGCAAGTCAACAGGAGTTTACACAGTATTATCCGAAATCAGGGTGGGTGGAGCACGACCCCATGGAGATTCTTGCAGCGACAATAGAAGTCAGCAGAGATGTTATACAGAGAGCAGGAATTTCTGAAGAACAGGTGAGTGCTATCGGCATTACAAATCAGAGAGAAACCACTGTTGTATGGGACAAGAATACAGGAAAGCCTATATATAATGCTATTGTGTGGCAGTGCCGAAGAACTGCGGAAATCTGTGAAGAGCTTAAAGAAAAAGGGCTGGCAGGTATATTTAGAAAAAAAACGGGGCTTGTGCTTGATGCATACTTTTCTGCGACCAAGTTAAAGTGGATTCTCGATAATGTTGCAGGTTCAAGGGAGAGAGCCAAAAAAGGTGAACTGCTGTTTGGCACTATCGACACATGGATTCTTTGGAATTTATCTGAAGAAAAGGTTCATGTTACGGATTTTTCAAATGCAAGCAGAACCATGATGTTTAATATCCATGATTTGCAGTGGGACGATGAGATTCTGGAGCTTTTGAATATACCGAGGTGTATGCTTCCGGAAGTGAAAAATTCCAGTGAAATATATGCTTATACAGATGAAATGTATTTTGACAAGAATGCGATTCCGGTGGCTGCAATTGCAGGCGATCAACAGGCGGCGCTTTTCGGACAGACCTGTTTTTATCCCGGAATGTTAAAAAACACATATGGAACAGGATGCTTTCTTTTGATGAATACAGGTGATGTGGCAGTTGATTCCAACAATGGAATTATAACGACAATTGCATGGGGCATAAACGGCGAGATAAATTACGCACTGGAGGGCTCGGTTTTTAACGGCGGTTCGGCTATACAGTGGCTGAGAGATGAGCTTAAGATCGTATATGATGCTCCCATGAGCGAGTATTATGCAAATCTTGTGGAAGATTCAGCCGGAGTTTATGTTGTACCTGCTTTTACAGGGATTGGTGCCCCTTACTGGGATATGTATGCACGAGGTGGAATCTTGGGAATTACCAGGGGAACAAAGCGAGAGCATATAGTAAGAGCTACTCTGGAATCGCTTGCGTATCAATCAAGGGATATAATAGAAGCTATGATGGAAGATAGTGATATAAAGCTGCCACGACTGCGAGTAGACGGAGGAGCATCTCAGAATGACTTTTTGATGCAATTCCAGGCAGATATACTCGGGGTCGAGGTGGATAGACCCCAAACCGTTGAAACTACAGCTTTAGGGGTTGCATATATGGCAGGGCTTGCTACAGGATACTGGGAAAGTATGGAGGAAATCTATAAGAAGTTTAATGTGGACAAATCATTTAAGCCTGATATGAGTGAGGAGGTTCGCCGGGAAAAGTATAGATATTGGAAGAAAGCAGTGCAAAGGACTATGAATTGGCTTGTTAAAAGAGTTATCAGTATGCCGAACCAACTTATTTTCGCATAGTATACTAGTATTTATATAATCTTAGGTGTATAATATTTATAACTTAGACAGCTCAAGGGTAAGTTTGTGTTTTTCAAGAGGTGAAATTATGAACAGGCTTGTTACAGTTAGCCGTGAATACGGCAGTGGAGGCAGGCTCATAGGGGCAAAAATAGCAGATAGGTTGGGAGTTCCGATTTACGATAGAGAACTTATTGACTTAGCAGTAGAGAAAAGCGGTTTATCAAGGGAAATTATTGAGTCTGCGGAACTTCAGGCAAAGAGCGGATTTGCATATTCGTTGTCAAATTCTTTAGGTCTTGGCGCCGGACTTACTACAGAACCATATTCCGTTAACGAAGAACTTTTCACCACACAATTTGAGATTATAGAGCAGATTGGTAAAACCGGTGAAGGAGTAATCGTCGGAAGATGTGCCGATTATATTTTGAACAGTATACCTGATGTAACCAATGTTTTCATATATGGGGAGCCGGAGGATAGAATTAGGCGATGTGTCAATGATTACGGGAAAACTGAAGAAGAAGCAAAGAAAAGGATTATCGCATACGATAAAGCTCGTGCCGATTACTACAATTATCATACATGCCAAAAGTGGGGGGATTATCGGAACTATAACCTGATGGTCAACAGCAGCTTTATGGGGGAGGATGAAATCGCAGATTTGGTAGTTCAATTCGTGAAAAACAGAAAATTAAAAGTTGCGGAAGGAGAAGATCATGATCAGAAGAAGTAAAAACAAAGTAAAAAAGGAAAAAGAAAACTTCTAAAGCTGCTAAAATAGCACTGGCAGTTCTAGGTGTAGGAGTTATCAGCGGAGCGACGGCAGTTGTCGGACTGAACCACATTATGAAAAAAATTTTTATCAATGAGAATTGGCCGGATGAAGAATGGTCCGGTGATGATTGGGCAGGAGAGGAGTTAGAATAGTAGATGCACTTTGCTAAAGAAAAGGGTTGGGGTCTTTTGTTGTGCCTTGGAATTTCCATTCCTGCCTGGTATTTAGGAAAGATGTTTCCAATCATAGGAGGACCTATATTCGGAATCCTTATCGGAATGTTACTTTGCCTCATTATAAAAGACAGAGAACCTTTTAACTCAGGAATAAGTTTTACATCGAAAAAAATTTTACAAGGTGCGGTAGTACTTTTGGGCTTTGGACTTAATCTCAGGGTAATTGCAGAAACAGGAAAGCAGTCGTTGCCGATTATCATATCCACCATTGCCACTTCCCTCATCGTGGCTTGGATTCTTCAGAGATTCATGAAGACAGATAAAGATATTTCAATGTTGATCGGCGTAGGCTCCTCGATTTGCGGCGGCTCTGCAGTGGCTGCAACCGCAGGCGTAATTAAAGCTAAAGATGAGGATATTTCACAGGCAATTTCTGTTATTTTCTTTTTCAATGTCGTTGCGGCTTTGATTTTTCCTCAGTTGGGACATTTATTAGGCTTTAGTACAGCTACAGGAGAGGCTTTTGGAGTATTTGCAGGAACTGCGGTTAATGATACCTCTTCTGTTACGGCTACGGCGGCAACCTGGGATAATATGTGGGGGCTTGGGACATCTACGCTGAATAAGGCGGTAACGGTGAAGTTGACAAGGACACTTGCAATTATACCTATTTCTCTTGGAATTGCATTTATGAGAAGCGAGAAAGAAGCGGCAGCAGGTGCGGAGAAAGTTTCAATTAGAAAAATTTTCCCCATGTTCATACTGTACTTTATCCTAGCTTCAATTATCACTACCGTTGCAACAGGTGCAGGAGTCAGAGCGGAAGTATTTGAACCACTGAAGACCTTGAGTAAGTTTTTCATCGTAATGGCTATGTCAGCCATCGGTTTGAATACGAATGTTATTAAACTGGTGAAAAGCAGTGGAAAACCGATTTTTATGGGATTGTGCTGCTGGGTGGCAATTACAGTTGTGAGTTTGGTGATGCAAAAATTGATGGGAATTTGGTAATACAAAACCTTACACTTGGTATTAAATGGAAGAAAAATTGTAATGTAATATTGACTCGTTGAAATTTCAACGGGTCTTTTATTTTGACCTGATTTATAATATACGAAAAATTATAGAATGGCTATAACTTTTGAAATCAAAGGGGTAGGGCGTTTTATTGTACATGAAAAAAAACAAGAAAATGTTTGTTCTTTTCTTGACGATTTCTATACCCGAGTGTTAATATTTATGTATACAAGATACAAATATTGTACAAAATATAATTACTATTTATTTTTTAAAGGGTGAGGGGTGACGGCATTTAATAAATGCGAATTTGGTAATAGTTTGTAAGTTATTTTGGATGAGGAGGACATTATGAGGAGAGAATGGGAAGGTTTCAAAGAAGGACTTTGGCAGGAAACTATTTATGTAGATGATTTTATCAATTTGAACTATCATCAGTATGACGGGGAAAGTGACTTTTTGGCAGGTCCGACAGCAAGGACTACAGAGTGCAACGATAAAGTTAAGGAACTGCTGGTTCAGGAGAGAAAGAATGGCGGGACACTTAAAGTAGACGCAAGTAAAATCATGCGTATCACAACATATGATCCGGGATATATCATAGAGGGCAAGGATATCATAGTAGGTCTTCAGACGGATGAACCTCTTAAGAGAGGAATCTGCCCATTTGGCGGAATTAAGATGGTAAGATCCGAAGTTGCAGAATATGGTGAAGAACTTCCTGAGGACATTGAGTTCCTATTCAAATACATGACATCCCATAATGACGGTGTTTTCAAAGCTTATTCACCGGAAATGAGAAAGGCCAGACATTTAGGCTTTATCACAGGTCTTCCTGATGCATACGGAAGAGGCAGAATAATCGGCGATTACAGAAGGGCAGCCTTATATGGCATTGATTATTTGATAGAAGAGAAAAAGAAAGATCATGACGAAATATCATCAAGGGATGAGATGACAGAGGAAAATGTCAGATTGGCAGAAGAAGTCTGGAACCAGATTGCAGCATTGAAAGAAATTAAGGTTATGGCAGAAAAATACGGTTTCGATATTTCAGAGCCGGCAGCAGATGTGAAGGAAGCTATTCAGTGGACATATTTTGCTTATCTCGCCGGAATCAAAGAAGAAAACGGTGCAGCCATGTCCCTTGGAAGAACTGCTACTTTCCTTGATGTTTACGCTGAAAGAGACCTTGAGTCAGGGAAATATACCGAGGAAGAAATTCAGGAATTTGTAGATGACTTCATACTGAAGTTGAGAGTTGCAAGACATTTGAGAACTACAGAGTACAATGAACTCTTTGGTGGAGATCCGATGTGGATTACCGAAGGTCTTGGTGGGATTGGTGCCGATGGCAGACATAGAGTAACAAAGATGACTTATCGTTATTTAAACACTCTCTACAATCTGGGACCTGCTCCTGAGCCAAACTTGACAGTTCTCTGGTCAGAGAAGCTTCCTGAACCATTCAAGAGATTCTGTGCACAGGTATCCATAGATACCGACTCCATCCAGTATGAAAATGACGATAAGATGAGACCAAACTATGGGGATGACTATTCAATCGCATGTTGTGTATCCGCTATTCAGATGGGTGAGCAGATGCAGTTCTTTGGAGCAAGATGTAATCTGGCGAAATGCCTGTTGCTGGCAATTAACGGTGGCATAGACGAAAGAACCGGGGAACATCTGGGACCTCAGATGGAGCCTATGGGAGACGGTCCTTTGGATTTTGACGAAGTTTGGAGAAGATATAACATTTATCTTGAATGGCTTATGGGCGTATATGCAAGAATTATGAATATTATTCATTTTATGCATGATAAATATGACTACGAAAGATCTCAGATGGCTTTCTTAGACTCAGAAGTTAAGCGTTTGATGGCATTTGGTGTTGCAGGCTTTTCTGTTGCAGCAGACTCTTTATCAGCCATTAAGTATGCAAAGGTAACTCCGATTCGTGATGAGAATGGACTTATAGTGGATTATAAGACAGAAGGAGATTTTCCTAAATACGGAAATGATGATGACAGGGTTGACGATATTGCGGTTGCAATTTCGGAAAAGTCGATTTCAGAGCTCAGAAAGCACAAGGCATATAGAGATGCTGTTACAACTCTTTCGGTGCTTACAATTACATCTAATGTAATGTACGGAAAGAAAACAGGTAATACTCCGGATGGAAGGAGAGCTGCTACTCCGTTTGCTCCGGGTGCAAACCCAATGCATCAGAGAGATACTCACGGTGCGGTTGCTTCGCTGAATTCAGTGGCAAAGATAGATTGGGAAACCTGTCAGGACGGCATTTCGAACACGTTCAGCATAGTTCCGGAATCCCTTGGCAAGGACAGAAAACAGAGAGTTGATAACCTTGTAACTCTTCTTGGAGGATACTTTGGACAGGGTGCTCATCACTTGAATGTAAATGTACTCAACAGAGCAACTCTGATGGATGCGTACCATAACCCTGATAAATATCCAAGCCTTACAATTCGTGTATCAGGTTATGCAGTTAGATTTAACGCTTTGTCAAAGGCCCATCAGAAAGAAGTTATTGAAAGAACTTTCCATGAAGCGATTTAAGCAGGTTAGATTATGGCAATAGGGAAGCTACACTCCATTGAAACCTTCGGGGCTTTAGACGGACCGGGAATCAGAACCGTATTCTTTTTGCAGGGGTGTCCTGCACGGTGTATGTATTGCCACAATCCTGATACCTGGAACGAAGATGAAGGAGAGCAGATCACAGTCGGAGAAGTGGTCAGCAGAGCCAGAAGAGGCAGACCGTATTATGGAGAAAACGGGGGAGTTACCTTTTCCGGAGGAGAACCGCTGTTACAGGCAGACTTCTTGATTGAAGCCATGGATGCGCTGAGGAGGGATGGCATAACATCGGCAATTGATACCAGCGGAACATATTTTGACGACAAGTCAGAGACTGTAATTGCTCATTGCGATATGGTGCTGCTGGATATAAAGCATATAGATCCCGCTAAATTTGAGGAATTGACCGGGCGTGAACAGGGAACTTTGAGACTCTTGATAGATGCCATCAACAGGCAGGAAAAACCTGTTTGGATAAGACAGGTTATCGTTCCGGGATTCAATGATGATGAGGAGTATATCCACCGGTTAAATGAGTTTTTGCTGAGAATCAAACATATTAAAAAGATTGAACTGCTGGGGTATCACAATATGGCAGAGCCGAAGTATGATAAACTTGGAATAAAGTACAGACTGAAGGGTGTTAAACCTATGGACTCAAAGTCATTGGAAAAATTAAGTAAACTTACGGAGATAAAATAATATATAAAGATATTAAAACTATAATAGGAATGACTGAATGAGATTCGGGTGGAAGAGGATAAAACTCAGCCTGTCGAAAACCCTGAAATATCTAAGAGAAGAAAGCATATTTCGTATAAATATATACGGAATATGCTTTCTCTCGTTTAACTTCCCGGCTGTTTCTACAAACATGCGGATGGATTTATCCTGTGCCGTTGTAATTATATTCTTTACATGGTAAAGTATTCCATGAGAATATGGGGAAATCTCCTTTTAGCAAGGGGGATAAAATGAAAAAATCAAACTTTGAGATTGTTATGTCTGATGGATGCAGGATTTCTTGTGATGTGAAAGGAAATGGTCAGCCGATAGTATTTGTACATGGATGGTCGGCGAATTGTAAGTTTTTTTCTCAGCAAGTAGAACATCTGTCAAAAAATTTTATGGTTGTAACCTATGATCTGAGAGGACATGGTAACTCTGACAAGAGGATGAGTATTTTAGAGAAGAATCTTACCATAGAAAGACTTGCTTTGGATTTAAAAGAAATAATTGAAGCATTGAATTTGGATTCAGTACACTTATGTGGTTGGTCCATGGGCGTGAGCATTTTGCTTTCATATGTAGAGCAATTCGGTCACAAATATACTAAATCCTTGACTCTTATAGATATGACACCGAAACTGATTAATGATGATTCTTGGAATTTAGGTGATTTTGATGCTGAAGAAAATCTAAAATTTACTCAGAGTTTAGCAGTTGATTGGAAAAATGTTTCTGACGAAATGGTTGAATCTCTATTTGCACGGAGTATTGACAAAAATAGTTCTAAGTATTTGTGGGTAAAGGATCAGGCTGCAGGAAATATCCCTTTTGTAATGGTAACACTTTGGATTTCGATGGCTTTGGGTGACTACAGGGATGTACTGCATAAGATTAGTGTACCGACATATTTACCGTACAGTAATGGCGGTGATATGTATAATGAAAATCATGGAAAGTATATGCATAGAAATATAAAAAATTCAAAGCTTTCTATTTACGAAAACTGCGGACATTCACTGTTTTTAGAGGAACCGGACAGATTCAATTCTGAATATGAGAACTTTATTTTGAGTATCTGACCTTTTATATTTATTGTAGTTGTGATTGTGGTATCAAGTGTTGTTTGATAGAAGTCAAAATATATTTTTTTAATACCGATTAGAATATTGATTCATTATTGAATACCAAAAGACCTTCATTAAGATGGAAAAAGGTGAGAATTACAGGATAGAAAAAGGTAATAGTATTTTTGACTGGACGGATATTTTTTGATATATTAAATACATTAAGCGTCATCTCATTTGATGGGCATAAGAAAGGAATGATACGATGTCAGAAACAACAAATAACAAAGGTAAATACTATATTACAACACCTATCTACTATCCAAGTGCAAACCTTCATATAGGTCATACATATTGCACGGTTATGGCAGATGCAATGGCAAGATTTAAGAGATTGTCAGGTTACGATGTTCGTTTTTTAACAGGAACAGATGAACATGGACTTAAAATACAGGAGATCGCTGAGAAGCAGGGCGTAGCACCGCAACAGTATGTTGACGGCGTTGTTTCCGGAATTAAGGAACTGTGGAAGACTATGGAGATTTCCTATGATGATTTTATCAGGACTACTGAAGAACGACATGTGAGTCGTGTCCAGGAAATATTTAATAAGATGAACGCTAAAGGCGATATATATAAGAGCGAGTATGAGGGCTGGTACTGTACGCCATGTGAATCCTTCTGGACAGAAAGTCAGCTTGTAGACGGATGTTGCCCGGACTGTGGCCGCCGGGTGGAAAAGGCACAGGAGGAAGCTTATTTCTTCCGTTTGTCCAAATATCAGAATAAGATTTTAGAACTTTTTGAAGAGCATCCTGAGTTCCTTATGCCGGACACCAGAAGAAATGAGATGAAAGCCTTCGTTGAACAGGGACTTGAGGATTTGTGTATTTCTCGTTCTACTTTTGACTGGGGAATTCAGGTACCTATAGATACAAAACATGTAATATATGTTTGGCTTGATGCCCTTACAAACTACATAACCGCTTTAGGTTATCCGGATTCACCCGAACTGTTTGAAAGGTATTGGCCTGCAGATGTTCATCTTGTAGGGAAAGAGATAGTAAGATTTCATTCTGTTATCTGGCCGGCTATGCTTATGTCTCTTGACCTTCCGCTTCCCAAGCAGGTTCTCGGTCACGGATGGCTTTTGATTGACGGCGGAAAGATGAGTAAATCAAAGGGGAATGTGGTTGACCCGGTGATATTGATAGAAAGATATGGCATAGATTCTCTGAAATATTTCTTGTTGAGAGAATACACTTTTGGTCAGGATGGAATATTCACCAATGAGGTTATGCTAAAAAGAATGAATTTTGACCTTGCAAATGACCTGGGTAATTTGCTGTCCAGAACCACTGCAATGATTGAAAAATATTGTGGCGGAATTATACCTCCTGCAGATACGGAGGATGATTTAGATAAGAACTTGAAGTCTGTTGCACTGGGAGCTGCTCCTGATGTTGAGAAATATATGGATGAATTCTCCTTTAATAATGCACTTGAGAGTATTTGGATTCTTGTACGCAGAGCAAATAAATATATTGACGAGAAAACTCCTTGGATTTTGGCAAAGGATGAAAGCAAAAAGGCAGAGCTTGACACATGCATGCACAATCTTGCAGAAGCTCTTCGCATTGTTTCAATCCTTATATATCCGTTTATGCACACTACCACGGAAAAAATCAGAACACAGCTTGGAGTCTGCCAAGAAGTCAAATGGGAAGATGCCTTTGTGTTTGAAAAACTTGACGGCAATAGAGTTCAGCGTGGAGAAGCTATTTTCCCAAGGCTGGATATAGAAAAAGAGCTTAAGGCTTTGGATGAACTTAAAGGGAACAAAGAACCGGAAAATATTCCACTTGAGTTAAAACCGGAAATCCAGTTTGAGGATTTTGATAAAATTGATCTTAGAGTAGGCACAATTATTTCGGCAGAAAAACATCCTGATGCGGATAAGCTCTTGGTGTTTCAAGTCAAGATGGATACTGAAGTTAGACAGGTCATTTCCGGAGTTGCAAAGGACTTTTCACCGGAAGAAATGATCGGAAAGAAGGTAATCGTCGTGGCGAATCTAAAACCCAGAAAGCTTCGTGGTATGGAATCAAAGGGCATGCTTCTATTCGCAGAGAACGGCAAGAAATATGAAATAGTAAGCACGGAAGCCCCTGATGGGAATCAAGTAGGTTAGTTTATGGAAAAAATATTATTTGATGCCCATGCCCATATAAATGAAGAAAGATTTTCTGAAATTGACAGGGGTAAGCTTGCAAAGGAAATAGAGAAATCTCAAGTTGCATATGTAATTGATGCAGCCTTTAATATCCGCTCTTCAAGACAGGCGATTTCAGATGCAGAAAAATATCCTTGGTGCTATGCAATAGTTGGAATACACCCACATGATAGCAAGGAACTTGACGAAAATGCTATTTTGCAGCTCCGTGAAATGTCAAAACACCCAAAGGTTAAGGGGATTGGCGAAATAGGGCTTGACTTTTATTACGACCGTTCCGAAAGAGATGTTCAGAGAGAAAGCTTTAGGAGGCAGATTAGACTTGCCAATGAGCTAAAGCTGCCCATAGTAATTCATTCCAGAGACGCAGATGCTGAAACCATGGAAATCCTCAGGGAAGAAGGTGCTTTCAGCAGTGAAAGACAGAGTTTTTTTCCATATAGAAGAGATGAAAAAGGGAAAAAAGTTCCGGACAGCAGGGTGCTGATTCATTGTTATTCAGGAAGTAAGGAAATGGCAAGAGAGTATGTTAAGTTGGGTGCCACTATTTCAATCTGCGGTCCGGTTACATTTAAAAATAACAGAAAAACAAGTGAGGTTGCAGAAGACATTCCAATAGAATTTTTAACTGTTGAGACAGACTCCCCTTATCTTGCACCGGTTCCCAAAAGAGGAAAGCAGAATATGTCTCCTTATGTTGAATATGTAGCAAGAAGAGTTGCAGTGCTTAAAGGGATGGAATATGAAGAGGTTGCGAGAATAACCTGCGAAAATGCAAAGAGATTCTACGACATAAAATAGTCGGTATTACAGAATTGGTAAGTGTACAAATAAGTTTGCTGAACCATTTGAAAAAAGTTTTCAGTTGACACAGCATTGCAATTTCTGTAACATTATGTAGGTAATGGATTGTAAAGAGTTTTAAGATGTTCAAATCAGGTGATTTTAGCTAATTGTTGGCATAGAATCACTGTATTGGAACCTGAAGATGAGGAGGGAAAATGGAAAGACGTTTACTATCTGGAATACTTGTAATTATGTTTTCTGCTATCATGATGTTGTGTGGTGCTTTATCATCACAAGAAGCGTTTGCCGATGCAACGCCTGAACAGAAGACGAAACTGGATAAACTTGTAGAAAAATTTAACAAAGACCCGATTATAAGAGTTCCGGGGCTTAATAAATTAACACAAGATGCATCAGAAGAGGAACTGAATAAGATTTATGATGCTGCCATTGAAGAAGTTAAGAAAAAGACCAGGGCAGAAAAGCTTGGGATAAAAGTTTCATGTAGCCAAAAAGGACGTTTTAAAGCGGCCTATTATGACGGGAGTGGGTATCAGGCTGCCAGCATACATAAAAGCATATTTAAATTTGAATATGAAGATGGCTCTTACAGCAAGGAAAGTGAAAACATTTTAATATTCAATTCCAAAACAAATATTTATCTCGTAAAGAATTATCGTCTAAGTAAAGTAGGAACGGATAAGGATAAAGAAGTTGCTGTATATAAGTTGAAAATTGATGACGATGGATTTGCAGCGGACAGATATACAACAACTGTGAGATTAAAATTGGACGGTTATACTGTTTGGAATGGATATATTCCATCCGAATATAAAGAAAATGCCTCTGATTTTGCGAATCGTATCAGCTTGCTGATTAAAAAGACAGTACTTGCAAAGGATTTTAACATAGGCATAAAGGGAGCCGAACTTTCCTTTGAGGCAAAGGAAAAAGGTACAAAAAATCTTTCTGTAGAATTCAGAAATCAACATGTAGAGCTAGATGATATAAAGGATGCTAAGTTGATTGAAGCAGAGAAAAAAGTCAAAGCTGCTGAAAATGCCATTGGAAGTTTAAATCTTTGTGAGCCGGGCTTAAATGAAATAAAAGAAGCTGATATGACGCCGGAAAAGCTGCAGGAGTATGCAAAAAAGGTTTTGGAACAGGCAAAGAAGGTATCTGATGCTGAGAAAAATGGCTTAGAAATAACTTTAAATCCAAAAAGAACTCCTATATTCAGGCAGAGTACAGAGGAACATGCAGCAGTAATATGTAGAATCGGCATTGATATTGCGACCAAGGACGGACTTGCGAAAGGAGATGTAATTCAATCAATATCTCCGGGAAAGTCTGAAATAACTTTGGACAGAGTAAAAGAAAAAAGCAAATTAGGAACTTCTAAAACACAGGAAGTAGTTACATATAAAGCAAATTTTAAGGGTCTCGGCTCATATAACTACACCACTGATGTGCGCCTGTATGAGGGTAACAATTGTTTATGGGCAGGTCACGTTGGAATGGAGTATAAGCTGGATGCAAAGGGCTTTATTGCCAAATTAAAAGAAACTCTGGAATCAAAATTTTTGACACCTTACTATACCGCTAAAGCAGAGGGAGATGAGATTACATTAACTTCTGTGGGTAATGGTACTCGAAAGGCTCGCTTAGTATTTATCAACCGAAGTGAAGAGGAAATCAATACAACCGTTGATGCAATCATAAAAGCAAGACAAACTCTTTATAAATATTATTCATATGAAGATGAAAAAGGTAAGGAACTTGCTAAGAAATCATATGAAGAGGGACTTGAAAAAATTAGTAAAGCGAGAACCATAAAAGAAGTGGAAAAACTTTTCAAAGAGACTGCAAATGCCATGGACATCGCCGTAAATGGTACAAAAGGAGAGGTAAAAAAAGCGAATGTGAAACTTTCTCCGGACTATAATAAAGCATCAATTGATGTTATCTTTGGAAAAGTGAAGAATGCAACAAATTATGAAGTTAAGTACAGACCTGTGGGAACACAAACATGGAAGAACAAGAAAATAAAAAAAGCCGGAAAATATACAATTAAAAAGATTAAAAGAAATTCTTTATATGAAGTCAAAGTGGTTTCCATCAATATATATCAGGATGAATCTTCCGAATCAAATTCCGTATTCTCATATGTATCTAAAACAAAGGTGAAGACTACAAAGCTTCGAAGAGCATTGAAAGTTAAGATTAAGAGAGTCAAAGGAGCTTCAGGATATGTAGTGATGGTTAAGAATGCCAATAACGGCAAAGTCTATAAGATTAAAACTCTGAAAGGAGAAAAGAAATTAAACGTTACTATTAAAAATTTGAAGAAAAACAAAAGATATTTTATTTTAGTTAGACCTTTTAAAGTTTACAAAGGACATAAATATATGGGAATTGCTACAAAGACCCTCAGACTGAAGATAAAATAGGTATATTCAGAATCGTCATATAAGTACAAACCCCTTTACTGTTTTTTACACAGTAAAGGGGTTATTTTTTAGGATATGATTTCGTATCATCAGCCCTCGTATAAAACGATTTTGTTATGCCTTTTAGTTGCTGCCATATCTATGAGTCTTTGGTTTTTACTGCCTCTAAATGGAAGTGTCAGGTCTTTAAGCTCATTTATAAATTTTCCATCGACGAGAACATCTATCAAGCTAAGGAGACCTTTGAGGGCAACTTGCTCTTCATTTTTTTCGGATGTTTGAGAAGAATTTTCATTCATATTGTCCAAATCTGAAATTGTTGAATTGGCACGGCTTAGCAGTTCTTCTAAAGTATAGCCGGAATACATCCAGATATTCAGCCCTCTAGACTTTACTTTTTTTGCAATTTCCAGAAATGCCACAGGCTGATGGCTGGGTTCACCACCACTAAAGGTTACACCTGAAAGAAGAGGATTTTCTTCTATGGCATTAACGATTTTTTGTATATCGCAGTCATACCCGCCGCTAAAATCGTGGGTGTCCTGATTGTGACATTTAGGGCAATTATGAGGACAACCCTGACAGAAAATGGCGAATCTAAGTCCGGGACCGTCTACAATTGATTCTCTAACAACTCCCGCAAGCCTTAGGATGACGGGAGTTGTGTTTTGTTTATTTGATTGCATTTTCTTTTTCATCATTCTTCTCTTTTGTTCTTTAAGAATTGTTATTTTGGTTCTGAAAGAACTTAAGCTGTTTTAGTCTTTATATTATAGTTTTTCAAAACCTGTGACAGAACCATGCTTTACGCGTTCTTTTTCCTCACTGCTTTTTGCATCGTTCCATTGATCCATCGTTCCAACGAGATATCCGGTGATTCTGCGAATTCTCTCAAACTGAGACTTGCCGTCGTGTTCCTTGCGTCCGCAGTTGGGACATTCATTATCTATGATTCCGGTATAACCGCAGCAAGGGTCCCGATCCACCGGATGGTTGATGGAACCATAGCCGATACCGCATTCTTTCATGCAGCGAACCACACTTTCATAGGCATCCAGGTTTTTCTGGGGGTCTCCGTCAAGTTCAATGTATGATATGTGACCTCCGTTGGTTAACTCATGGAAAGGTGCTTCTTTTCTGATTTTATCAAAGGCATTGATTTCATAGTAAACAGGTATATGAAAACTGTTTGTATAATAGTCCCTGTCGGTAATTCCCGGAATACTTCCGAAGCGCTCTCTGTCCATCCTTACAAAACGACCGGAAAGTCCCTCTGCCGGAGTCGCAATCACTGACCAGTTCAGCCCTGTTTTGCGTGCTTCTTCATCCATTCTTTTTCTCATGTATGCAATAATCTCAATTCCCAGCTGTTCTGCTCTGTCAGATTCGCCATGATGTTCTCCGATTAGGGCTTTTAGGCATTCTGCAAGACCGATGAATCCGATCGTTAGGGTGCCGTGTTTAATTACTTCCTCAATAGTATCCTCAGGTTTAAGTTTTTCGGAGTCGATCCAAACCCCCTGTCCCATTAGAAACGGGAAGTTTTTAACTTTTTTTTGTCCTTGAATCTTAAATCTTTCGTTAAGCTGACCTATGCACGTATCTATCATATGGTCGAGGCTCTCAAAGAAAGCTTCTATGTCACCTTTTGCCTTAAGCCCCAGACGAGGAAGGTTAATTGAAGTGAAGGAAAGATTTCCTCTTCCGTAAACGATTTCCCTTGACGGATCGTGCTGATTACCCATTACACGAGTTCTGCAGCCCATGTAGGCACACTCTGTTTCAGGATGCCCGGGTTTATAATATTGCTTGTTGAAAGGTGCATCCAGGAAAGAAAAGTTTGGGAAAAGTCTTTTTGCACTGGTCTTGCAGGCCAGTTTAAATAAGTCATAGTTGGGGTCTTCGGGATTGTAGCTTACACCCTCTTTGACCTTGAAAATCTGTATAGGAAATATTGGAGTTTCTCCGTTGCCTAAACCTGCATCTGTTGCTTCCATAACACTCTTCATTACCAGACGACCTTCAGGTGATGTGTCTGTACCGTAGTTAATTGAACTGAACGGAACCTGTGCTCCTGCTCTTGAATGCATTGTGTTCAAATTATGAATCAGTGCCTCCATAGCCTGATAAGTCTTTCTTATGATTTCTCTGTCTGCGTATTTAGTGGTCTGATCCTGAAGTTTTTTAATCGTTGCATCGTCTGCAAATTGGGACAGGAAAGAAGCTTCCAGTTCTTTATAGTTGTTATCCCATGCCATACAAGGATATACATTGTACTTTTCTTCGGTTTCTTTTACGAAAGCCTTCATAAAAGAAGGACCGTCTTCTATTCCGAAAAGAAGTTCCAACATTTTACCCATATTTGACGAGTACAGTCTTTTATAGCTTTTGCGAACTCCGGGAGCCATTCCGTAGTCAAAGTTGGGAACTGACTGCCCTCCGTGCTGATCATTTTGGTTAGACTGGATTGCAATGCAGGCAAGTGCTGAGTAACTTTCTATGTCATTAGGCTCTCTAAGGTGACCGTGTCCTGTTGAAAATCCATTTTTTAGAAGACTTACGAGATCGATTTGACAGCAAGTCATCGTTAAAGTATAAAAATCCATGTCATGAATATGGATGTCCCCGTTATTGTGAGCTTTTCCATATTTGGGGTCGATTACATACATTTTGTAGAACTCTTTGGCACCCTCCGAACCATACTTAAGCATAGTTCCCATAGCAGTATTGCCGTCGATATTTGCATTTTCACGCTTAACATCATTATCCTTAGCTTCCTTAAATGTAAGGTCTTCATATATATGCATCAATTTGGTGTCCATATCGCGTATGCGAGTTCTTTCTGCACGATACAAAATGTATTCTTTTGCAGTTCTTGCGTGACCGCTCTCGATGAGAATTTTTTCGACGGCATCCTGGGTCTGTTCCACTGTAGGAATTGATGTGTGACAAACCTGGAGAAGATATAGTTCAACTTGTTTTGCAAGATATTCAGCCATTTCCCTATCTTTGCCGCCTAAAACTTTGGCAGCATTGAAAATTGCGTCTGTGATTTTATCTACACTGAATTCTACAACCCTGCCGTCACGCTTGATAATGCGTTGAATTTTGTCCGTTTCCATAACTCCTCCTCTTATATTGAATATACTATATGTTGTGGCTGACTAACGTCTGCTACGGAAAATTATACTACTTAAACGATAAGAGGTCAATGGATATATTATATGTTTTTAGGAAAATTTTATAAGCGAAATTTTATAAAAATCTTATTAAAGGCGCCGATTATTTTTACCGAAAATTTTCTTGAATATTTGATGAAAAGGAACCGGATTATTTGAAAAACAGTGAAGAAAGTGGTAAAATTATGAGAATAATAAGGTAGGAAGGGCAAGATGAATAATAAAAAATATAGCAAAAAATTGTATGAAGTCAGAGAAGCTTCAGACTTAAAAGACATTATCACTCAGAGCACAAGTCTGTTTGCTGAGGAAACGGCATATTTGGTGAAAAACCGCAGAATAGGGAAGTTCGTTCCGATAACTTATGGAAAAGTCAAGCAGGACCTTGACGGTTTTGGAACCAAGCTCATAGATATGGGGCTTAAAGGAAAGAAAATTGCGGTCATAGGAGAAAGCAGCTACTACTGGATTTTAACATATTTCACCACCGTTGCCGGTGTCGGAGTAATAGTTCCTTTAGATAAGAACCTCCCACAGGAAGAACTTTTGGGATTGATTGAAAGGTCAGGCGCAAGTGCAATTGTATATTCAGACAAGGTAAAGAAGAGCATACAGCCAATTTTTGAAAATCCTTGCAGTATTGAGTTTTTTATTTCCATGGATTCAGAAGAAGATACGGAAGAAGCTTTTTCCATGGGAAATCTCATTGACAGGGGAAGAGATTTATTAAAAGAAGGGGATAGAGCTTATGTAGATGCGAATATTGATCCGGATCAGATGGCTACACTTTTGTTTACCTCGGGGACTACAGGCATGGCAAAGGGAGTTATGATGTCCCAGCGTAATATTGCCGCAAACTGTGTCAATATGTCCAAATATTTTAAGATTCCGGATCCCGGGATAGTGCTTTCAATTTTGCCTATTCACCATGCCTACGAGATGACCTGTGATATATGGACTACCTTCTATCAGGGAAAAACCATTGCAATTTGCCAGGGTCTGCGATATATTCAGAAAAATATGGCTGAAGTTAAGGCAAATGTCCTTCTCGGTGTGCCCCTTGTATTTGAGAAGATGTACAAGGGAATGTGGAAGCAGGCTGAAAGCAGAGGGGAAGCGGAAAAGCTGAGAAATGCAATAGATCTCTCAAGAAAGCTGAAATTATATAATAATAAATCTATTTGCAGGCGTATGTTTAAGGCTATTCATCAATCTTTCGGAGGTGCGATGGAGAAGTTTGTTGCCGGTGGAGCTGCTATAGATCCTAAAGTGATAGAAGATTTTGAAGCTATGGGATTCACTATGATTCAGGGTTACGGTATGACGGAAAACGGACCCATAGTCTGCGTAAATCAGGATAGATACAGCAAAGCAGCTTCGGTGGGAAAGCCTGTTCCTAAAACAGAAGTTAGAATCATCAATTCCGATGAAGATGGAATAGGAGAGGTGATTTGCAAGGGACCGTCGGTTATGCTCGGTTACTATGAAAATCAGGAAGCAACAGATGAAGTGCTGCGTAATGGATGGCTTCACACAGGCGACCTTGGTTATATGGATGAAGAAGGCTTCGTATATCTTACGGGAAGAAAGAAGACCGTAATTGTCACTAAAGGAGGGAAGAACATCTTCCCTGAAGAACTTGAAACGGTTTTGATGGAGGATGAACACATACAGGAGGTTTTAGTTCACGGGGTCGATGATGGCAGAGTGGGTAATGTCGTGGTTACAGCTGATATTTATCCTAACTACAAACTTTTAACTTCAGAAAAGGGAAAGCTAAGTTCATCTGAGATATACCATTTTTATAAAGAACTGGTGGAAGAGATAAACGATAAATTACCGCCTAATAAGAGGATTAAGAGAATCAGTATACGAGATGAGGAATTTGTAAAGACCACTACAGGTAAAATTAAACGATTTGGAAATAATACAGAAGCTTCTGCAAGTAAAGAGAAACACCCTGAGTGCTCCAGCGAAATACGCAAAAAACAGGAAAAGAAAGCCAGATCTAAAATCAAAGCACTGACTTTAAATGAATATGAGGGTGTAGCTTACAATAATGTGCGACCTATTCCGGAACTTAAGACTATGCTGGAAACAAGTGCCGATATTTATGGAAACAATGTTGCGATTTACCAGAAGTTTGAAAACAAGAAACCTTATGTAGGAATCATGTATAAACAGCTGTTGGCGGATGTAAACTCTCTGGGTACGGCACTTCTAAATAGAAATTTTAAGGATAAGAGAATTGCAGTTATCGGAAAGAATTGCTATCAGTGGGCAGTGAGCTATCTTGCCGCCGTGTGCGGAGTAGGTATTTGCGTTCCTTTGGATAAGGAACTTCCTGCAGAGGAGCTTAAACAACTGGTAATGGATGCAGGGGTTAGCTGTGTTCTGCTTGATAAAGCCTATGAAGATATTTTCTGTGACATTAGAGATGAAAAAGATACTGATTTGGAGCTTTTGGTTAATTTTGAATCCGGAAACGAAGAAAAGGACATTATGTCGTTTGAACATCTTATTGAGGAAGGTCAGAAACAGCTTGCTACAGGAGACAGACAGTTCCTGGATGCAGAAATTGATGCAGAAAAGATGGCGGTAATCCTTTATACTTCAGGAACAACCGGAGTTGCCAAGGGCGTAATGCTTTCCCATGCAAATATATGTGATAACCTTATGGGGGCACCCACATTCTTACATGTTACAGAAGATGATATTTTCTTCTCAGTGCTTCCCATTCATCATACCTACGAGTGTACATGCGGGCTTTTGATTCCGCTTTATATGGGTTCTGCAATTGCATATTGTCAAGGACTTCGTCACATAGAGAAGAACATGAAGGAAATAAAGCCTACCATTTTCCTGGGAGTACCTTTACTTCTCGAAGGGCTTTACAAAAAGATTTGGAAAGAAATCAAGAAACAGGGCAAAGCACAAGCTCTTAAGAAAATTCTAATGTTAAACGGGCTCAGCAAAAAAATCAATGTGAATCTGGTTAAACCTTTTGTAAAGGACATTCGCAAGGTGTTCGGCGGAAGAATGAAGATTCTTATTTCCGGAGGAGCTGCCATTAACCCAAAAGTTCTTGAGTTTTTCAACGATATAGGATTCATTGCTATTCAGGGCTATGGTTTGACGGAATGCAGTCCTCTTGCAGCCCTTAACCCGGACAGATCATGGCTTATGAGAAGTGACTCGGCAGGTCATGTAATGCCGGGTATGGAGGTTAAAGTAGTCAATAAAGGAAATGACGGTGTAGGTGAAATTGTTTTCAAAGGACCTAGTGTGATGCTTGGCTACTATAATAATAAAGAGGCAACAGAAGAGGTACTGAGAGGTGGCTGGTTCTACACCGGAGATTTGGGTTATGTAGATAATGACGGTTATATTTATATAACAGGAAGACTCAAAAATGTGATAATTACTCAAAACGGAAAGAATGTTTATCCTGAAGAACTGGAAAACTATTTGAAAAATATTTCTTGTATAGATGAGGCTATGGTTTGGGGGCAAAACAGCGAAATAGATGAGAGGGATACTATAATTGCAGCTACTGTGACTTTAGATGAAGAAGCTTTAACAGAGGCTATAGGAGAAAACTACACAGACGAAGAAAAGAGAGATTTTATCTGGGAAGAGGTTGACAAGATAAATGAGAATCTGCCGCTGTTCAAGAAAATAAAGAAGGTCGTAATAAAAGAGGACGACTTCGAAAAAACTACGGCAAAAAAGATAAAAAGATTTGTAAGCAGTAATAAAGAGAGCTAAATTACTGCAAGCGTTGACATTGTATGCCCTTGTAGGATATAATCTCTTGCAAGGTTTAGTTAGAATAATGGAGGAATTAAATGGTAGAAGAAGTACTGTTAACCCAAGGGGATTACGAAGATATAGAAAAGCAGAGAGATCATCTGGTCTCTGTGAAGAGAAAGGAAGTTTCGCAGAGACTTAAAGAAGCAATTTCATACGGTGACCTTTCCGAAAATGCCGAGTATACGGCAGCAAAGGACGAGCAGGCTGAACTGGAAGCGGAAATTACGAGGCTTGAGATGATGATGAGGAATGCAAGAATTATCAACTCAGAGGAAATAGATGCTGATAAAGTCAATGTAGGACTTTTGGTAACTGTGAAGTGTCAGGAAGACGGAGAAACTGAAGTGTTTGAAATCGTAGGTTCTACCGGAGCCGACCCCTTTGCACAGCCGGCAAAGATTTCAAATGAATCACCGATAGCATCAGCTCTCATCGGTCACAGAAAGGGCGAACTGGTAGAAATTTCACTGCCTGATGGAATTATTCACTATAGCATTTTAGATATTGCAAAGAAAAATTAGGAGTAAAAAATGAGTACAGATAATATTAACAATATCAATATTGAAGCGGAAAGTGAAATGTATGAAGAGGATCTGAACGAACAGAGGAAAATCCGTCGTCAGAAGTTAAGAGATTTGCAGGAAGCGGATCGCAACCCGTATATCTATGAAACTTGGAATGTAACGGCTCACAGCAAAGACATCAAGGAGAATTTCGATGCACTTGAGGATGAGGAAGTTTCATGTGCCGGAAGGATTATGAGTAAGCGCATCATGGGTAAGGCTGCATTCTTTGATCTGCAGGATAAGCAGGGAAGAATCCAGTGTTATGTTAAACGCGATGAAATCGGCGCAGATGAATATAAGTGGTTTAAGACCTATGATATTGGAGATATTGTTGGAATTGAAGGTAAAGTATTTAAAACAAAAACTGATGAGATTTCAATTCATATTACAAAACTTATTTTGCTTTCAAAATCACTTCAGGTGCTTCCTGATAAGTGGAACGGCTTGAAGGATACAGATATTCGTTATCGGCAGCGCTATGTTGATTTGATTATGAATCAGGATGTGAGGGATACTTTTGTTAAGCGTTCCAAGATTATTCATGAGATGAAGAGGGTTTTAGAGGAAGATTATGGATATCTTGAGGTGGATACACCGATATTGACTGCAATTGCAGGTGGCGCAAATGCCAGACCTTTTGAAACCCATCACAATACTCTGGATATGGATCTCAGACTGAGAATTTCTAATGAGCTATATCTAAAGAGACTCATTGTCGGCGGTCTTGACCGTGTTTACGAAATAGGAAAAATGTTCAGAAATGAAGGTATGGATAGAAACCATAACCCTGAGTTTACTTCCATGGAATGTTATATGGCGTACGGTAACATGGAAAATACCATGGAGGTTACAGAGCAGTTAGTATACAAAGCCCAGATGGAGGTTAACGGAACTCCGATTATCAAATATCAGGGCAAAGAATTTGATGTAACTCCACCTTGGCGTCGCTTGAATATGGCTGATGCAGTAAAGGAGATTACCGGAGTTGATTTCTCTAAGATAGATACCGATGAAAAGGCAAGGGAAGCGGCAATTGCTTATGGAATGGATAAAGATGAAGTCAAGAATTTTACCCGTGGCAAACTGATTGCCGAAATGTTTGAGGAGTATTGCGAGGATGTTCCGGGATACTTAGACGGTCCGGTATTTGTTGTCGGACATCCGGTGGAAGTTTCTCCCCTTGCAAAGAGGGATCCTGCGGATTCTAGAATTACTCGCCGCTTTGAGGCTTATATCAACGGTTGGGAAATTGCCAACGCATTCTCAGAATTGAATGATCCGATAGACCAGTTTGAAAGATTTTCGGAACAACAGGCTGAACTGGATGCAGGCATTGATGATGAAGCTCACCCGATGGACATGGACTTTGTCAATGCACTTGAGGTTGCTATGCCACCTACAGGGGGGCTGGGAGTCGGTGTGGATCGTGTAATAATGTTAATTACAGATTCTCCAAGCATAAGGGATGTTATTTTATTCCCTACAATGAAGCCTCTGGGTGAGGAAAAAAATGAAAAAGTTGTCAAAGAAATCGACATGTCAAAGATAAAAATTGAGCCTTTGTTTGAAGAATTTGTAGACTTCGATACCTTCAGTCAGTCGGATTTCAGGGTGGTAAAAGTTTTGAAATGCGAGGAAGTTCCTAAGAGTAAGAAACTGCTTAAGTTTACTCTTAATGATGGCACAGGTACTGCGAGAACAATACTTTCAGGAATCAAGGAAACATATTCTGCCGAAGAATTGGTAGGAAAATCGTTGGTAGCAATCACTAATTTGCCACCGAGAAAAATGATGGGACAGGAATCCTGCGGCATGCTTTTGTCTGCAGTTTGTGACTATGAGGATGGGGAACTGTTAAATCTGATTATGGTTGACGATAATATTCCTGCAGGAGCTAAACTTTACTAAAGATATACAGTTTGTTTGTTGAAAAATTAAAAACAGTGATTTTCGCCATGTAGACATCAGGTGATTTGGAAATCGGTGAAAGCGTGGCAATAACATTAAGGAAAGAGACTTCTTAGATGTTGAAACGATTACATCATTACATCATGGACTGAAACTGAATGCAAATAAAGCAGGAGAAATGAGATGGTTAGAAGAAATATAGCAATATGTCTTGCAATAATAATTTTTGCTGTTGCAGGCTTTGTTATCATGTTTAATTATGGTAATCCGTTATCTGAAATGTGGGCAAAGAATGCAGCTAAAGAGCGTATAGCAAAAAAATACCCGAAAAAAGATTTTTATATTACAGGTGTATTTTATAATAAAGAAAAAGATAGCTATGATGTTGATATCGCATCTTCCTCCAGTGAAGATTCATATTTTACTATGTCTTTTGACAGAAAAGGAAAATTCATCAAAGAGAATTATGATAATATTACCGATAAAAAAAATACGGTAGTAAGACTTGACGGTAAATACCAAGAAAAACTGCAGAAAGCATTGGCTGATGATAAGAATGTATCTTATTATTTTGAGAACTGTTTAGCAGATTTTATAATGGATACGGACAAGTTCGAAACATATGAGAAGGAAATGAAAAAACATGCCGCAAAGCAATCTTCGCTCGTAATCGACAAGAAGTACGATGTTTCTTCTATGGGAAAAAAGCACGGACATATAGTTGTAACTGCTGTGTATAAAGAGACTTCAAATAAAGGAATAGGTAAACTTCTGCTGAAAATAAAAGAACACCTTGATAAGAAGAATTTTGGTTTTAAATTTATGGATTTGAGTATCATAGATGATACTACAAGTGGAGAAAAAGATGACAATAAAACACTCAATTTCTATTGCATCCCCTATGAAAAAATAAAGAAAAAAGGAATAGAAGATGTAGTTAAAAAAGCCGCTAAAATTGCATCGAAGGAAGATGCGGAGGAAATAGACGAGGGAGAGGATCAGGAAGAAGCGGAAGTTGAAGAATTTGTGGACTAAGATTGAATTAAGATTCAATTCATTAAGAAATTTCAGCGGAAAATTTCAGAGGATTAACCGCAGCCGTAAAGCTTGATAGTAGATTGAAAATATTAATCCGGAGTTTTATACATAAAAATATTCGGATTAATATTTTTAACTTGACAATTCAATGGAAAAGACATAAACTACAGTTGAACAATAGTTCAACTGTTTGTTTTTTATAATGGCATTGTAGATGGATAGAAGTCATTGATTGGAGGTAGCATGACAACTAAGGGTAATGACGATACATATCGTTGTGATTGTAATATCATTCATGATGGGGTGATTGAAAAAGTTCGAGGGAATATGCCTAAGGAAGATACTTTGATGGATTTGGCAGATGCATTCAAGGTTTTCAGTGATTCAACCAGATTGAAAATTCTCTGTGCACTTCTACAGGAAGAAATGTGTGTCTGTGATATATCGGTACTTTTGGGAATGTCAAAGTCTGCAGTTTCCCATCAACTCAGAGTGCTTAAACAGACCAACCTGGTTAAGAATAGAAGAAGTGGCAAGGAAGTATACTATTCAATTGCAGATAAACATGTGGAAACAATTATAAATAACGGAATGGAGCATGTTCTTGAATAAGTAGATTTGCTTTTAATCAATCAGTAATACAGGCTCTCAAAACTTGCCGGACATGCAGTGCTGATTGAAAAATATTGAGCTAAAATAATGTATGTAAAATGTGGAGGTAAGCAAAATGAAAAAGAAATTTAAAATGGATGAACTTCAGTGTGCAAACTGTGCTGCAAAGATGGAAGCTGAAATTAAAAACATTCCGGGGGTTACAGATGCAAACATGAATTTCATAATGCAGAAGTTGACCATAGAAGCGGAGGAGAATAGCTTTGACAAAATTTTAGAGGAAGCAGAGAGAATCTGTGACAGGCTGGAGCCGGGAATCAGAATCGTAAGATAATCAAAAGAAGAGTTTAATTATGACAGGAGTTTTCTCGAAATAGTAGGATTAGAATGAGATGAATAAGAATAAGAGGAAATTAGTTAGATTTATAGTTTGTGCCATATTATTTGCAGGTGTTGAAATCATCAGGCGAACCCTATTTGCAGTTTCCTTTGACGCGAATATTTGGATAGGATATGCTTTATATCTTCCGCCGTATTTTCTGGTGGCATATGATGTGCTTATAAAGGCTTTTAGGAATATAGCCAGGGGACAGGTTTTCGATGAAAATTTTCTTATGATGATTGCCACATTTGGAGCCTTTGGGGTGCAGGAGTTTTCTGAAGCTTTGGCGGTGATGTTATTTTATCAACTGGGAGAACTTTTTCAGGATTACGCAGTCGGCAGAAGCAGAGCATCAATTAAGGAGCTTATGGAAATTTGTCCTGAATATGCCAATTTAGAAAGAGAATCTTCTGTAGAAATGGTGGATCCTGATGATGTGGTTGTAGGAAGTATAATCGTGGTTAAACCCGGAGAAAAAATTCCTTTGGACGGTATAGTTGTAGATGGTGAGTCAATGGTGGATACTTCAGCACTTACAGGGGAACCAATACCTAAAAGAGCTGCGGAGGGAGACGAGGTTATAAGTGGATGTGTCAATGGAAGCGGACTTCTTAGAGTAAAAACCACTAAGGAATTTGACGATTCCACCGTATCAAGGATTCTTGAACTTGTCGAAAATGCCACCGGAAAAAAAGCCAAGGTAGAAAATTTTATCACAAAATTTGCAAAGGTGTACACTCCGATTGTAACTATAGGTGCAGTGGTTCTTGCCTTTGTTCCGCCGCTTTTCTTTGGGGGCGCTTTCACAGATTGGCTTCAGCGTGCTTGCGTATTTTTAGTTATTTCCTGTCCATGTGCCCTTGTCATTTCAGTGCCTCTCGGATTTTTCGGAGGAATTGGTGCCTCATCTAAAGCAGGTATACTGGTTAAAGGCGGTAACTATATAGAGGCACTTTCAGAATTGACAACTATGGTCTTTGATAAAACGGGAACTTTGACAAAAGGGGAATTTGTTGTAAGTGAGATTCGCCCTGTGGAGATTTCAGAAGAGAAACTCCTTGAAACAGCAGCACTTGCAGAAGGATACTCCAATCATCCGATAGCGGTTTCTATAAAAGAAGCATGCAAATGCAAAGATAATCTATCCCAGGTGAAAAATACGAAGGATATAGGGGGTACAGGTATTATTGCAGAAACTGATGATGGTGATATAATTCTCGGAAACAAGAAGATTATGGACGCTAACGGGATTGAGGTTATAGAAAATAATGGTGTCGGCACAGTGGTATATATCGCCCGAAATAATGTTTATTTGGGAAGCATTTTGATTTCTGATACCGTAAAGAGTGGTGTGAAGGAAGCTATTAGAAATATAAAGAATATGGGTGTTAAATCCTGTGTAATGCTTACAGGGGATAAAAAAACTGTTTCGGAAAAGGTTGGAAAAGACCTGGATATAGATGAAGTTCACAGTGAACTTTTGCCTCAAGACAAGGTTGATGTTTTAGAAATTCTTTTGGAAAAATCAAAAAAAGAAGGGTTTCTGGGATTTGTGGGAGACGGGATAAACGATGCTCCGGTACTTGCCCGTGCAGATGTGGGCTTTGCAATGGGAAGCATGGGATCTGATGCAGCCATTGAAGCGGCAGATGTCGTAATCATGGATGATGATTTAAATAAGATTGGAAAAATAATTAAAATTTCCAGAAAGACTATGACGATAGTAAAAACAAATATTGTCTTTGCCTTAACGGTAAAATTCTTGGTTCTCGGTTTGGGTGCCTTTGGAATAGCGAATATGTGGGCAGCGGTTTTTGCAGATGTGGGAGTTGCAACGCTGTGCATTTTGAACTCAATGAGAATGTTGAGATACAAGTGAGATTGACTATTTAAGGAAGCCGTGATAGTATCAAAAAAATGAACATTGTGAACATGTAGTGTGGGAGGAAATTATGAAAAAGTTTATTACAGAGGAATCCTTTTGGAGCCTTTTTCCTGATGCGGAAATTGGTGTGGTGGTGCTGAATGATGTTGATAACAGTGATAGTGTATATGAAGATAATGAGATTATACGAGATGACCTGGCAAAGGCAAATCAGGAAGCAGGGAAATGGATTACGGCGACCCCTCTTTCAAAAAATGAAGTAATCAAAGTTTGGAGAGATGCTTTCCAGAAGTTTAAAAAGAAAAAAGGAAATAGAGCATCTATTGAGGCACTTCTTGCAAGGATAGATAAGGGAAATTATGTAGGTGGAATAAATCCTCTTGTGGATGTTTATAATGCAATTTCCTTAACCTATGGACTTCCTATTGGAGGAGAGGATATTGATAATTTTGCCGGAAATCTCAGATTGACTGTTTCAGAAGAGGGTGGAGACGAATTTATGGCACTGGGTGATGAAGAAAACAATCCAACACTTCCCGGGGAACTATGCTATCTTGATGATATTGGAGCAGTTTGCAGATGCTGGAACTGGAGGGACGGAAAGCGTACCATGTTAACCGGTAATACAAAAAATGCTTTTATGATTATAGAGAGCGTTGACCCCGGCAGGCACGGAGATTTAGTTGAAGCCTTGGATTTAATGGAGGAAAACGCAGTAAAATATCTTGGAGCAAAAGCACTTGTTAAAACGATTTTGACGAAAGAAAATAGAGAGGTAATGATAGAAGAATAAGAGATCAAGTCTTATGATTAATTTACAATATAAGTTGATTCTTTATCGTAATATCAACAGTTGAAAGGAATCTCCATGAGAGTAATAAAATTTTATGAATGCAGTAGATATCAATGTTTCTAAAGGTAAAATAATATAAAACATTGCAGAAAGGACATTTTTATGAAAAGAATACTTTTAATGATTATAATGACGATTGTTTTGATTATTCCGACTGTAGCTGCTTTTGCTACTTCAAATAGTGATGATAACGCTGAGGCTATTTCGTCTGTTAAAAAAATGCAATCAGATGAAGTTAAAAAAATTACTGTTCAATTTCATGATAAAGAAAAGAAAATAAGTAATAAATATCGTGTCGAAAGTTTAAAGAAGCTTTTTAATAGTAAATACTATATTCGCACTCCCAAAAAAGATGCAGGTAAAGGCTGGATATATACCATAAGAGGTAAATCGAAAAATGGCAAGGTAATTTCGAAAATTATTATAGTTGATGCAAAACATATAAGCATTAGCGGAAAAACATATAAAGTTGCTAAACTTAATTTAAAAAAATTCAGATATTATTTTAAGAACGGAAATAAAACACCGATATTTTCATCTAAGAAAATTAGATCCGTGAATATTCAATTTCAAGGGAAATATAAAAATATAAAAAATAAAAATAAAATAAAAAAGTTGAAAAAAATATTTTCACATGCAAAGATTGTGCAGACAAAAAATATT
This sequence comes from Eubacterium nodatum ATCC 33099, assembly GCA_000510425.1. Taxonomy (GTDB): domain Bacteria; phylum Bacillota; class Clostridia; order Peptostreptococcales; family Anaerovoracaceae; genus Aminicella; species Aminicella nodata. The sequence continues at coordinate 1,853 of AZKM01000025.1, read as the reverse complement.
GCAGGCAAAGGCTGGATATATAGAATAAGGGCGAAAAATAAAAAAGGAAAAGTTTTGGAAGATGTAATAATATTAGATAAAAATCACATAAGTTATATGGACGATACGTACAAGTGCAAAATAAACTTAAAGAAATTGGATAAACTTTTCAAAATGAATCGGTATTGATCCAAGAATGAAATAAAGTGCTTTGAGACATTGCCAATCATAATGACTTACAGTAAAAGAGCAGAACACCTATTTTACGGGTGGCTATGATTTAGTTTTCTTAATAGGACACTTAAAAAAGAAATTAAAATGAGGAACAAACTTATATATTGTGAGGTGGAGAGTCCTTTGTATATACCCCTTATAGAGTCAAATCGAAACAATTCTGTTATAATGCGAATTAGACCATATAAGAAAAAATAAAGCTCCGGATTGTAGGAAAATTTATTTCTTTGGCTAAAAACATAAAGCGTTGAAGCGAGTAGAAATAAAAGACTTGATTCCAGCAATTGTATTGGAAACAGTAAAGTATCGTGAGGTGCAAATGAATTGGAAGGGAAATTTACAGCACCAATTCCTGAGTAAGGCATACCGTAACAGCATCCCGCACAAAAACATCCAATCCTTCCAAAAGCATGAACTAAGGGGACTGCAAAAATATATTTTTTCAAATAATCAGTGCTGGGTATATGATGAATTTTACCACCTAAAACTGCCACTGGAATTCCTAAAATTAATCCGCCGTAGAATACAAAACCTCCATTTATGACTAAAAAAATATTTTTTCCCTGAAAGAGAGTAGAAAGGCTGATGTGATTTAAGAGTATTAGCAGGTACATTAATTTTGCTCCTACAAATCCTCCGATAAGTCCATATCCTTCTAAAATAATCATGTCATCCATGCAGTCATTATTTTTTTTGATCATGAGAAAAACTGCTATATTTGCGATTAGAATTCCGGCTGCAATCAGAATTCCGTACATTGGGATATTATATTCTAAGATATTTATATAAGGCAACATAAATTTTTACTCCAAATAAAAAGGCATTGAAGTGATAAAAAGGTCACCTCAATGCTTGACTAGGTTTGAGTTAATTTCCACCTAATACTGAATTCAATGATGTAGCTGTACCGCTTGCACAAGCCACACAAGCAGCATATAGAATGATGCCTAGCACTAATCCTATGATTGAACAAACAAGTCCGGCTGTTCCAATTGATTTGGTCTCAGGGTTTTTTCTACCTAAAGCACCTAGAATAGTTCCTATAGCTCCGATGATGGCTCCAACCCAACCAAAAACTCCAGCAGAAAACACTCCGCACAAAATAGATACAATTCCTAATACTAATGATGCAACTCCCATTATATTCCTTTATCCTTTCTTTAATTAGTTTTTACCTGTAGTTACACTGGCTAATTTTTTGTTTATACGTGCCATTACTTTAGTGTAGTATTTGGCATCTTCTTCTGATAGCTTAGATTGATCAATATTTTCAAGTTTCTTCATCATTTTGGTGTACTTGGTTAAATAATTGGTATAGTCTGTAATCATTTCCAAGGCATTATCAGAATCATTATATTTTTTCATGAACTTTATATATTCATTAAAAAAATCCTCATAAGAATCCATTAACTTTTTAAACTTTTTACTAACCGTAGGCTTTTTTTGTTCTGTTTGTTGCGTTTTTTTTTCATCTTTGGATTCCGATGAATTTTTGTCTGCACATCCTACCAATAAACTGGCAACGAGAAGTGAAGATAATAAAATAACGATTGCTTTCTTCATTGATATCCTCCTAAAAAATAAAATAAATGAATATTGTTAATAACACGAAATATTATATATATATATATATATATATA
>AZKM01000024.1 GCA_000510425.1 Eubacterium nodatum ATCC 33099 | reverse complement strand
CTAAAAGAGCATAATAGAAAGCTATTTTTTTAGATAATGTAGATTTCCACAATTATTGAAAAGCTCCGGGAAAATACCGGAGCCTCATTTTATCCTATTTATCTTTTTTTATACTTTTATATCCAAAATGTCCCAGTGCAGTGTCATAGCTGCCGTCTCCCTTCCAGCGAATGGTCAAATATGTTGCCAACACTCCATCATTAAATTTTACTTTTGCAATATTATCCTTGTCCAGTTTATCTGTGATATTTACAACATGGTCTCGGTAATAAAGCATTATTTGACCTTTACCATTTTTTTCGACTTCTACTTCCTGATTCAGTTGTTCAATAATTTCCTCCGGTGTAGCTGCACGCATTTTACCTTTACCATCATCAACTGCTCCACCGGTGCCTCTGACAGTTCCATCAGGATATGTAAGCTTAAATTCATATTCACTTATCTGCTCAACCTTAACCTTTGTTGCACTGCCGTAGAGCCAAGAATCAACATTTTTCTTAAATCCGGCAAAATCCGTCGCATAGGATACAGTCGCAAGGCAGAACACCAACGCAAGGGATGCAGCTAATGTAGCAAGTCTCCTCTTTCCACGGAATATAGGTGTCCTTTTTATACTATTCTTACTCTCCATTTTTTCAGCCTCCTTCAGTACTTTTGTTGCAAACTCAGCAGAAGGCTCAATAATAGAAGATGCATTCCTGTATTTTTCATGGTTAGTCATTTTACCATTCCTCCTTTAGCTTTCCTCTAAGAATCTCACGGCCTCTATAAAGATGCGCCTTTACTGTGTTCTCTTTTTTCTCCACTATCTTCGCTATTTCTTTTACTGAATATCCCTCATAATAGAACAAGTGCACAACAACTCTACATTTCTCCGGCAGCTCCATAACTGCCTGAATCAAATCCTCTGAAGTTTCACTGATGCCTTCCTTCGATTCCTCATTTCTTGATGCAAGCCATTCAGTGAAATCCGGGACACTGACCTTCTTTCGATGCCAAAATGATGTTTTTAAGTTCTTTGCTTTGTTAACAGTCACCCTCAAGAGCCATGCTTTGATATGCTCTTCACTTTCAAAATCCTGATCTGCTTTGAAGTATGCCAGAAATGCTTCCTGAGCAATATCTTCTGCGTCATCATGATGTTTGCAGATATAGAATGCCGCCTTATATATGTTGCTTTGATATTTTTCCAGTACTTGCTCTAATGCGAGTTTCACTCAGCCATTCCTCCTATTACTACTATCTGTGAAAGACCTTTCATCTATTATACAATTCACCTAATGAAAAGGTTTAATACATCGGGATTTAGTTATCAATCCTATAAACCATATCACCGGTATTCCAAATATACATAATTGCTGATACAGGGTCTTTTCCTTCTGCCCAAATCCATCCTGTATATGTTGTATAATATCCGAAGTATCCTTCTATTAAAATTTCAAACTCTGCATTTACATACTCTTCTATATACTCAATTAAACTTATAGCTTTTCCTGAAAAATTCCCTTCATAAACTGTCCTATCAAATATCAAAATGCTACATTCATCTAAATCGATGTCATAAAATAAAACTTCTCCGAAATATATTTTTTCTCCGGCTTTTGTATATTGAAATATTTTATTAAGGTGTAATATCAAAACATTGTTTCTAAATGTAATTTTCTTTATCCTGCTATCATGCAAACTAAGCAGAATATTGCTATTTCTATCATGTATTAAATCCATCTTAATCCTCACAAATTCAGCCATTACTTAAGCTTCTTAATTCATCGAAAGTTAATTCCTTATAATTCTTAGTTGAATTCAAAACAGAATCCGTTGTTTCAGGCAATCTGTTCATAACTTTTTTGATATCTATATTCTTAGGAAATGGGATAATATTCTCCTCTGCATCTTCACCATTATGTGCCAAAAATATAAATTCACCCGTTTCCCAATTTACATCAAAATGATTGCTGATGCCAACATTTGTTTCTAAATCAAGCAGCGATTCTTCCTGATTTATGAAATTTTCATATATAAATTCAAATAAGGCTTCCTTATTTATTTTTATTATTCTGCATACATTATCTTTCACTTATTTTCCCTCTTGCTTGTACCAAAAATTCTAATTTGTTACACCTAATACTTTCGGCATTATACCACATTCTCCCTTAGTTTTATAGCTCTGGGCGTCTCTGTCTATGTTTGATAATCCTAGAAATAATTTTTTAATTCAATAAAAAAATTATTGACTACAAAGAAAGAGTATGTAAAAATTGTTACAGTCATGATAAGACTCATCTAACGCGTTAATGCTTAGGGACACCTATAAGGTTAGTGAAACCGGAGGAATGGCTATAATAGGAGAAGAATTTATGAAGAAAAAAAATGTAATTATTGCAGTGGTTCTGTCTGCCTCTATGGTAATCGGTCAGGGGAGTATGATATTCGCAGAACAAAACCGGAAAAATGCAACAAATGAAAATGTAAATGAAAAGGCAGAGAGTGCGCAGGAACTTTTGAAGGGTAAGAACTATGTAAAAGGTGAACTTCTGGTATCCTATGATGACAAGCTGAGCAATGGAAAAATCAAAAATGCAGTGAAATACAATGACGAAAAATGTAAAGATATTTTTGAGGCGAACAAAGAGGAGAAAACTGCTGTAGTTAAAATATCTAAAGATGAATCCATGAAAGAAGCTATAGAAAAATTTCAACATGACAGAAGAGTTATCTCTGTGCAGCCAAACTATGTTTACAAGATGAAAAAAAGCGAATCATCAGATGACAGCAACTATACAAATTCTAACAGTAAATTTTATCAGTATTTTATAAAGTCTGTAAAAGCAAAGGAAGCTTGGAAAATTCTGGATAATAATCCTAAGGCAAAGACTAAGGTGGCAGTAATAGATACCGGTGTAGACGCTAAGCATGAAGACTTGCAGGCTAATGTTAAGTATAAAAATGGTAAGTATAAGACATTCATTAATAAAACAGAACTGGATAGAAATGATGATCCGGGAGAACACGGAACACATGTGACAGGAATTATAGGTGCAACCTATGGAAACGGCAAAGGCGGTTTTGGTGTCGCTGCCGGTGAAAAAAATAATTTGTGTGAGATTATGGTAGTTGGAACCAGTGAGGATGGAGAAACTCTAACCAGTGCAGATGTTATAAATGCTATAAATTATGCTGCAAAAAATGGTGCCAAAGTTGTAAATATGAGTTTTGGTTCATATGAGAGAGACAGACTTCAGGGAAAAGCCATTAGGGATGGCTACTACAATAAGGGTATGGTGTTCGTAGCTGCATCCGGAAACGACAATACTCAAAACTATTCTGATCCTGCCGGAATGAAAGAGGTTATCTCGGTAGGAGCAACAGATGTTGATAATAAAAGATGGTCTTTTGGCGCAGAAGGAGGTTCAGATTACGGAGATACATTAGATATTTTGGCACCGGGGGTAGGTGTAGTCAGCACCGTACCGGGAGGCAGATACATTAATATGACAGGTACTTCGATGGCATCGCCTGTAGTTGCAGCTGTCGCATCACTAATGTTAGATGCAAATCCTAATTTAACGCCGCAACAAGTCAAGAATATAATATGTGCATCAAATGAATCAGAATTCAGTAAGTATAACGGATATGGCTTGATAGATGCTGAAAAATGTGTTCTTAATGCGAAAAATGCTAAAGTCGAACCAAACGAAGTTATATCCGTTGAAATGAAGGCAGGAGAATTTAAAGTGGATGAAAATGATGACATCTCTTTAGACGCTTTGGTGAAGCCTGCCGATAACATAACGAAGATTACATGGAATAGTAAAAACCCTGATATTGCAACAGTAGATAATAATGGAAGGGTTATAGGTATTTCTAAAGGTGAGACGGAAATTACTGCAAGTTGCGGAGGAAAAACCGCTTCCTGCAAGATTAAGGTGGGTGCTGCTGTAAAAACAGAGTCAATGAAGATCTCCGGACCTGAGGATGGCGAAATAGCTGTGGATGAAGAATATCGTTTATCTGCAGAAATTACACCGATGAATGCTTCAAACAAAGAAGTATATTGGGAAGTTGCAAAGGGAGATGAAGACAAACTCTACATAAATGAAGGTGGAGAGATAATGGGACTTAAGCCGGGAAAAGCTAAAGTAATCGCCTATACTTTTGAAAAGCCGGAAAGTGGAACAGACAAACCTGAGAATGCAAAACGCATAAAAGATGAGATTGAGATTACCGTGAAGCCTTTGCCACAGAAAATAAGTATAATAAAGGCACCTAAATGGATAACGGCAGGAAAAGAAGCAGATTTTAAGGCGGAACTTTCCGCAGGTAAACTTAAAGGTGCAGAAATAGCCCACAATAAAGTGCTTTATTACAGCAACGACAGGACAGTGGCAAAAATAGATGAAAATACCGGAACGATTACAGGAATAAAGCCGGGAGTTGTTTATATAACCGCAAGATATGCACGTGATGAAAATGATTACGGCGATTTTTCTGTCAGAAGAAAAATCACAATAGCAAAGAAAAATTACTCAGGAAAGAAGGACTATAATTTAAAACAGAGCAAAAAAGGTCCAAAGGGCAGAGTGAAATTATTCTGGAAGAAAATACCGGTTGCAGAGGGATATGTAGTAGAAGCTGCAAATAAGAAAAGGGGAAAGTTTAAAGTTCTTGCCAAAGTAAACGGCGGGAATAAACTGTCAAAAATTTTAAAACCTAAGAAAAATGGATACTATAGAATCAGAGCATTCTATAAAGACAATGGGAAAATAAAATATTTTGGCTATTCCAATGTGGTTAAAGCAGTTATAAAGTAATGGGAGAACAATTATGAATAAGAAAAAAATTATAATGCTCATTTCTGTTGCAATAGTAGTTTGTTTGATTCCAAGTACAATTTTTGCCGGAAGTATCAAAAAGCATAAAGTCAAAAAGCCGATTCATCATGATAAACAGATAAATAGAATGGCAAATGAATTTAGCAAAAAATACAAGGAAGATAACGGCGAGGACGACTTAAGTGTCGTGCAGAGTCTGCTTCGTGATTTAGTCAATTATTTTTGGGCATCAGAAGTTAAGGATTATGATACGGCAGATCCAAAGAAAAAGACTTATTCCAAGGATGTATGGAGTGAGTTGAATGAAGTATATAGAGTGATCAATACGAAAATAAATAATGCAAAATCTCCTTATGATCTTATTCAGATGACTGCATTAGGTGCAATGCCAAGTAACGATATATTAGAACAGCTTTTCTATATGAAAGAACTTGGTAAAATGACAGTCCAGATAGTTCCTAACGGATATAAAGATTTGCCGGAACAAAGGAAAGAATTAAATAAGTTAATTGAGAAAACTTTTAAATATAAATCAAGACCTAAAAGCATATATAATGATTTTTATTGGGGAAAGTATTGTGATGCGAAGAAAAGTCTGAAATCGGATGCTAAGAGAATAAAATCTTTTAGAGATATTGTGAAAGTGAAAGAAGAACTTTCATCAAAGAATCCTGAAGACCCGGAGGAAACTTCAGGCATAGAAATTGATGGTGAAGATATTCCGACAGAACAGTGGGTTTACACCAATAAGCAGCTTGATAGGGCAAAGAAGATTATTTCAAGATATTCGGCAAAACTTGTCAGAAAACTTAAGAATAAGCATAATAAAGAGAAGAAGAATATAAAACTTGCAGATACGCTTCTGAAGAAGTTCAATAAAACCGTAAAAAATGGCTATGATATGGATTTAATGGTAAAACAGCTGGATGATTTCATCATAAGACTGGATAAAATTTTTGAAGATAAAAATATGAAGCATCCTATGATGACCGGCGATCGTGAAAGAGCTAAGAAAAGGTTGGAAGCAATATTTATGGATTATAGGAAGAAGGACTATTCTGATTCCAACTGGGAAAATATTATGCAAAAACATTCTGATACTATTGAGGAATTGGAAGATGCAGAATATATTGAGGATGCTGATGAAATCATCAAAAACTTTGGCAATGCTTTGAAGAAGGTGCCAACAAAAGCTAAAGAGCTTAAGCTTCAGAGAAAAAAATATATAAAGATATTTTTGAAAATGGAAAAGGCATCTAAGTATGATAAGAAGAAAATACACAAGATAATCAGGAAAGCAAAGGCGGAACTTTATAAGGCGGATTCATTGGAGAAGCTAAAATCTGTATATAAAATTTATCTTAAAAAGGCAAAGAGAACTGTTATAACTTTCAAAATTAAAGTGAAAAAACCGGTGCAGGGACCGTATCCAAGAGTAAAAGGATTCAATATGGAGGAAGTTATAAAGTTCGTCTTACACCTAATCCGGGTCATAGGATCGCAAAGGTAGTTATAGACGGAAAGGCAAGGACATTAAGAAATACATATAGTTTTAAAAATGTCAAAAAAACTCACATCATAGTTGTTAATTTTCAGTAACTTTGTCGATTTAATTTTGGCGACTGTTCAATAAGTACCTGATAGGACTCGTTGAATCCCTATGAATTTAAAAACTGAAATCATTGCTGAAGTTAGAGGTAGTGTGTCAGAATGAAATGTTTTTCTGATGCACTGCCTTTTAAAATGAAATGATAGCATAAGCTTTACTTATGATGTGCAGTAATTATTGCAAATTAGAAAATGAAATAATGTGTACTTATATTTTCAAAAAAAAATATGGATGTGTTATAATAAATATCTTGGGTAAACTTAAACTATGAGGGGGTGGATAGAGATGCAATTAACGGATAGAATCAAAGATTGTAATGGATGTAGTGCATGTATAGTAGGGTGTAAGGAATTATGTATCAAAATGCAGCCCGATGAAAAGGGATTTTTAAAACCTGTCATCAATGAAGATGTCTGTACTAAGTGTAACAACTGCTTGTTGTATTGTCCTTTATTTATGCCTGTGGATTTGCCTGATCCTGAAAAATTTTATGAATATAAAGATGAATATTATGAAAGGGATATGCCTAAAATTTACAGGAAAACTCTTCGTGACTCAAAAACGGAAAAGCCCACTGAGTTTGCAGGTACACTATGTCAGATTGCAGGCCTTAAGTCTTTGATGGGTGACAGGCTGCGGGAGAATCTTATACTTTATTCGCTATACTGTGACCCTGATAAACCCAAAAGACCGGAGTGTGTAAATTGCCAATTTATCAAGTAGGTTTATTATGAACAATATCAGAGAAGCAAAGAATAAACTCAGGAAAGAAATAAGAGAAAAACACAAGACTCTCACCGATGAATATTACTTCAAAGCCGGTAAAGCTATATGTGATAAGGTGATATCAGGAAAGGTATATAAAGACTCAGATGTTATATTCTGTTTTATCGGAGTCGGAAATGAACCTGATACGAAAGCTATAATAGAAGACGCTCTTTTAAATGGAAAAACTGTTTTAGTTCCAAGGTGCATAGATGATAAAACTATGGAGGCTGTTCGCATAACCGATTATGACAAATGCCTTAAGAGGGGTTTTTACGGCTTGTTGGAGCCTGTTGAAGGACTTCCTGTAGCCAATAAAAATGAAATTCAATACGGTATAATTCCATGCGTTTCCTGTGACAGCAAAGGTAATAGACTGGGACATGGAAAGGGATACTACGACAGGTATCTTGAAGGAATGAATATTCCTTGTAGTCTTTTGTGTTTTAAAGAAATTATGGTTGAAGAGGGCAGAATCCCAATGGACGAATTTGATTACCCCATTGATGATGTAATTACAGATTAGGGAGGAGATTTATTATGACAGATTGTAATCATGACTGCAATTCTTGCGGAACGAGTGGATGCGGCAGCAGAGAAAACGGAATCCCGAAGGCACAGCTAAACGGAGAATCGCAAGTAAAGAAGGTTATCGGAGTTGTAAGCGGCAAAGGTGGTGTTGGGAAATCGTCTGTAACATCTATGCTTGCAGTATCAACATCTCATTTTGGTAAACATGTGGCGATAATGGATGCTGATATTACAGGTCCATCAATTCCAACAGCTTTCGGTATTACAGAAAAAGCTAAAGGAAATGAAGAGGTCATTCTGCCTGAGAAGTCAAAGTCGGGTATTAAGACTATGTCGATCAATCTTTTGCTGGAAAATAATACAGATCCCGTGGTTTGGAGAGGTCCTGTTGTGGCAAATGTAGTACAGCAATTTTGGAGTAATGTGATTTGGGGTGATATTGATGTAATGTTTGTGGATATGCCGCCGGGAACAGGAGATGTTGCACTAACTGTTTATCAGTCGCTCCCGATAGACGGAATTGTAATCGTAACTTCACCACAGCAGCTTGTAGGGATGATAGTTGAGAAGGCGTACAGGATGGCAGAAATGATGAATATTCCCGTACTTGGAATAGTAGAAAATATGTCGTATTTTCACTGTCCGGATAATGACAAAGATTATGCAATCTTTGGTGAAAGCAATATTGAAGAAATTGCAGCGGCTCGAGGCATCAAAAACCTGGCAAGGCTTCAGATAGACCCTAAACTTGCAAAATCCTTCGATGAAGGCAAGATGGAGGAATATAGAAGTCTTGAAATGGATAAATTTGCCGATAAAATTTTATTGTAAACTAGTATAAATTCAGATCGATCATAAACTCCATAACGAGAAGATTAAGCTCTAAAAAATTAATGTTTCCATTATTTTTTAGAATCAAGTATCCCGACTCATATCCGGGGTACTTTTTTATTTTTTCTACGGAAGCTGGTGATAACAGATTGCCAATATCTATAACCTGAGATTTTTTTATAGGAGATTCAGTTGTTATCATAATATCTATTTCCCCTGTGCCGGAGGATGCCATTATGGTGTAGGGAGAATTTTCCGTGGGAAATGAGATATAATCAAAGACCTCATTTACATGACTTGCAATAATATTAAGCCCATTTTTAGTTAAATTTATTCTTTTTATTATGTAGTCACCTGATGTAAATCCGATGCCGGACATGTATTTATGGAAATCGGTTTTTTCTATTACAGGAATTAGTTTGGCAAGCTGTAATATATCGTCGCTGTTATGAAGAAGTATTTTCTTTTCAAGGTCTTTTTCATTGCTTTCTATATATCTTTTGTATAGTTTTACACTTTCTCCTCCGGAAATTTCATCATCTCTGCTTTGGGACAACCCCATGTAGTACTCCAGGTTCTTTTGTCTGAGAGAGCCGATCAAATCTTTAATTCCTGAATGATATTTAACCAGGTTATATAAATCAAGATGTATAGCGGTTATTTCATTTGTAGATATATTGTGACGATTTGCACGTTCTTTTATAAAAGGTATATCAAAAGAAGCACCATTATAAGTTATTATAAGATCCGTCTTTGATAAGAGCTCAACGGTTTTTTTTATTACTACTTTTTCATCCTCCGGATTATTTGCAAAGTATTGAATTGAGGTGGCAGCTTCCCCTTTAAAAAGGGTTAATACTCCTGTCAGAATCACCTGATCTCTTCTGGGGTATAGTCCCGTTGTTTCTATATCAAATACTGCTATATTTTTATCTTTGAAGTAGAGGTCAAAAGTCTTGCTTGAATATTTGTTGTAATTTACTTTTTTTTCTATTGTTTTCATGTTTTACTCCATTATTTCCCGTATAAAACAAAATAGACCGCAGGGGTGCAGTCTACTTTGTTCAAAAGGGGTATTGGGATTAGAGATTAATAAGGTTATCAGGGGGATAACCTCAAGGAGATTATATAATATCCGGGGAAAATAATCAAGTAAATAAATAGCAAAATTTTGAATAAATTTGGTGTTTTACCTATTCAAAAATAGGTTTACCCGTGTTATAATATTGTAAAGTTTTATATATAGAAGGCAGATTATGATTTTTAAAGAGAAAACATTAGAATCAGAGTATATTTATAGGGGAAAAATAATTAATCTCAGACGAGACAGAGTCACAGTCAAGAACGGTGAGTCCACAAGGGAGATTGTGGAGCACAGTGGCGGAGCGGTTATTATGGCCCTTAAACCTGACGGTAATGTTCTGATGGAGAGACAGTTCAGAAAACCGGTAGAGAAGGTTATATTTGAGGCACCTGCCGGAAAGATCGATAAAGGCGAAGCTCCTATGGAAACGGCATTGAGGGAGCTAAAGGAAGAAACAGGATACTCGGCAGCAAACATAAGGCTTTTGACATCAACTTATACTACGGTAGGTTTTTCTGATGAAATTTTATATATTTATCTTTGTACAGATTTGATTCAGGGTGAAACCGAATTTGATGAAAATGAAGCGATAGACCTGGAGGAACATCATATAAATGACTTATTTGAAATGACAGTTTCGGGAAAGATTATAGATGCAAAAACCCAGATTGGTATCTTCATGGTAAAGGCCCTTATAGATAAAGGCGAACTTGCAGATTACTTAATTTAGAAGTCACAGTCATTATGGAGAAATTGAATGGAAATAAATGATTTTTTAATTTATATACAGAAAACTAAAAGGGTTTCGGAAAATACAGTATCTGCATATAAGCAGGATCTGCTTGCTTTCAAAAAATTTTTAAGAGAAAATAAAATTATGGACTTTTCTCAGGCCACCAATACTCAGGTGGTGGCTTACCTTATGGAACTGAAAAGTACAGGAAAGTCAAAGGCCACTGTTAACAGAAAACTTGCGTCCATAAGAGCATTTTATAGATTTTTAATAAAGGCAAACAGGATTAAAGAAAATCCTACGGAGGGGATCAAATCTCCCAAAATATCCAGAAAAGGTATTTCTTTTTTGAGCATTGAGGAAATTGAACTGTTGCTTGGAAAACCGGATGATTCCATTAAAGGTAAGAGGGACAGAGCAATGCTGGAGCTTTTGTATGCAACGGGGATTCGTGTAAGTGAAATAATAGAACTGAAAGTCTCTGATGTTAATTTGACTATGGGCTTTGTAAAGTGCAGCGGAAATCACGGACGGGCAAGAATCGTGCCTATGGGAATCCCTGCAAAGAATGCAGTTGCAGATTATTTGGAAAATAGCAGACCTGCTCTGGTAAGAGATAAGGAAGATAGTGGAGAATCGTGGCTTTTTGTAAATTATATGGGAGAACTTTTTACAAGACAGGGCTTTTGGAAAATTCTTAAACAGTATGGGAAAGCCGCAGATTTAGAGGAGAAACTTACTCCACAGACTCTTAGAAATTCTTTTGCTATGCATATGGTACAAAACGGAATAGATATGAAGTCCTTACAGGAACTTATGGGTCACGAGGATATAATAGCAACTCAAGTTTATTTTGAACACATGAGAAAGCGTATAAAGGATGTTTACGACAAGACCCATCCGAGAGCATTGAAAGACAGATGGACATGACAGGAATGCAAAGGGAGTAATTTATATGAAGTTAAATAGATTATTTGACTGTGAAAGGGACACGGAAATCAAAGGTATTGCCCTTGACTCAAGGAAAGTAAAGAAAGGAGATATGTTTTTTTGCATAAAGGGTCTTGAGACGGATGGGCACAAATATGCAGAACAAGCAGTATCAGCCGGTGCAGTAGCCATTGTTCATACAGATGATATAAATCGTATTGATAAAATTGACTATATAAAGGTGAAGGATATCAATTCCGAATTGAACAGGATTTGTAATATTTTTTATAATGAACCCAGCCGCAGGCTGACTATGTTTGGAATCACGGGAACTAACGGAAAAACTACAACAGCCAGTATTATCAGTGATATTTTTTCAGAATATACACCTTGCGGATATATGGGAACCATTGCAGTTAGATACGGTGATTACAGCAGACTTCCAAGCTTAACCACACCGGACTCCATTGAAGTTCATCAGGTTCTAAATGAGATGACAGAGCATGGTATGAAGGCTGCTGCAATTGAAGTCAGCTCCCATGGTCTGGCTCTCGGAAGAGTTTCCACTGTGGATTTTGATTATGCAATATTTACAAACTTAACATACGACCACTTGGATTTTCATAAAACAATGAAAAACTACTTTGATGCAAAGAAAATTTTGTTCAGGAATATGAAGGAAAGCGGAGTGGCGGTTTTGAATGCAGATGATAAAATCAGTTTTGAGGAACTGAAAAACTGTTGTAAATGCAGGGTTGTAACCTACGGCATAGATAACGAAGCCGATTATATGGCTAAAGAATTAAGTCTTGGAGTTGATTTTACAAAATTTACACTTGTACATGATAAAAAAGAGTACAAGATAATGACAAACCTGGTGGCTAAGTACAATATAAGCAATCTTTTGAGCGGTATAGCTGCCATGCATCAGGCAGGAATGCCTATTGAAATGATGATTCCTAAGTTTGAGAAAATTTCTCAGGTTGACGGAAGAATGGAGATCGTAGATGAAGGTCAGGAGTTTAGTGTGCTGGTGGATTATGCCCACACTCCCGACGGATTTGAAAAGATTTTTCAGCATGTGGAAAATATAAGGAAAACCGGCAGTAATGTCTACACTGTATTTGGATGTGCGGGAAAGCGAGACCACGATAAAAGAGCTGTTCTCGGAAAAATTGCAGGAAAATATTCCGATCTTGTAATCGTAACGGAAGAAGATCCCAGAAACGAGTCAAAAGAAGAAATCGCAGAGCAGATACTTGAGGGAATACAGGAATCTCAGGGAAGATATGAACTGATATTAGACAGATATGAGGCTATAAAAGAAGGTATTTTAAAAGCAAAGAAGGATGATATTATTTTGATTCTCGGAAAAGGTGCGGAAGAATACATGTATCGTGGAGAAGGCAGGGAACCTTGGATGGGAGATGTTGAGGCAGCAAAAAAAGTCCTTGAAAAGCTTTATCATACTGTGTTATAATGTCGAATGTAGTACGGGCGTTCCTATGAATGAAGCACAAAGCTTGAATTTTAGCTGTTAGCTGTGCGTAGAGAGGATTCGAGAGCATTTACGAACGTCTATGAGGGAAGGAGGACAAATTCATGAATGCAATTGATGCAGTGACTCAGGATTATCTTAAGAAAGACATCCCGAACTTTAATGTAGGTGATACAGTTCGTGTACACATCAAGATTAAAGAAGGAAACAGAGAAAGAATCCAGATTTTTGAAGGTTTTGTTTTGAAGCGTCAGAACGGTGGAATCGGCGAAACATTTACAGTTAGAAGAATTGCTTCCGGTGTAGGTGTTGAAAAGACATTCCCGCTTCACTCACCGTGGGTAGAGAAGATCGAAGTGACTCGAAAAGGTAAGGTTAGAAGAGCCAGACTTCACTACATGCGCGGCAGAACCGGCAAGGCCGCTAAGATTAAGGCAAAAGAAAACAGATAATTATGGGGAACCGTCAGGTTCCCTTTTCTGTTTTTAGATAAATCCTTCCGTGCATTAGAAGTTAATAACTTCTCAGAACTTTGGAGCTTAAGAGATTTTGCAATATAGCAAGAGCTTTTATATAAAAAAATAGATGATGATTTAGATATGAAATCAAAACATTGAAGTTTTATAAATTCTGATTCTGATGGAACAGATAAGGGATAAGGGGGAGAAATGAAAAATATAAACTGGTATCCCGGGCATATGAAAAAAACCAGAGAGCTTATTCAAAACAGTATAAAGATGGTGGATGTGGTAATTGAGGTGATAGATGCAAGAATTCCGGTATCCAGCAGGAACCCTATTATCAATCAGCTGGTTGAAGGCAAGCCAAGGGTGATTATTTTAAATAAAAAAGACCTGTCCGATCCAAATCAAAATAAAAAATGGATTGAAAAATTTGCAGGCGAAGGCAATAATGCTATTGAGCTTAACTCTATGAGTGGAGAAGGGGTTAATAGACTTTATTCCTTGCTGGAAAAGCTTCATGGAGAAGTTATAAAAACTAAGTTGAACAGACCTCTGAGAATGATGATAGTGGGTGTTCCCAATGCCGGAAAATCCTCTTTAATTAACAGAATGACCGGAAGGAAAAGTACTCAGACAGGTGACAGACCGGGAGTAACGAAGGGCAAACAATGGCTTACCATTTCGGGTGGGATGCAGCTTTTGGATACTCCGGGAATACTCTGGCCTAAATTTGAAGATCCGAAAGTAGGGCTTAATTTAGCGTACTGCGGGAGCATAAAAGAAGAAATTTTAGATGTCTCAGACCTTGCACTTTCTTTTATTGAAACGATGCAAGAGAGATATCCCGAGCTTTTGACGAAACGCTATAAACTTGAAAAACTCGGCGAAACGCCACTGGAGACTATGGAGGAAATTGCCGAAAAAAGAGGTTTTATTCTTCCGGGAAAACGAATTGACTATGAAAGATGTGCCAGAACGGTTATGGATGAATTCAGATCAGGAAAAATTGGAAAGATAACTTTGGAGAAAGTAAAATGACCGGGGCAGAGAGAGAAAAACTTCAGAAACAGAGACTTTCAGAAATGAAAGCATACGAAAATAATCTTAGAGCGAAAGGTGTTAATTATATCGGCGGAGTTGATGAGGTGGGCAGAGGTCCTCTTGCAGGTCCTGTGGTTGCAGCATGCGTAGTGTTACCAGAGGATTTTTCTGTTACAGGTGTAGATGACTACAAAAAAAGTTAGTGAAAAAAAGAGGAATTCATTATATAATCTAATTTTAGATAACTCTATTTCATGGGGAATTGGACTTGTAGCCCCCGAAATAATTGACGAAATAAATATTTTAAATGCTACAAAAAAAGCAATGACAATTGCTATCGATGCTGCAAAGGAGAAATGCGATTTACAGCATCTTTTAATAGACGCAGTTTCCCTTGAGGAAATTGATATTCCTCAAACCTCAATAATTAAGGGAGATGCAAAGAGTGTTTCAATAGCGGCAGCCTCAATAGTTGCCAAGGTATATAGAGACAATCTGATGATAAATTACAGCAAAGAATATCCGGGATATGCCTTTGAGAAAAATAAGGGCTACGGTACAAAGGCACATTATAAAGGAATTAGTGAAAAGGGAATAACCCCGATTCACAGAAAAAGTTTTTTAAAGAAGATTTTATAATAAGGGAGGTTCGCATGGAAATAAAAACAGATATTCATATTGCACAAGAAGCAGAGCAAAAGTTAATTACTGAAGTTGCAGAAGCTATCGGGATTGATGAAAATTATCTTGAATTATACGGAAAATATAAGGCGAAGGTTGATTATTCAATTTTAAAAGATAAGAAAGAGGAAAATAACGGAAAGCTGATTTTGGTTACTGCCATTTCTCCTACACCTGCAGGAGAAGGAAAAACGACCACATCAGTGGGACTTGCAGATGCAATTCACAAATTGGATAAGAAGGTTATGGTTGCCCTTAGAGAACCGTCCATGGGACCGGTCTTCGGTGTTAAAGGCGGAGCCGCCGGCGGTGGTTATGCACAGGTTGTTCCCATGGAAGATATAAATCTCCATTTTACAGGCGATATGCATGCTATCGGAGCTGCCAACAATCTAATTGCAGCCATGCTGGATAACCATGTTCAGCAGGGGAACAGCCTCGGAATAGATGTCAGAAAGGTTACATGGAAGCGTGTTGTGGATATGAACGACAGACAGCTTAGGAATATCATAGACGGAATGGGCGGAAAAATGAGCGGAATGCCGAGGGAAGACGGATTTGAAATTACCGTTGCAAGTGAGATAATGGCTATACTTTGTCTGTCAAAGGATATTGCAGATCTTAAAGAAAAGGTTTCCGATATTGTTGTTGCATATTCCTATGATGACAGACCTGTTACAGTGGCGGATTTAAAGGCCCAGGGAGCCGTTGCAGCATTGCTGAAGGATGCGCTGAAGCCTAATTTAGTGCAGACACTTGAGCATACACCGGCGTTTATTCACGGAGGTCCTTTTGCCAATATTGCCCACGGATGTAACTCTATTATGGCAACAGGAATGGCACTGAAGCTTGCTGACTATGTAGTTACTGAAGCCGGATTTGCAGCGGATTTGGGTGCAGAGAAATTCCTGGATATTAAGTGCAGAAAGGCAGGCATAAAGCCTTCGGCCTGTGTTCTCGTTGCAACTGTAAGAGCTCTTAAATATCATGGCGGCGTTGCCAAGAAAGATTTAAATGAAGAAAACCTCGAAGCACTTAAGAAAGGAATGCCTAACCTGCTGCAGCATCTGGATAATATGGCAAATGTATTTGGAATTCCAACGGTAGTTGCAATCAATGCATTCCCGACGGATACAGATGCGGAACTTGAGCTGGTTAAAGCTATGTGCGAAGAAAAAGGTGCCAATGTTGTTTTAAGTGAAGTTTGGGCGAAAGGTGGCGAAGGCGGAATATCCCTTGCAAAGGAAGTTCTAGAACTTGTTGAAAAGAATAGGGATGACTTTGAATTCATATACGACTTAAGCCTGTCAATTAAAGATAAAATTAAAGTGATAGCTAAGAAGATATATAGAGCTGATGATGTCGTTTTTGATGCAAAGGTGTCTAAGACAATTAAGCAGTTGGAGGAACTGGGTTACGGAGATTTACCGATATGTATGGCGAAGACACAGTTCAGCTTTTCGGATAATCCGACACTTTTAGGAGCACCAAGAAATTTTAATATCAGTGTATCAGATGTTAAGGTAAATGCAGGAGCAGGGTTTATTGTTGTTAAAACCGGAAATATTTTGACTATGCCGGGTCTTCCTAAGGTTCCTGCTGCCGAGCATATAGATATTGATAATGATGGAAAAATCACAGGATTGTTCTAAATAATTTGGTGATATAGGGGTAGAATAGAGGTAAAAGTTATGCTGATGGAAAATACTTGTATGGATTATATTAAGGCGTTAAGTTCAAGTGATCCGATTCCCGGAGGCGGTGGAGCAGTGGCTCTTGCAGGCTCAATCGGAACTGCCCTGGGTAATATGGTCGGTGCACTTACTGTGAACAAAGAAAAGTTTGCAGATGTAAAGGATGAGCTGGAGGAGTATATGAAGGAAGCTGAAGAAATTCAGCTGATTCTTCTGAAGCTTGTGGATAAAGATGCAGCAGCCTTCAGACCTTTGGTAAATGCCTATAAGCTTCCGGCATCAACGGAAGAAGAAAAGGCAGAAAAGGACAGAATAATGGCAGATGCACTTGAAATGGCATGTACGGCACCTCTGGAGATTATGGAATATTGTTGCAGAGCGATAGAAATTTGTAATGAATTTGCAATAAAGGGTGCCAAAGTCGCATTAAGTGATGCAGGTGTGGGGGTGATACTTTGTAAATCAGCACTTCAGGGGGCGGCACTTAATGTATTCATAAACAGCAGACTCATGAAAGATGAAAAGCGAAAAGAAGAGCTTAACAGGAAGGCTATAACCATGCTTACGGAGTATACTGTAAAGGCAGATACCGTATATGCTAAAGTATATAGGTATTTGATAGACTAGTGCAACATTATTTCCGGAGAGTTATCTTGGAAGAAAGTGTTTGCATTGTATAAAAATAACACATCACTTATGCCGTTTGAGCCTATAATATCATTTATATTTCCATAGAAATATCTGGGATCTACGACCACAATTCTTCTGTAGTGCTGTGACAAAATGGCATAAAGCTGTTTGCGTAGGAATCTTTTAAGACTAAAAGATTCCTTTATGTTATCTAAAGAAACGATTCTTATATAATCTATCATTACTATACAAAAATTACGGTAATTATCTTGAAAGTCACCCTGTAACATAAACAGAATATATGGTATATTTATATGGAAGTTAAATAATTGTTTTAGCCTGAAAGAGTAATCAGGTTTTAGTTAAGTACAGAATAAAGAGGAAATATATGAACGACAGGTTTAATCATTATTGGTATAAGAATATTAGAAACATAGTTACACTTAAAGATATGCTTTCAAGCAGTGTTGATTTGTTTGGAGATAATCCTGCATTCTGGGTAAAAGAAAAGAAGGGAGCTCCCTATAAGTCTATTTCATACAAGCTGCTGGAAAACGATGTCAAGGCTATCGGTACTATGCTGGCTCAAATGGGCGTAGGAAAGAAAATTGCTGTAATGGGGCAAGGGAGTTATGAATGGATATGTACATATCTTGCAATAGTAAACAGTGGAAATATAGCTGTTCCTATTGACAAGGAACTTTCCGGAGCTGAAATTGAAAATCTTCTAAAAGCATCAGAATGTGATACTGTTTTTTGCACAAAAGGTGACTGTAAGAAACTTTATGATATAAAAGGTTTAGAAAATTTAATTGTCATGGAGATCTACGGAGACAGAACTGATGAAACAGCAAGTCCCGTGTATACAGTAAAGGATTTTTCAAGGTTGAAAGACAAAATGCAAAACTCAAATGTGACACTTTGGAAAGACCTTCTTTTAGAGGGAGAAGAACTTTTGAAAAATGGTGATACTTCTTTTGAAAGTATTGAAATTGACCCCGATGAAATGACTGTTATTTTGTTTACATCAGGAACCACAGGAATTCCAAAAGGGGTAGTTTTAAGTCATAGGAATATTACCTCAAATATAATGGATGTATGCAGAGTATGCCATGTGAAAGCTTCAGATAAAACGTTATCACTTCTGCCAATTCATCACACCTATGAATGTACCTTAGGTATGCTTCTGATTCTTTATAGGGGAGCAAGCACGGCTTTCTGCGAGGGAATGAAGTATATTCCGCAAAACATGAAAGAAGCCGAAAATACAATTATAATTGTAGTTCCGAGAGTTCTTGAAATGCTACACGGAAGAATAAGCAAGTCTGTTAAAAAACAGGGCAAAGAAAAATTGTTTAGAAATATGTTGAATTTCAACAGACGATTGAAAAGGCTGCATATAAATGCAGGAAGAAAAATTTTCAAATCTGTCATAGATGAGATGGGCGGAAAACTTAGAATCGTAATTACCGGTGCTGCAGCAATTTCTCCTCAGATATACAGAGATTTTGAGGACATGGGACTTACCATTTTACAAGGCTATGGAATGACGGAATGCACACCTCTTATTTCAGGAACTCCTCAAAAGGCAGAAAGGGAACGCTACAGGAAAGCAGGTTCCGTGGGGGCAACTGTATCTACAGGTGAAACTAAAGTTATTAACAAGGATGAAAGTGGTATCGGAGAAATATTATATCGGGGACCGAATGTAATGAAGGGTTACTATAACATGCCGGAAGCCACTGCAGAAGTAATTGATGAAGAAGGATGGCTGCATACGGGGGACTTGGGATTCATAGACCCCCAAGGCTGGATATATTTGACAGGAAGAGTCAAGAATGTGATCGTCACAGTAACAGGTGAGAATGTGTATCCGGAGGAGATAGAGGAATTTGTAAATCAAAATGAATTTATAGAGGATTCCATGATATTCCCTCACAAGACTACAGAAGGTGAGAATGTGGGTATTCAAATACTTCCTGCTATGGAACCGCTGAGCGAAAAATTTGGATATGAACCGAATGAAGAGGAGCTGAATACATTCTTCAAAGATTTGATAAATGAACTGAATCAGGATTTATCGGTATATAAGAGAATCCGTGATGTATTCGTAAGAAAAGAAGATTTTATAAGAACAACGACTAAGAAAATCAAAAGACAGGACAATATGATGTAGTCTGGGCGAAAAAAATGTGCATTAGCAAATAACTAGAAGCCAAAAGACGAGGAAGTAAAAACTTGCAAGTGGGTGTGTGGACAAAACTCCGGACTATCATAGGGCTGTGAAAGGAGTATAGGCATTATCTCCGGCTTTTGTCGCCCGATCTGTCCGTTGTCCGGGAAAATGTCCGCACACCATTTTTACTTTTTCTTGTGCTTTTTCCAAATTTAATGTATTAGTCCAAGGCTTCGTATATTGCCTTGGAAAGTTGGTCTGCACAGGATGTTCCACGATCTTTGCAGTCATTTCCGCTTAATTTGTCGGCAGATTCCTTAGCATCCGCTCCTTCGAGAAGAATTCCCATCGCCTTTAAATTTCCGTTGCAGCCTCCGAGAAATTTCAGATCTCTTATTTTATTGTCATCATCGATAGTGAAATTAATTAATTTTGCACATGTTCCGGAGGGTTTGTAATTTACATTTTTCATAATAAAATCCTTTCCCTTTTATCACATATTATTATAATCTGATAACTTGTTTTTTGTATTTAACGATTCTGTATATCTGGATTATAAGGGTTGGAGAAAATGCCAGGAGCCATACCCAAACAACCATTCCGGGGGCAAGCATGGATACATTAAATAGGCTTGAAAACATAGGAACAAGGAGCAACATATGTAATAAAGCGGCACCGATTATGAATGCACCTATTGAATATATGTTTGTAAGCAAGCCTAAATTGACTATACTTTCTTTTCCTCTGCAGTTGAAGCCGTGCCAAAGACGGGAAAGACACAGTGTTCCAAATGCCATAGTTGAACCGGTAACCGTATTGATACCGTTTTCAGAAGCAAGTCCAAGATCATCCCCACTGAATAATCCTATCATAAAAGCTATGATTGTGGCAATAGCCATTAACAGTCCGGTGAAAGAAATATCCTTTAGAGTATCCGGGTTTAAGACCGATTCATCTCTTGGACGGGGTTTATCCCTTATCAGAGCGGGATTTGAAGGCTCCATGCTTATCGCAAGGGCAGGTAAACTGTCAGTGATTAAATTTATAAACAAAAGCTGAACCGCAGTAAATGGCATAGGCAGAGCCATGAATGAAGCATATAAGACAGCTAGTATTCCTGCTGCATTTCCTGAAAGCAGAAATTTGATGGCGTTCTTAATATTGGTATATACATTTCTACCGTTCAGTACGGATTTGATTATGGTGGCAAAATTATCATCTGTAAGAATCATGGAAGCTGAATCCTTTGCCACTTCAGTTCCCGTTATACCCATTGCTACTCCCACATCTGCACTTTTCAGGGCAGGTCCGTCATTGACACCATCGCCGGTCATGGAAACTATATGACCCTTTTCTTGCCAGGCATTTACAATCCTGATTTTATTGTCCGGTGAAACCCTTGCATATACTGATATATGCTCAAGCCTTTCATTCAGCTCATCCTGACTCATATTATCAAGCTCGGGACCTGTAATTGCAAAGTCATCTTCTTTCATTATTCCTATACGTTTTGCTATGGCAGAGGCGGTTATCTTATGGTCCCCGGTAATCATTACAGGCTTAATTCCGGCAGCGATACAGTCAGATACAGCTTGTGCGGACTCTTCTCTTGGAGGATCCATTTCAGCCATAAGTCCTATATATGATAATTCGAATTCATCTTCTGTGGATAGAATACTTTCTTTATCGTATATCTTTTGTGCAAATGCAAGTACCCTTAAACCATCATTTGAAAGTCTGAAATTTTCATCCCTGATAGCCTCCTTATCTTCTTTACTCAGGTTGTTGGTGCGAGACAGGATTACATCTAGGGCGCCCTTGGTGTACATGACAAATTTCCCGCCTTCTATGGGGTGTAGGGTACTCATAAGTTTCCTGTCTGAGTCAAAGGGAACTTCGCCTAATCTGGGGAAATTATCCTTAACATACTCATAATTGTCATGATTGTTTCTGTAATAGTCTATGAAGGCTGTTTCAGTTGGATCGCCTACGGTTTTACCATCTACAATATTCGTATCGTTACATAGAAGGCTTGCACGGTAAAGGGCTTCACGCTGTCCGTTCCACGGACTTTCATACTCCACAGTCATTTTATTTTGTGTAAGAGTTCCTGTTTTATCGGAACATATAATGGATACACAGCCCAGCCCTTCAACGGCTTCGAGTTTTTTGATTATTGCGTTTTCATCTGCCATTCGAGATGTTCCGATGGCGAGGGAAATGGTTATTATTGATGAGAGGGCTTCCGGAATTGCGGCAACAGCAAGGGCGACAGCAAATAAAAGAGCGTCCACAACCGCCATGCCTCTGTATAGGCTAAGTCCGAAAACTAATATACAGATAAGTATTATACCGATGGAAAGCTTTTTGCTGAAATTGTCCATGGTGGTTTGAAGAGGTGTTTTTCTTTCTTTAGTATCATTCATCAGTCCGGCAATGCGTCCAAGTTCAGTTTGCCTGCCGACTCCTGTGGTTATTGCGGTGGCTCTTCCATATGTAACCAATGAGCCTGAAAAAACCATGTTTCGTTGGTCTCCTAAAGCTATATTTTCATCATATAGAGTACAGACTTCCTTCTCAGCATTTTCTGATTCTCCGGTCAGAGCACTTTCATTTGTTTTTAAAGAAAAATTTTCTATGATTCTGCCATCGCCGGGGATGATGTCGCCGGCTTCCAGAAGTACTATATCGCCACACACTAAATCCACCGCATCTATAATCTGCTTGTCACCTTGTCTTACGACTTTTGCAGACGGAGAAGAGAGTTTTTTGAGACTTTCTAAAGACTGCTGAGCTTTGATTGTTTGGACAGTTCCTAAAATAGCATTTAATATTAAAACAACTATTATTACAGCGGTGCTTTCCATATTTCCTGTGGCAGCAGATATTAGAGCTGAAAGAATAAGAATGATTACCAACAAGTCTTTAAATTGCTCAACAAAAATTTCAATTAAGTTTTTTTCCTCTTTTTCTTCTAATTTGTTTTTGCCATACTTCTCACGGTTTAGTGAAACTTGAGTGTCATCAAGCCCTAGAGCAGATGAATTGAATTCCTTCAGTATTTCATCCGGATTGACATTGTAAAATGTTTTCATTTTTTCCTTCTTTCAATTTGACTAAAAAAAGACTTTTGGATAACTCGAAAAGAGGTATCGCAAAAGTCTTGCTATTTAAAGTAAGTGCGGGTCATATCAGACCGTGTATTGACGCAGTTTACTACAGCATGAAATGCCGTTAGCTACTCCCTTTTTTGATTTGTAACTTACTATAACATGTAAGAAATTCCTATGCAAGATTTTTTAAGAAATTTCATTAAATATTGAGACTTATTTGTAATAAAAACAATAAATTTTTCAGAGAGGATATTGATAAATTCGTTGTATGACAAGTTTTTTCATAATATAATATTAGCATGAATAAAGATGAAATGATAAGAGCACAGGCTCAGGATAAGATAGAACAATGCTTTAATAAGAACTTCTTAACAAACACTCAATTTTTGGACAGCCATCAGCAATCAATTTTGAGAAGAATGACATCAAGGCAAAACCCCGGATGTAATGTGATCTTTTACGGCGGTTATAGGGATGCCGAAAGAGTTATGATGGTGTGCATCCCTGAATACTTGAGTGAAAAGGATATTGATATTTTAAAAGTTATAAGAGTAAAGAAAAAGCCCGGTGGAAAATCCCCTTCCCACAGTGACTATCTGGGTTCACTTTTAGGTCTTGGAATTAAACGAGAGATGACAGGAGATATTCTGGTAAGAGAGGATGGAGCAGACATCATTGTGATGAAGGAAATTGCATACTTTATAGGTCAAAATTATGCAAAGGTGGGAAGAAAGGAAATCTCTAACGAAATTGTAGATATTGACGAATTGCTCGTGCCGGAAAGAAAAGAGAAACATATTTCGGATACGGTGGCTTCATTAAGATTGGATAATATTGTTTCATCCGCTTTCAGTATGTCTCGCACTAAGGCTGCGGCAGGAATCAGAGGTGGCAGTGTTTATGTTAATCACATGGAAGTGCTTGATTTGGATTTTCAAATCAAGGAGGGAGATTTGATTAACTTTAGAAAAAAGGGAAGAGCCAGACTTATTGAAATCGGAGGAAAATCTAAGAAGAACAGGATAAGAATCACTTTTTCGGTTTAACAGTATATACTTTGGAGGAAACCATGATTAAAAAAATTACTTTGTGTTATTTCAGTCCTACAGGCGGGACTAAGAAAGTTTCGCTGAAATTCGCTGCTGAGCTTATAAAAAATATTAAGGAATTTGGAAATTTTGCACTGAATAATACTGGTCTTTCGAAAATTGATTTTACAAAACCTGAAGTCAGAAAGAAGCGTTTTGAGTTTTCTGATGAAGATATTTTAGTAATTGCCTCTCCTGTGTACGCAGGAAGAATTCCAAATAAAATAGCACCTGAATTTAAAAAGGCATTTCATGGAAATAATACGAAATGTGTTGTCCTGTGCTGTTATGGAAACAGGAGTTATGGAGGAGCATTAACAGAAATGAGACTGATTATGCAGGAAAAGGGTTTTCAAATAACGGCAGCTGCAGCGATTGTATCTCAGCATCCGTTTTCTGATCTGGTAGGTGAAGGCAGACCTTCGCCTGTTGATTTTAAGGAATTATCGGGATTTGCAAAGGAAGTGTCAAAAATTGTTATAAGCGATAAAAATGTAAACCTTCCCTTTAATACTGAAATTCCACCTTATTATATTCCTCTGAAGACTGATAATACACCGGCAAAATTTTTAAAGGCAAAACCTGTAACGGATCTTAGCCTTTGCGACAACTGCGGTATCTGCGCCGGGACATGCCCTGTGGGAAGCATAGATATTTCGGACTGCAGCAAAACACCGGGGATTTGCATCAAATGTCAAGCCTGCATAAAGGTCTGTCCGCACGGTGCAAAAACTTTCATAGATGAAGACTTTTTGTCCCATGTTAAAATGTTGGAAATAAATTATACAAAACCGAAAGAAAATATATTTATACTACCGGAGGATAGTGTTAACTGATCTGTGAAAATAGGAATTCTGAAAAATCTTAAGAGGTACAAGTCAAGAGTGAATTAGAATGAAAAAGGGATATATTAACGGAAAAATTTTTACATCTGACATGGACAATAAATTCGTTGAAGGTTTTCTTGTGGAAAAAGGAAAAATAATTAAGGTAGGTAATAAAGAAGATATTAAATACATGGCAGATGAAGTAGTAGATTTACATGGGAAAACTGTTATTCCGGGATTTGTAGATGCTCATATGCACCCTTTGATGCTTGCAGACTACAGTAAACAGATTGCCTGTATTCCTCCGAAGATAAATTCCATAAAGGATCTGATTTCAGCTATTTCAGAAGCTGCAGAAGAAATTAAACAGGGGGAATGGATTTTAGGTTGGGGATACGATGAAGGAAAATATGAGGAGAGGCGTTTTCCGTACAGGTATGATTTAGATAAAGCTGCTCCAAGCAATCCGGTTTTACTGGTAAGAAGCTGTGAACATATTAGGTGTGTTAACAGTAAAGCGCTTGAAATTGCAGGAATAACAAAAAATACTGAAGATCCTCCCGGCGGTAAAATAGGCAGAGATGAAAATGGAGAGCCAAACGGTATTCTAATGGAAAATGCCAGAAATTTGGTCATCCCCTTTATGCCGGAGAAAACAGAGCAGGATAGAATAGATGCATTGGTGGATTTAGGAAACCTTTTGACCTCGCAGGGAATTGTTGCCGTTACAGACATGGGAAATCTTCACCCCGGCGGAAATTATAATCTATACAAAGAGGCTGCAACAAAAGGCTTTATGCAAAGGGTTTCGTTGTATTACATGTGGGATTATTTTATGGATGATTCCGATTTTAGGATAACAGGGGATTTGAGCTCCTTTAATGAAAACATCAGAATA
Organism: Eubacterium nodatum ATCC 33099; assembly: GCA_000510425.1. Taxonomy (GTDB): domain Bacteria; phylum Bacillota; class Clostridia; order Peptostreptococcales; family Anaerovoracaceae; genus Aminicella; species Aminicella nodata. Next base: position 95,921 of record AZKM01000024.1, on the reverse strand, counting down.
GCAGGGATTAAGCTTATTGGAGACGGAAGTATATCAGGACAGACTGCATGGCTTGAGAAACCTTATCTGAATACGGATAATTACGGCATCCCGGTTTACTCAGACGAAAGCATGGAAAAAGCTATTACTTTTGCAAAAGAAAATAACTGTCAGATTTCTGTCCACGCAATGGGTGGTCGTGCCATAGACAGGGCGATAGATAGATTCTATAATGAAGACGGTTTTCAGTATATTGATACCCAAAGTGTCAATGTCGAAGGTACGGAGCATAAAAGCAAAGAAAATCTCGTCCATAGGAAAATTGCTGTACCGCGTCTAAGATTGGAGCATTTGACGGAACCGGGAGTAAATGCGATGGAAAAAGCTGCCGAAAAGGGATTTGCCTTTGTCTGCCAGCCGATATTTGCATATTGTGAGATAGAAACATATTTGAAAAATTTAGGAAAAGACAGAATCAAGGAACTTTATCCTTTCAAGTCCATATTGGATAGCGGTGTAAAAATGTGTTTTTCTACAGATGCTCCGGCTACTTCATGGGCGGTGCCCTCAGATCCGTTTTCAAATATGAAATCAGCAGTTACAAAATATGCTTATGAGGGAACGGATATAGGACAAGAACAGAGGATTGATATTGAAACAGCAATAAGACTTTATACTAAAGAAGCTGCCGAGATTTCCGGATTTCCGGAACTGGGAATGATCAAGGAGGGCTATGAAGCGGGGTTTATCGTTCTTTCGGAGGATATTTTTGGCATTGACCCTATGAGAATTGATGAGGTGAATGTTGAAGAAACATATATAAAAGGTGAGAAAATATATAGCATAAAATAGTTATATATAAAAATTTTCAAAAGAGATAATTTAAAGAAAACAGTTTATTTAAACAGGCAGGTGGAGATCAATCATGGTTAACATTGGAAACAGTTGGGATGGAATTCTAAAGGAAGAATTTAAAAAGGAATATTACTTAGAACTCAGGGAATTTTTGAAGAAAGAGTATAGAACACAAATAGTTTATCCTGATATGTACAGTATTTTTAATGCTTTCAAGGCAACGCCCTATGAGAAGGTTAAGTGCCTTATCTTGGGTCAGGATCCTTATCATGGCAAAGGGCAGGCTCACGGGCTGTCCTTTTCAGTACCTGAGGGAATACCGACCCCCCCATCACTCAATAATATTTTTAGGGAACTCATAGATGATATGGGAGAATATTTGGGAGAAAAAATTGAGATGCCCCAAAGTGGCTGTCTGGAAAAGTGGACTAGGGAAGGGGTAATGCTTCTGAACACTTCTCTGACCGTCAGAGCAGGCAAGGCAGGCTCCCATAGGAATAAAGGCTGGGAAATCCTTACAGATAAGGTCATTGAACTTTTGAACCGGAGAGAAAAACCTATGGTGTTTATCCTCTGGGGAAATCCCGCAAGGGCAAAAAAGAAATTTATAGACAGCAGAAAACATTGTATAATAGAGGGCGCCCATCCAAGTCCCCTTTCTGCCCATGCAGGTTTTTTCGGAGGAAAGTATTTTTCAAAGACAAATAAATTTCTCAAAGATAAAGGACAGGAGCCAATAGACTGGCTTTTATAGTTTTGTGTATACCGACAGAATGTATACTATACTGCAAATATTAAATGAGAAAGTTAATAGAAGTTCGTCATAGACGAAAAGTGGATAAAATGAAAAAAATAAAAATGAGTATCATCTGTTACATTTAGAAAAATGATAAATGCTTGATGTTTCACTAAGGTATGGTACAAAAATAAAAACATAATAATTTTAAGATATTTTAGCATATATAGGGGTATAAACACAAAGCATGTCTATATATGCTATTTTTATGTTGAAATTTTATACTTTATGGTGTAAAGTATTACATTTTTATGTTAGGAGCATTTTTATGAAGACAATTATAAAGAGAAGCATGGTTGAACAGCCTTATTTTCCGGAAAAGATAACTAAAGCTATGGCAAAGGCCTTTGAATCTGTAGGAGAATTTTTTGATGATGAAAAAATCAAAGGTTTGCTCATGCAGGTGGAAGAAAAATTTGCAGACAGAGATAAGGCTGAAGTTGAAGAAATTCAGGATGTTGTAGAACAGGTTATAATGGAAAACGGCTGTTATAATGCTGCAAAGAGCTATATTCTTTATCGTGAAAAAAGAACGGAAATGCGAAAAATCAGGGAAAATCTGGTTGCAAAGATCGGAGACAAGGAGCTTACAGAAGTTATTGCAGATATACAGAACAGTTATGAGAGTTACGATATAGGAAGGCTTGCGGCAAAATACATCTCAATGCAAAAGCCTGATTTAAGCCTTGAAGGCAGACTTGAACTTTTGACGAAATCGGCGGCGGAACTTACAACACAGGAAGAACCTAAATGGGAAAAGATTGCGGGCAGGCTTCTTTACTACTCTTTCAGCCGAGAACTGCGAAAGACTGAAGAAAATTTTGGAATCACTTCGTTTTACGAAAAACTTCGTTACCTGACCGATGAAGGTTTGTACGGAAGATACATACTTGAAAATTACACGAAAAAAGAAGTTGAAAAAATTGCGGAAATGATGGAGCCTGATAGAAATAATCTTTTTACTTATGCAGGCCTTGACCTTTTGATTAACAGGTATTTAATTCATAATCATGCTCATGTGATTTTGGAGTCTCCCCAGGAAATGTATATCGGAATTGCGATGCATCTGGCCATGAAAGAAGAAAATAACAGACTGAACTGGGTAAAAAAATTTTATGATATGATGAGCCTTCATAGAGTTACCATGGCAACACCGACACAGTCAAATGCAAGAAAGCCATATCATCAGCTGTCCAGCTGCTTCATAGACACTGTACCTGATTCTTTAGACGGAATTTATAACAGTGTTTCAAAATTCGCCAATGTTTCCAAGTTCGGTGGCGGAATGGGAATGTATTTTGGCAAGGTGAGATCGAGGGGCGGTAGCATAAGAGGATTTGAAGGTGCCAGCGGCGGAGTTATCAGGTGGATCAAAGTTGTGAATGATACGGCAGTTGCGGTGGATCAGCTGGGAATGAGACAGGGTGCGGTGGCTGTGTATCTCGATGCCTGGCACAAGGATTTGCCGGAGTTTCTTCAGCTGAGAACTAATAACGGAGATGATAGAATGAAAGCTCACGATATTTTCCCCGGAGTGTGTTATCCTGACTTATTCTGGAAACTTGCTAAAGAGGATCTGAACAGGGACTGGTATTTGATGGATCCCCATGAGATTATGCAGGTAAAGGGGTACTGCCTTGAAGATACCTTCGGAAAGGACTGGGAAAACAAGTATTGGGAATGTGTCAATGATGTAAGGATTTCCAAGCGAGTAATAGGTCTGAAGGATCTTGTAAGGCTGATTTTAAAATCTGCTGTTGAAACAGGAACACCTTTCGCTTTTTATCGTGACACCGTAAACCGAATGAATCCAAATAAACACAGAGGTATGATTTACTGCTCAAACTTGTGTACGGAGATTGCACAGAATATGAGTGAAGCCGAACTTATAAGTACCTGTGTTTCAACGAAAGAGGGGGACGATGTAATCGTTACAAAGGCTAAACCGGGAGATTTTGTGGTGTGCAATTTGGCTTCTCTTTGTCTGGGTAATATAGATGTTGCGGATAGTCACGAAATAGAGGAATTGACTGCAACTGTGGTGCGGGCATTAGATAATGTAATTGATTTAAATTTTTACCCTATAAAGGATGCAGAACTCACCAATCAGAAGTATAGAGCAGTGGGACTTGGAGTATCAGGGTATCATCACATGCTGGCTAAAAATAAGATTAAGTGGGAGTCAGAAGAACATCTCAGATTTGTAGACAGAGTATTTGAAGAAATAGGATATGCAGCGGTCAAAGCCGGCAATGAACTTGCAAAGGAAAGAGGTTCCTACAGGTTTTTTGAGGGGAGTGAATGGCAAACCGGAGAATACTTTGAACGTCGTGGCTATAATTCTGAAAAATGGAAGGAACTCAGAAAAAATGTTGCTGATTTCGGAATGAGAAATGCGTGGCTTATGGCAACGGCACCGACCAGCTCCACTTCAATTCTTATAGGAACTACGGCAGGGCTTGATCCGGTAATGAATAAATTTTTCCTGGAGGAAAAGAAGGGGTCTATTTTGCCGAGGGTTGCACCGGAACTTTCAATGGAAACCTACTGGTATTACAAGCAGGCTCATTATATAGATCAAGTATGGTCAGTAAAGGCTGCAGGGATTCGCCAGAGGCATATTGACCAGGCTCAGAGTTTTAACTTCTGGATAAATAATGAATATAAGATGAGCCGGCTGCTTAATTTATATATCTTAGCCTGGGAAGAGGGCGTTAAAACTGTGTATTATGTAAGGTCTAAAGCTTTGGATCCGGATGACTGTGACAGTTGTTCGGCATGATTTAAGTGCAATCAAAGAATATCAGTATTTGAATGTATTATGCCAAAAACGGTAAAAGCAGAAAGGAGGGTATGATTCAGTTTCTGAAAATATCATACAAGAGTAGAATGAGTGAGAAAATAATGCGCAAACCACTTTTTAACCCTGAGGGGGACATAAATGTCAGAAACAGAAGGTTAATAAATTTCAATACAACCAATATTAATGACTTTAATAACATGAAGTACGAGTGGGTTTCAGACTGGTACAGACAGGCAATGAATAACTTTTGGATTCCTGAAGAAATCAATATGAACCAAGATAAAAGCGATTATCCAAATCTTTTATCCTCTGAAAGAGCTGCATACGATAAAATCTTAAGTTTTCTGGTATATCTGGATTCTGTGCAGTCTGCGAACCTGCCTAATATAGGACAATTTGTAACGGCAAATGAAATAAATCTTTGTTTGTCCATTCAGACTTTTCAGGAATGTATACATAGTCAAAGCTATAGCTACATGCTTGATACTATCTGTAATCCCACAGAAAGAAATGACATTTTATATCAATGGAAAACTGACAAGCATCTTTTGAACAGAAATCGTTTTATCGGTGACTTGTACAATGAATTCGTTGAAAGTCAAAGCAGGGAAAGTTTTCTTAGGGTGTGTATTGCAAATTTTATCCTTGAGGGGATTTACTTTTATTCCGGCTTCATGTTTTTTTATAATTTGGGCAGAAATGGCAAGATGCCGGGAAGTGTGCAGGAAATCAGATATATCAACAGGGATGAGAACACACATCTGTGGCTTTTTAGAAATATGTTAATGGAGCTTCGCAAGGAAGAACCGGATCTGTTTAATGAAAAAAATCTGGAGATTATTCGAGAGATGATTAAAGAGGGTGTCGAACAGGAAATTTCCTGGGGAAAATATGTGATAGGAAATGATATACCGGGGCTTAATGAAACCATGGTTGAAGGATATATTAAGTATTTAGGGAATCAGAGATATTCTTCACTGGGTCTGGGAACATTGTATGAGGGCTATGATTGTGAACCGGAGAATATGGGATGGGTTTCTCAGTATGCAGATGCTAACATGGTGAAAACAGATTTCTTTGAGGCAAGGTCAACCGCATATGCAAAGAGCAGTGCCATTGAAGATGATTTATAAGAGCGGAGAATATGAGTTCTATACTTCGTAATAACTTGTAAAAACTTTGGTTTTTTAATGAAATCATTTATACATATAATTGCAAACAATTCTTGACATTTAGAGGAATTACAGTTAAAGTCATAATAGATATTGATTATTAAAATTGAATAATATAATCACGGCATATATCACATATATGCTTAAAAGGAATGAGGGAAGAGGAAAACCTTTTTGAAATAAGATAGAGGTTAGCCTGTATGAGCCTCGCGCTGACCGGCGCTGTGAGTGTGAGAGCAGACTGAAGAACTCCTGCAGGGTGCAGAGATGTTTTAACTTATAATAGTTTCCACTGTATGAATATGGGAAGGTAAGTCATGCTCGCAAATTTTAACACAAGCCAGAAGACAGGTGATTAAAAGCTGCCTTAGTGATAGGCAGAGAATTTTGTATGCAAAAACGGGGATACTTTAGAGTATCTTCTTTTTTTGTAATATCAGGGGATTGGTGAGAGAACATAGTTATTGTTGAGTGATGAAAGACTGATTTTTCAGTATCCTAATTGAGAGGAGGAATTTTAATGGATTACAGTTTAAAAATGAAAAAATTCATTGTAGGTGTATTGGCAGTGCTGATGCTGGTTTCGTATATGCCAGTGCTCACATTTGCAGAGCCTGCAGGTACCGGTAAAGAAGTCGCCGAAAGTGATTGGAACTTCGATAAGGCGACGGGTAAATTAAAGGGATTTAAAGGCGGAAAAAACTATGACAATCCTACCGACCTTGTTATTCCTGAAACTATTGATGGTGTAGAGGTTAAATCTTTAGGAAATAAGGCTTTTCTATGGGGAACTTATAGCCAGAACATCAAAAATCCGCTTAAGTCTGTAAAATTGCCAAGTACCCTTGAAAATACAGGTACATGGGCATTTCAGGGAAATGACCTTAAAGAAGTCGCTATACCGAAAAGTGTGAAAACTTTAGGGGAAAGGACATTTTTCGGCAATCAAAAGTTAGAGAATGTAACTTTTGAAGAAGGAATTCAGCTTGATGAAATAGGTACGGATGCCTTTTATCAGTGCGTAAAATTATCGAAGATTACATTACCGGACAGCATTAAAAAAATCGGTGATTCCGCATTTAAGAATACAAGCATTAAAAAAATAGACTTACCGCAAAATTTAACGCATATTGCCGATCAGGCATTTGCACTTAGTGCAGTAAGCGAGATAACATTACCTTCAACAATTGAAAGCTTGGGTAAACCGAATAAGGGAAATACCACAGGCATCTTTTTTAGAAATTTTGAAAATCCTACACATAACTCTTATGGAACTCCAAGCGGTCAGCTTATTTTTACCAGAGTCTTTGACACATCCGGTAAAGCTACTGCTGAGAACACAAGGGGAGTGGTAAACCCGCAGCCTGTTACAATTAAGTGTCAGACAGAATCAGGGGAAGAACTTAAAAAAGCAGAAACTTATACAGGTGCAGAGTATAATACTATTACAAAAAAAGGATACCAATGGGCATTAGCTGCCGGAGACGGACATTACTATACAGATTATAAAAATAATTATGACACAGCGGATTTATATAAATTTGCAGACAAGATGATCGGTGAAAACTATTTCTCTGAAGGAAAGGAATACACTCTTAAAGCTCCGAATATCCCGGGTTATGCCGCTGTAAACGGAGAAATCAAAAAAACCGTAACTAAAGACGACCATGAGGTTACCTTTACTTATAAAGAAAAACCTAAAGTTAAATTAACTACAGAAGGCGAAGGTCTTACAGTGGAGCCTAACGAGAAGGAAATTCCGGAAGGAAGCGAGATAACGGCAACTATACACGAACCTTCACATAAAAAAATCAAAAAAGTAACGCTGAATGATGAAGATATAACAAAAAAATTCCATTTTGACGGTGTTGACCATACTTATAAATTCAATATTGAAAAAGATACCGTAATAAAGGTAAGTTATAAACAAGCCACAAATGATGTGGAGCTTGAATTGGATAAAGAAGAAATCACTTTGGGCGATAAGGTTAAATCTGATGTATTCTACAGAGGAGAAAAACTTACGAATACCGAAAACACCGTTGACTATACCTTTGAAAATGGAGTAAAAGCTGATGTCGATCACTTGAGAGGAACAGTTAAGCCTCTGGAAGCGGGAAAAATTAAAGTTACGGTAAGCCTGAAAAAACATCCTGAAATCAAGGCTAAGAAAGTGATAAAAGTTGCACCTGTGAATGTAACTCTCAGACTTGAGGATGTTGACCGCACCGTGCTGACCAAAACTCCTGTGTCAGTGGATAAGCTGTACCTGGAAAAAGATAAAACTTATTACAAAGATATAACAGTGGAAAAACCGGCTCCTTTCATAGCCCTAGAAAAAGCCTTGCGCAAATCTTTGAAGGTGAACACAGCGAAAAAGGATGAGTTTGATTGCAGTGATAACGGAAACTGGATGAAAGTTTTAGGAAAAGATATGTGGAAGCATATCAACTCAAACGGTTCCCACATGTACTATATCAACAACAAAATGGCTAATCTCGGAGTTGGAGAACAACCTCTGAATGATGGCGATGAAATTTGCATTTTCTATGAAAAAAATTGGATGGAGCCATCATATCTTGGAGAGTTCAGTAAGGAAAATTATGAGATTATGGAGGGAGAAACCATATCTCTGAAAGTATTGGGCAGAAAATATGACATGGGAGCCGGCGGCATTATTACAAGAGATCCTGTACCGATTAAAGATGCCGCACTGATGATCAATAACGATCCTGCAAGTGTAACTGATATTTTAAGCGGAGATGATGGAGTAATAAATCAAAAGTTTGACAAACCGGGAACTTATTTTGTAAGTGCGGTGGGAACAGGAGATATTAAAATAACCCGCCCTTATGCAAAAGTAGTGGTAAAACCTTTACAGGTTCCACCTTCGGCACCTAAACTGATAAAAACCGTAGGAAAATATAGGAGTAAAGCACTTGAGGTTCATTACAAGAAGATTGAAAGTGCGGAGAAGTATGATATAGCTTACAAAGAAGCGAAGAGTAAAACATGGAAACATAAATACACCACTTCTAATTCCAAATATACTATCAAAGGATTAAAGGAAGGCAGATTATACGATGTGAAAGTTGCAGCAATGTCCACAGTATATGGAAAATTAACTGCAGGTAAATACTCAGGAACAGCTCATCGCCACTTTGTATTAGTCAAAACTCCTGTATATACGGCAAAAAAATCTGCCATAGGTGTTTCTGTAAAAAAATTAAAAGGTGTTAGTGGTTATGAAGTTCTGTTATCCAAAGATAAAAATTTGAAGAATCGTGAAATAATTGAATTAAAGAGCGCTTCAAAGACTAAGATAACCATAAAAAAATTAAAGAAAAACACTTTTTATTTCTTGGCTGTTCGTTCATATAAGACTTATAGGGGAAATAAGTATACAGGTATTCGTACCGGAATTAAAAAAGTAAAAACTAAATAATATAGAAAAAATATAAACAAAGCCATTAGACTTTTTAGTTAGTGGAATATATCGATTTCTGCGGGACAAAATTACATAAAGGTATTTCCATAACGTCTAAAGTATGGTAGAATACTCAAGTAATTTAATAAGGCGTGGATAGAGAGGAGTACCCTGTCAGGCACTTTACAGAGAGAGAAATTCGTGGCTGAGAGATTTCTGAGGAAGCAGTGGGGGAAGGTTGCTCTTGAGCCTGGATGCTGAATGAGAGCCGGCTTTTCTATATTGATTTACAGAACTTCTATTTACATTGGGAGTGCTGTTGCATCTTGAAAACTTGTCGGAATAAAGGTGGTACCGCGGAAATGATTTTTCGTCCTTTGCAATCAGATTGCAAAGGACTTTTTTATTATAAGTTTTAGTAAATTATTATGAAATATCATTATTTTTTTAATTTTTAAACCAATTAAAGCTGTTGCATATAGATATTTGCGGCATAGCATAATGGAAAAACAAGAGAAAGAGGAGTTTTTAAATGGGAAAAAATTTGGCAAAGACTTATAATCCTAAGGATTTTGAAGAATGTATTTATGAAATGTGGGAAAAGAGCGGATCTTTTCGTGCAGATGTGGATAGTAAAAAGAAACCATTTACTATTGTAATGCCGCCGCCTAATATTACAGGACAGCTTCACATGGGGCATGCTCTTGACCAGACTCTTCAGGATGTGCTTATCAGATGGAAGCGAATGCAGGGCTATTCGGCTCTATGGCTTCCCGGTTCTGACCACGCAAGTATAGCCACTGAAGTTAAAGTGGTGGAAAAAATCAGAGAAGAGGAAGGACTTGAAAAAGAGGACCTGGGGCGTGAAGGCTTCCTAAATAGAGCCTGGGCGTGGAAGGAAGAATATGGCGGAAGAATCACTCGACAATGCAGAAAACTTGGAGATTCCTGTGACTGGCGTAGAGAACGCTTTACAATGGACGAGGGTTGTAGTAAGGCTGTCAGAACATTCTTTGTAAAATTATATGAGCAGGGCTTGATTTATAGAGGAAACAGACTTATTAACTGGTGTCCGAGCTGCGGAACTTCCCTCTCGGATGCTGAGGTTGAGCATAAAGACAAGAGCGGAATGTACTGGTACTTCAGATACCCGGCAGCAGAAAAAAATGGAGAAGATATTGTAGTTGCCACCTCAAGACCTGAAACCATGTTTGGAGATATTGCCATTGCAGTTAATCCTGAAGATGAAAGATACAAGGATATGGTTGGTAAGAAAGTTATTTTACCACTTGTAGACAGAGAAATTCCTGTTATTACAGATCCATATCCGGATCCGGAAAAGGGTACAGGTGCAGTTAAAATAACTCCTGCACATGACCCTAACGATTTTGAGGTGGGACAGAGACATGAACTTGAAATAATATCATGTATAAACCTTGATGCCACGATGAATGAGCATGCCGGTAAATATTGTGGAATGGATAGATATGAGTGCAGAAAGGCATGGGTTGAAGACTTAGAAAAAGCCGGTTATTTAGTTAAGATCGATACATTGACAATTCCGGTGGGTGAATGTTACAGATGCGGTACAGTAATAGAACCTATGCTTTCGGATCAGTGGTTTGTAAAGATGGAAACCCTTGCAAAACCCGCTATAGAAGCAGCAACATCCGGAAATCTCAAGCATGTACCGGAACGCTTTGAAAAAATATATCTTCATTGGCTTAATGAAATTCGTGACTGGTGTATTTCCAGACAGCTATGGTGGGGGCATAGAATTCCTGCCTGGTATTGCCGGGATTGTGGTGAAATTATCGTTTCTGAAGAAGATCCTTCGTTTTGTCCAAAATGCGGAAGCAAGGATTTAAGACAAGATGAAGATGTGCTTGACACCTGGTTTTCATCAGCATTGTGGCCTTTTTCTACTTTGGGCTGGCCCGAAAAGACTCCGGAACTTGAATATTTTTATCCAACTGATATTCTGGTCACAGGCTACGATATAATCTTTTTCTGGATTGTCAGAATGGTATTTGCAGGTTGTGAAGCTATGAAGGAGATTCCTTTTGAAAAGGTTTATGTGCACGGTCTTGTACGAGATGCTCAGGGGCGCAAAATGAGTAAATCATTAGGAAATGGAATTGATCCGCTGAAAGAGATAGAAAAGTACGGTGCCGATGCTCTCAGATTTATGCTTATTACAGGAATAACTCCCGGAAATGATATGCGCTATCAGGACGAGAGAATACTGGCTTCAAGAAATTTTGCAAACAAGCTATGGAATGCTTCACGATTTGTAATCATGAATCTTCAGGATGAGAATGAGAAGTTCCTGCCCCTTGAGGAGGGAATCTTTGAAGATAATTTTGATATTTCAGAGATGGATTTGAAAGCTCCCGACAAATGGATGATAAGCAGGCTGAATGATGCTGTTGAATATGTTACTGAAACTATGGAAAAACTGGATCTTGCTTTGGCAGGACAGAGGGTTTATGAGCTTATTTGGAACGAATACTGTGACTGGTATATTGAACTTGTCAAGAAACGTCTGTGGAGCGAGGATGAAGATGATAAAAAAATTGTTCGCACAGTTTTGGTATACCTTTTGAAAAATATGTTAAAACTTCTTCATCCATATATGCCTTTCATTACGGAAGAAATTTGGAGTCACCTTCCTCATAAAAGAGTTGAAGAAGTAAGAGAGGGATATCTTATCAGTGCAGTTTGGCCGAAAGCTTCTGAATGCAGAAATTTTCCAGAAGAAGAAGCTGTTTTGAAGATAGCAATGGATTCCATTACTGCAATAAGAAACATCAGAGCAGAGGCAAATGCAGCACCTTCAAAGAAACTTACGGCTATAATTCTTACAGAGGGAAATTCGCTGGACAAGATGAAGGTTGCAGAAAGCTACATTAGGGATCTTGCAAATATCACGGAAATTATCTTTATATCGAAGCAAAGTGAAGCTCCTGAAGACGGAATGTCTGCCGTTATTCCGGGTGCACAGATTTTCATCCCTTTAGAAGATTTAGTGGATTTTGAGGCAGAATTGGAGAGATTGACTAAAGAGAAAGAAAAACTTATTAAAGAAGTTGAGAGAGTAGAAAAGAAACTTTCAAATAAAGGTTTTCTTGCAAAAGCTCCTGAGAAAGTTGTTGCAGAGGAAAAGGGCAAGATGGTTAAATACCGAGAGATGCTTGATAAAGTTCTGGTTCAGCTTGATAATGTGAGGAAAAAGGCGGGAAAATAAGAATGGATGCAATAAAGAGAATTCATGGATACCTGAGATTTGGAATGGTTCTCGGTCTTGAAAGAATGGAAGAACTTATGGCCAAACTAGGTAATCCTCAAGATGATTTGGATGTAATTCATGTGGCGGGAACCAATGGAAAAGGCTCTGTGTGCAGGTATATTTACGAGGTTCTGAGAGCCGGTGGATACAATGTAGGTATATATTCATCACCTTATCTGGAAGTTTTCAATGAAAGAATAGAATTTGACGGAAAATATATAACTGATGGGGAACTTGAAACAATAACGGATAGGGTCTGCAGTGCGGCAGACAAAATGGTTTCGGAGGGTAAAGAATCGCCTACAGAATTTGAAATCGTTACAGCCATCGCTTTTCTGTACTTTAAAGAAAAGGGAGCAGACTATGTAGTTTTAGAAGTCGGTTTGGGAGGAAGAGGAGATTCGACTAATATAGTCAAAGAACCTCTTTGTTCTGTGGTTACTTCTATTTCTTTGGACCATACAGACAGACTGGGGGAAACAATTCCTGAAATTGCAATGGAAAAGGCAGGCATAATTAAGAAAGGCTGCCCCGTTGTTTCAGGCAGCAGAGATGATGAAGCAAAGGCTGTTCTCAGAAAGACTGCCACTGATATGGGAGCACCGTTTTTTGATGCTGCAAGGATTGTTCCCAAAGTCGTTAAAAGTGACATGAAAGGCTCTGTATTCAGTGCTGAGATATTGGGCAGGGAACATAAAGGAATTAATATCTCTATGGCAGGGGACTATCAGATCGATAATGCCGTCACAGCTCTTTATGCCATTGAACTTCTCAGAAAGCAGAATAAAACAGATATTACTTCAAGGGAAATCCGTGAGGGGATGGAGAATGCGAAAAATATCGGCAGAATGGAAGTTTTAAATGAGAATCCATGGATAATTATTGACGGTGCCCACAATCCGGACGGTGCAAAGAGTTTGAAAACCACCATTGAGAAAAATTTTAAAGGTAAGAAAATCTTAATGGTACTTGGGATTCTGGCAGACAAAGAGGTTGATGAAGTGTTGCAAACATTTCAGAACATAACTTTAGATTATGTTTCCACTTGCCCGCAAAATCCGAGGGCTCTTGCGGCAGCAGAATTAACAGGAAAAATAATTTCCATGGGAGGAAATGCTGTGACAGCAGACAGTCCTTCTGATGCAGTGAAGATAGCAATGGGGAAAAGAGATGATTACGATATTATTCTGTTTGCAGGCTCTCTATATCTTATAGGCTCAATTAGACAAGAGATAATAGGTTTAATTTAAATTCAGTATTCCTCTTATAGCTTTTCTGCAGGAGGAATATTACCATACTTAATGGGGAAATACATAAAATGGAGATGAAAAAAGATTGGATTACGATAAAATATTACAGACAATCCTTGACATTGGCGAAGAGATGATTGTTGCCGGCGGGGAAGTCAGCCGTGTAGAAGAAAGCGTATTTCGTATGTGTAAAGCTTATGGATGCGATAGAATCAATGTTTATATTCTTCTTTCCAATATGCAGGTGACGGTTGAAACCCCGGAGGAAAAAATAATAACACACATAAGATTTATGGAACGGAACAATGTTAATTTTGACAGATTGGATTACCTGAATGATCTTTCCAGATATATTTGTGCTCATGTTCCTGATGTGGAAATTATGAAGCTTAAGCTTGATGAAGTTATGTCCAGAAAGGAGCAGCCAATTTGGCTTGATATGTTAGGAGATATTTTAGCAGCATCAGGTTTTATAGTGTTTTTTGGCGGCAACGGTTTTGATGCTGCAGCCGGAGTTTTTATGGCTGTTTTAGTTTTTGCCCTTCAGAGATTTTTTATGCCTAGGGAAAATAATCAGCTGGTTCTTAATTTTGTCATATCGTTTGTTGCAGGCATGTTTGCTTTAATCCTTGTACACATGGGATTTAATGTTCATGGTGATAAAATCATGATGGGTGGAATTATGCTTTTAATACCGGGAATTGCAATGACAAATGCGGTAAGGGACATGCTCATAGGAGACTTAGCGTCGGGGCTTTTGAGGCTTTCCAATGCTCTTATAGTGGCAGCGTCAATTGCCTGCGGCTTCGCCATGTCCATTGCACTTATAGGAGGTGTTCTATGAATCAGATTGTCATACAGATTTCTGCTGCGTTCTTCGGTTCAATAGGATTTGCAATTTTTCTAAAGATAAAGGGAGTGCAAATTTTTTATGCGGGACTTGGCGGTATGCTGACTTGGGGAATTTATCTGCTGGCATATGAGTTTATTCAAAGCTATTTTTTCGGAAATCTCATTGCGGCTATTTTCGTTGCAGCCTATGCAGAAATAATGGCAAGGGTAAACAAAGCTCCTTCCACTATTTTTTTGACAGCAGCGGCTATTCCGCTGATACCCGGATCTAATTTATATGGTATGATGTATTCACTTGTAAATCAAGATTACGCCGCTGCAAATACCGATGGGATTACGGCCCTTGTTATATCCCTTGCAATAGGTTTGGGTTTTGTAATTGTAGCGGTAGTTAACAGATATTTGACTGAATTTCTAAAACGTATTCACAGTGGCAAAAACTGAGATAAGATTCCCGGGAGATATGGATTTGCAAATGGCAGAAGCTTGTAACCATACGGCTTTTTTGCTATAATATAATGCATGGATTTTGTAATTAAGAGTATAAATTGAATTTTTTAAACAGGAGGCAATAATGTTTAACAGAGAAGGCAGGGATGACAACAAATATAATATTGAAAATATTGAGTTTATAAGTAAAACATCACCGAAGGTGGCGGATTTAATTGAAAAGGAATACAACAGACAGAAGAACAATATTGAGTTGATTGCATCTGAAAACTATTGTTCTGAGGCGGTTTTGGCTGCATGTGGAAGTTGTTTGTCCTGGAAGTATGCGGAAGGGTATCCTTATGTGAGAACTTCGGGAAACAAGGGCAGATATTACGGCGGTACAGAATTTGTAGATCTGCTTGAAGAATACTGCTGTGATACATGGAAGAAGGTGTTTGATACGGACTATCACGTCAATGTTCAGCCGCACTCAGGTTCACAGGCTAATTTTGCCGCATTTAAGGCGTTAATCAACCCCGGCGATACGATTTTGTCACTGAGTCTTGATAACGGTGGGCACCTGACACACGGTTCCTCTGTAAACTTCAGCGGAAAGTTGTATGATGTTCAATTCTATGATGTTGACGAAAAAGGTTTCATAGATATGAATGATGTCAGAGAAAAGGCACAGAAGCTTCAGCCTAAGCTGATTCTGACAGGTGCAAGTGCTTATGCCAGAATTATTGATTTTAAAGGTTTTGCGGAGATTGCAAAAGAAGTCGGAGCATATTTCATGGTGGACATGGCACATATTGCAGGTCTTGTTGCAGGAGGCGCACACCCAAGTCCTTTCGGCTACGCAGATATAATCACAACAACGACTCATAAGACTTTGAGAGGTCCTAGGGGAGGTTTAATCTTCGGAAGACCTGAACTTGCAAAGAAAATCGACAGTGCAGTATTCCCCTACGCCCAGGGCGGCCCATTGGAACATATTATTGCAGGTAAGGCTGTCTGTGCAGAAGAAGCACTGAAGCCGGAGTTTAAAGACTATGCAAGTAAAGTTGTAGTGAACTGTGCAGCACTTTGTGATGAGTTCATAAAACTCGGATACAATGTTGTAACCGGAGGAACGGATAACCATGTGTTCCTACTTGATCTTTCTGAATTTCCTTTCAGCGGCAGAGACTTACAGGAAAAATGCGATGAAAACGGAATTACATTGAATAAAAATGCAGTTCCAAATGACAAACGTTCACCTATGCAGACAAGTGGAGTGCGTATAGGCACGGCCCCAATGACCACAAGAGGTTTTGATGAAGAAGACTTCCGAGAAGTGGCAAGAAGAATCGATGTAATTGTAAAAGAACTTGCAAAAGAGAAGGAAGCTGAAGCAAAATAATTAAAAAGAAATTTTCAGATATTTTATCACTTGAATCTATAGGCAGATATGACCATGCCGTAAAATGAAGAGAGAAAAAGATTTATCAGATATGAGAATTATTTTAGATGGAATGGGCGGAGATAATGCACCTGAAGCCATAGTGGAAGGTGCAGTTGAAGCTGTGAGAGAAATTGAAGATGACATTGTTATTATAGGCGATGAGGAACTCATCAGAAAAACCCTTAACGAATTCGGCTATCACGGAAATCATATTACGGTTGTCAATGCGACTGAGGTTATTTCAAATGATGAATCCCCGGTTAGAGCCGTAAGAAGAAAGAAGGACTCTTCCATTGTCGTGGGTATGAATATGCTGAAGGAAGGAAAAGGCGATGTTTTTATTTCAGCCGGAAGTACAGGCGGACTTTTGGCAGGCGGACTCTTTCTTCTGGGAAGAATAGAAGGTATTGACAGACCGGCAATAGGTGCAGTATATCCTGTTATGGGAAGTGAACCTTCACTGCTTGTGGATACCGGAGCAAATACGGAGTGTAAACCGAAGAATCTTTTGGACTTCGGTATTATGGGAAGCATTTATCTGGAGCGGGTTCTCAATCGCAGAAATCCGAGAGTGGGTCTTGTTAACAACGGTACAGAAGCCCATAAAGGTACGATGCTTACCAAAGAGGCATATCAGCTTCTTTCGGGCAGTAAACTGAATTTCATAGGGAATGTTGAAACGAGAGATTTACAGGATTCTGTTTGTGATGTAATAGTTACAGACGGATTCACCGGTAACATAATCGTTAAACTTACTGAGGGAATGGGACTAATGGTTCTCAGAGAGCTGAAATCCCGTTTTTTGGAAAATACCAAATCTAAACTAGGTGCACTTCTTTTGAAAAACCAACTCAAAGGCATAAAGAAAGAATTTGATTATATTGAATATGGCGGAGCGCCTATTTTAGGAGTCAAGGGTGCAGTTTTGAAAATGCACGGTTCTTCCAATGCAAGAGCAGTTAAACAGACTATTCTTAAGGCACTTCCCTATGTAGAAGAAAATGTTATTGGTACCATAGAAAAATTCGTTCGGGAATATGGCAATGATGACGGTAAATAGTGAAGATTTTGAGAAGAAAATTAAATACAAATTTATGGATAAAGGGCTTTTAAAAAAAGCCCTTACCCATAGTTCCTATTGTCGTGAAAATAAACTCAGTTCTGTAGAGTGCAATGAGCGTCTGGAATTTGTAGGCGATGGATATTTAGACGCCATCGTAGGTACATATTTGTTCAAACATCTGGAAGATATACAAGAAGGAAAATTATCGAAGCTAAGGGCTAAGTTGGTCTGTGAGAAATCGCTGGAAAAGGTAGGAATCAAACTTGGAATAGGAGAATATCTTTTTCTGGGTAAAGGCGAAGAAAAAACAGGCGGCAGAAACAGGACTTCAATCATTGCCGATGCCACGGAGGCAGTTATAGGTGCAATTTTTTTAGATGGAGGTTATGAGGAAGCAAGCCGGTTTATATTAAGGGAATTTAAGGAAATTATCCAAAATGTTTTGAGCGGCAACTTTGAGAAAGATTATAAATCTCTGGTACAGGAAGAGCTCCAAAAGGATGGAAGCATTCCTGAAATATATTATTGTGTTGATAAGGAGATTGGTCCTGACCATCACAAGACTTTTTATGTGCATTTGGAATGTAACGGCAAAAGACTGGGGAGTGGAGTCGGGAACAGCAAGAAAGAAGCAGAGCAGAATGCAGCCTGCGACACATTGAATGGAGGATATATTTAATGTACTTTAAAAGACTGGAAATGCATGGATTCAAATCATTTGCAGAACCTGTCATTATTGATTTTCATGAGGGAATAACATGTATAGTCGGTCCTAACGGAAGCGGCAAGAGCAATATAAGTGATGCTGTGAGATGGGTTTTGGGAGAACAGAGTCCAAAGGCTCTTCGTGGTGGTAAGATGGAAGAAGTTATTTTTAACGGCACCGAAAGCAGAAGACCCAGGGGAATGGCAGAAGTTACTTTGGTAATAGATAATTCAACGGGTATTTTAGACATTGAATATAAAGAGGTGGCAATTACCCGCAGAATGTTCAGATCCGGCGAAAGTGAATATCTGATTAACGACAATCCGTGCAGACTGAAGGATATCCGTGAGCTTATCATGGATACAGGAATTGGTGTGGACGGCTATTCTATTATCGGTCAGGGAAAAATTTCCGACATTGTGAGTAACAAACCGGAGAGCAGAAGAGAAATCTTTGAGGAAGCTGCAGGAATAGTTGCATATAAGACAAGAAAACAGGAAACCGAACGAAAATTAATCGGCACGAAAAACAACTTAGAAAGAATAGATGATATTGTCGGAGAGATAGAAGGAAGAATAGGTGGACTTAAAGAAGACAGCATCAAGGCTAAACGTTATTTAGAACTGAAAGAACACTATAAGGATCTGGAAATTAACATTATTTTACGAAATATAGAATCAACCCTGCATAAAAATAATGAGTATTCGGGGGATATTTCGGAGTTAGGAAACAAATTGGATTCAATAAACAGACAGCGAAAACAAGCCGATGAAAGTTTTCAGGAGTTGCAGAAAAGAAATGGAGTTTTGGAAGAGTTATCATCGGATTTGAATAGAAAACTTATTGAAAATAAGGATAAAATGAACAGTATAAGCAGCGAAAGCAGGCTTAACCACGAGAAATTGCTGCACTTGAGGAAGGAAGAGGAAAGGTTAAGTGGTGAAGTCAGTAATTTTGCAGAACTTATCGCAGCAGGTGAAAAAGAACTTGAACACTTGAGAGTCGAACTAACCGAAATTGATGAAAACCTGGCAGCTGCAGAGAAAAGATTGCAGGAAAAAATTTATCTTTATGATTCGGTAACGGGAGAATCATCTAAATTCAGCGATATAATAGATGAGAATAATGAAAAAATAATATCCTTAAACAGTGAAGCCGCTTCTAAAAAAAGTGAAGCGAAAAGCTATAAGAGTTACCAATACACTTTAGAAGACAGAAAAGAAAAGCTTCAGACAGAACTTGAAAAGTTAAAGGAAAATCAGACCAAAAGTACATTTGATCTTGGTGAAAAGAAGAAGGAAATTGAACGGCTGCAAGGACTTCAAAATGAAATAAAAGAAAAAATACAAAGTCAATTGGAAAATCGTCAGAAGCTCGAACAAGAGGAACTTTACTTCAGGAGAAAATTAGAGGAGCTGAAGATTTCTCAGAGCAGAACGGAAACAAGACTCCACACCATTGAAGAAATGGAACAGAACTTTGAAGGCTATAACTATGCCGTAAAGTATATTATGAGATGTGGTATTTCGGGAATAGAAGGTGTTGTCGGAGAAATGATCAATGTACCTGAGGGATATGAAACCGCAGTTGAAACTGCTCTTGGAGCTGCAATGCAAAACATAGTGGTAGCAGATGACGACTGTGCGAAAAAGGCGATCACTGCCCTCAAAGTCAGTCAATCAGGAAGGCTTACCTTTCTTCCCGTAGGCTCGATAAATTCTAAAAAAGCTGTTTTAGACGGCAGCATTACATCGGACCACGGCTTTTGTGGAATTGGTTCGGAGCTGATTGATTTTGAACCAAGATATAAAAAAATATTTGATTATTTACTGGGAAGGGTTGTTATTGTAAAGGATTTAAATTCTGCAATATTACTATCCAAAAGGGGTAGTAACGGCGTTAGATTCGTGACTCTTGACGGTGAGGTGATTAACTCAGGAGGTGCAATCACCGGAGGAAGGTATAAAAATAAATCAGCAAATCTTTTGGAGCGAAAGAATGAAATTTCAAAATTGAAGAATTTATTACATTCTCAGGAAATTGGAATTGATGAAACCTCAAAAAAATTGAATGAAAAGAAAGATGCTCTTTCAGAGATGATTCGTATATCAAAGGAGGATGTGGAGAGAATAAGGAAATGCGAGATTTCTATTGCAAGGGTAAAGGATGGCATTACTTATTTAGAAAATGTCATTGCGGATATTAAGCTTAATGCAGAAAAAAATGAAAAAGAGATTATACAGATAGATAGAGACCTTAGTGAAATGTCTGATGTCATTTTGAAATTTGATGAAGAAAGCAGGGCTGCCCAATCTGAAATTGAAAAAATCGGTAAGGAAATGGATGAAATCCTCCAAAAACATCAGAAGAATAAGAAGGCCATTGAATTTGCAAATCAAGGAATAACAGAGGCGAGAATAGATGTTAACCTTTGGGAGGAAAAACGGAACAACCTTAATGGTAATATAGAAAAAAATAAAGAAGCAGTTGAGAGGCTTCGTGTCCGGTCAGAAGAACAAGTTGATAAACTTTCCGATATAAGGGAAGATAAGGGAAAACTTGAACAAGGTACAGGCGGAAGTAATATGCAATTGGAAAGACTTAAAGTAAAGCTTCTTGAATTACAGGAAGATATTGAAAAAGTATCTTTGGAAAAAAGTGAAGTCGGTGTTAAGCTTGGTGAGCTTGGCAATGAGATAACAAGAACCGACCGGGAAAGTAATTTATATAGAGATCAGAAATATCAGCTTGAAATTAAAAAGGCGAAAAACGATACACAACTTGACAATATGAAAGACAAACTTTGGAATGAATTTGAAATTTCATATGCACAGGCGGGGGATCTGCGAAAAGAAGAGTTTGCAATGTCTTCTGCAGTTAAGGAAAGCCGAGAAATAAGAAAAGAACTTAAAGAAATCGGAGATGTGAATGTAGGTGCCATTGAAGAATACAAACAGGTCAGCAAGCGATATGAATTTCTGACAGAACAGAGAGAAGATATTTTAAAAGCTATGGAAGAACTTGAAGACCTGGTAAATAATTTAGATAAGACCATAATGCGATCTTTCAAAGAAAACTTCAACAAAGTAGAAGAAAACTTTGAAAATGTTTTTGAGGAATTATTTGGAGGAGGTTACGCAGAGCTTAGAATGGAAAATGAGAATAATCCTTTAGAATCAGGGATTGAAATTGTTGCACAGCCTCCGGGGAAAAAACTTCAGAATATTAATCTAATGTCCGGAGGAGAGAAGACTATGACAGCCATTGCCTTGATGTTTGCAGTACTTAAGACGAAACCGACACCTTTCTGTATTTTAGATGAAATAGAGGCAGCGCTGGATGACAAAAATATAGATAAATTTTCACATTATTTGAGGAAGTTTGCAGAAACTCAGTTTGCACTTATTACTCACCAAAAGGCAACAATGGAGCATGCAGATGTTTTATACGGCATAACCATGCCGGAGCGAGGAATTTCTAAGGTTCTCAGTCTTAGAATGGGTGACTATGATCCCGATGAATACACAAGCTAGGAGGTAAGATGGCTTTATTATCAGATAAGAAAAAAGGGTTTTTCGGTAAATTATCAGAAAGAATTACAGATGCGATTTTCATGCATCCAAAAATAGACGAGGATATGATGGATGAAATTGAGGAGATCTTAATTACATCAGACATCGGTATGGAAACCACCATAAATATAATGGAGGATCTCAGAAAATATGTTAAGGAAAATCATCTGACCGAGGCGGGGGAACTCAGAGGTGGAATTGTAGAAATAATCAGCAGGTTTATGGACAAAGGAGAGAGAAATTCTCTTTCAAAGGACTATCCGCTTGTTATTATGATGATTGGAATAAATGGTGGCGGAAAGACTACAACTATTGCCAAGCTTGGAAATAAATTAAAGAAAGAAAATAAGGGTGTTGTTTTTGCAGCAGCGGACACTTTCAGGGCTGCAGCGGCAGAGCAGCTGAAAATATGGGGCGAAAGGATTGGAGTAAGAACAATAATGCACCGGGAAAGTGCTGACCCCGGAGCAGTTTTATTTGATGCAATTCAGGCGGCAAAGGCAAAAGGAACAGAAGTTTTAATCGTAGACACTGCGGGAAGACTTCAGAATAAAAAGAATCTAATGGATGAACTGGCAAAGATGAATAGAATTATTGACAGAGAATATCCGGAGGCCGCAAGGGAAACACTTCTTGTTATAGATGCGACTAACGGAAAGAATGCGGTCTCTCAGGCAAAGGAATTTAACCAAGTGGCAGAGATTTCAGGAGTTGTAATTACAAAACTTGATGGAACAGCAAAGGGCGGAATTGCTGTAACCATTGCAGATGAGTTTGATATGCCGATTAAATTTATAGGTGTCGGAGAAGGAATAGAAGATATTGAAGAATTTGATGCAGCGGAATTTGCCGGAGGAATAATAAATGAGTAAACCGATAGTAGCTGTTGTGGGAAGACCGAATGTAGGAAAGTCCACTTTTTTTAACAGCATAGTAGGGCAAAGAATTTCAATCGTGGAGGATACCCCCGGGGTTACCCGAGACAGAATTTACGCAGAAGCAGAATGGAACGGAATTCACTTTGGAATGATAGATACAGGCGGAATCGAGCCGGCAAGTAAGGATATAATACTTTCGCAAATGCGTGAACAAGCTCAGATTGCGATGGATATGGCTGATGTAATACTTTTCATAGTAGACGGTAAAGAGGGAATGACAGCTGCTGATGAAGAAGTGGGAGCTATGCTTCAGAGGACGGGTAAGAAAGTTATTTTGCTTGTAAACAAGGTTGACAACCCCGGAAAACCTCCGGAAAATATATATGATTTTTATTTGCTGGGTCTGGGTGAGCCGATTCCGATATCAGCAGCGAATAAACTTAATTTTGGAGATGTTCTTGATGAGGTATGCAAAAGTTTTCCTCAAGGTGCAGCCGAGGATGATTCTGATAAAATTCACTTGGCTATCATAGGAAAACCAAATGTAGGAAAGTCATCTTTGGTAAACTCTTTAATAAATGAAGAGAGGGTTATCGTTTCAGATATAGCAGGAACCACCAGAGACTCCATTGATACCCCGATTACCTGGAACGGCAATGAGTATGTTCTCATAGATACTGCAGGAATCAGAAAAAGAAGCAAGGTGGATGAGAATATTGAAAAATACAGCGTTATAAGGGCAATAGCTGCAATTGAAAGAGCAGATGTATGTATTTTGATGATTGATGCGCAGGAAGGTCTGACAGAGCAGGATAAGAAAATTTGTGGTTTGGCCCATGAGGCAGGCAAAGGCATTTTAGTCGTAGTGAACAAATGGGATTTAATTGAGAAAGAGACTAATACTATGCGTGATTTTAGGCGTGAAATAGAGGCAGAACTGCTGTTTGCCTCATATGCACCTATAATATTCACATCTGTTAAGGAAAAAGTGCGTCTTGATGAAGTTATGCGTGTTGCAACGAATATTGCAAATATCAGGGCAGTTCGTGTACCTACAGGACAATTGAACAGTCTGATTGCTGATGCAATGATGATGAAGCAGCCACCGTCAGATAAAGGAAAACGACTGAAAATTTACTATGCTGCCCAGGTTGGCATCAAACCTCCATTGTTTTCTTTCCAGGTTAATAAGAGGCAGCTTATGCATTTTTCATATTCAAGATATATAGAAAACAGAATAAGAGATACATTTGGATTTGAGGGGACTTCGATAAAATTTGTATTTAGAGAGAAAAGGGAGAAAGATCAATAGATGATAGATTATAAATTTACGATTGTGATTGTCATTGCGTATTTTTTGGGAAATATTTCACCATCTACAATCCAGGCAAAAAAGAGAGGGCTGGATATCAAGAGTGAGGGAAGCGGCAATGCAGGAACTACCAATACCTTCAGAGTTCTAGGAGCAAAGCCTGCTGTCATAACCCTTGTAATAGATATTTTTAAAGGAGTTGCTGCGGTTTTTATCGGACTTTATTTTTCAACTGCAACGGCATCTATGTTATGCGGATTGTTCGTATTTTTAGGACATGTTTTTCCCATCATATATAAGTTCAAGGGCGGAAAAGGCATTGCAACGGCTTTTGGTGCCACAATGGCGATAGACTGGAGAATAGGGCTTATTTTGCTTGCAATAGTTGCTATTATGTTTATTTTTACTAAAACAGTATCTGTTTCAGCACTGGTGGCGGTAATTGCATATCCTATAGTATGTTATGCAATTAAGCCTGAGTTTCTGTACATCAGCGTAGTTATGGCTTTGATAGCTCTTTTCAAGCATAGAACAAATATCAGCAGAATTTTGAAAGGTGAAGAAAAGAAAATCAGCGAATTTTCTTCAGAGAGAAAGGTGAAGTAGGATGAAAAAAGTTGCGGTAATTGGAGCAGGAAGCTGGGGAACGGCATTGGCTGTTACTTTGAGTACAAAGGGTCACAGGGTAAAAATATGTGATGTAAACAAAGAGCATGTCTTCAACATGAAAGAACATCGGGAAAATATTAAATATCTTCCGGGAATCAAATTTAATGAAAATTTAACTGTTGCAGATAGCAACAGAGAAACTATAAAAGATTCTGATATTGTGTTGTTTTCAGCACCCGCGCAGCATTTCAGAAGTGCTTTTGAAAGTGCAAAAGACTATATTACAGAGGATATGGTGGTTGTGAATGTTGCAAAGGGAATCGAGCAGGGAACCCTTCTTCGCATGTCTGAAATAGCATATTCTATTATGCCTGATGTGAAATATGTAGTCCTTTCAGGTCCCTCCCATGCAGAAGAAGTTGGACGTCTTATGCCTACAACGGTTGCAGTAGCTTCAAAGGATATTGAACTTGCAAACTATATCCAGCATGAATTTTCCACCGACAGATTTAGAATTTACACAAATGATGATGTGTGCGGTGTCGAACTTGGTGGATCTCTAAAGAACATCATTGCACTGGGAGCAGGGATTTCCGATGGAATAGGTTTTGGTGACAATGCAAAAGCAGCACTTATGACCCGTGGTATTACTGAAATGCAGCGTCTTGGAGAAAAACTGGGTGCAAACCCCGGTACTTTTGCCGGTCTGACAGGAGTGGGCGATTTGATTGTAACCTGTACAAGCATGCATTCCAGAAACAGAAGATGCGGAATTATGATTGGCGAAGGAATGAAGCCAAGTGATGCCACAGCAAAGGTCGGCATGGTTGTAGAAGGTATGTTTACTGCCGTTGCGGCATATGAACTTGCAGAAAAAGTTGGGGCTGAAATGCCTATTACAAAATGTATTTATGACTGCATTAACGAGAAAATCACGGCAAAGGAAGCTGTTGAAATTCTCATGAGCAGAGATAAGAAAAACGAAATGCAGATTTAGGACGATTTAATGGAAAAAACATTTCATATTACTACATTTGGCTGTCAAATGAATGAACATGACTCGGAAATTCTGGCAGGACTATTGGAAGATATGGGTTATACTCAGGCGGATTCGAGAGCTGAAGCACAGATAGTAATTTTAAATACCTGCAGCGTGAGAGAAAACGCTGACAAAAGGTTCTTCGGAACCTTAGGACAATTAAAAAGAAAAAAGAATGAAAATAAGGATAATATAATATGTATCTGCGGATGTATGATGCAGCAACAGCATATTATAGATACAGTTAAAGAGAAATATCCATGGGTTGATGTTATTTTCGGCACTCATAATATTCATAGATTCCCGGAGCTTTTGAAAAGTGTTATTCAACAGAAGAAAAAAGCTGTTGAAATTTGGGAAGATGGAAGAGATATAGTTGAGGATATGCCTATAAAAAGGCTATATCCGACGAAGGCGTTGGTAAATATTATGTATGGATGCAACAATTTCTGTACTTACTGTATCGTGCCGTATACCAGAGGCAGAGAAAGGAGCAGAAGACCTGAAGATATTGTTCGTGAAATAGAAAAACTCGTTTCTGATGGTGTAGTTGAAGTTATGCTTCTTGGGCAGAATGTAAATTCATACAGAGGGAAAACAGCAGAGGGACGATCGTGTTCTTTTGCTCACCTGATTGAACTGGTTGCGGAGATCAATGGACTGAAACGAATTAGATTTATGACATCCCATCCAAAGGATTTATCAGATGAGTTGATTGATGTATTTAAGAGCTGTGATAAGCTATGTAAAAACATTCATCTTCCGGTTCAGTCCGGAAGCAGTACTGTTATGAAACGCATGAACAGGCATTATAACAGAGAAGATTATATGAGGATTATCGGCAAAATCAGAGAAGCTGTTCCCAAAATTACAATTTCCACAGACATTATCGTCGGATTTCCGGGGGAAACGGAGGAGCAGTTTGAGGAAACCTTAAGCCTTGTAAAAGAAGTGAGATATGATTCAGCCTTTACATTTCTATACTCAATAAGAACGGGGACCCCTGCGGCAAAATTTTCGGACCAGATTCCTGAGGATATTAAACATGAAAGATTTAATAAACTTGTGGCTCTTGTAGATAGTATAAGTGCCGAAAAAAATAAAGAGTATGAAGGCAGAGTTGAAGAAATTCTGGTTGAAGGAAAAAGTAAGAGAAATGAAAATACACTTTCAGGAAGAACAGACGGCTTCAAGCTTGTTAATTTTCCCGGAGACGAAAGCCGTATAGGAAAATTTGTTAAAGTGAGAATCACTGAGGGTAAAACTTTCAGTCTGGATGGGGAAATTGTCAAATAGAAAGGGAGACAATGGAGATTTTAGATAAGATAAAGGATGTGGCAAAGTTTGCAGGAGAAAGAGCAAACGATGCTTATGAGACCACAAAATTGAAATCACGGATTCACAGTGAAAATAAGGAAATAAGTAAAGACCTTGAGCGCATAGGTGTAATCTTTTTCAAAAAAATAAAGTCCGGAGAAATTTCGGCAGACGAAGAACTTCAGGCTATAATCGACAGGATAGATGTTCACAATCAAAATATTATAGAATTAAGGGAGGCTTTGGTTTCACTTGCGAATGAATAAAAAATATGCACCTTACCTGATTATTTTGGGTGTAATGATAGTGATAAACTTACTTGATGGGCAATTTCAAAACTTCGGAGCCTGGATTTATAAACAACTTTTAATGATTCCGGGAATTGTTATCGGACTGGCGTTCCACGAGTTTGCCCATGGCTTTGTATCTTATAAACTGGGAGATCCTACACCGAAACTTCAGGGACGCCTTACACTGAATCCCGGTGCGCATATAGATCCGATCGGTTTTTTATGCCTTTTCTTTGCCGGTTTTGGCTGGGGAGTTCCTGTTCAAATTGATCCAAGATATTATAAACACAGGAGAAGGGATGAGTTTCTGGTTTCAATAGCAGGAGTTACAATGAACCTTATCATTGCAATATGTTTTGCCTTTGCACTTCGAGTAGTGGTGCATAGTAATAGTCAGTTTTTTATCTCACAAATCGGAGAAATCATGGTACAGATACTACAATATGGAATCTTTATCAATTTGGTTTTGATGGTATTTAACTTAATTCCGGTACCGCCTCTTGACGGTTTTGGAATAATAACGCAAATATTCAATCTGGAAAAGTATAGTTGGTACGATGTGGTATACCGGAACGGACTTTTCATACTTATGGGGCTGATTTTATTTGATGTAATCAGCACGATTTTAAATCCGTGCGTAAGTTTTCTTTGGATGGCAATTTCAAAGGGTATAATCTATTAGAAAATTAAGGGCACAATTCAGAAATAGGCAGTTATAAAAAGAAATATAATTCAATTAAAACTATACAGAATCATAAAATTACATGTAATATAAATTATGATTTATAACAATCTACAGCAAAACGGAAAAATACCGTGCAGCTGTGGATTTTTTATATGCAAGGTTTCCTTAGACTAAAAAGCAGAAAATAAAATAAAATTAAAAAAATTTAAAGATATTAGCACTCTGTATAGATGAGTGCTAAAAAGTGCTTGATTTTTGTCAGACACAGGTGTACAATCTAATCATAGAGATTAAATAAATATGGATATGCTTGAGAAAACTTAGACCTCACTTGAATTATGGATTTTGGGAATATCAGTTTTTCACTCATATCTTGTTGCAGTAAAGTATATTTATTTTATAGGAAGGGGTGATGTTAATGAATATCGAAAAGTACACACAAAATGCACAAAATGCGGTAATGGAATGTCAGAACATGGGCATTTCGATGGGAAATCAGACTTTGGAGGCAGAGCATCTGCACCTTGCTCTTTTACAGCAGAAGGAGGGACTTATACCAAAGCTTTTGACAAATATGGGGGCTGATGTGAATCATTTGACTTCTATGATTAAGGTGGAGGTTGAGAAATTACCTAAGGTTTCAGGCAATGCAGACAATATCTATCTTTCAAGAAATCTAAATGAGATTTTCATAAAGGCAGAAAAGGAAGCAGAACAGTTCAAGGATGAATATGTAAGCGTTGAACATCTTTACCTTGCTTTGATTTCAGAGAAGAAAGCAAAGTCCTTTAATATTTTGAAAGAAAACAATGTGACCCGGGAGAAGTTCCTTGCAGAACTTCACAAAGTTAGGGGGAATCAGAGAGTTACCAGCCAGAACCCGGAGGACAATTATGAGGCTCTTGAGAAATACGGAAGAGATTTAGTTGAGATGGCGCGGCTTGGTAAGTTGGATCCTGTCATTGGAAGAGATGCTGAAATAAGGCACACTATACAGATTCTATCAAGGAGAACCAAGAATAATCCTGTATTGATAGGGGAACCCGGCGTAGGAAAAACTGCAGTTGTCGAAGGCCTTGCCCAGAGAATTTTAAAGGGAGATGTGCCGGAGGGACTGAAGGATAAGACCATATTTGCATTGGATATGGGAGCTCTTATTGCAGGAGCTAAGTTTAGAGGCGAATTTGAGGAACGACTGAAGGCGGTTCTTAATGAAGTAGAAAAATCAGAAGGAAGGATTCTGCTTTTTATCGATGAAATACATAATATAGTCGGTGCCGGAAAAACTGAAGGCTCAATGGATGCGGGAAATCTTTTGAAGCCTAAACTTGCAAGGGGAGAACTCCATTGTATAGGAGCGACCACTCTTGATGAATACAGGAAATACATTGAGAAGGATGCTGCACTTGAGCGCAGATTTCAGAAGGTGTTAGTTGATCAACCCACAGTGGAAGATACTATTTCTATACTTCGCGGGCTGAAGGAACGCTTTGAAATTCATCATGGCGTTAGAATTGAAGATAATGCTTTAATTGCATGTGCAACGCTTTCTGATAGATATATTACAGATAGATTCCTGCCGGACAAAGCAATTGACCTCATGGACGAGGCTGCAGCGAAAATCAGAACGGAAATTGACAGCATGCCTGCAGAACTTGATGAAGTCAGCAGAAAGATTATGCAGCTTGAGATTGAAAGGCAGGCACTTGGCAAAGAGTCTGATAAAGGTTCAAAGGCAAGACTTGAGAATTTAGAAAAAGAGCTTGCTCAGCTTAAAGACGAGGCTCAGAGTATGCGAGCGCAGTGGGAAGGTGAGAAAAACAGTATTTCTGCGGTCAAAGATTTGAAACAGGAAATAGAAAATGTTCGCAGAGAAATAGAGGAATCTGAAAGAGATTTTGACTATGAGAAAACTGCGACACTGAGATACGGAACGCTTCCGGAGCTTGAAAAGAAACTGGAAGAAGCAAAGGCAAAATCCGAAATTGCAGAAGAAAATCGCTTGCTCAAGGAAGAAGTAAGTGAGGAAGAAATTGCAGAAGTCATTTCAGGGTGGACGGGAATTCCTGTTGCAAAGCTTGTGGAAAGCGAAAGGGATAAACTTCTTCATCTTCCGGAGATATTGCATAAAAGGGTAATCGGACAGGAGGAAGGTGTTCAGTCAGTTGCAGAAGCTATACTAAGGGCGAGGGCCGGATTAAAAAACGAAAACAGGCCGATAGGTTCTTTTATATTCCTGGGACCTACGGGGGTCGGCAAAACTGAACTTGCGAAATCTTTATCGGAAGCATTGTTTGATACAGAAAAGAACATGATAAGAATCGATATGTCAGAATACATGGAGAAACATTCAGTATCAAGACTGGTTGGTGCACCTCCGGGATATGTGGGTTATGATGAAGGCGGACAATTAACAGAAGCCGTTAGAAGAAGACCGTATAGTGTTGTCCTCTTTGATGAAATTGAGAAGGCTCATCCCGATGTATTTAATATCCTGCTGCAGCTTCTTGATGACGGGAGACTTACCGATAATCAGGGCAGGACTGTGGATTTTAAAAATACTGTAATAATAATGACCTCTAATATAGGCAGCAGTGATTTGATTGATAACATCAAATCAGACGGAACTATAGATACAGAAACGAAGGATAAAGTTGAAAATCAGTTGAAGAACTACTTTAGACCTGAGTTTTTGAACAGAATAGATGATATTGTCGTATTCAGTCCTTTGACAGAAAAGCAAATCGAAGAGATCATCGATTTGAGTTTGGTTTCCTTGGTTAAGAGACTTGAAGAAAGGGATATAAGCCTTGTGCTGACTAAAAACGCCAAGTCATTCATTGCAAAGGAGGCATATGAACCAAGTTACGGTGCAAGACCTGTCAAAAGATATTTGCAGAAAAATATAGAAAATACCCTTGCAAAAATGATAATTGCAGGAGATGTATACGACGGCAGCCAAGTAAAGGTGGATTTAGAGGGAAATGCTTTGAAATTCATTAATGAAAATTAAATTACTAAATAAAAAACCAAGAAGTAGCAAATACATGTAAGACTAATAAACAACGCAAATTGCGATAGTAAAAAAATATCGGTGTTTAATGCTGTCGAGTGTATGAGATGAAAAAAGAAGTTATTAAGGGGGCAAGAGCCTTCCTAATAGCTTCTTTTATTTTAGTTACTGAATGTTTATGTGCATTTTTTAAGATATTTTTCCCTTATGATGTGGAGTAATTATTGCAAATTACAAACAACAGTTACAAGTCGTTTTATTTGAAAAAAAATCCTATGAATGTTATAATAAGTTGGTTTAGCATTATATTTTGCTGGGAGGTTATATATGAAAACATTAGAAAAAAATTAAGAGTCGGCATATTGGGTGGAACAGGAATGGTTGGACAGAGATTTATATCACTTCTTGCTGATCATCCTTGGTTTGAAGTAACCACCATAGCTGCAAGTTCGAGAAGTGCAGGCAGACGCTACGAAGATGTGGCAATAAATAGATGGAAAATGACGGATGAAATGCCGGAAAATGTTAAAGACATCATCGTTTTAGATGTTAATGATATTGAGAAAGTTTCAGGCTCGGTGGATTTCGTATTCAGTGCAGTTGACATGAGCAAAGATGAGATTAAGGCTGTAGAAGAAGCATATGCAAGGACTGAAACTCCTGTTGTTTCTAATAACAGTGCCCATAGATGGACGCCTGATGTTCCAATGGTGATTCCTGAAATCAATCCACAGCACTATGATGTGATACCATATCAGAAACGCAGGCTCGGAACCACAAGAGGTTTTATTGCGGTGAAACCTAATTGCTCAATTCAGGGATATGTTCCGGCCCTGGCGGCATGGGAAGAATTTGAACCTAAGATGGTTAATGTTTGTACATATCAGGCGATTTCAGGGGCAGGAAAGACTTTTAACGACTGGCCGGAAATGGTTGAGAATATTATTCCATACATCGGAAGCGAAGAAGAAAAAAGTGAAATGGAACCGCTGCGTATATTCGGGGATATTGAACATGAACAGATAGTAAAAAGTGATGACATGGTCATATCCGCACAATGTCTTAGGGTTCCTGTTCTGGACGGTCATACAGCGGCAGTATCCATTAAGTTTGGAAAAGAAGTAACGAAAGATCAGCTTATTGAGAAATTAACAGCTTTTCAAGGTCTTCCACAGAAAGCAGATTTACCAAGTGCACCTAAGCAGTTTATAAAATATATGACAGAAGATGATCGCCCTCAGGTCAAACTGGATGTTGATTATGAGAGGGGCTTCGGTATTACTATAGGACGCTTAAGAAAAGATAGTATTTTTGACTATAAATTTGTCGGCCTTGCACATAATACCGTCAGGGGGGCGGCAGGAGGTGCTGTTCTTTCTGCAGAAGCATTAGT
Source organism: Eubacterium nodatum ATCC 33099 (assembly GCA_000510425.1). Classification (GTDB taxonomy): domain Bacteria; phylum Bacillota; class Clostridia; order Peptostreptococcales; family Anaerovoracaceae; genus Aminicella; species Aminicella nodata. The sequence continues at coordinate 63,745 of AZKM01000024.1, read as the reverse complement.
TGAACTGGGATATATCGCATCAAAATAAGGGGAGAGAATTAGTGAGTTATATTGAATCCATTATATTAGGACTGGTACAAGGATTAACAGAGTTTTTACCTGTGAGCAGCAGCGGGCATCTTGCTCTTCTGCAACATTTTTTCGGTATTAAAGGTGAAAAAGTATTGATTTTCACAGTTTTGCTTCATATAGGTACATTGGTTTCGGTATTTATAATGTATTGGAGAGATATCTGGGAGCTTATTAAGGAACTTTTCTTAACGATTAAAGACCTTTGCACAGGTAAGGGACTGAGATTGAATGAAAGACCTGTAAGAAAGCTTGGCATAATGATTATTTGGACGACTGTGCCTACTGTAATCATGGGTTTGACTATGAATAAGTTCTTTGAAAATTTAAATAGTAATATTTTAGCAATTGGAATCGGTTGGATTTTTACCGGTGCCGTTTTATACATGGCTGAAAAATTGAACAACGGTAGAAACAATATAGAGAGAATGAATTTTAGAAATGGATTTTTTATCGGAGTTATGCAGGGAATTGCAATATGCCCAGGGGTTTCCAGATCCGGCTCAACTATGGTCGGAGGTCTTCTGACCGGCCTTGACAGAGAATTTGCAGTTAGATATGCGTTTCTGATTTCCATTCCAACAATTTTAGGTGCAGCAATTTTAGAAGTTCCCGATGCAATTCATCAGGCGAGTGCAGGCACTATGGAGCTTGGACCCATGCTTGCAGGCATAGCTGTTGCAGCCATATCAGGGGTTTTAGCGATTAAAGCTATGATTAAGGTTGTAGTTGCACAAAAATTAAAGTTTTTTTCATATTATGTATGGATATTAGCGGTATTTGTAATTGGATATAGTTTAATTACAGGGAAATAAGTGAAAGGTCAAATATTTGGCAAATAGAACAAGCAAAGGGAAAAAAAACAATAAAACGAAAGTTAAAAAATCAAGAAAGAAAACTTCTCCCGTAAGTGAGGAAAAGCGTATGCAGATACGCAGGATGCAAGAAAACAGAAAGCATAAAAAAAGGCTGTACGATCTTCTTTGGGGGATTGCTTTTGTTGCAATAGGTATATTTATATTTGTCGCAATGCAGTTTAATGCTGCAGGATCATTAGGTAATGGTCTTGCAACTGTTATTAAAGGGATTCTGGGACATATCGGATATGTTTTTCCGTGGTATATGATTATCATCGGATGTTTATTGGTTTTCGGTAAATCCAATCATTTTACATGGAAGACTTTTTTAGGCTTTCTGATTATTTTAGTTGCCTTCTGTCTGTTAAATTCTGCAAGGTTTATATATGATGATTTGTTAGAGCTATATATCGTAAACTTTTATATCGGGGGAACAAAGCTGGAAGGTGGCGGGGTTCTGGGAATGAGTATAGGGGTATTGCTCATAAAACTAATTGGAAGAGCAGGTCTCTATATCTTTTCAATCGCTATTATTTTAGTTTGTATTTTGATTACAATGAATACCCCGATTTCTGTTTGGATGGAAAAACTGCATAACAGGAGAGAGGAAAAACGACTTCTTCAGGCTCACGATGATGCTGAAGAAGATGAAGCTGCTGACAACTATTTTGAAGCTGCACCGTTTTCTCAGGAAGAATCAGGAAAAATAAAAAAAGCCAAAAGCAATATAATGGAGTTTATGACTAGAGATAAGCAATTCGGCGTAGAATCTGAGTCTAAAACTTCCGAAGCGAAACCGGTAAGCGACCCTATTTTAAGAGGTTACGGTTTAGAAGGCTCTGAAGCTGAGCAGGTAGATATAGATAATTATGAAAATAAACAGCCAAGTAAGAAAGAAATTGCAGAAAATGCGGCAAAGATTGGAGCAGAACTTGGTTTAGGTGCAGGAGATAAGGCTTTAACAAAAGCAGTGGACAAAAATATTACCGCTGAATATAAGAAGCCTTCTCTAGAGTTGTTGAATTTGCCATCAAATATAGATAGAAGCGGAATAAGTAAAAGTCTGAAAGAAAAAGCCAGACTTCTTGAAAAAACAATGCACAATTTTAATGTTGATGCCAAGGTTGTGCAGGTTACTCAAGGTCCTGCGGTGACAAGATATGAAATACAGCCTAATACCGGTGTCAAAGTCAGCAAAATCGTAGGTCTTTCTGATGATATAGCCCTAAATCTGCGAGCCAAGAGCATAAGAATGGAGGCTCCTATCCCCGGAAAGGCTGCAGTGGGTATAGAGGTGGAAAATGAAAAAATAAATATGGTTACTCTCAGAGAGATAATCGACTCAAAAGAGTTTAAAGAAGCTCCGTCTAAAATTGAATTTGCGGTGGGTAAAGATATTGCAGGAAAACCTATAGTTGCAAACTTAAAAGATATGCCACACCTTCTGATTGCAGGGTCAACAGGTTCGGGAAAGAGCGTTTGCATAAACAGCATAATAACCAGCTTATTATATAAAGCCGGTCCTGATGAGGTTAAGCTGGTGCTTATAGATCCCAAAGTTGTAGAACTTGGCAACTATAACGGGATTCCTCATCTTTTGATTCCGGTTGTGACCGAACCGTCCAAAGCAGCTGCAGCACTTAACTGGGCTGTCGTTGAGATGACAAACAGATATAAACTTTTCGCAGAAGAGAATGTAAAAGACTTGGCATCTTATAATGCAAAAATGATAGAAAACGGGAACAGTGATTTATTCATGCCGCAAATCGTTATAATCATAGACGAACTGGCAGATTTAATGATGGCAGCTCCAAATCAGGTTGAAGATTCGATTTGCAGATTGGCACAGATGGCAAGGGCTGCCGGAATGCACCTTATTGTTGCTACACAAAGACCTTCCGTAGACATTATTACAGGACTTATAAAGGCAAATATACCATCCAGAATCGCATTTGCCGTATCATCACAGGCTGACTCAAGGACTATTTTGGACAGAGGGGGAGCAGAGCACCTTGTAGGTAAGGGGGATATGCTTTTCAGTCCGCTTGGAGTAGGAACAGCTTTGAGAGTTCAAGGTACATTTGTTTCAGATAAGGAGGTTCAGAGAGTAATAGACCATGTGAAAAATCAGGTGGATGAAATAGAGTATGCCGATGAAGTTATCGATACAATAGAAAATTCTAATATAATGGTTTCCGATAAGGATGATGATGCGGATGAACTGTTGCCTGAAGCGATAGAATGTGTAGTTATGCAGGGACAGGCATCAACATCTATGATTCAAAGAAGATTTAGAGTCGGATATAACAGAGCTGCCAGAATTGTTGACCAAATGGAGGCCCGGGGTATAGTAGGAGCTCAGGATGGGTCAAGGCCAAGACAGGTATTGATAAGTGAAGAGGAATTTGAAGAATTATATAAATAAAAGGGAAAAGAATGAAAGTATATTTTAATACACTGGGATGTCCCAAGAATATAAACGATAGTGAAATTGCTATGGGTAATCTGGAAGAAAAAGGATTTACAATTGTAGAGTCACCTGACGAAGCCGATGCCATCATTGTAAATACATGCGGGTTCATAGAAGACGCAAAAAAAGAATCCATAGATGAAATATTCAATATGGCGGCCTACAAGGAAAAAAATAAAAAACTGGTAATTTCGGGATGTCTGGTTCAGAGATATGCAGATGAATTATATAAGGAAATTCCTGAAGCAAACGGATTTATAGGTGTAAACGATTATGATAAACTTCCGAAGCTTCTCGAGGAACTGGAAAAAAGCAATGAAAGATTTTTGGAAAACAGCTCCTGTGATTTGAGTGAAGTGGAGGTTAAGATCAGACATCTGACTGAAAATCCATATACATCATACTTAAAGATTGCCGAAGGATGTGATAACATATGTTCTTATTGTATAATTCCTGAGATAAGAGGACCATATAGAAGCCGAACTATTGAAAATGTAATTGAAGAAGCAGAAATGCTGAGTAAATCCGGTTGCAAAGAACTAATCTTAATAGCACAGGATTTAACATACTACGGTATTGATAATTATGGTAAACCTATGCTTTCAACTTTACTAAGAAAACTTTGCAAAATTGAAGGGATAGAATGGATAAGACTTCTCTATTGTTATGAAGAAAGAATAGATGATGAGCTTATCCGGACTATTGCTTCAGAGGATAAGATATGTAATTACATTGATATTCCTATACAACATGCCAGCGACAAAATTCTTGATAATATGAATAGAGCCACGACTAACAAGTCATTGTATCGCACGCTTTCAAAACTTCGCAGTCAAATACCCGATATTCATATAAGGACAACACTTATCGTAGGCTTTCCGGGAGAAACTGAGGAAGACTTTAATATTTTATCGGATTTTGTTTCGGATCAGAAGTTTTCAAGACTGGGTGTTTTTACATATTCCAGAGAGGAAGGCACAGCGGCAGCCACAATGGATAATCAGATTCCTGAGGATATAAAGCAGGAGAGACTTGATTGCATAATGATGAAGCAAATGGAAATTTCTCTGGAGGGAAATAGGAAAAAGATTGGGAAGACTTTAGATGTTATCGTGGACTCAATGGAAGAAGAAGGAGTTTATTCAGGCAGAACAAGGTATGATGCTCCGGAAATAGATAATTCAGTTGTTTTTACGTCAAATTCGGTCCATAAACCGGGTGATATTGTACCCGTTGAGATATTAGAAGCTTATGATTATGATTTGGAAGGCAGAGAGGTATAAAAATGAATTTACCGAATAAATTAACCATGGCAAGAATTTTTATGACGCCACTTTTTATTGCAGCTTATATGACAGATATGTTTATTATTGCTTTAATAATATTTATTTTAGCGTCTTTAACAGATATGGCAGATGGTAAAATCGCAAGGAAATATAATTTGATTACAGACTTTGGAAAAATCATGGATCCGCTGGCGGATAAAGTATTGGTATACTCTGCGTTTTGTCTGTTAGTAGGAGATTCTATTATACCTGCTTGGGCATTTATTATAATCTTGGCAAGAGAATTTCTCATTGCGGGAATGAGAACAGTTGCAGCTTCACACGGAACAGTAATAGCGGCAGGTATGTCAGGCAAGGTTAAAACCGTAGTTCAGATGGTTGCAGTACCGACACTGATTCTTGCACTATCCATGAAAGAGGCAAATTATTATACATATGTTCTCTACTTTGCACAATTTTTAATTTATGCATCGGTGGCGATGAATGTATATTCAGGGGCAGAGTATGTACTAAAAAATAAGTATGTTTTTAAACAGTAGAAGAGAAGGAAGTTATGAAAGTATCTATAATCAGCGTAGGAACAGAGATATTATTCGGACAAATCACAAATACAAATTCAGTGTTTTTATCCCAGCAGTTGAATCTGCTGGGTTTTGATGTTCTCTATCACCATACTGTCGGAGATAACGATGGAAGATTAAGTGAAATTATCAAAAACTCATTTGAGAATTGCGATATTGTTATAACCACCGGAGGTCTGGGTCCCACGGAAGACGATATGACAAAAGAAACTATTTGCAAATTTTTTAATGATAAGTTGGTTGAACATAAGCCTTCGCTGGATGCCTTAGAAAGACTTGCTAAAATGAGAAAATACGATAAAATGACGGAAAACAACTACAAGCAGGCTTTGATGCCCTCCAGGGCGATTGTTTTTGATAATGACAAGGGTACAGCACCGGGATTTGTATTGGAACATAAGAATAAATATGCCATTGCAATGCCCGGACCGCCAAGAGAAATGGTGAGAATGTTTCAACAGAAAGTAAAACCTTTTCTTAAACAGTTTCAAAATGAAACAATTTGTTACAGAACACTGAGATTTTTCGGCAAGGGAGAATCTTCACTGGAAACTGAGATTCTGGATTTAATAGATAATCAGACTGATCCGACAATTGCCACCTATGCCAAGGAAGGAGAATGTTCAATCAGGATTGCCTCGAAGCGCAAAACAGAAAAAGAAGCGTACAGGGCTATAGATGAAATTGTTTCCGAAATAAAAAATAGACTTTCAGAGTATATTTTCAGCTATGATAATGAGGAACTTGTTGATGTTGTAGGTAAGAAGTTAATTGATAATAATATTACAATATCCTGCTGCGAATCATGTACGGGAGGAATGTTTGCCGGAACTTTAACTTCGGTTTCAGGAATATCCAAAGTGTTTGACAGAGGACTCACCACATATACTGAGAAAGCAAAAATTCAGGAGCTTGGGGTCAGTCCGGTCACCATAGAAGAAAAGACTGTTTACAGTAGTGAAGTGGCTATGGAAATGGTTGAAGGACTTCATAGAAAGACCGGAAGTGATGTGTGTATTTCCATTACAGGGATTGCCGGGCCGGAAGGCGGCAGAGATGATTTTCCGGTCGGGTCTGCATATATAGGATTCAGATATAAAGAAAAGTCGTCCGTAACGAGAATAAACGGAAGAAATATAGATAGAAACTGGAATAGAAAATATATGGTTCTGTGGATGTTGAATATAATAAACAAAAACATATAATATATTTTCTTGACCTCATATGGGGAAAATGATAGTATCGGTATTACCAATTATTAACAGTATATAGTCCTTGACAAATTTGAAAAATATATTAGAATATGTTTAGAACAAATGTTCGCACGGAGGTAGAGATGGCAAGAGCAAAATCACAAAATATACAGTCAGATAGAGATAAAGCATTGGAAGATGCACTTTCAAGAATTCAGAAACAGTTTGGTCAGGGCTCTATAATGAAACTTGGAGATGAATCTGCAAACAGAAATATAGATACGATTTCCACCGGTTCCTTGAGTTTGGATGTCGCAACAGGTGTTTCAGGTGTTCCTAAGGGTAGGGTCATTGAGATATTCGGTCCTGAGTCCTCGGGTAAGACTACCCTCACGCTTCACATCGTTGCAGAAGCCCAAAAGGCAGGCGGCAAAGCAGCCTTCATAGATGCCGAACACGCACTTGATCCGATATATGCCAGAAACTTAGGTGTCAATATAGATGAACTTTTAGTTTCCCAACCTGATACGGGAGAACAAGCTTTAGAAATTTGTGATATGTTGGCAAGTAGCGGTGCTATTGATGTGATTGTAATAGATTCGGTTGCAGCCTTAGTACCTAAAGCTGAAATCCAAGGTGATATGGGCGATTCCCATGTGGGTTTACAGGCGAGACTGATGTCACAGGCTCTCAGAAAGTTAACAGGTACCGTTAATAGAACTAATACATGCGTTATATTTATTAACCAGCTTCGCGAAAAAGTAGGCATTATGTTTGGAAATCCTGAAGTGACTACAGGTGGGCGTGCCCTTAAATTTTATTCCTCGATGCGATTTGATGTTAGAAAAGTTGAAACCATCAAGCAGGGTGATCAAATGCTTGGCAACAGAACCAGAGTAAAGATTGTAAAAAATAAGGTCGCACCACCGTTTAAAAAGGCTGAATTCGATATTATGTATGGCAAGGGTATATCTTTAAGCGGAGATGTTTTGGATTGTGCTGTTGAACATGATATAGTTAAGAAATCGGGATCGTGGTTCAGCTATAATGGAGATAGAATCGGTCAGGGCAGAGAGAATGTAAAGAACTGGCTGGAGGAAAATCCTGAAATATTGGAAGAAATCAGACTGAAAGTTTTGGATATGCTGAAAGGATCCGAGGAAGTTGAAAAAGATACCGTATCTGACAATTCGGAGACTACGGAAGATTTAGCTTTTGACGAAGACGGTGTGATATTAGAGTAAAAGTAATCTTATTTATAATATTTATTTTTTATAATGTTGAAACTATAAAGAATGTAGTTAAATGAAAAAGTAAGTTCATAATTTTAGTTAAGAATGGTGAAGCTAATCTTACATGGTGAACTTACTTTTACACATAGAAGCTACTTTTTCATTTAACCCTATAGAAAAATTTTATGTCATTTTTTAAAAAAATTTGACATAATCTGCGTTATATGTTATTCTTACGGAGTTAGACCGCACGGCAAAGGTTTTAAAGTGCCTGATTGTTGGTACTACCTGAAAAGGCGAGACTGGAAAGAGGAGGTAAAAGAATAATGTATGCAGTAATTGAAACCGGTGGCAAACAATATCGTGTACAGGAAGGTGACATATTAAACATCGAAAAACTGGGCATTGAAGAAGGTGAGTCAGTTGAATTCGAAAAGGTGCTTGTTCTTAACAACGACTCGGAAACCAAATTCGGTACTCCTTATGTTAAAGGTGCCAAAGTGGTTGCAGAAGTCAAGAAGAATGGAAAAGGACCTAAAATTATTATATTCAAGTACAAGAATAAGAAAGACTACAGAAAGAAACAGGGTCACAGGCAGCCATTCACTACGGTTGAAATCACAAGTTTAACCGGAGAAGTGAAGAAAGTTGCAACTCCTGTAAAGGAAGAAGCTAAGCCGGTAAAGATTTCTTCATCAATGAAGAAAGATGAATTAATCGCTTACGCTAAAGAACACAATATTGAAATAGATGAGAAAGCAACTAAAGCTGTAATCATCGAAGCAATTGAGAACGCAGAGAAATAATGATTGTCATTCAGTAAGGAGGTGTCTGGTCTATGGCAAGTAAAAAGGGAGTAGGAAGCTCTAAGAACGGGCGTGAGTCCGAGTCCAAACGTTTAGGCGTCAAGACTGGTGACGGTCAGTTCGTTACAGCCGGAAGCATTTTGGTTAGACAGAGAGGAACCAAGCTTCATCCTGGCAACAATGTAGGGATCGGTGGCGATGATACATTGTTTGCTAAGATCGACGGCGCTGTAAAATTCGAAAGAAAAGGCAAAACCAGAAAACAGGTTAGCGTTTATTCGAAAGAAGCGTAAATATTCGGAGCCCCTATGTATATAGGGGCTTATTTTTCATTATGGAGAAAAACTATGTTTGTAGATAGAGCAAAAATAGAGATTGTATCGGGAAAAGGTGGCAATGGAGCCGTTTCTTTTCGCAAAGAACCATTTGTACCGGAGGGAGGTCCTGACGGCGGAGATGGGGGAAAAGGCGGAGATATAATTATCAAAGCGGATAAAAATCTCAGGACGCTGATGGACTTTAAATATAAAAGAAAATATGAAGCGGAGAACGGTCAGGACGGAATGCGCAAGAAGCGTTTCGGAAAAGACGGGAAAGATTTGATAATAAAAGTTCCACAGGGAACTGTTGTAATAGATTTCAAGTCAGGTAAAATTATGAAAGATTTGCTTGAAGATGGAGATTCTTTGATTGCAGCTAAAGGTGGTCGTGGAGGAAAGGGAAATACTCGCTTTAAAAACTCTGTAAGACAGGCACCGAATTTTGCAGAAGCAGGAACGGAGGCAAAGGAAAGAACCGTAATTCTAGAATTAAAAATGATTGCAGACGTCGGTTTAGTAGGCTTTCCGAATGTTGGAAAATCCAGCCTTTTGGCCATATCTACAAGTGCGAAACCTAGAATAGAGAATTACCATTTTACAACTATAGATCCGAATTTAGGCGTTGTAGAACTGCACGATACCAGTTTTGTTATGGCTGATATTGCAGGAATTATTGAAGGCGCTCATAAGGGTCTCGGATTGGGGCTTAAATTTTTAAAGCATATAGAAAGAACCAAGGTTCTTATTCATGTTGTCGATGTATCGGGTTCTGAAGGTAGGGATCCTATTGAAGATTTTGACAAAATCAACAAAGAACTGGAGCAGTACAGCAAATCTGTTGCAAAAAAACCAATGATTGTTGCAGCTAATAAAATAGACCTTACAGATGAAGATAGTGAAGAGTATATAAAATTTAAAACTTATGTAGAAGATAAAGGCTATAAAGTTTTTCCGATGTCCGCACCCATCAATTACGGTGTTACGGAAATTTTGAACGAAGCATTGGCAGAACTTAAAAAAGTTGAGGATATGCCGCAGAAAGAGCCTGAAGTTGAATACTTTGATTTTGAACTTGATGATAAGGATCCTGAATATAAGAATGTTGAAGTTTCGCTGGAGAACGGAGTGTATGTTGTTACCGGAAAACAACTGAAGAAAATTTTTGATTCAACAAATTTCAACGATTTCGGTTCTCTCAGATACTTGTACAAATATATAGAGAAAAAAGGTGCTATTGATAAGATGCTCGAAATGGGAATGAAAGAAGGAGATACCATTAAAGTTTTTGACTATGAATTTGAATATTACGATGAGTATTAGCCTTTAGGAGAATGAATTATAATGACGGAATACAGGCATTTGACTGTGGATGAATGTTATAGGCTGTTTGATGAGTATGGCACTCCGGAACATGTAATAGGACATTGCAGAGCAGTAAGTGATACCGCAGTTAAAATAGGGGAAGAACTCAATAAGAATGGATATAATTTTGACCTGGAACTTGTGAAAGTATCAGGTCTGATTCACGATGTGGCAAGACGAGAAGATTGTCATGAAATCGTTGCAGCAGATATGCTTTTAAGCAGGGGTTTTGTTAAGGAATCTGAAATTGTCAGAGTTCATATGAACCATAAGTTTGGAAAAATTCAAGATATTTGTGAAACAGACCTTGTTTGCCTGAGCGATCGACTGGTCAAAGAGGATGAATATGTCGGAATCGATGAAAGAATTGATTACTTAATTCATAAACCGGGTGAAAACCCAGAAAGAACAGAGTATCTCATAAGAGCAAAGAGTGAAATAAAAAAATATATGAGAGATATTGAGAAGGCAATAGGAAGGACTATTGACAGTCTTTTTTTGCCTTCCCTTGACCATTTGTTGAAACAGGTAGAAAAACCTGCAAGATATACCGGTAATGAAATAAACTGTGTAATCAAAAATCATGCAGATGTTGATATCACTTTTGCCTTTGCCTTTCCGGATTTGTATGAAATAGGCATGTCATACATGGGACTTCAGATTATATACAATGTTGTGAATCATATGAAAAATGCAGTGTGTGAGAGGGTTTTTGCACCTGCTGCCGATATGGAAGATATGATGAGAAAATATAAATATCCTCTTTTTACCCTGGAGAGTAAAACACCGGTCAGAAATATGGATATTTTCGGATTTACACTGCAATATGAAATGTCATTTACCAATATTTTAAATATGCTTGAACTTGCAAAGATTCCAATACAGGCAAAAGAAAGGGATGATTCATATCCCGTCGTGATTGCCGGAGGACCTTGTGCATTTAATCCGGAGCCTCTTGCAGACTTTATCGATATATTTTTAATCGGAGATGGTGAAGAACTTTTACCAAATATTATAAAGCTTGTGGATGAGTCGAAGAAATATGGATGGACAAAGAAGGAACTTTTCAAAGAATGCTGCAAATTAGAAGGTGTTTATATACCTTCATTTTATGAGCCTGTATATGCTGAGGATGGCAGAATTTTAAAATACAAAAAACTTTACGAAGGCGCTCCCGAACAAGTTAAAAAAGCAATGATTCATGATTTGAATACTGCTATATACCCTACGGAAAATATTGTGCCTTTGATAGAAACTGTCCATGACAGAGCTGTTGTGGAGACCTTTAGAGGGTGTACAAGGGGATGCAGATTTTGTCAGGCAGGTATGATTTACAGACCTATCAGGGAGCGAAAGAAAGACAGTATTATGAAGCTTGCGGCAAATCAACTGAAAAATACCGGACATGACGAGCTTTCAATTCTATCACTTTCTACAAGTGATTATTCTGAATTTGAGAGTCTCGCAATTGATTTAACAAGATATTGCAAGGATAGAAATGTTTCATTGTCGTTGCCGTCCCTTCGTTTGGATAACTTCTCATTTAAGGTTCTTGATGAAATTCAGGGTTACAAAAAATCCGGTCTTACTTTTGCACCGGAAGCCGGAACTCAGCGATTGAGGGATGTTATCAATAAGGGGATTACTGAAGATGATATTTATGATGCAGTTGAGCAGGCTATAGAATTGGGATGGCGCAATGTTAAGCTATACTTTATGATAGGTTTGCCTACGGAAACAGAAGAGGATTTTGACGGTATTGCAGAAATTGCAAAAAATATAATTGCAATACATAAAAAATCCGGAAGAGGAGGACGATTTAATGTGACCGTCAGTGTATCCAACTTCGTTCCCAAAGCGCATACTCCATTCCAGTGGTTTGGACAGAACTCTACAGAAACTTTTACCGAAAAGCATAATTACCTGGCAGGCATACTGAAGATAAAGAATGTTAATTTTAATTACCATGACGATGCAGTCAGCACCTGTGAAGCTATATTTGCAAAGGGAGATCGCAGAATGGGGGAACTTTTGGTAATGGCACATGATGCAGGGTGTAAATTTGACGGATGGAGTGAGTTTTATAATAGAGATATCTGGAATAAATTGTTGCACGAATGGAAATACGATTATAAATTTTATGTTGAGCGTCATAGAGATTATGATGAGTGCTTGCCTTGGGACATAATTGATTCCGGCGTAACCAAAAAATACTTAAAATCGGAAAATGAAAAAGCTATGGAAGAAAATATAACTCCTGATTGTAGATACGGCTGTACAGGCTGCGGTATAAATAAAAGAACGACTTGTAGGCAAGGAGGTATGTATGTATAAATATGTTTTGTCCTTTGCTAAACATGGATATATTAAATACACATCCCATCTTGATATGCAAAGACTTTTTAAGCGTGCATTCAGACGATGTGGAGTGGACTTAGCTTACAGCCGGGGCTTTAATCCACACCCTAAAATGGGATTTGCACAACCGTTGTCATTAGGATATGAGGCTTTAGCCGAACTTCTTGAGTTTGAAACCGGAGAGCCTGTAAGCAAGAGAAAAATTATAGATGAGCTGCCCGAAAATCTTCCTCGTGGAATTGAAATCACAGGGTTTGGCAATATATTAGAAAAAAAGAAGACTATTGCTGCAGCTATCATTGCAGCAGAATATGAAGTTACCTTGCCGATTGTAAAAACAACAGGTTTGGAGGAAATTCTTAAAGAATATCTTAACCGTGACAAAATAAAGGCTTTAAAAAGGCAAAAAAAGAGTAAAGAACTTAAGGAAGTGGATATAAGGAATAAAATTCAGCAAATTGATCTGAAAAAGATGGAGAATGGAGGAACTAAACTTATAATGCTTTTGGATTGCGGAAGCAAGTCTAACTTAAGTGCGGAACTTGTTATTGAAACCTTTTTAAAATTTGCAGATCTTAAAATAAAAAGATATGAAGTGGAGGTTTGCAGAAATAAATTGATTTTACCGGTTGACTATGAAGTTAAATGGATGTAAAATACTGGTAAACAAATTTATGGAGGAATCAAATGAACAAACTTAAAGAGTTTGGTCAAAAAGTAGTTGAATACGAACATATTTTTAAAATATTAGCAGTGATAATTTTCGTTATCACTGCATTTCTGCTTTTTGGACCTAAAGGAAATAATGAAACAATTACCTTGGATAAGGAAAACGCTTCAAAGAACGAAGTGATTTCAAAGGAAGAAAAAAATGAAAAGAGAGATGCTTCAGGAAAGGTTTATGTAGATATATCAGGAGAGGTTAAAAAGCCCGGAGTATATGAAGTGTCATCGGATTCAAGAATCTTTGAAGTTATAGAAAAGGCAGGAGGACTTACCGGAAAAGCTGATACAGGTGCTATCAATCAGGCAGAACTTGTAAAAGACGGTCAGAAAATAGTGATTTCAAGGAAAGGTGATAATAGGAATGTTTCAGAGGGCAACATGGCAGATACTTCCTCTAAAAGTGCAGGAGCATCGCATAACGGAATTTCCCAAGGAAAAATCAATATAAACAGTGCCGATGCCAATGAACTGCAAAAAATACACGGAGTGGGACCTTCCACTGCTGAAAAAATCATTAAGTTTAGAAGTTCAAACGGTAATTTTAAAGTCATAGAAGATTTGAAAAAAGTCAACGGTATAGGTGAGAAAACATTTGAGAAAATCAAGGATTATATAACCGTTTAATCTATTGCCACAGTGATTATCCTTTGATATAATCTTTTTGGAGGAACGATATGATTACACAGGAAAAGATAGATAGGATCAACGAACTGGCAAGAAAATCCAAAGCTGAAGGCTTGACTGAAGAAGAAAAACTGGAACAAGGCCTGTTGAGGGAAGAATACATTGACGCATTTAAAGCTAATCTCAGATCACAATTAGAAAATATAGAGTTTGTCGATGATAAAAAGAAATCGTAATTCTTTTCATAATCTCACAGACAACTAATGAATGAAATAGAAGCAAAAGATAAAAACTATGATTTTATTTAAAATCATGAATAGATCAGATAAAACTTGTAATTTTTTCTTAAAATTTAAATGGGTATAGCCGTTATAATAATGGGTATTTTACCCGTTTTTTTGTGCATTATTGTTTAGAATTTTAAATGTATGGTATAAAAAAGGTAGTTTAAGTAAAGGAGTCGAATTTATGACAGATTATAGAAAAGTTTATCTTGACTACTCTGCAACCACACCGGTTAAAGAAGAAGTCCTAAACGAAATGATACCATATTTTACGGAGCGTTACGGTAACGCATCGAGTTTATATACAATCGGACTTGAATCCAAGGCAGCTCTTGATAAAGCAAGAGAACAGGTGGCAAATTTAGTCGGAGCTTCACCAAAGGAAATTTATTTCACCGGAAGTGGAAGCGAAGCTGATAACTGGGCTTTAAAGAATATGGCTTTTGATATGAGGGCAAAGGGAAAGGGCAATCATATAATAACAAGCCGTATAGAACATCATGCTATTTTGCATACTTGTGAATATCTTGAGAAGCAAGGTTTTGAGGTGACATACTTAGATGTAGATAAGGAAGGCTTTGTTTCGCCGGAGGATTTAGAGAAGAATATTAAAGATGAGACTATTTTAGTAAGTGTGATGTTTATAAATAATGAAATCGGAACAGTGGAGCCGATTAAGGATCTTGCTGAAACTGCACACAGACACAAGGTTTTGTTTCACACCGATGCAGTTCAGGCTGTAGGGAATGTGCATATCGATGTAAAAGACTTGGGCATTGACATGCTCTCCATGTCTGCCCATAAGATTTACGGACCTAAAGGTCAGGGTGCCTTGTATATAAAAAGAGGTGTCAGACTTTCAAACTTTATTCATGGTGGAGCACAGGAAATGGGCAAGAGAGCGGGAACTGAAAACATGGCGGGAATTGTCGGATTTGGAAAAGCAGCGGAAATTGCACAGAAAAACCTGGATGCTCACATTAGGCATTGCAGTGAACTCAGAGATTACTTAATAGAGGAGATTGAAAAGAGGATTCCAAAAGTATTTGTCAATGGCAGCAGAAAGCATCGTCATCCCGGTAATGCAAATATAACTTTTGAATATATAGAGGGTGAATCAATTCTTCTGCTTATGGATATGTACGGTATTGCAGTTTCAACAGGCTCTGCATGTTCATCAAAATCTTTGAATCCATCGCATGTGCTTTCTGCAATCGGAATACCCCATGAAATGATTCATGGAAGTATCAGGTTTACAACAGGAGATTTGACCACTAAAGAAGATATTGACTTTGCAGTTGAGAAATTAGTAGAAGTAGTAGAAAAACTGAGAGAACTTTCTCCAGTGAACAGTGAAAAAGGATGGAACTAAAATGGGACTATATAATGATAAGGTAATGGATCATTTCATGAATCCAAGAAATGTAGGGGAAATGGAAAGCCCTGATGGAACAGGGGTATACGGAAGTCCGGTCTGTGGTGACATGATGCAGGTTCAGATTAAAGTTGAAAATGATGTTATCGTGGATGCAAAATTTAAAACCTTCGGCTGTGGCAGTGCCATTGCATCCTCCAGCATGGCAACTGAAATGATAATTGGTAAAACCATTGATGAGGCTCTTGCCATGAGCAATAAGACAATTATTGACGAACTTGGCGGATTACCGCCGGTGAAGGTTCATTGTTCGGTTCTTGCAGACCATGCAATTAAATGTGCCATATATGAGTATGCGAAAAATAACGGAAAAACTTATAAGGGTCTTGAAGGTTTTGATCCCAATGCTGATGAAGATGAGCATGACCACGGACATGAAGAGTAATTAATTTGATATTGAGTTAAGGTTTAAGAGAAACCGATACTTGTTATAAATACCCCTCTTTACCGGACATCCGATAAAGAGGGGTATTTATATGCTGTTTCTTTGTTTGTGCAATTTATGATGCGACAGAGAAAATTTATATCGTAGAAGCCTGTGTTTAGCGTATATAATTTATTTAATCGGTACTAAGTTTTTAAGTGAAAAGTCTAAAATGGGTGCAGAATGAGTTAACGCACCCATAGATATATAATCTGCTCCCAGCTCCTTTAGTTTTGGCAGAGTTTTCTCATTTACATTGCCTGATATTTCTATTTCTGCTCTTGAATCAATTAGTTTTATCGCTTTTTTCATATCAGATATGGACATATTATCAAGCATTATCACATCTGCACCGGCTGAAACTGCCTCTTTAACCATATCTATATTTTCAACTTCCACCTCTATCTTGTGAACAAAGGGGATAGAGTTTCTGGTTAATTCAACAGCTTTTTTAATGCTTCCGGCTGCACTTATATGGTTATCCTTTAACATGACTCCTGTACTTAAGTTGAATCTATGATTACAGGCACCGCCTGTTTTAACGGCATACTTTTCAAAGATTCTATTATTTGGAGTTGTTTTTCTGGTATCAACAAGTTTAATATGACTGCCTTCTAACAGGGCTGTCATTTTATTAGTGTATGTAGCTATGCCGCTCATTCTCTGCAAATAATTCAGTGCTGTTCGTTCAGCTGAAAGTATAGATGCCATATTACCTTCTATATCAGTTATTTTCTGACCTTTATAAATAGCTTCACCCTCTGAAGCAAAGGTGTGGAAAGTGATAGATTCATCTAAAAGTGTAAATACTCTTTTAAATATATCTAAACCGCACAAAATACCATCTTCTTTACATATAAGTGAGCATCTGCCTGAATCTGAAGGAGGGATTACTGCTGAAGCGGATAAATCGCCGGCATTGATATCTTCTTTTAATGCCAAAAGTAAAAGTGGTTCAACATTGAGCCTCATTGTTATATTATCAAACATATATTTCCTCTAATTCCTCATTTTTGTATGGGACTCCGGTTTTATTCTTTTCACCGCATACACGATGAATTTCTTTTTTTATATCCATTGCGTATTTATTTCTTATGGCAGTAAAGTCTTTATATTTACTTAAGTCCATATTTTGAAATGGTGCAGAAGGTATAAATTTCTCGTTTGTAACGGTTTTTGCAGCTCGACCGGCAAATACCATTGCTTCCAGTAAAGAATTGCTGGCAAGACGGTTTTTTCCGTGAACACCATTACAGGCAGTTTCACCGATAGCGTATAAGTTATTCATGGAGGTTCTACCCTCATAATCGGTTTTGATGCCACCCATGAAATAGTGTTGTGCCGGAACTACAGGAATACATTCTTTCAGAGGATCGTAACCTCTTTCTTTACAATAATCAATTATATTCGGAAAATGATTTTGAAGCTCCTTAACCCCTATTCGACTTAAGTCCTCCCAGACATAGTCAATATTGTCCTGCTCCATCTTGCGCCTTATTTCGTTGGTGAGAATATCTCTCGGCAGAAGCTCGTTAGTGAAGGGTTTCATGGACTTTCCATACAGCTTTGCACCTTCGCCTCTGGTAGATTCTGAAATCAAGAAATTTCTTTCATCGGAGTCATCAGGATAAAATGTTGTGGGATGAACTTGTATGTAATCAATATCCTTTAATTCTATGTTGTGGTTTATAGCAATTGCTATTGAATCTCCGGTCAGGTGAGGGAAGTTGGTGGAGTATTTGTACAGTCCGCCAATACCACCTGTTGCAAGGACAGTGTTTTTTGCTTTTATCAGCTTAATTTTATTGTCAGATGTTTTAATTACTCCTCCATAACAAATTCTATCTTCGGAAATAATGTCAATAAGCGTTGTGTACTGATACATACTTACATTTGGAAGTTCTTTTACTTTGTCCAGCAAAGCCTCTGTGATAGCCTTTCCTGTAATATCTTTATGGTACATTATTCTGTTATTAGAGTGACAACCTTCCCTTGTGAAAGCATAGCTGCCATCTTTATTTTGCTGGAAAGGAACTCCATAGTGAATTAAATTCCTGATTACCTCTTGAGAAGAGTTAATCATTATTTCAATAGAAACTCTGTCGTTCTCAAAATGTCCGGCCTTCAGTGTATCTTGAAAAAAAGAATCAAAGTCCTTTTCGTCCCTAAGTACGCATATCCCCCCTTGAGCGAGAAAAGAATCACTGCTTTCAAAATCAGACTTGGAAATTAAAGTGATATTTAAATCTCCGGGGGCGTTCAAAGCAAAATACAAGGCGGAGCATCCGCTGCCGACCAGCAGCACATCTGTTTCAAACACTGAATCATCATTTAGTTTTAATAAATTTTTCTTACTCATTACCTTTTCACAAACAAAATATTATTGTTAAAATTTCAAACAGAGTCATTATAACATGAAAAGAAATTAGTGACAAGACACATGTAAATAAAATATAGTCATATGCCTTGACAAACGAAAATATACAACTTAAACTTATGAATGCGGCAGAGCCTGAAGTCCAAGGATGACTTATTGAGCAGACGCTGACTTTATTATCGGTTTTAGAGGTACAAAAAATGAATACTAAGAGTTTACAAGAAGAGATTATTAAACTAAAAAAGAAAAGAAGATATGTATATTGGCACATGCGTATCAAAGTAATGATATATTGGAAATTGCAGACTATGTCGGAGATTCTTTCGGTCTTAGCAGACAGGCAGAAACTGCTGAAGAAGACACAGTTATTATGTGTGGTGTTGAATTTATGGCTGAAACAGTTAAGATTCTTTCTCCTGAAAAAAAGTTATTTTGGCAAACGAATTTGCTTCATGTCCAATGGCAATGCAGTACGATAAAGAAAAAGCTCTCAAATTAAAGGAAGAATATCCGGGATACTCCGTAGTAGCTTATATTAACACTACTGCAGAGCTTAAAACTGTAACAGATGTTGTGGTAACATCATCTTCAGCTGTGAATATCTTAAACAATATGGAGGAAAAAGACATAATATTTTTGCCGGATCCCAATCTGGGGAGCTGGTTGGCAAAAAAGCTTCCGCAAAAGAACATAAAACTGTTTGAAGGAGGATGTCCTATACATATCGTTATGACGAAAGAGGATGTAGAAGCAGCGAAGAAAAATTATCCGAATGCATTGATTTTAGTCCATCCGGAAGCAGTTCCGGATTTAATCGGTTTAGCTGATTTTGTGGGAAGCACAACGGAAATAATGGAATTTGCAAAAAAAAGCAAGCATAAAGAATTTATAATAGGTACGGAAAATAATATTGTGGAGCATTTGCAGTTTGAATGTCCGGATAAGAGCTTTTATCCCTTATCAAAAAAAACTGTCTGTCATGATATGAGAATAACAACTTTAGTGGATGTTTATAACGCCATAAAAGGAACCTGCGGAAAAGAAATTATTCTAGATAATGATACTATACAACTGGCAAGAAAACCTATAAACAGGATGATTGAACTGGGAAAGTAAAGGGCGACTGTACTTTAGAAATCACCTGAAAACTTTTGATTAATTGAAGGCACCGGATTTTAATATTTTATGAGCAGGCATTAAACAAGTTTTCACATAAAATGTGTTTAATAATCACATTCATTGTGATAAAATATACTCATTATGGATATCAATGAAATTAGAAAAAAAGCAGAAAATGAGTATATGCGATGGATTAGTCATTTAACTCCAAATGATGAGTTTTATGAAGAGCTTCATGAACTTAAAAACAATCCTGATGAATGTCTGGACTCTTTTTACAGTGAACTTACATTCGGCACCTCGGGTTTAAGGGGAATTTTAGGTCCGGGAACTAATAGAATCAATGGTTTTGTCATAAGAAGAACCACTCAGGGTGTTGCAAATTATTTGTTGGGTAACATAAAGAAACCTTCAGTCATTATCGGTTATGACAGCAGAAAGGGTTCTGATTTTTATGCAAGAGAGACAGCATCGGTGTTAAGGGGAAACGGAATAGAGGTTTACCTTTTTAACGAGCTTGTGCCGGTTTCTCTTTTATCTTATGGAATAAAATGTCTGTCCTGTGATATGGGGATAATGATAACAGCCAGCCATAATCCTAAAATTTACAATGGTTACAAGGTGTACAATAATCAAGGACACCAAATTGTCGGAAAAGATCCCCAAAGCATACTGAAAGAAATCGAAAAAATTGATTTTTTCTCAGGGATTAAATACGAAACTGATGGAATTAGAGAAGTTCCTGAAACTTTGTACAGGAGTTTTACGAAAAAAATACTGGATGTTTCAACCAATGTTAATCAAGACATTCTTAACAACCTGGAGACTATTTATACACCGCTTAACGGTGCAGGGGGCAGCTTCGTAAAAAAAGTCTTTAATTCTATAGGATACTCTAATTACAAGGTAGTTAAAGCTCAAGAATTTCCCGATCCGGATTTTAAAACCTGTCCTCAACCAAACCCGGAAAAACTTCTGGCATACAATGAAGCTTTTGGTCTTTTAGACAGCGACGGCGGTGATATTATTGTTGCAACCGACCCGGATTCTGATAGAGTAGGAGTTGCTCTATATCATGAAGGGGTTAGGACTTTAGTAACAGGAAATCAACTTGGTATACTGATGTTGGATTACCTCTGCCATGTCAGACCGCCTCAAAGAAATCAAAAAGTTTACAAGAGCATTGTAACAAGCCCTCTGGTAGATAAAATATCGAAAAAATTCGGTCTTAAAGTGGTGGAAAAACTCACAGGATTTAAATATATAGGCGAGACAATAGCTGAATTGGAAAAAAACAATTCCTTAAACGAATATTATTTTGGCTTTGAGGAAAGTAACGGATATTTGGCAAAGCCTTTTATTTCAGATAAAGATGGGGTCAGCAGTGCTATGCTTTCTGTGGAGATGGCAGCTTTTCATAAAGCATTCGGCAAGGATTTAATAGACAGACTGAATGAAATATATGAGGAGTACGGAAACTGTTTTGACAAGACTCGAAATTATGTGTTTAACGGTGCAGTAGGCAAGTTTACTATGGACAAGATAATGACCCATTTTAGAGAAAAAGTAAATTGTTCCATAGGTGGAATTAAAATAACGGATAAGATAGATTATATGGCGAATACAGGGCTTCCAAAGTCGGATGTGATAAAATATAGGCTGGAAAATGGATGCAGCATCTTAATCAGACCTTCTGGAACAGAGGCTAAGATAAAAATTTATTCTTATGAAACAGGAGATTTGACCTCTGTTGAACGAGATATAATCAAACTTATGGAATTCTATAAAAAATCCATGGAATACTAAAGATATATGAAAGCGAGAGAGTTTTAACTTATGAAAAAATTAGGCTTAAATGAAATCAGAGAAAAGTTTAAGAATTTTTATATTGAAAAAGGGCACTATCCGGCACCCAGTGCATCTTTAATTCCAAAAAACGATAAGTCTCTTTTAATAATAAATTCAGGAATGGCACCGCTGAAGGCATATTTTTTGGGACAGGAAAATCCTCCTGCAAAGAGGATGACTACATGTCAGAAATGTATAAGAACAGGTGATATAGAAAATGTAGGGATTACATCAAGACACGGAACCTTCTTTGAAATGCTGGGCAACTTTTCTTTTGGAGATTATTTTAAGAAAGAGTCACTTGCCTGGGGATGGGAATTTCTGACACAGGTGATGGAAATGCCGGCATACAGACTTTGGGCCACGGTTTACAAAGAAGATAATGAGACCTTTGAAATATGGAAAGATTTAGGCATGAAGGAAGACCATATAGTTAGATTGGGCAAAGAAGACAACTTCTGGGAAATAGGACTGGGACCCTGTGGTCCTGACTCGGAAATCTTTTTCGACAGAGGTGAAGAATATAAGTGCAGTGACCCTGACTGTAAGCCGGGCTGCGACTGCGATAGATTTATTGAGGTATGGAATCATGTTTTCAGCCAATTTTCAAAGGAAGAAGACGGGAGTTATTCTAATTTAGAACATCCTAATATCGATACAGGCATGGGACTTGAACGTATGGCATGTCTAATACAAGGTGTAGATTCCATATTTGATATTGATACAATCAGATATATTCTCGACGGAGTCGCAGAAGCTTCAGGTATCAAGTACAATGACGGCAATCAAAAGGCTGATATTTCCATGAGAATAATAACAGATCATCTCCGATCCATGGTATTTATGATTGCAGATACCATAACACCGTCTAATGAGGGAAGGGGTTATGTTCTCCGAAGACTGATAAGAAGAGCTGCACGACATGGAAGAATGATTGGAATTCCGGAGAGTTTTTTATCAGGATTATCTGATAGAGTAATTGAAATATCAGGCGATGCGTACCCTGAGCTTATAGAGAAAAAAGAATATATTAAAAAAATAATATCCGGGGAAGAAAGGCAGTTTCTGGCAACTTTATCACAGGGGGAGTCTATTATAGAGGAGTATATTTCCACACTGAAAAAAAAAGGAAAAGATTTGCTGGATGGTGAAAAAGCCTTTAAACTTTATGATACATATGGTTTTCCATTAGAATTAACTGAAGAAATTTTGCAGGAAAATGGAATCAAAACCGATACCGACGGATTTGCATCAGCCATGAAAATACAGAAAGAAACTGCAAGGCAAGGTAGGAAAGATATACAGGATGCTGGATGGAGCGATGAATCACCGGAGTTGAATATTCCGGAAACTGATTTTGAGGGGTATGCAAATTTTGCAGGGAAATCTAAGGTTCTTGCCATAGTTTCAGAAGGAAAAAGCGTGAAAAAAGCTGTGTCGAATGAAAAAGTCGCTATTTATTTAGATAAAACACCTTTTTATGCCGAAGGCGGCGGACAAGTTTCCGATAAAGGTTTTATGTATAACGATTCGGTCAAAATATTTGTAGAGTCAGTTTCAAAGTCAAAGGGGCTCTATAAACACATTGCTGTAATAGAAGAAGGGAATCTTTCGTTGGGAGATACACTTATAACGGAAATTGATTCGATTAAAAGAAATAAAACTGCCAGAAATCATACAGCAACCCATTTATTACAGGCATCGTTAAGAAAGGTGTTGGGCGGGCATGTTCAACAGGCAGGTTCCCTGGTAAATGAAAAGGAACTCCGTTTTGATTTTAATCACTTTGAAGCTATGACCGCCGGACAAATCGAGGATGTGCAGAACATTGTCAATGAAGAAATTAATAAGTTTATCCGGATTTCCACTTGTGAAACTTCTATAAAAGAAGCAAAGAAAATGGGTGCCATAGCTCTGTTCGGTGAAAAATACGGAGAAAATGTGCGTGTTGTGTCCTGCGGAGATTTTAGTGTAGAACTATGTGGAGGCACCCATGTTTCAAATACCGGACAGATTGGAAGCTTCAAAATTGTAAGTGAGTCAGGGGTTGCTTCAGGTGTCAGAAGAATAATAGCAATAACCGGTACTTCTGTGTTGGAGGAAGACATTGAAAGGGAAAAGACTATTACAGAAGTGTCGGATTTATTAAAAGCCAAATCAAATCAAGTTATTTCCAAGACTAAATCCATTATAGAAGAAAACAAACTTTTGAAAAAGGAAATTGAAGAACTGAAGAAGGCAAGCATCGGTTCTGAAATTAATGAGATTGCTTGTACCGCAGAAAATATCGGCAAAGTGAAACTTATTACAAAGGAGTTTTCGGATTATAATATAAAAGATCTTCGAGATATTTCAGATGAAATAAAAACCAAAGTATCACAGGTCATAATGGTGTTTGCAACTTCTTCAGGAGGAAAAGCAACTTTACTGGTATCCGTTTCAGATGATTTGCTTGACAAGGGCTATCACGCAGGAAAAATAATTAAAGAACTTGCAAAGCATATCGGTGGAGGTGGCGGAGGAAAAGCAGATATGGCACAGGCTGGAGGTAAAAATCCTGATGGAATATCAAAAGCTTTTGAGGTTGCCAAAGAACTGTTATCATAGTATAATTAATTAATGCATAATTTATGTGAAGTAGTAAAGTAGCAGTTTGGCAGGCAATCGAGTGTAGATAGTGACAGATTGACATGTTGAAGTATATTTTATTACACACAAGACAGGAGGTTTACTATGGATAAAAAGACTATAATGTTTGACGCTAGAAAAACTCAACAGAGAACGACTAAAGAGGTCTTAGAAACCGTATATGCTTCTCTTGAAGAAAGAGGTTATAACGGAATCGACCAAATGGTGGGATATATACTATCCGGAGACCCATCATATATAACAAGTCATAATAATGCGCGTCTTATGATTAGCAGAATTGATAGAGATGACCTCCTTGAAGAAATTCTGAAGGAATATTTAAAGAAATAGTTACTGTAGATGGCAGGGATTCCTCTGCCATTTTTATATTTTTGAGGTGAATATGAGAACAATAGGACTTGATGTAGGGGATAAAACCATAGGTGTGGCAGTTAGTGACCCATTGGGAATAACAGCTCAAGGTATTACCACAATTGAAAGAGTAGGAATCAGAAAGGATTCAGGAAAAGTCATAGACTATATAAAAAAATATGAATGTGATACTGTAGTTATGGGTCTTCCTCTTAGCATGAGCGGAGAGGACAGCGAGCAGACGATAAGGGTAAGAGAATTCCGAACAATGTTAGAAAATAAAATGAAATCAACCGGAATTAAAGGTGTTAAAGTGGTTTGGCAAGATGAACGATTAACAACGGTACAAGCTGAAAGGATTATGATTCAGGCAGATGTTAGAAGGAATAAACGCAAAGAAGTCATTGATAAACAGGCAGCAGTAATAATTTTGCAATCTTTTTTGGATACATTGTAATGTAAAGTATTGAAATTATCCTAATCATTATGGTAGAGTATACAGTAGACAGTTAACTTTGAGATTTATTTTGAGAAAATAAAAACACGAACATTAATCATGAATCATTGCATGTTCGTTCCGCATCAAAAAACTTCACATAATTGTAAGGAGAAGATGAATGAAAAAAGTAGGTATTATAATGGGAAGTGACAGTGACCTTCCGGTTGTAGAAAAAGCATTTTCAGTTTTGGAAGAATTTGAAGTACCATATGAAGTGCATGTATATTCGGCTCATAGAACACCTGTGGAAGCTAAAGAGTTTTCAAAGAATGCAAGAAATAACGGCTTCGGTGTTATTATTGCCGCAGCAGGAAAAGCTGCACATCTTGCAGGTTCGGTGGCAGCGAACACAACCCTTCCGGTAATCGGTATTCCGGTAAAATCATCCACTCTTGATGGACTTGATGCTCTTTTATCCACTGTTCAGATGCCCGGAGGAATTCCTGTTGCTACTGTTGCAATTGACGGTGCACAAAATGCAGGGCTTCTTGCTGTTCAGATGCTTGCGATTGAAGATTCAGAACTTGCAAAGAAACTGGATACACAGAGAAATAAATCAGCAGAAAAAGTTTTAGAAAAAAATAAGGCAGTTGAAGCAAAATACAATAAATAATCGATGGGAGAAGGTAGATGAGCAAGAGTTTCAGTGATAGTTATAAAAAGGCAGGGGTAGATATTACAGCGGGCTATAAGTCAGTAGAGCTTATGAAAAAACATATTCAAAAGACCATGAGTTTTGGTGATACCTCAGATTTGGGAGGCTTTGGAGGACTTTTCGGTTTAGATATGAAGGGATTGTCAGATCCCGTTTTAGTAAGCGGAACCGATGGGGTCGGAACTAAGTTAAAGTTGGCTTTTCTTATGGATAAACATGATACTATCGGCATTGATTGTGTGGCAATGTGTGTAAATGACATTCTATGTGTAGGTGCCAGACCTCTATTTTTCCTTGATTATATTGCATGTGGGAAAAATTATCCTGAAAAAATTGAAAAGATTGTAAGCGGTGTTGCTGAAGGCTGCGTGCAGTCGAAATCTGCTCTAATTGGCGGAGAAACCGCAGAAATGCCGGGTTTTTATCCTGAGGATGAATATGATCTCGCAGGGTTTTCAGTAGGAGTGGTGGATCGTTCTAAGATACTTGATAAATCAAAGGTTAAATCCGGAGATGTTGTTATCGCATTACCTTCATCAGGAGTGCATTCAAACGGATTTTCTTTAGTTAGAAAGATCTTTGATATTGAATCTGCTGATTTAGACAAAAGATATGATGAGTTGAACGGTGCGGCTATTGGAGAAACCCTTCTTACGCCGACAAAAATTTATGTAAAACCTATGCTTGCACTTTTTGATAAAGTGAGGGTAAAATCTGTAGCACATATAACAGGGGGTGGTTTTTATGAAAATATCCCAAGAAGCCTTCCTGATGGTGTCGGTGTAAAAATCAACAGGGAAGATATTAAGGTTCTTCCGATCTTCAGATTACTGGCTTCAAAGGGTAACATTCCGGAGCGAGATATGTTCAATACCTATAATATGGGTGTGGGAATGACATGTATCGTTGCCAAAGAAGATGTAGATATTGCGCTGGAGGTTCTGAGAAAAGCAGGAGAGGATGCGTATGTGCTGGGCGAAGTTGTAAATTCAAAAGAGGGCGTGGTTATATGCTAGGCAGAAAGTCGAAAATTTGTGTTTTAATTTCCGGTGGCGGAACTAATCTGCAGGCACTGCTTGACGCAGAGAAAGAAAACAGGATAAAAAGTGGTGAAATAGTATTGGTAGCTTCTGATAACCCTTCTGCATATGGACTTACCCGTGCAAAAAACAGTCTTAAAGAAACTTATATTTTGAATAATGAGGCGGATTTTATCACAGAATTGGAATCAAAGCAAATAGATATGATTGTTCTTGCAGGATTTCTAAAGATTTTATCACCTGAAATAGTGAAGCTTTATGAAAACAGAATAATTAATATTCATCCCTCGCTGATTCCTTCCTTCTGCGGAAAAGGATGTTACGGTCTTCATGTACACGAAAGAGCACTGGAATACGGCGTAAAAATTACAGGTGCAACAGTACATTTTGTAAATGAAATTACTGACGGAGGGAAAATAATATCGCAAAAGGCTGTTGAAGTTCTTGAAAATGATACTCCCGAAATCCTTCAGCGCAGAGTAATGGAAGAGGCAGAGTGGATTTTGCTGCCCAAGGCAACTGAAGATTTAGCATTTAAAATTAAGGAAGGTTTAATTTAATGAACATATATGAATCAAAGAGCATAAAGGAATATATTGCAGGAAATCCCTATGTCGGAAGAGGAATCATCATAGGAAGAACTCCGGATGCTAAGAAGGCGGTAACGGCTTATTTTATCATGGGAAGATCTGCAAACAGCAGAAATAGAGTTTTTGAGGAAGTCAAAGATGATGTTATGATTAAACCATTCGATGAGTCAAAGGTTGAGGATCCTTCATTGATAATTTACCACCCATTAAGAGTTGACGATAAAAAAATTATAATTACCAATGGTGACCAGACCGACACCATCAGGGATTTTATGAAAACGGGAATGTGTTTTCAATGTGCTCTCAGGACCAGATCCTTTGAACCGGATGCTCCGAATTGGACACCGAGGATCAGTGGACTAGTAGACATAGAAGATGATTTTACCTATAAAATGAGCATACTGAAGAGTGCAAATGCTGAAGGAACTTCCTGCAACAGATATTTCTTTGAATATGAAGGTCTTGCAGGGCAGGGGCACTTTATTCATACCTATATGACCGACGGAAATCCAATACCGACATTTACAGGGGAACCGAAACGATTGCTGATTCCTGATAATATTGAAGAATTGACTTCAGAGATTTGGGAAAATCTAAATGAAGAGAATAAAATATCACTCTATGTAAGATACACCGACATTAAAACGGGAGAATATGATAAACGCATCGTAAATAAATGGAGGGCATAATGAAAGAATTTGAACTTAAATATGGTTGTAATCCAAATCAGAAGCCGGCAAAAATTTTTATGGAAGACGGTTCGAAGCTTCCTATTGAAATCTTAAACGGCAGACCCGGTTACATCAATTTCCTTGATGCTTTTAACAGTTGGCAGCTTGTTCACGAAATAAAGGAAATATTAAATATGCCGGCTGCCACTTCTTTTAAACATGTAAGTCCAACATCTGCAGCAGTGGGAGTTCCAATGTCTGATGAGCTTAAAAAAGCCTGCTTTGTCGATGACATAGAAGGACTTGATGATTCTGCCATTGCTACTGCGTATGCAAGAGCAAGGGGTACGGACAGAATGTCATCATTTGGGGATTTTATAGCACTTAGCGATACATGTGACGAAATAACGGCTGCAATTATAAAAAGAGAAGTTTCAGACGGAATCATAGCTCCGGGGTACACCGACGAAGCCTTGAAAATCCTAAAGGAAAAGAAAAAAGGTAATTACAATATAATAAAAATAGATCCCGAATATATGCCTAAGTCGGAAGAAAAAAAGCAGGTTTACGGCATCACTTTTCAGCAGGGAAGAAACGACATTAAAATGTCAACAGAGGACTTTACGAATATAGTTACAGCTAATAAGGTGCTCTCTGAAGAAGTAAAAAGAGACATGGTAATTGCACTTGTGACATTAAAATACACCCAATCAAATTCTGTTTGTTATGTAAAGAACGGGCAGGCAATCGGCGTAGGTGCAGGTCAACAATCCAGAATTCATTGCACACGCCTGGCAGGAGAAAAGGCTGATTTTTGGAATTTAAGACAGCACGAAAAAGTTATCAATCTGCCGTTTAAAGAGAATATAGGAAGACCTGCAAGGGACAATGCCATCGATACATATCTGAGCGAAGATTATATGGATATTCTGAAAGAAGGTGCATGGGAAGACTTGTTCGAGAGAAAACCGGAACCTTTTACTAAAGAAGAACAGAGAGAATATCTTAAGACAATTACAGGTGTAACCCTTGGAAGTGACGCATTTTTCCCCTTCGGTGACAATATAGAAAGAGCCCGTAAAAGCGGTGTTCAATTTGTCATCCAGCCCGGAGGCTCAGTGAGAGATCAGCATGTGATAGACACATGTAATAAATACAATATGGTAATGGTTTTTACGGGAACGAGATTATTCCATCATTAAAAAGGAGATTCTTATGAAAATAATGGTAGTTGGCGGTGGCGGACGAGAACATGCTATAATTAAGAAAATAAAAGAAAATGACAGGGTATCGGAAATTTTTGCCTTGCCCGGAAACGGTGGTATTGCAAGGGATGCAACCTGTGTGAACATAGGAGGAGAGGAACTGACCGGTATAGTTGATTTTGCAGAAAAAGAAGCGATTGATTTTGCAGTTGTAGCACCGGATGATCCTTTAGTAATGGGACTTGTGGATTTGCTGGAAGATAAGGGGATTCCTTGTTTCGGTCCTAATAAGTCTGCTGCAATAATAGAGGGAAGTAAGGCATTTTCAAAGGAATTGATGAGAAAGTATGGTATTCCCACCGCTCAATATGAAATCTTTACAGATAAAGACAGTGCAATTCAATACCTTGAAACCTGTAATATTCCGGTCGTCATTAAAGCTGACGGACTTGCAAAGGGTAAGGGTGTTATAATTGCAGAAACCAGAGAAACTGCAGAGACTGCCGTTACTTCTATGATGGAGGACAAGATTTTTGGTGAAAGCGGAAGCTGTATTGTAATAGAAGAATTTTTAGAAGGTCCTGAAGTTTCTGTTTTGAGTTTTACAGACGGAAAGGTCTTGATTCCTATGATTTCCTCAATGGATCATAAAAGAGCTTTAGACGGGGATAAAGGCTTAAATACGGGAGGAATGGGAACGATTGCACCTAATCCTTATTATACGGAAGATATTGCGGCACAGTGTGAGGAGGAAATTTTTCTTCCTACTATGGTTGCAATGAATAAAGAGGGCAGAACTTTCAGAGGCTGCTTGTATTTCGGACTGATGCTCACTAAAGATGGTCCTAAAGTTATAGAATATAACTGCAGATTCGGTGATCCTGAAACCCAGGTGGTTCTTCCTCTTTTGGAAAGTGATCTGCTTGAAATTATGGAACATACTGCGAAGGGAACTTTATCGGAGGCTAAAGTGCAGTTTGCTGAGGACTGTGCGTGTTGTGTAGTTATGGCATCAAAGGGGTATCCCGGAACTTACGCTAAAGGATGTGAACTGATTATTCCAAATGAAGTTTCAAATGTCTATGTTGCCGGTGCTAAACTTGAAAATAAAAAATTGCTTTCGAACGGTGGAAGAGTCCTTGGCATAACGGAAAGAGGAAAAACCCTAAAAGAAGCTATTGATAAAGCTTATGAGTCAACTAAAAAAATTGTATTTGAGGACGGTTTTTACAGAAATGACATTGGAGCAAAAGCATTACAGGCGTTGGAGGAAGCATAATGGTATATAGAATCTATGTAGAAAAGAAGAAAGGTTTTGCAAGTGAAGCAGCTTCATTAAAAAATGAAATCACCAATTTGCTTCAAGTTAAGGGTCTAAAAAACTTGCGTATTGTAAACCGATATGATGTGGAGAACATTTCGGAAAGACTTTTTGAGGACTCCATAGAAAGAGTTTTTTCAGAGCCGCAGGTTGATGACACTGCAAAGGAGCTTTTTTATGATGCAAAAGACTTTGTATTTGCCGTTGAGTACTTACCGGGGCAATTTGACCAGAGAGCAAATTCAGCGGCCGAATGTATACAGCTTATTTCAAAGGAAGACAGACCTGATGTGAGATCCGCTAAGGTATACATTCTCTCGGGGGAAATCACAGAAACCGAACTTTCTGCAATAAAAAAATATGTAATTAATCCGGTTGAGGCAAGGGAAGCCGGTTTGGGAACTTTCGATACACTGAAAGTTCAGTATGAAATACCGACAGAAGTAGAGATAATAGATGGTTTTATAGACTGGAGTGTATCAAAACTGCAGGATTTTCTATCGGAAAGAGGTCTTGCTATGGATATAGAAGATCTGAAACTTTGTCAAAAATATTTTAAAGGCGAGGATAGAAACCCTACAATAACTGAGATAAAGGTGATTGATACCTATTGGTCAGACCATTGCAGGCATACTACATTCAATACGAGTATAGATAATGTTAAATTTAAAGATCCTGAAATCCGGGAAGCCTATGAAGAATATATTTCAACCAGAAAAAACTTAAACAGAACCAAGCCTGTTACTCTAATGGATATTGGTACTATTGCAGCAAAATATCTGAAATCAAAAGGCTTAATGGACAAACTTGATGAGTCTGAGGAAATTAATGCATGTACAGTTAAGATCGATGTAAATGTCAACGGCAGTGAAGAAAAGTGGTTACTTCTTTTTAAAAACGAAACCCATAATCATCCGACGGAAATCGAACCCTTTGGCGGTGCGGCAACATGTATAGGCGGTGCAATACGAGATCCTCTTTCAGGCAGAAGTTATGTATACAGCGCTATGAGAGTTACCGGTGCTGCGGATCCTCTTATTCCTGTTTCTGAAACCATGGAAGGTAAATTACCTCAAAGAAAACTTGTAACGACTGCAGCGGCAGGATACAGCTCATACGGAAACCAGATAGGTCTTGCTACGGGACAAGTTGATGAACTGTACCATCCCGGATATGTGGCAAAGAGAATGGAAGTAGGAGCTGTAATCGCAGCAGCTCCTGCGGAAAATGTCAGACGAGAAAGACCTGAAGCCGGTGATATGGTAATTTTGCTGGGTGGAAAAACAGGAAGAGACGGTTGCGGAGGAGCTACCGGTTCGTCTAAGAAGCATACTACTCACTCTCTTGAAACCTGTGGTGCAGAAGTTCAGAAGGGAAATGCACCGGAAGAGCGGAAACTACAGAGATTGTTCAGAAATAAAGCAGCATCCAGAATGATAAAAAGATGCAATGATTTTGGTGCGGGGGGAGTTTCAGTTGCTATAGGCGAGCTTGCAGACGGTCTGAATATCAATCTGAATGCGGTTCCAAAGAAATATGAAGGTCTCGATGGAACAGAACTTGCCATCAGTGAATCTCAGGAAAGAATGGCGGTGGTGGTGGAAAGAAAGAACGCGGAAGCTTTCTGTAAACTTGCACATAATGAAAATTTAGAGGCTACAATCGTTGCTGAAGTTACGGCATCACCTTATCTGAAAGAGAGTTGGAACGGTAAGGAAATAGTCAATTTATCAAGAGCCTTCCTAGATACTAATGGTGCAGAAAAACACATAGATATTGAAATTCCAATGCATCAGAGTTTTGAAAAAGACATTTCAGATAATTTTAAAGATGAATATGAAAAACTCGTATCATCACTTAATACATGTTCCAGAAGAGGACTTTCTGAAGAGTTTGATTCCACAATAGGTTCAGGTACTGTGCTTATGCCTTTTGGAGGAAAATTTCAAAGAACCCCTAATCAAGCAATGGTAAACCTGATTTCATTAGAAAAGGGAAGTACAGATACATGCTCTCTAATGTCATGGGGATTTAATCCTGAGATTTCATCTTCAAGTCCATATCACGGTGCCTACCTTGCAGTAGTTGAATCTGTATCAAAACTAATTGCTTCGGGAGCTACTTTTAAAGAAATTTATTTGTCATTTCAGGAATATTTTGAAAAGCCGGGCAGAGAACCTGGTCGTTGGGGAAAGCCTATGTCAGCTGTTTTAGGAGCCTTCAAAGCACAGAAGGATTTAGAAATAGCAGCTATCGGAGGCAAAGATTCAATGAGCGGAACCTTTGAAAATATCGATGTACCCCCAACCTTAATTTCATTTGCAGTAACCACAGATTCTGTTGATAAAGTAATTTCACCGGAATTTAAGTCTGCAAACAGTAAAGTTTTATTTATCACACCGGAATATACTGAAAGCGGACTGCCCACAGGTGAATCACTGAAAATGGTTTATAGTATAGTAAATACCCTCAACGAAACAGGCTCTGTTAAATCTGCATATACTCCCGGTTTTGGCGGAATAGCCGATGCCATTTTCAAAATGTGCATAGGCAACAAAATAGGATTTAGATTCAATGATAAACTGAAAATAAATGATATATTTGATTATGCCTATGGCGGAATATTAGTGGAAGTTGATGGCAATAATGTTGATATAGATGCAGAAAATATAATTAAAATAGGAGAAACTACATCAGACTATATTTTAGAGTGGAAAGACAATGCAATAAACATTGAAACCTTAAGTAAATTATATGAACAAAAGCTTGAGCCGGTATACAAATGCAATATAAAAGCAGAAGAAAAACCTTTGGAAAAGTTTTCATACAACTGCGAAAAAAAATTACATGCATCATATACTGTAGAAAAACCGAAGGTTCTGATTCCGGTATTTCCGGGAACTAACTGTGAATACGATTCTGCCAGAGCCTTTGATGATGTGGGTGCGGAAACAGATATATTCGTTATCAATAATTTAAATTCGGAAGAAGTTGCAAAGTCGGTAGATACTTTTGCAGCCAGGATTAGAGAATCTCAGGTAATTTTTATTCCGGGCGGCTTCTCCGGTGGAGATGAACCTGATGGCTCAGGTAAGTTTATAACCGCATTTTTCCGAAATCCGGAAATAAAAGAGGCGGTAGAAGATCTTCTTGATAAAAGAGAAGGGCTTATGATTGGTATTTGTAATGGATTCCAAGCGTTGATAAAACTTGGCTTAGTTCCGTACGGAAAAATTGTTGATACGGATGAAAATAGTGCCACATTGACCTTTAATGAGATTAGAAGACATCAGTCAAAGATTGTCAATGTCAGACTTGTATCAAATAAATCACCTTGGACAAATAATATTAAGACCGGTGATATTTTCAGTGTTCCTATATCCCATGGAGAAGGACGATTCATAGCACCTGAAAAGCTTATAAAACAGCTTGCTGAAAACGGACAGATTTTGACACAGTATGTTGACCATGCCGGAAAGGTGACAAATAATATTCAGTTCAATCCAAACGGATCATATTACGGAATTGAAGGAATTACTTCTCCGGACGGAAGAATCATAGGTAAGATGGGACATTCAGAAAGAATAGGGAAAAACCTATATAAAAATGTCCCGGGAAACTATGATATGAAACTATTTAAATCAGCAGTTGAATATTTTAAGTAATCAATGATATAATTAAACACAAGTGAAAATTCAACCACCGGCTAGAAAGTCGGTGGTTGTTATGTGGCATAAAGTGATTTCTGTATAAATGATCTATTTGAGCAGGTGTTTTTTTATGAATTACATTCAAGTTTATATAATGGACAATTTCATATTTCTTATGATTATTGTCAGTACATACTTTATTGTTTCTATGAAATCCTCTGTAGACAAGTCTTTAAAAATTCATATGATTGTTAATATGACACTCCTGCTTCTAATGTCTATCAATTCCTTTTATCTGGATTATCTAAAAGAGCTTGGAAGTACCGGTATTAATGTGGTAATATCTCAAATTTTTTATTATGTGACAAAACCTCTTCCAATGGTGGCACTGATAAGTATGGCAGATAAAAACACTAAGAGAAATTATATTCCGGCAGTAATCAATGCCTTAGTTTACATAGTATATTATTTCTACAACAGCAATATAGTCATTTATGAACAGGTAATGAGACCCCAAGGTCCGGTAGGTTATTTTTATATAATTACGGAATGGGTGTATTGGATAATATTTTTAAGTATATTAAATATAAGGTTTTACAGGGAATCCAATAACAACCCTCTGGGAATTTTTCTTTATATCTCAGTTCTGATGACTGCAAATATTATAGATTCAACGGGAATAAGACATGGAATGCTGGTAAAGGTCTATGCCGTGGCATTTCTTCTTTATTACCTTATCATCCATGTACATATATCGCAGCAGGTGAATGAGGAGAAAGACATTAAATTAAGGGAGCAAAGGCTTTCAATGATGCTGTCGCAAATTCAGCCTCATTTTCTATATAATACATTAAATACAATTACAGCACTTTGCAGAGCAAACCCCAAACTTGCAGAAGAAACCACCGTTAAGTTTTCAAGATATCTAAGAGAAAATATGTATAGCATGGAAACTTATGATACTCATCCCTTTGAGAGGGAACTTGACCATATCAAAATTTATCTGGAAATAGAAAAACTTAGGTTCGGAGACAGATTGAATGTGGAATACGACATCAAGTCAACTGATTTTCATGTTCCTGTTCTGACACTTCAACCCATAGTTGAAAATGCTGTTAAACATGGAATTTGCAAAAGACTGGAAGGTGGAACCGTAAAAATTGAAACCAGAAAAGAGGGCAGGGATGACATAATTATAATCTCTGATAACGGAGAAGGGTTTGAACCGGAAACAGTTTTAAATGACGACAGAGAACACATTGGAATTCAAAATGCAAATGAAAGATTGAAAAATACCGTAAAAACAGAGATGGAAATATACAGCCTAGTTGGAGTAGGTACCAGAGTAACAATCGTAATTCCGGGGGAAAAAATTAAGATTAAACAATTTAGAGGTGACAGACGTGAAATACATAGTATTGGACGATGAAATAATTGCAGCCGACTATTTGGCGGAACTGATAAAAGAAAATGATAATAATGCGTCAGTGACAGTCTTAAATAATCCTGTAAAAGCCCTTGAAATATCATTTAAAGAAAAATTTGATGTGTGTTTCATAGACATTCAGATGCCGGGTTTAAACGGAATTGAGTTCGCAGGTGAACTGAAGAAAGTTTACCCTAAGACTAATTTTATTTTTGTAACGGGGTATTCCGACTACATGGGGAACGCTTTCGACCTGGATGCCAGCGGATATATAATGAAACCTGCAAACTCACGGCAGGTAAAACACGCCATAGAGAATCTCAGATATAGCAGCAATATCAACGATGATGAAAAATCTGCACATAAAATCAAAATTATATGTTTTGGCAACTTTGATGTATTGATAGACGATGAACCTGTAAAGTTCAAGTTTGATAAAACAAAAGAGTTAATGGCGTTTTTAATTCATAAGAAGGGAGCAAGATGCTCAAGCAGAGAAGTAATGGCAACACTTTGGGAGGACGATGGACACGATTCTTACTATAGAATGTTAAAAAAAGATCTTCAGGATTCTCTGGGCAACTTAAAATGTGGTGAAATTATACACAGCGAAAGGGGAAATATTGGATTAACCCATCTTGAATGTATAGAATGTGATTATTTTACATGGATAAAAAATCGTAAAGAAGGAAGTAAATTATATCACGGAGAATATATGGCGCAATATTCCTGGGCAGAAGAGACCAACGCTTTAATAGAAATGGATAAATATTCATTCTAAAAAAATAAATAATTTGGTATAAACTTGAAATATTGTTATTTTATTGACACTTCATTGACGCTTCCGCTGTTACTATATATGTGTAATATATATCTAGGTTATTTTGGAGGTGTCAAATGAATGAGAAAGGTTTAAAACCGAGATTACCTAACAAGATAGAAGCACTGATCCCAATTATCTTCCTTCTTGTAGTAATGATTTCAAACTATGTGTTTAAATGGGGACAGGATCCTCACATACCGGTAACTTTATCCTGTGCGGTAGCTATGGTTGTAGGCAAAATATGCGGCTATAATTACAAGGATATGCTTGCTGCGGGACTTGAGTCTGTCAATCAGTCTCTTGAAGCTATTATTATCATTTTATTGGTAGGTTGCCTGATAGGTTCGTTTACAGCTTGCGGAACCATTCCGTCGGTTGTTTATTACGGACTTAAACTATTAACTCCTGCAGTATTTTTACCCTTTGTAACTGTAATGTGTGCGGCGGTAGGTATTGCTCTTGGTTCGGCTTGGACAGTATCTGCAACTTTAGGTATTGCATTTATGGCAATCGGTACAACAATGGGGCTTAATCCTGCACTTATCGCAGGGGCTATTCTTTCAGGAGCATGCTGCGGAGACAAATTTTCACCACTTTCAGATTCGACTAATCTTGCCGCAGGTTCTGCACAGACAGGGCTTTTTGACCATGTAGGAGCAATGATTACAACGACTTTTCCAAGCCTTGTAATTGCTATTATAATTTATGCGTTCTTCTCGTTTTCAAGCGTTGATAAATATGATCCGACACTGGCAAATAATTTATCAGCATCAATAACGGGACATTACGCATATATGAGCCCGCTTTTATTGATTCCGATTCTTATGATTATAGTTGTAGCGGTAATAAAAATGCCTGCCATTCCGTCAATAGTTTTACTGTCTCTTCTGGGATGTGTATTTGCCGTTATCTTCCAGGGTGCAGGAATTGCTGATTGTATAAATATGCTGCATAATGGTTATTCTGCCGAATCCAAAAACGAACTGTTTACAAAACTTGTAAACAGAGGTGGTATGGATAGTATGCTTTGGACTAACAACCTGGTTATTGTTGCCGTAGCTTTCGGAGGAATTTTACAGAAAATCGGTGCTGTAGAATCAGTACTTGGAGGTCTTATACATAAAGTAAAAACACCATTCCAGTTGATCGTAGTAACAATATTGACATCAATCTTCTGTATTACGACAATGTGTGACCAATACCTGGGCTTAATTATACCTTCATCAATGTACAAGGATAATTTTGATGAAATGGGACTTGGCAGAAATATGCTGTCGAGAACTTTAGAAGACGGGGGAACCTTGTGGTCACCTTTAGTTCCTTGGTCATCATGCGGTTCATATCACTCTGCAGTATTAGGTGTTCCAACTCTTTCATACCTTCCGTTTTGCTTTATGAACCTGATAAATCCGATATTTGCCATTGTAACAGCAAGCTGGGGTGGAAACATTCTATATGCTGACGGTTCAAGAACTAACATGTTCGGTAAACTTAAAAAAGGTCGTGGTCCTGCCGGAGCTCCGGAAGAAGCACATAAAATAGCCATGGAAGCTCTTGCGGAAAAAAGAAGATCGGGAATTTATAAAAGTATTTAACTCTTAAAGGAAAAACTTTTATTCAGTTATAAGTTATTGGGAATTTTGCAAATTAACGGGAATTGTCCCTTAGAAAGGAAACTCCGGCTGCTTATGTAGTAACCGGATTGTGCGTGATGTATGAAATATTTTGGAATAATACCACAACGAAAATTATGGGTGAAAATAGCAGCAGTTATTGTTGCACTCTATACAATTTATCATTTTTATGCTTACAATAACTGGTTTTATTTACCCTTTGGTTTGATTCTGATACCGGCTGCATTTTCTACCAGAAAACAAGTTGTTTCAAAGGAAGGGGTAGACATTGTATACACTCTTATGAATCACGAATTTCATAGTTTGTGGTGTTGGGATGAAATAATGGCAGTTCATACAGACTCAATAAAATCCGCACCGAATATAGAGTTGCACATCAATAAAGGTGTGATTAACAGAAGATTTATATTTTCTAAAGAGGATGTAAATAAGGTAATCAATTTGATAGAAAGTATAAAAACCAATATTACAGTTACTGAGGTTAATCACAATGAATAAATGAATAGCAGTAGGGCAGATATATTTAGGTAGCAAAAGCATTATAACCAAAACTTAGCTCAATGATTAAAAGACGATTGAACGCTGTTTTAACTATTCCTAAAATCATAATTTTAGGAATAGTTATTAAACCCATAATCAAATAAGTTAATACCTATATATAATAACTCTCGAAATTGCTCGGTTTCCTCTGACAGTCATGAAATCGAGTTTTTATATATTCAGTGTGTGTAAATTTTAATTTTTTATGGCATTCTATGAAAAAATGACCTTTTATTTTACGTTTTAAGCAATTTTAATACTATTGCTCAATATAATTTACAATCAAAATAAAAAACCTAAACGATAAAGGTTTAGGTTAAATGATTTTTCATACAACAATCTTATATAAGTTTGTTTGAAAAATAATATGGGACCCATTAATTGTTTACAGGGATAAGAATTTTCTGTCCTTCGATAATTTCACCGGACTTCAGATTGTTAACTTTTTTAAGCTCGTGAACCAGTAAGCGAATATCCTTATTATCCGGATTATTAGCTTTTGCTATCGACCACAGAGTTTCTCCGGCTTCAACCTTAATCGGTTTAAATTGATTTAACGAAATACTGTTCACCGTGCCCATACCAAATAATGTTGAAAAAACTGTAATTATAACTAAAATTACTAATACTACAAATACTGTGAATCTGAATGTTGATTTTACTTTATACTTTCTCATATCTATCACCTCGTGAACATCTGTTCTATATTGATATATTAACAGAATGTATGTTCTATGTCAATAGCATAATGAACATTTGTTCTTCATTCTTCAAAAAAAGAAATGCGACTGTAAAAACCCTTAAAGTTCAACGACAGTCGCATTTTATGCTATGATTTAATTTTTATTTTGTAAGATCTTCTAACTTATTTTCTGCTTTTGCAAGAGTTATCAACTCGTTAATTCTTTCGTTACCTTCCCCCACTTCTACTCCTGCATATATTACTTTATCACATTTTTTTATTATGTTTACTGCAATATTCATAGTTTCATCGGAGATTTTTGAAAACGGTTTTTCTGTAATTACTTTACAGGACAATAATTGTGCCAATTCATAATCTATATCATTCTTATAGAGAATCCCAGCTGCAAATGGAATATTTTCTTTTTGCAGTTCTCTAAAAACTTTTATTCCGGTTCCTCCCGATGATATGACGAATACTTCGGGTTTATCACCGTCAGGAGCCATGAGCTCTATACTTCCAAAGACAGGATCATAAAATCCGTTATCAATATCATAAAGATCTTTTATAACCTCTCTCCTAAAGATTTCTTCCGGCGTTCCGTAACTGGTTACATGGCTGCCGCTTACGCAAACAATCTTATCAGAAATTTTTTGTGCTAAATCAATTTCGTGCAGGGTCATGATAATAGTAATACCGTTTTCCTTTGCCATTCTGCGTAAGATACTCAAAAGTTCAAGTTTATATCTTATATCTAAAAACGAAGTAGGTTCGTCTAAAACGATTACAGAAGGTTCCTGACATATTGCTCTTGCCAGAAGGATTCTCTGTTTCTGTCCGTCACTTATAGCGTTAAAATCCCTTCCGCCTAAATCTACTGCGTGAACGGCTGATAGTGCCGCATCCACTTTATCTTCATCTTGATGGGACAGAATCCCCAATCTTCCTGTATATGGGTATCGTCCGGTGGCAACTATGTCGTGGCATGTCATAAGCTCCGGCTTCAGTCTGTCGGTGAGAACCACCGCCATTTTTTTAGATAATTCTTTATAAGAAATATCACGAAGACTTGATTCATCGAAAAAAACCTGTCCGCCCATGATTTCAAGATGTCTGGTTATACTTTTAAGTATGGTGGATTTTCCTGCTCCGTTTGGACCTATAAGCGTTACTATTTCACCTTTTTCAATCCCAAAGCATATATCTTTTATGAGTATGTTTTTTCCATATCCTACAGAAAGATTGTCCAGTTCAAAATATTTTTTAGCCATTTACGCCTCTCCTTCTGTTTATCATCATATATATTACAATTGGAGCACCCAAAATAGATGTTACCGTACTGATGTTCAGTTCTAAAGGTGCAAAAGCAAGTCTTGCTATGAGATCGCAGAACATACAGAATGCAGCGCCTCCTAAAAAGGTTGCAGGTATTACAATGAGTGGTTTAGATGTTTTTAAAGCCCCCTTAACCAGAAAAGGAACAGCTATTCCCACGAAGGAAATGGGACCTGCAAAGGCAGTAACCGTGGCAGAAAAAATGCTGGAAATCACTATCAACGCAATCCTAAAAATTTTAATATTAACTCCTATGCTTTGGGCGTAGGACTCGCCAAGCTGGTATGCTCCTATCGGCTTTGAGAGAATCATGGTTATAAAAAAAGTAATGAGTATCACAGAGGAGCCTATTTGAACATTGCTCCAGCTCATTCCCGAAAAACTGCCCTGAGCCCATCCGTGCAGGTTGGCAATGTCAGAATCGCTGGCAAAAGTAACTATGAAGTCCGTTATAGACGAACAAATATATCCAACCATAATTCCCGCAACCAAAAGTGCTGCCATGTTCTTGATTTTTCTTGCCACGAGCAATATAAAACTTATAGATATCATGGATCCTACGAAAGCGGCAGAAATCATAGTGTATGAATTTATGTATTCAATATGCTGTATGCTTATAATCATCACAAAGGCAACCACCATCTTTGCTCCTGAAGATATTCCCAGCACAAAGGGTCCTGCAATGGGATTTTCAAAGAAGGTTTGAAGTAAAAAGCCTGACAGAGATAAGCCTCCTCCGAGAAGTGCTGCCATAATAATCCTCGGCAGCCTTATTTTCCAAATTATGTTTACATCTTTTTCACTGCCGATATGTGTAAATATTATTTTGATTATGTTGTCAATTGGAATATGGACATTTCCCGAGTTAATATTTATAACGAGCATCGCAAACAAAGCTGCTGCCAGCAAAGAAAAGACTAAGGTGTATCTGCTGCGTCGTTTTATATTTTCAAGTCTGAAGCTGCCTTCTTCTGCCATTATTTTTTTTTCATAGTTACTCCAATTTACTTATAAATTTAAGATTTTTAGGATTTTTTTCAGTCAGTAGTTTGTTAAAATCAATAATCATATCCCCTACTATATCGGTACGCTGATACATGGAAGCACCGGTTCTCCAGCAGTTTCCTGTTTTTACGGCCTTGAATTTCTTCATAATAGGGTCTTTTTCAAGAAGCTCCTTCATATTTCTAACCGAATGGTCGATACTTCCGTTATAAACTATATAATCCGCATCAGCTGCCACATCATAGAATTTTTCTATTGTCATAGGTATTGATGTTTTTCCGTCTTTATCATCCAAGTTTTTAAAAATATACCTGCCGCCTGCAATCTGAATCATAGTCGGAATGTAGTCGGTGCTTCTTCTTACAACTGCTTTTCCGTCTGTGGAAATATAGAAGAATGCTATTGTTTTTTCAGTATTTTTAATTTTTTCTATTTGTTTTATTTTCTTTACCTGCTTTTCAAA
This sequence comes from Eubacterium nodatum ATCC 33099, assembly GCA_000510425.1. GTDB lineage: Bacteria > Bacillota > Clostridia > Peptostreptococcales > Anaerovoracaceae > Aminicella > Aminicella nodata. The sequence goes on along the minus strand of AZKM01000024.1, from coordinate 21,835 downwards.
AAACTTGTCAGCTTTTTCCTCTTTGCCGGTCAGAGCACCGTAAAGCTTTACCCACTCTGTTCTTCCAAGAGGATGGGTTTCATAACTTGAGCGATCCACCATGACAGGGATCTTGAGTTCCTCTATGGCTTCTTTAACTTCAGGAGTGTGGTATATCATTGTTGATTCCACTGCAAGCTTACATTTTTTGTCTATAAGCATTTCATAGTCCGGCTCGCTGTATTTCCCTGAAAACTTCATTTTTCCGGATTTAAGTGCTTTCTTCACAGAATCAAAGGACCATCCATTTGCCCTGAGAGATGTCATAGTGATGGTATCCATTGCATCCATTGATGAGAAAAGTGCCATGGATGCTGTAGCCGCCAGATAAATATTCTTTATCGGTGCTTTGATCGTCTTAACTTTTTCGGGGAGTTTTTCAGGAGTTTTCTTCCCCTTGGGAATAATTAAATATTTGGCATCCTTCTTAATATCTATAAGTTTGTAACCATCTTCATAGTAATAAACATTAAACTCTTTGGCATATTTTAAATCCATGGTTTTCTTATATTTCAGTCCTTGGATTTCCGGAGCAGAGCCGGCAGAGGATGCCGAATCCTCTTTATTTTCACCGCAGCCTGATAACAGCACTCCCGTTGCCATTATCATAATCAGCAGCAAAACTAACAATTTAAGTGACTTATTTTTCATGACTTTTTTCCTTTTTAACCTGTTTGTCAAAAATTTTCTTCGCTTGTTTATCTTTATTATATATTGCACCGTATAACTTAATCCATTCAGCCTTGGCAAGTTTGGACTTTTCATGACAGGATCTGTCTATGATAACAGAAATATTAAGGGTTGTCATGCGTCTTTCTATCTGTTCAAGCTGCTTTCGCTGAAGTTCTGCATTATCTTTCTGATTTTTTTCTCCACCTGAAAAGAATCCCGACTTCCTTTTCTTATCCAAAGGAAGCATATCAGATGGTAATACTGATAATGTTATTTTACCTAAAATCAATTTTCGATAAGAAGGTTTTTTATAACTTCCACCGTATTTAATCTTCTTATTCTTATACGCTTTTCTTATAGCATTTGAAGTGATATTCTTCGCAGAATCAATACCGATAAATTTTAAAGGTGAAGTTGCACCTATTTTATCAAGAAAGGTCAAAGCTTCATCAGAAGCCACATAGGTCTTCTTATTAGGAGTCCTTATTATTATATAATCCTTATCAAGTCCTGCAGGTAAATCAAATTTCTTAGGTACAATCAGGTAATTGATTATATTATTATGATACAGCGCCTCTGTAATCTCATGCTGTGACTTTGCAGCTGCTTTGCCTTCTTCATCATACTTAACATGATTATCGTTTTTATTATTCTTTTTTACATTCTTGCTATATAAGGTTCTTAGTGTAGTATCCTTACTTATATCAACAGCAACCAACTTTACTCCATGATTATAATTAAAAATTTTAAAATATTTTGCATGTTTAATTTTGGTTGTGGACTTATACTTCAAACCTGTAATTGCAGGAGCCTTCGTAACCATTTTAAATTTAGACTCTTTGGTAGCTTTTTTCTTTTCTTTTTCTATTTTTTTACCTTTGCTGTTTGCCGATAAAGCAACATAGAGATTGTACTTTATCCAATGCGGTTGTGACATTTTTGTAGTTCTGCCTATTATGGTATTATTGGCATTTAGTTTGATAGGTATCACAAATGTAGAAAGTCCGCTGCCCTTCTTTCTGAATATCTGACCGTTAGCTTTTAATGAGTCGTAATAACTGCTTGAGAAAACTACCGTTCCGTAGGCTTTTCCATTGGTTATAGTAACTTTTGTGCATTTGATATATTTCAGTCTTCCCGAGCCTCCCGACCAGCTGGAACTGTCAGGAATATAAACACCGTCTTTTAGTTTAGAAGAATTATCTATAACAGGTGTACTCTTATTGCTATCAGGTCTGTGCTTAGACAATCTGTCTTTTCTGCCGTTGTTTCTGATTTTTTTATTATTTCTTCTTTTATGCTTCTTATTTGTTTTTTTCTTAGGTATTTTAATGGTTTTAGTCTTTTTTGCACCCTTTGAGTAGAAAATTACGGTATGCTGAAACCATTCCTGATATTTTTTTGTTTTTTCTGCCTTGTTTTTCTCTCCGTTTCGTCTTGAATGTGCAGATACAATAAGCTTTGTGTCAAGGAGTGATACCGGGATTCTATATGTTAAATATCCATTCTTCAGAATACCCTTAACCCATTTTGATTTGGGAGCGGTCTTTGCCTGCTCTGTTGTTCCCGGAAACAAATAGTCATATCCTGTTCCGGTTAAAGATATTGTGGCGAACATTCTGCCATTTTTTACCTCTAAGGCACTGTATTTTACTTCAGACTCTCTGGGTGCCATGTTAAACATTATTCTGTCAGTATCGGATTTCACCTTGTAAATACCGTCTGACAATTTCTTTGAGTTTTGCATTGACGCCTTTAAAGTTATTTCATTTTTTATATTCTTATCTCCGGAGATATCGTAGGCAATAAGTCTGTTTTCGGCATTCAATCTTAAAGGTATTTCATAGGAAGTGACTATTTCAGTTTCCGTCGAGCCACGCTTTAAAATCCTCTTAACGCTTCCTTTATAAATTTTTCCGTTAGTATCCAGTCTGGTCCATTTTTTACCTACAAAATGAATTGTTGCCATAACATACCTGTTGCTTACAGTGATATGCAAAAGCCTTATCTTCACTTTATTTCCTTTGGATACAGCAGAAAATTTATTGGGCATAAACTGTCCGTTAACAATATTTGAAAAGTTATTTGTCTTTGGAGTAACAGGCACTATTTCCTTTTTTTCTTTTTTACTCCTTTTACTTTTGCTTTTTTTGAATCCTCAGTTCTGCTGCTGCGAGATTTTTTTATCGTTGAAGATCCATCTGTATCGCCCGGTAAGACACTGCCCTCTTTTGATTTTTCCTTACTTTCATCTGAACCGTTTTTATCTGCTTCAGATGTTTTGTCATCACCGGTATTTCCGGTTTCATTTTGCGGTTTTTCATTTTGGTTTAAAGAAGAATCGCTATTTTCAACGATCTGTTTTTTATCTTTTTCTTTTTCCTGTCCGTGCAGGTCTTCTGAAAATGCAAAATTCCCCGGGACTGAAATCAAAGATATTATAACAGCCAGCGATATAAATCTTGAAATTTTTTTCACTTTATCCTCCTGTTTTGATATTGCATATCGGCAAAATAAACCCGACAAGCTGAAACTTGTCAGGTTTATTTAAAAATCCGGTATTATTTACATTTTAGTGTCTTATATGCTTTCCAAACACCGTAAACTTTCTTTCCGCCGATTTTCTTGTAAGTACGAATTCTGAAGCCATACTTTTTATTCTTTTTATATTTTAGTGTTACATATTTTGAGCCGGATAGCGTTTTTAGAGTGACATATTTTTTACTGCCCGGTTTCTTAACTTGGATTATATAACCTGATGCTCCTGGAGTTTTCTTCCAAGTCAAAGTGAATTTATGACTTTTTGCTGCCTTGACTTTAAGCCCTCTTACTGTCATGTGTCTGGCTTTTTCTGCACTTAGTTTATTTCGTAAATCTTCTATCTCTTTTTCTAAATCCTGAACCTCATCGGTTTTTCTGATTTTAAGAGTATTATCTGCAACTGTCATAAATCTGTCATACCATTTTCCGTCTTTTTTGTTGTGGAAAGCCACCGGAAATCTGGTTTCGACATTTTCTAATTTATTTAAAATAAATTTGTTTTCCACAAGTTTAATGACATCCTTTTCTTCAGCTTTTTCTGCCTCAACTGCAGTTCCGAGGAAAAGTTTATCGATTGAATCATTTTTAACATTTAAAGTCAGATTTCTTTCAAAATCATTCGCAAAAGGACTTCCAACTTCCTCAATCACAGCGCTCTTAGCAGATAAATCTTTTGCTTTATTATCAACTTTTAAATCGACAAAATTATGATAATTATCGCTGACAATGGTTTTCTTTTCAAGATCCACTACAACTTGTCTTGCATAGAGACATCTGGAAAATTCAACTTCTCCCGCCTTAAACATATCATAATATTTCTGTGATACAGCTACCAAAGGAATTTTAGTTTCCTTTTTATCGAAAGGAATCTTAAATTCATACTTATCGTTTTCGTTTATTGTGAATTTAGCCCAGTTTTCAGGATGATCTCCCTTCTTTTCAGCGCTCTTAACATCGTCTTTTATTATATATTCATATCCTCGTCCGCTCAGTGCAAATACCAGGTAGGATTCTCCTTTTTCAGTAACCACTTTTGCACTGACAAGTCTAAACATATTGATCTTATTTGTAGGGGTCAGTATTATTTCCTCCGGATTAACTTCAGGTTCATCCAGTTTAATCGTGTACCAGTACTGAATCCAATGGGGATCTGACATGGCAGTTGTTCTTCCTGCAAAAGGAGTTTTTCCGTTCAATTTCACAGGAATAATAACCTTTTTATCTTTAAGTGGGTATACATCTTTTCCCGTAGCATTAGTCTCAGGGTTAAATAAATCCAGGTTGTCTGAATCAAGTCCGCTTTCACCTTTTTTTTCGCCCAAGAAAACATGAGTCATGGATTTGCTGTTTGTTGTAAATTCTCCATATGCTTTGCCGTCTTTAACAATAACCTTCGTACAAAAATATTTTGCCTTTCCTGTTCCTCCTTCAAAAGTAAAATCTTTTTCCGGAATATCGTAAACACCGTTCGCAAGGGTCGTACCATTGTCTGCATTGGTTTCCGCCGTCGGAAGCTCATAATCTTCAATCCCGCCGGATCTGACAACTCCACTTTTTGTCTTTGGGCTGGCAGGCGCAGTTTCATCAGCAAACACGCCAATCCCTGAGAACGAAAACACAATTGCCATCGCTATAGTTGTAACAAATAATTTTAAAACACTTTTTTTCATAGCTACTTTCCATCCTTTCTGCATAAATTTATACTAAAATTCTTCAATATCTCATGAACAGATTCTATCAAATAACAAAATTAAAGTCAATGAATCCCATTAAAGATTACCAAAACATCCATATTTTTCAATAATAGGCAGATATAGCAACTTAAAATTCTCATTCACTTTTATATACCGAAAATCTTATTCTATTCATAACTACTATTATTTTGATAATTTAGTATAAATTTCATCAACAACAGTATGAAGTTTTTTTCTGAATATAACACCTAAAATAAACAGAACCGTACAGACTCCGGTAAGCACTGCCATTCCCACATAATCGTTTTTCATATACATATCGCCAAACCATATGCTTCCGAATAACGCAGGCATCCGTGCCACCATGGAAATAATAATAAATGCTTTGAATCTCATGTTAGAAATTCCCGCAGGAAAGCACAAAACATCTTTGGGAAGACCCGGTATAAGGTAAAACAAAAAAGTAAATACATAGGCTTTTTCGCTGTTGAAAGCGTCCATGAGCTTGTTCATTTTCGTTTCGCCAATCATCATTTTTATACCGTCTCTACCCAGCAGTTTAGCTAAATAGTATGCAAGAACCTCCCCTATGAGTTTGCCGAGACATGTTAAAATCAGACCGTGGAATACTCCGAATACCGACCCTGCAGCCATCTGAAATACTTGCCCGGGCAAAAAACTTATGGTAACCTGTAGAATTTCGATTCCGATATAGAGGAAAATGCTGATTTCAGGTCTTTGCTGAAGATATTTTACCACATTCTTATACTGTCCTGCCATTTCAATAACATTGTGATTAAAGAACATCAGATATATGGGAACACCAATCACTATGATTAAGAACACAGCAAGTTTAATCATATCTAATATTTGCTTAAATGTTATTTTTTTCTTTGTCTTTGTACACATCACATATCCCCTTTTAGTAATCCTTTTCCGGCAAGTTTGTTTACTGCCGCAAGTACGCCGAGCTTCCCGTGTTCATAGGTCAAACCGCCCTGAAAATAAGCTATAAACGGTTTTCTCATAGGTGCATCTGCACTTAACTCTATGGAAGAACCCTGAACAAAGGCTCCTGCAGCCATAACCACTTTGTCCTCGTATCCCGGCATATCCCAAGGTTCAGGCGAAACGAAGGAGTCCACCGGGGCTGCTTCTTGTATTCCCTGGCAAAAGGCTACAACTGAATCTTCGTCACCAAGTTCTATTGCCTGAATTATATCACTTCTCTTATCATCAATTTTCTGACAAATCTTATATCCGAGTTTACTGAAAACCTTTCCGCATAAAACAGCACTTTTCAATGCACCGTTTACTACTGCGGGAGCAAGGAAACTTCCCTGAAGAGTAGCTCTCGTTTGCCCGAAGGTAAGACCGCATTCAGCTCCTATACCGGGACATGTCATTCTATAGCCTACAAGATCGACAAGCTTCCTTTTGCCACAAACATATCCTCCGGATAAAGCCAGTCCTCCACCGGGGTTTTTGATCAGGGATCCTGCAATTATGTCTACACCAACATCGGTGGGTTCTAAAATATCAGTAAATTCACCGTAGCAATTGTCTGCCATACAGACTATGTTCGGCCAATTACTATGAATAAAGTCTGCCCACTCCTTTATCTGTGGAATCGTTAAAGCTTTTCGCCAGCTGTATCCCGTTGAACGCTGTACACAAACCATCTTGGTTTTGGCGGTTATAGTCTTTTCTATTGCCTCAAAATCCATGTTTCCGTCCGGTTTTAATTTTACTTCTTTGTATGAAATTCCGAAGTCTGCAAGTGACCCTTTACCCTTCTCTCTAATACCTATGACCTCTTCTAAAGTATCGTAGGGACCATCGCTGCAATAAATAAGTTCATCTCCTGGTCTCAAAATCCCCATAAGGGTTATTCCCAATGCATGGGTTCCGTTTACGATGGTGGGTCTGACAAGTGCTGATTCTGTATTAAAAATATCTGCATAAACCTGTTCTGTGGCGTCTCTTCCCGGGTCGTCATACCCGTATCCCGTTCTCCAGCCGAAGTGAATATCCGAAATTCTGTTTTTTTGCAGAGCTGACAGAACCTTGTACTGATTATATTCTTTTATTTCGTCCAGTTCTCGAAATTTTGGGTTAAGTTCATTTTCACATTCGCAAACAAAATCTATAATATTGTCTTCTATATTGTATTTCTCCGCAAGTAGTCTCTTTATCATAATTCCTCTGTGACATATCACTTATATATTTATCGTTAATTCTGATTAGGTCAGTCTTCGCTTTCTTTCTGTGCTTCTTTTGAATTCACATCCAGCCTTTCTTCTTCCCATTCCATACCGGAAACCAAGTTGCGTTTCACATTTGCCCTGTGCTTTGCATAAAGCTGAGTTGTTGTAACCTGTTCATGGTCCAATAGTGCTGCCACATCATATATGGAATTTCCCCTTCCAATCAAACTTGTTGCAGCTGTAGCTCGAAGCTTGTGAGGACTGTATCCTGCACTTCTGGAGGTTTTAAGTGCAATTGAAGTATATTTTTTTACTAAATCACGAATTTGTCTTTGTGTCATTCGTTTTCCCTGCAAAGATAAAAATAAGGCATCTTTGTGTGAAGGTTCCAGAACATCATCGGTTCGCCTTTCGTTATTTATGTAATCTATAATTACTTTTGTCACAGACTTATTCAGAGGCATTGTTGATTCTTTACCTCTTTTCCTGTAAATCTTAAATTCCTCCCTTGTAAAATTGAAAGAGGAAATATTTAACTGCTGAAGTTCTGATAGCCTTAATCCGTACGTTAAAAATAAAATCAATATTGTTTTATCTCTTTTTTTTGTCTTTTCCCAATAGACCCTTTCATGTGGAGTAAGCCCTATACCCTTTGAAACTGCATCAAGCATACTCAGAACTTCGTCATCCTCCAAAGCTTTAATTTCCCTTTCGGAAATTTTTTGGACTCTAATGGGATCAAAACCGTCTGTAATATTTCTGGAAACCAGTTCATCTCTGTAGAGTTGTTTAAACATTACGGACAGTGAAGATTTTTTTCTTGCTAAAGTTTTATTATGGTTTTCATATACTGTAATATTACTGTCTGTTTCAATTTTGTATCGACGTGAGAAATCAAGATATAAATTCACATCCATTGCTTTGATTTCATTGATTTCTTTAATAGAAATTTCCTTTATTTCTGTTGCAGAGGTTAAATCTGTCTCAGATATAAGGTAGTTGAAAAACACCTTTATATCCCGCAAATATGCAAGTCTTGTCATGGGTAAAACATTCCCCCTCAGGTATATAAAAAAACTCCTAAGGAAGTTTGGAAGAACGGATTCAATTTCCTCGCATTCCATAGTTATCTCATTTTCCTTTGCAATTATATTGTCGGGCTTGTCACTTTTATTATGTATAGTTATTTTTTTATTTCTGTTTCCAGCCATTTAGTTATTTCCTCTATACACGCACAATCATTTTCGTATTGGGATATGTTAAACCATTTCATATCCTCATAACGCTTAAACCACGTTATCTGTCTCTTTGCAAGATGTCTGGTGTTTCTTTTAATTAAGCGAATTGCTTCACCTTTATCATATTCACCGTTAAAATATGAAATAAGTTCTTTATAACCTATTCCTTTCATGGAAATATTCTCTTGAGATAGCCCTTTTGAAAGAAGCTTTTTCACCTCATTTTCCAAACCTTCACTCATTAACATATCAACTCTTAGGTTGATTCTGTCATAAAGTTCATCCCTGTTTCGGTTTAAACAGACTTTTATACTTTTATACTCGGAGGTTTCCCTTAAATCTGCAGCAAAATCTTTAATGCCATTTCCTAATTCTGCTGCCTCAAGGGCCCTTACCACCTTTTTAATATTGTTTGGATGAATTCTTTCAGCTGCTTTTGCATCGAGCTTTAACAGTTTTTCATATATGGAATATTCTCCGTATTTTTCAGCTTCCTCATAAAGCTTTTTTCTGTATTCGGCATCTTCTGCCGGCGGCGTACTGAAATCCATATCGTACAGAATAGAGTTGAGGTACAAACCGGTACCTCCTGCAATCACAGGTATTTTCCCCTTGCTAAATATATCATTTATTGCTTTTTTTGCAAGCACTTGGTATTGTGCGACAGAAAAATTTTCCGAAGGCTCTATCTCATCCACCATATAGTGTTTTACTTGTAAAAGCTCTTCTTTGGCAGGCTTTGCACTTCCTATGTCCATGTATTTATAGAGCTGCATTGAGTCGCAGGAAACTATTTCGCCGTTAAACCGTTTTGCAATCTCAATGGCGAATTTCGTCTTACCTACTGCTGTTGGACCACACACTGCGATAATTTTTCTGTACATTGCTATACCCTCTTAAACATTTTCTCAATGTCATAGTTGGAAAACTTTATGAAGGTGGGTCTTCCATGGGGACAGGAAAACGGATTTCTGCAATATTTAAGCTCATTGATCAGACTTTCCATTGCTTCCTGTGATAGTTTGTCATGTGCTTTGATGGCGGATTTACATGATCTTGTAATGAGTTTATCTATTACCACCTTATTATTTATTTTAATCCCTGAATGTGTTTGTTCGATGTAATCTTTTGCAAAATTTTCAGCTTCTGTAATGTCCATAAAATAAGGAATTTCCTTAATTATATATGAATTTGGTCCAAATTCCTCCAGCAAATAACCCATATCACCTAACGAATCAAGCCAGTTGTATTCTTCTTCTTTTACCTCCAGTGCGACATCTATGACTATGGGTGTTAAAATGCTTTGAGAAGGTTTGTCATCAGAAAGATACTCTTCTACAAGCTGTTCATAGAAAATGCGTTCTTGTGCTGCGTGCTGATCAATCATATAAAAACTGTTTGCATCTGTTGCCGTTATATATGTGTCAAAAACGCATCCTGTAACTTTCAAATCATTGAAATCAAAAGGTCTGATAAGAGGCTCTGATATTTCTATAACCGGTTTTTTCTTTTCAGGAAGCTCCTGATTTTTAGCATTACCAGATTTTATATAATCGTCATTTGCACAATTTCCTGTGCTGTAATCCTTTGTGATGTCAGAAACTATATTTCTTCCTGTTTCAGATTCTTTGATTTCATCTATATAAGCATAGTTATCTTTTTCTTTGGAATTATAAAGTATCTTTTCTCTTTTTAAATCAACCTGTTTTTTCTCACTCTTGGATTTCAATATATGTTTTATGTCAACTTGTTCTGATTTGTCCTCTTTTTTTGCATCGTTTGTTGAGGGCTCGGTACTGAAATAATCTCTGACTTCTATTACGGCATCCTGACTTGCCAGAGCTTCTACAGTTGCATTTTCAATGATTTTGACTATTGCATCCTCATCATGAAAGCGAACTTCCTTCTTATTCGGATGTATATTTACATCAATGGTTTCCGGATTTACATTTAAAAATATAAATGCAACAGGATACCTTCCTTCGAAAAGGCGTTCTTTATATCCCATTGATATGCCCTTTTCCATCACAGCACTTTTAACAACCCTGCCGTTAACGAAATACACCTGATTTTTCTTCGTAGTTCTGGAAAGCGAGGGTTTTGAAATACAACCTCTTATACTATATCCGGCTTCTGTTTTGGATATTTCTATCAAATCTTTATATTCCCGCTGCATATAGACTGAATTAATTGTATTCTTAAGGTTTCCGTCGCCGGTAGTGCTAAAGAGAATTTTACCGTTGTTGATAAGTTGAAATCTGATATTTGTATATGCAAGCGCCATCTCAGATATCAACTCTATTATTAAACTGCTTTCGGCACCATCCGATTTAAGAAATTCTCGTCTTGCCGGCATATTATAAAACAGGTCATTTATAATTATCGTAGTTCCGTCAGGACAACCCAGAGGTATGTTTTCGACAGTTTCTCCTCCATGGAGCACAAGCCTGCATCCTGTCTTTGATTCAGCTGTTTTTGTGATTAAGGCAGCATTTGTTACAGCAGCAATACTTGCAAGGGCTTCCCCTCTGAATCCCAGACTTTTTATACCTTTCAAATCATTAACTGTAGATATTTTGCTGGTGGCATGACGAAGGAAGGCTGTTTCGCACTCTTCTCTTGCAATTCCACAGCCGTTATCAGTTACTCTGATATAAGTTTTTCCACCATTTTTAATCTCACAGGTTATTGATGTCGCCCCTGCATCTATAGAGTTTTCGACAAGTTCTTTGATAATTGATATAGGGCGTTCTATTACCTCACCTGCGGCGATTTTATCTGCTATATGTTTCTCAAGTATTTTAATCATCTATCATTTCCTTTAAATCTTCTAAAATCCTAATTGCCTGAGAAGGGGTAATTTCCATCAAATCAAGCTTTTTTAATTCTTCAACGACAGGATTTGATGCAGGTGTAAAAAAGGAAATCTGCTCTGTGGCATGTGAAGCTTCCTCTTTCTTTGATGTAAAACTTTTGGTTACTGTATTATTCTTGTTCCTGTCTTCAAGTCGAAAAAGTTTATTTTCTGCATTTTCAAGTAAAACTTTTGGAACACCTGCCAGCTTTGCTACATGAACACCATAACTTTGATTTGCACTCCCCGGAATTATCTTGTGAAGAAAGATTATATTTCCATTTTCCTCTGAAACTTCAACATTTAAATTAACCGTTCCTTTAATTTGGTCTTCCAGCACTGTTAATTCATGATAATGTGTCGCAAACAGGGTTCTTACTTTCTTCTTATCGTTACAAAGATATTCAATGGTCGCCCAGGCAATTGATAGTCCATCGTAAGTGCTGGTTCCTCTGCCTATTTCGTCTAAAATAATCAAACTTCGTTCTTTTGCATTTCTTAAAATATATGCAAGTTCACTCATTTCAACATAGAAAGTTGACTGCCCTCTGGCAAGATTGTCAGATGCTCCTATTCTGGTAAAAATTCTGTCGCATACTCCGATTCGAGCTGAATCTGCAGGAACAAAACATCCTGTCTGAGCCATCAATACTATTAGTGCAGTCTGCCTCATATATGTGGATTTCCCCGCCATGTTTGGTCCTGTTATCACAAGCATGCTGGAATCTCTATTATCCATGTAAGTATTGTTTGATACGAATAGCCCCTGCTCTGTGGTCTGCTCTATCACAGGGTGACGACCATTGTTTATCTCCAGAATCAGGCTGTCATCCACAACCGGTTTAATGTATCCCAGCCTCATACTACAAAGAGCATAGGAGCATAGCACATCAAATATTGCAATGCTTTTAGAGGTTTTTTGTATTACATTGATGTAATTTTCGATTTCTGACCTCAATTTTGTAAAAATTTCATACTCAAGTTTGTTTATTTTGGTTTCAGCATTAAGAACCAGTCCTTCCATCTCCTTCAATTTAGGCGTTATAAAGCGTTCTTTACCCACTAATGTTTGTTTTCTTATATATTCATCAGGAGTCTGTTCTAAATTTGATTTGCTGATTTCAATATAATATCCGAACACTTTATTGTATCCGACTTTGAGATGTGTAATGCCGGTTCGTTCTTTTTCCTTCTGTTCAAGTTCTGCAATCCATGCTTTTGCATCTTTTATAGAAAATTTCATCTGATCTAATTCCTCAGAATAGCCTTCTGTTATAATGCCACCTTCTTTGATGGTATATGGAGGGTCTTCTACAATGGCTTTTTTGATCATTTCAAAAACCTCATCCAAACTATCGATGTCATCATTTAATGAATTCAGTAAGCTATCATTTAAAGATGAAATTATATTTTTTATATCCGGCAAAAAACCTATGGAATTTCTCAAAGACAGAAGATCTCTTCCGTTGGCATTCCCCGATGCAATTCTTCCTGCCAGTCTTTCAAAATCATAGATGTGTTTTAAACTTTCTCGTGCTTCGTTTAACAACAAAGGGTTGTCTACAAGCTTCTCAACAGCATCCAGTCTGAGATTTATTTCCTCCGAATCATTTAGAGGTTCTCTGAGCCACTGCTTTAACTTTCTTCCTCCCATCGCTGTGGAAGTCTTGTCAAGAACCCAAAGTAAAGAGCCCTTAATTTGTTTATCATATAATGTCTCGGTAATTTCAAGGTTCCTAATAGTTGCCTTGTCTAAAGACATGTGATTTCCTATTTCATAAAAATTACATTGTGTTATTTGTTTTAGATTTTGTTTCTGTGTTTCCAGCAGATATGATAAAAGTGCACCAATTGCAAGAACGCAAAAATCACGACCGTCAAGCCCCAGTGTTGTCAACGAGATATTGCCAAATTGAGCTTTAATTGCCGTTTCTGCTGTTGTTTTTGAATAATATGAGTTTGGTATTCCATGTAAAAAAGAATCTGTTAAAAGGGCTATTTCTTGTTCGTCATAAATTTCTAAGCTGTCTTGATTTATGAGAATTTCACTGGCATTTATTTTTACCAGTTCATTTATAAGGTCTTCGTAGAGATTACCTCCTGTTGTCTTCTCAGTTATATACAATTCTCCGGTGGAAATATCACAGTATGCAACTGCCATTCCCTCTGCTGTAATATATGCCGATGCCAAATAATTATTCTCTTTTTCTTTCAACATAGCGTCCGAAATTACGGTTCCCGGAGTTATTACCCTTACTACACCTCGTTTGACCATTCCCTTAGTTTCTGACGGATCCTCAAGTTGCTCTCCTATTGCAACCTTATACCCCATTTTAACTAATTTCTCAATATATGAATCAGCGGCATGGAAAGGGACTCCGCACATAGGAGCCCGCTCTTCCAAGCCGCAGTTTTTACCGGTCAAAGTCAGCTCAAGCAGTCCTGAAACCAGCTCGGCATCGTCGAAAAACATCTCATAGAAATCTCCTAGACGAAAGAACAGTATGCAGTCCTTATACTGCTTTTTAATTTCCATGTACTGTTCCATCATTGGGGATAATTTCATCCGGTTTCCTCCGTTATTTACCTAATTTTTTATTGTAGGCTTCCAATCCCAGACGAATCAGCTCAACGCCTCTCTTCATATCATCCTGATTCAAAACATAGGCGATGCGGATTTCATCCTTACCCAGTCCCGGAGTAGCATAGAAGCCTTCAGCCGGAGCAAACATTACCGATTCTCCATTGTCTTCAAATTCTTCCAGCAAGAATATCAGGAAGTCCTCAATATCATCAACCGGCAGTTTGCATGTCATGTAGAAAGCTCCGCCGGGAACAGTTGCACTGAACCCCGGAATTTTATTGAGTTCTTCCACAACAACATCCCTTCTTCCGCAATATTCAGCTTTAACCTCATCATAGTATGACTGCGGCAAACGGAATAATGCTGCCGATCCAATCTGGTCAACTGTCGAAACGCAAAGCCTGCCCTGTGCAATTTTCATAATTCCGGACATGAATTCCTTATTCTTCGAAATGCAAAGACCTATCCTTGCTCCGCAAGCTGAAAATCTTTTTGATACTGAATCGATAATAATTACCCTGTCTGCGTATTCTTCCAGCTGTCCGAATGAAGCAGGAGTTCTTCCGTCATAAACAAATTCTCTGTAAACTTCATCGGCAATAATCATTAAATCATGTTTTTCTGCAACCTCGCATATAACCCTCATTTCATCAAGAGTTAACACATTACCCGTAGGATTACCGGGTTCAAGACAGCATATTGCCTTTGTTTTAGGTGTAATACAAGCTTCAATTCTTGCAGCATCCGCATAGAAATAACCGTCTTCAGCTGAAGTTGTGACCGGCTTAACCACTCCACCTGCCATCAGAGCAAAGGTTGAGTAATTTGTATAGTATGGTTCCGGAACCAGAACCTCGTCACCTTCATTTAGAAGTGTGATGAAGGTCATGCTTAAAGCTTCAGAACCGCCGTTTGTTACCATTATATCTGATGATTCCAATGAAATATCATAGGTCTTATAGTAGTCCTTAACAGCTTCAATAAGCTCCGGACGGCCTCCGGATTCTGCATATGCTATAACTTTTTCGTCAAAGTTTCTGATAGCATCCATGAAACATTCCGGTGTTTCTACATCAGGCTGTCCAATATTTAGGTGATAGATTTTCTTTCCTGCTTTTTCAGCTTTGATTGCAATCGGATTGAATTTTCTGATCGGTGAAAACTGCATTGATTCTACTCTGTTAGAAATGTCCATTGGTCTAGTTCTCCTTTACATAACATCATTGTGATAACATATCGTGCGAGTTTCTTACAACATCGTCAATGTTACTTGAATTATAACGCAAATTTTCTTTTTTGCCAACATATAATAAAAATTCTATATTACCTTTTGCTCCGGTAATAGGTGAGTAAGAAATATCATATGGGTGAAGTCCATTATATTCTGCATATTCTATAACCTTTTGAATTACCTCTTTGTGAATCTCCATATCCTTTACAATTCCTTTTTTGCCCACCTGACTTCTTCCCGCTTCAAACTGTGGCTTGATCAAACAGACTATCTCTCCTTCTTTTGACAAGAGTTTGGCAGCCACAGGGAATATAAGTCTCAAAGAAATAAATGAAACATCAATACTTATAAAGTCAATAGGCTCTTCTATAAGATCAAAATCAAGATATCTCACATTACATTTCTCTATATTGATAACCCTTTCGTTCATTCTCAGTTTCCAGTCCAGTTGACCGTATCCCACGTCAATGGAATAAACTTTTCGGGCACCGTTTTGCAGCATACAGTCAGTAAAACCGCCGGTTGAGGCACCTATATCCATACAAATTTTATCCTGTAGTCTAAGCTTGAAATCCTTAATAGATTTTTCTAATTTCAATCCCCCTCTGCTTACATAAGGACACGAACTCCCTTTAACCTCTATTTCCGCATCAACATCAATCATGTTTCCGGCTTTATCACTTCTCTGTCCGTCCACAAATACGATTCCTGCCATAATTGATCTTTTTGCTTTTTCTCTGGATTGAAAAAAGCCTTTTTTTACCAGTAATAAATCAAGCCTTTCCTTCAAAATATTCACTTATCCTTTCTGCTAAACCTTTTCCGTCCAATCTGTATATGGCAAATAAATCAGACCTGCTTCCATGTTCAATAAACTTATCCGGCCATCCGTAATTTACTATCTCAATATTCCCCGTCAAATCAGCCTTCATTGCTGAACCGAAACCTCCGCATACAATTCCGTCTTCTACCGTGAAAATCCTTTTACAATCGCTTCCTAAACAGGAATAATCCCCGGGCTTTACGGATTTTACCGAAACCACCCCCATTGATATTCCTCTCTCCAAAAGTATTTCTCTAGCTTCTAAGGCTTGACTTTTCATTGTTCCCACAGCCCATATATCACCATCTTTACCTGAAAAAATTCTTTGGTTACTTACTCTGAACGGGGCGCATGAGTCTTTCTCAAATTCACAATTTCCCCGAGGATATCTAACTGCAACGGGACCTCCTGCGGCAAAAGCATAGTCAAGCATTTCTTCAAGTTCATTTCTGTTTGAAGGTGCAAAGACTTTCATATTAGGCATAGATGTAAGATATGCCAAATCAAAAATCCCGTGATGTGTTTCACCATCCGCCCCCACAACTCCTGCCCTGTCTATTGCAAAGACAACATTTAAATTCTGCAGACAGACATCTTCTATAATCTGATCGTATGCCCTTTGCAAAAAAGAGGAGTAAATCGCAACCAATGGCTTCATGCCTGCTTTTGCAAGTCCTGCGGCAAAGGTAACTGCATGTTGCTCTGCAATGCCTACATCAAATATTCTGTTCGGATATAAAAGTCCAAACTCACCAAGTCCTGTGGCTTCTTCCATAGCAGCAGTTATGGCAATGATTTTATCATCTTTTTTTGCCAGGCTTACAACAGTATTTCCCATCGCTTTGGAGAAAGAAATCCCCTTCTGCTTTTCTGTAGCACCTGTCTCTGCATCAAATGGACCGATTCCGTGAAATTTATTGGGGTTAAGCTCTGCATTACGATACCCCTTCCCCTTATCTGTAATTGCATGCAAAATAACGGGGCCCCGTATGTTCTTACAGTCTTCCAGCATTTCGACCATGGAGTTTATATTATGTCCGTCTATAGGTCCCAGATATGTAAAACCCATCTCTTCAAATATTACTCCACCTGAAATAAGTGCATATTTAACCTTATCCTTTGCTCCGGAAATCCAGGAAGCCAGTCCGTCACCTATTACAGGTATTGTTTTAATTTTATTCTTAATATTTTTCTTTGCATTAAGGTACCTGCCTGAAGCCCTCAGTTTATTCAGGTGATTTGACAGTCCTCCTATATTTCTGGATATGGACATACCATTATCATTTAATATGATAATTACCTTTGACTTTGAGGCACTTATATTGTTCAAAGCCTCAAATGACATTCCACCTGTCATGGCGCCGTCACCTATCACGGCAACTATATTATGGTCTTCTTTCTTTAAATCCCTTGCAGCTGCCATTCCTGCAGCCACAGAAAGAGATGTGCTGGAATGACCTGTATCATAGGCATCATGCTTGCTTTCAGAACCCTTTGGAAAACCGCTTATTCCACCGGTTTGTCTCAAGCTGCCAAAATTTTCAGCTCTGCCGGTTAAAATTTTATGAACATAGGATTGATGCCCTACATCCCATATAATTTTATCTGTAGGACTGTCAAAGACTTTATGTATGGCTAAAGATAATTCTACCACACCCAGATTTGAGGCCAAATGACCACCGGTCTTAGAAATTGATTCAATAAGAAACTCTCTTATCGAAACAGCTAAGAGATCAAGCTCATCACTTGTCATGGTTTTCAAATCTTCAGGGAAATTATAATCTGTCAATTCTTTTTTCATAAGATACCTTCACCTTTTATTTAGTTCTTTTTTCTAACTTAAGAACCAAATTTCTGAAAAATTCTGCGTTATCGTAGTAATCGGCAATAGATTCAACAGCTTTTTCTGTAAGCTCATGAAGTTTTTTTCTTGATTCCTCAAGCCCATACATTGAGACATATGTAACCTTATTGTGCTTCATATCTTCGGAGGATTTTTTTCCCATTTCATCAGGATTTCCTGTCACATCCAATATATCATCTGCAATCTGAAACGCTAAACCCATGTTCTCAGAATAGCTTTTCATCTTAGAAAGCATTTCATCATCGGCACCGCCCAGAAACAGTCCTGCCATTATTGCAACTGACAAAAGCTCCCCTGTCTTGTTCAAATGTATATACTTAAGCATTTCTCCGGAGCATTTCTTATTTTCTGCTTCTATGTCAGATACTTGACCTGCAATCATACCCTGAATACCTGCACCTTTTGAAATAGCATATGAAGCATTTACTCTCTTTTTTAATTCTGTCATATCATCAAAATACAACAGCATGTTTTTATTCATGATTTCAAACGCAGAATTTAAAAGCCCATCTCCTGCTAAAGTTGCAATACCCGGTCCATATACTATATGATTTGTAGGTTTTCCTCTTCTCATCTCATCATCATCCATACATGGAAGGTCATCGTGAATCAGCGAGTAAGTATGGATATACTCAACGGCACAGGCAAAGGGAATAGCCTTTGCTGAATTGCCTCCTGCAAATTCACAGGCTGCAAGTAAAAGGACAGGTCTAAGTCTCTTCCCTCCGGCAGTCAAACTGTATTTCATTGCATCATATAAAACTTGACTTTTTGAATCAACTGTTGGCATGAAGTCCAGCAAATGTTCTTCTATAATTTCTTTATATTCATCGTAATTTTCTCGCATTTCTTGCTCCAATCTAATTATCTATGTCATAAGTTTCTATTTTTTGACCGGCATTAGATAAAATTTCATTACAAATATTGTAGTATTTTATTCCTTCTTCATAACAAGCTATGGATTCTTCTAATCCGATATTTGATGATTTGATTTTCTGTGAAATTTCATTCAGCTTCTCTAAAGCATCTTCAAAACTTATTTTATCCTTCATGGGAATTTACCTCCTCTATAAATTCCATTAAACCGCTTCCATCTGACAAAGTAACTTTATAGCAATTATTTTGAACCATATCTCCTATACCGGCAACAACATTTCCACCTGAATCTTCTAAAATAGCATATCCGTTTTTAAGAATTCTTCTTGGGTCATTTCCCTCTAAAACAGTCTTAAACTGATTGATTTGAGAAACTTTCTCGCTTATATCCAGCCTGATATAATTTCTCATTTCTGAGAGTATGTTATTCGCTTTTAGTATATTGAAACTTACATTGTTTTTCAGCTGATTCAAAAGCTGATATTTTATATCCTGTATTTTCTCTGCAAGCTCCCCCGTATCAGGCACAGCAATCTGACCTGCAGCTGTAGGAGTTGCGGCTCTTACATCTGCCGCCAAATCGGAAATTGAAAAATCTACCTCATGACCTACAGCTGAAACAACGGGTATTTTTGAGCTAAAGATCGCCCTTGCCACAATTTCTTCGTTGAATGCCCATAAATCTTCTGCAGAACCTCCACCTCTTCCTACTATCAGTACATCTACATCACTGTGATTTTCATTGACATATTGTATACGTCTTGCAATTTCACTGCCTGCTCCTTTACCTTGAACAGGACTTGGAAAAATAAGTATATCACAAACATCATTTCTGCTCTTAATAGTTTTGGTAATGTCACGAATCGCAGCACCGGTTGAGGCTGTAATCACTCCGACTTTTGCAGGAAACATCGGAAGTTTCTTTTTGTGTTTTGAATCGAAAATCCCCTCTGAATTCAGTTTGGCTTTCAATCTTTCAAATTCAGCGGACAAAAAACCTGTTCCTTGTATTTCCAAATTATTTACATACAGAGAATAGCTTCCTCCGCCTATGTATATACCAATTCTTCCGGTGCAGGTTACATCCATTCCGTCCGATAACTTTTCTTTTAAGTTCGGAACCAATCTGCTGCTATAGAAACAATTGAGTTTGGATCCGGCATCCACCAGAGAAAAATATACATGTCCGGATGCGTGATATTTTACTCCTGACAATTCGCCTTTTATGACTACATTTGACATGATAGGATCATTTTTAACAATGCGATCTAAATATTCATTTAATTGTGTTACTGTTATCGGTTTCAATGCCATACCGATTCCTTCCTAATAAAGCAATGCCCACGGCGTTATCAGCGGACAGCTTTGGTTCTCCAAAGCAAAGATTATAGCCAAGTCTCAGATTCTCTCTTATAAATCTGCTAGATGCAACTCCTCCTGCGTAAATAAAGTCTGATACGCCATATTTACCTGAAAGCTGTTCTGTCATTTCCTCAATAGATTCGATTATACGAATAAACAACGAGTATATCAAATCCCTCGAATCAGAAACATCTGTTATTCTCTGACAAGCTGTTTCTATTCCCGATATGTTTATAAAACCGTCATTTACCTTAATTGGCGGAAGTTTAATCTGTTTATAGTTTGCCTTAGATTCAAACAGAGATTTGTCCATTGCTTCTCCGCAGGGGAATTCCATGCCCAGAGAGACTCCCACTCTGTCCAGAAGCTGGCCATAGGAAATATCTCTGCTTCCCCCTACAACTTCATACTTCTTACTATCATGTAAAGTTTCATCCACAAGAATTGCCTCAGTTGTACCTCCGGAAAAATGAAAAGCTATAAATTTTAAACTTTGTGGCACAAAGTTATTAAACTTAATCGCTTCTATATGTCCTTCCTGATGTGAAAATTCATACAATGGTATCCCTAAAATACAACTTAGACTTTTGCCTATGCTATATCCTGCATTAAAAACGGGCATATAGGAATTTTCTAAAGGCCTAGGCTTTTTAGAAACAGCCACAGCTTTTATTTGATTTTTAATTTCAGGATAGTTTGCTAAACTTTCAAGTAAAACAGGTAAATTATTTATATGCTGAAAAAGGGCTTCGGATTGCCTGATGCCCCTTTCCCCCTTTTTTACCGTTAAGAACTTTCTTTCGTCTGCTATGATTTTGCCGAAACCGTCGACAACAGCAATAGAAGTCTTGTAGTTACTCGTATCTATCCCTAAAAAATATTCCTTTTCAGTCATGATCATTCTCTTGTTATACTACCCAAAATTGCGTTGATAAATTTAGGAGAATCCTTTGTGCCATACTTCTTGGCAAGCTCCACGGCCTCATTTATGGAAACTGCCGTTGGAATATCGTCCATGTAAGATATTTCAGTTCCAGCCAATCGAAGAATGGAAATATCTGTCTTGGGCATTCTTTCTATCTTCCATTTATGACTGTTTCGGCTTATTTTTTCGTCAATGGTATCTATATTCAAACACAAATATCCTAAGAGAGTCTCACAATATGATTTTTGACCTCCTAAATGTTTCTTTCCCATGTATTTTGTAACATTATCCGCTGAAAAATCCTTTGACATATCCATCTGATATATGGTTTGCATCAAAAATTCTCTGGCTTCTTTTCTGGTCATCTACTTATCCTCCGTCATTTCCACGCCCTGAACATGAATGTTTATTTCTTTTACGGCTATCTGATATTTTTTTGATATAATTTCTTTGATTCTGTTTTGTATGTCCCATGCCAGTTGAGGAATTTTCATACGATATTTCACTTTAACATAAAGTTCTATGTATATGCCTTCTTTTCCTTCGGATACCCTGACGCCTTTAACTGTTGTACCAAACTTTGGAATAGGGTCGGTAAAATTACTTCCCATACTGCTCACACCTTCTATTTTTAAGGTTTCTGTTGCAATCAGTTCCATGAATTCATTTAGATTATCTATTTTTTTATCTTTAACCATTTTATTCATCCCCACCGATTGAAGCTGTTTTTGAATTGTAAATATCGTCATTTCTCGATATTTTTAAACGAATTTTTTCAATTCGCCTTTCTTTCACTGAAAGAATTGTAAATAAAATATTGTCAAATTCTATTGTCTGATTTATATATCCATCTTGGGGAATTTCTCCAAGTATATCTATTATAAAACCACCTAAGGTTTCGCTGGTCTCAGACAACGAGATGAGT
>AZKM01000023.1 GCA_000510425.1 Eubacterium nodatum ATCC 33099 | reverse complement strand
GATTTTTAATGCTACACTTCTTACTCTATGTGCTTTTTTTCTTTTCTTCCTTTTGTGCAACAAATTTTTTGTTCCTTGTTCTAAGAAACAATCCTCTATCAATGTAGTTGTACAATGTTTTGATGCATATACTTGTCTTAAATTGCAGTTTATTAGACTTTATATATCCCATTACTGCCTCCAGTGAGCAACGCTCCTTCTGTAATTATTATATTCAATTAGACAAACTGGTAGTTATCTGTGTTTTCTCATAATGTATCTCCGTTTTGGTGTTTCAACTACTTCATCAATTTTAAACCCAAGTTTACCATAAAGCCTCTTTGCACTTTGGTTAAAGTCAAAAACGGTTAAAGAAATGCTTCTAATATTTTCATCTTTGAAAATAAAATACATAAATTCTTTCAATGCCTCTGTTCCAAACCCCAATCCTGTTTTTTGGGGATTTAATACAAATCTCCCTATGTGAATATTGTCTTCTTCAATTCGTATCTCTTGTATCATTCCAATGAACTCTTCTTCATTGAAAATTGAAAACTTATTTCCCAATTTTTCAATTTCGTCATAGGTCAATGGGTAAGGAACTTGTGAACCCATCCATTGCTCCTGAAACTCTGCTCCTCGTTCATTGGACCATTGACATAAAAGTGCAATATTGTCTTTATTGACCCCTTTTTCAAATCTAATGCGCATATTCAATCCTCATAAACTCTACTTTGTTTCACTCAACATTTGCAATATTATACCATTTTTTCGCTTAGTTTTATAGGCTAACTCGTTTTTCTTTATCTGTGTCAATTGTTGTAATTTCCCTATACAACTTCTAACATGTTCAACTTTGTGCCTTTGGTATTTATTCTATATTAATTTAATTTCTTTTCTTTTCTTTTCTTTTTCTGTATGTTGCTTAGGATGTTTATGCGGATGTCTGGATTTATTTGCTAATGATTGTACTGTTCCATCGTATTTTTTTCTCCATCTTTGTACTTGTTATCTGCTTGTCTCATATTTTCTTGCCACTTTTGCGTTATTGCCATATTTGATTGCATATTCTACAGTTATCTGGCGAAATTTCATTTCTTCTGTTATACTTGTTTTCATAGAAAGCCCCTCTCTGATAATTTTTGTTTGTCCTTATATTATGATTGACAGTGTTAATTTGGAATGCTATTTTATATAAAATAAAGATGTTTTTACTTTTACTAAAAGAACGGAGTAACAATAGATTAATGGAAAAGGAAGTATGAAAATCATGAAGAATAAAGGGAAGCTAACTTTAATATTACTACTGATCATATGTTTTACAGTATACCTGTTTTTGCAAGTGAAAATGAATCCGTAGATTTGATCAAGACTAAAACTGATGATGTTATACGCGTCCGAATCTATTTCCCTGCACAGGTTGGTTGATATGAAGAAGATAGCGGTTATTATTGCATCTGTTTTGCTGGGTGGCATGGTATTTGTTTAATTGCTTTTAAGATATTTACTGATAATTCCATCTATTCAGATATGGGAGTATCAGATAGTTACGATGGCTTTGAAATTGAAAAGGTGTTTGATAACCATAAAGGTAGTCCGGCGGACGGAGAGGCTCTTTACAAGATTACGAAAGATAGTAATACCAAGGCTGACTTTTCAGATTGGAAAAAATTGCCGATCGATAAAAGAATTGTGGAGTTCTATATTACTAAAAGGTATGACCATGTTAGCTCAGAGATACGGAAATTAGCTGAAATCAGTGAGGGTTATTGGAAAATAGTCGGAAAAAATCCGATTGAAGGAGAAGGGATGAAAGGTCTATATGGGAATATGAAACTTTACATTTATGATTCCCAACACGATTTAATATACTGTTATGTATTTGATTCATAGTGGTATATAAAACGATTTAAATCCAAGAACTTTGTAAAATTAAAAAAGTTGCAAGAACTGTTGCAGATCTGCATCAATCGTATGCGGTGGGAAGCAGGAAGGCAAGCCGGTATGGTGAAGCTGTTGCAAAACAAATCGGAAAGAGATTGGCTGAATCAGGAATAACAGTAGTTAGGGGTCTTGCTATAGGTATTGATACTGCAGTACATTTTGGTGCATTGGATTCATGTGGTAAGACAATAGCAGTTTTAGGCTGCGGAATAGACCAATGTTATCCTGCTAAAAATAGAAAGTTGACGGACTTGGTACTCTTAGCAAGGCGAGAGTCTATGTGTTTAACGGAGTAATGCTATTGGCAAAGGATTGCAGCAGGAGTGAAGTTAGAAGATACTCGGAGTATTCGAAGCAAACAATTAATAACATCATCGAAAAGAAATATGACCGGAGCGTTTTGAAAACGAAAAATCAATCATGAATGGTGCCACCGGCACGCAGAATGCAATCAAACAAATTGGCAGACTTGAGGCGACAATCTAACCTGTCAATCAAAAAGTTCGTAAAAACTTGACATTGTTAATTCATAGGGTTAGTTGACACTAACTAAATCCCATGATAGAATTATACCGACGAAAGCGTCGGTATTTTTAATAATAAATAATATAAAAGAGGTGGAAGCTTTGAAACATGAAAAAATAAAGGTTGCGGAGAAAAGAAAGAATGAGATATGTGAAGCTGCCAAGAGATGTTTTTTAGCTAAAGGTTTTAGTAAAACCGGCATGGAAGATGTGATTAAAGAGGTGGGAATGAGCAAAGGAGGCGTTTATCATCATTATAAGTCTACAGTCGATATGTTGTATGACATAATGCTTAAAGGAAATGACTATAGATTTAATAAAGTTAGTGATTTCATCGAGAAAAATCCGGATATGTCACTTGAAGAAATGGCAGTAGAGTTGGTAATTGCAAAGATGTTCGACGAAAATGACTTTATGTCGATATACGCCATGTTTCTTATGGAATGTAAAGAAAACAGTCGATTGAGGAAGCTCAGAGATGAAATGAAATCAAATCTGACATTGGAGTTTTTAGATTTTTTGGAGAAAAACAATCTTGAGTATCTTAAACCTTTAACAAATGATGATTTTATGAAACTTATGGACTCAATGTATATTGCAGGGGAGTTTATAGATGTCAGGGATACATTTTTGAATAAGAGTGATTTGTTTAGGGACATTATTTATAACTATTTGCAAAAAAATCGAACAGATAGGAAGTGAGAATCCTATATTTTTATATTATGTTAGGGAACTTTATAAGGAGGTATTGTAGTGGATGTACGTGATAAATTATTAGTAGAAAGTCCGTGGAAATTGATGTTCAGTCTCAGTGCACCGGCAATTTTGGGGCAGTTTGTAGTTGGGTTGTATGCCTTTGTGGATTCGATTTATGTGGGACAAATGGTTGGAACGCAAGCTATGAGTGCTGTATCTGCAGCGTCACCTTTCATACTCATCAATAATGCCATAGCGGTTCTTATAGGTATAGGCTCCGGTTCAATTCTTTCCAGAGCTATTGGAAAAAATGATAAAGTAACGGTGGATAAAATCATGGGAAATCTGGCATTTTTGGTTATTTTGCTTTCATCTATAGTAATGATAGTGGGATTTATTTTTGCTCCCGGATTTTTAAGTCTTGCCGGAGCCGAGGGAAAAGTTCTGTATATGGGCGTTTCATATTTAAGAACCGTATATATCGGTTCTATCTTCGTGAATTTTATGCAGGGCGCTAATATGATTATAAGGGCTGAGGGCAGAATGAAAACTGCCATGGGGATCATGGCAGGCGGTGCGATTCTCAACATAGTACTGGATCCTATATTTATTATAATTTTGCCATCGTCATATGGTCCGCAGGCGGTTGCAGTTGCTACAGTGGTATCGCAGTTCATACAGGCGTTGGTAACTTTAATTTATTTCTTAAAGAAAAGTCCGATTGTACGCTTTCATGGTATAAGGGTTGCGAAGGAATTGGTGCCGGAGATATTTGCAGTGGGAACCAGTGCCATGTTTATGCAGGTAATGGCACTTATTCAGATGACAGTCGTATATAATACAGCCGTTCGTTTTGGCGGTGAAACCCAAATTGCACTTATGGGTGCGGCACAGAGGGTTCTGCAGCTTGCTTTTGTTCCTATCTGGGGTATGAGTCAGGGTTTGCAGCCTGTTGTTGGAACTAATTTCGGAGCTGAAGAATATTCAAGAGTGAAATCCGTTACAAATACTTTCATCATAGGTTCAACTTGTCTTGCAGGAATCTTTTTTGCCATCATTGAACTTTTCCCTGCACAGATATTGTCTGCGTTTATTACAGATTCAAGAATAGTTTCTGCAGGAGTGGATAATTTTCGCCTCATGTACTCTATATTTCCGACATATGGTCTTCTCATAATGATAATTACATATTTTCAGGCTATAGGAAAAGCAAAACAGGCAGGGTTAATGGTATTGTTGAGACAATTGGTACTTGTAATTCCTCTGGTGCTTTTACTTCCGGTTTTATTAAATAATAGCGTTTTAGGTGTTTGGCTGGCGTTGCCGTTAAATGACATAATTATACTTATTATTGCCATAGTCTTGCTGATAAAAGAGTACAAATATTTGGATAGACTTTCAGAGAATACGGAAATATAAAGATTTTATATGAGCTGATTCGGGGAAAGAAATAAGACTTAATACTTTGTAATTTGCGTAAATTACAATATCGTCATTCGCTGCAAAAATATTTGCATTTCATTCTAAGATGTAGTAAAATACAGGAGACGGAGGAATGAAATGGATAGTGACGGATATAAAAAAATAGTTGAGGCGCTTGTAGATTTAATCCAAGAGGGAGTTTATATAGTAGACGAAAAAGGGATAGGTCTTTTTTATAGTGAAGAGATGGCAAAAAATGAGCAGATTAAAGTTAGCGATGTAATCGGTAAGCCTTTTAACACCGCTTTTCCTAAGGTTGCTTTAAATGAGAGTACCATGTATCAGGCTCTTAGAAAAGGAATTTCTACTAAGAATAAACAGCAGACATACACCAATCTGTACGGTCAGGAAGTAACTACGGTAAACAGTACAGTACCGGTCAAACTTGATGGACATACCATTGCAGCTATTGAAGTTGCAAGAGATATAACAAATATCAGATCCATGAGCGATACTATTTTAAAACTTCAGGAAGACAAGTTGCCGGAAAGCAAACCCCTTGTACAGCCCGGAATTAAAAAATATACTTTTGAAGACATTATTGGCGAGAATGTTGAATTTAAAAGGGTGGTGTCCAAGGCAATGCAGGCTGCGAAAAATAATGCTTCAGTGTTCATTTACGGAGAAACAGGAACGGGAAAAGAGCTTTTTGCCCAAAGTATACATTACAATAGTGAGCGTGCTGATAAACCTTTTCTTGCCCAAAACTGTGCAGCTCTTCCGGAATCGCTGCTGGAGGGAATTTTATTCGGAACGGCAAAGGGAGGATTTACAGGTGCAGTTGACAGAGCCGGGTTATTTGAACAGGCAAGCGGTGGCACGCTTTTGCTTGACGAAATCAGTGCTATGCCGTATGAACTCCAAAGTAAATTGCTCAGGGTTTTGCAGGAGGATTATATAAGGCGTGTAGGAGGAAGCCAGGATATTCCTGTAGATGTGAGAATTATAGCTACGGTAAATGAACCGGCGGAAAAACTAATAGAAGAAGGTAAACTCAGGAAGGATTTGTACTACAGGTTAAATGTGGTTGGTCTTTCTATTCCGAATTTGAACCAGAGAAAAGACGATATTCCTTTGTTGGTGGAATCATTCTTGGAGAAGCATGACAAGGCATTCGGCAAAGAACTCTGGATGACATCGGAGGGAGCCCTGAAGAGTTTGATGGAGTACAGCTATCCCGGAAATGTCAGGGAACTGGAAAACATAATCATGCAGTCGATGTTTATGGCAGAATCTGAACATGTTCTTACCGAAAAGCTTTTGCAGATGCCTAAGAATATGGTTAAACTGGGACAAGAAGTGGAACGGTGGGACAAGAAAGAACCTTTAAATGTGTATCTTGAAGAAATTGAGAAGGAAATGATAAGGTCGGCAATGATCGAGGCGAGCGGAAATATCTCAAAATGCGCAGAAATTTTACAGATAAAGAGACAAACTCTTCAACATAAATTAAAGAAATACGAAATGAAAATTTAACTTATAAAATTTCTATAAGAGCATAGTTTCATAATGTAATATTGCAAAAATATTTGCATCAAATGGGCAAATATTTTTGCATATAATCCGAACATCAGACAGAAGAAATGGTAATTTATAGGATTGTCAATATTGATAATCCTTTTTTAATTTTTACATGGCAGAGAAAAGGCTATATTAAAAGGTGTTTAGGATTCTGCATAAAATAAAAGAATAAATTTAGTATCTTGTATACAGGGAAATAATTGGCATAGAATTTGCATTATATACTCATGTAGCATGGTGCGTAAAATCGTACCTTGATAAATAACTAATCTAATTTTGTTATGAAAAGGAGAAAAGCAAATGAAAAATGTAAAAGTAATCCTGTGGGGATTAGGTGCTATGGGTGGCGGAATCGGCAAAATGCTGGCGAAGAAAAAGGGTGTCGATATTGTCGGAGGTATTGATATCGGCGACAAAATCGGTAAAAATCTATATGATGTTGTACCCGGTATTGTTCAAGGAGATCGTGCTGATGTAATTGTTGGCACTCCTGACGAAGTGATTGTACCCGGTGCTGCAGATATCGTAGTTGTTTGCACAAACTCTTTTACAAAAGATGTATTTGATAAACTGATTTTCGTTATGGAAAGAGGAATGAATGTCATCACCTCTGCTGAAGAAATGGCTTATCCACAGGCACAGGAACCTGAACTTGCTAAGAAACTTGATGAATGTGCCAAAAAGAACGGCGTATCTGTGATGGGAACAGGTATCAATCCGGGGCTGATTATGGATCTTCTTGTTATCCTCTGGACAGCAGCTTGTGAAGAAGTTAATCATATCACATCAAGAAGGGTTAACTCCCTATCACCATTTGGACCTGCTGTAATGGAAGAACAGGGAATCGGAATGTCAGTTGAGGACTTTAACGAAAGAAAAGCCAAAGGAACAATGGCAGGACATGTGGGCTTTGCTGAGTCGGTAGGAATGATGTGCGAAGCTTTAGGCTGGAAATTAGAAGACTTTGGTCAGGATATGGAGCCAATCATTACAGATGTGGATAGAAAATCGCCTTACGGATTTGCTCCTGCCGGAAGTGTTGCAGGTGTGGCAATGAAGGGCTGGGGAATCGTTGACGGCGAAAGAAAGCTGGATATGGATCACCCACAGCAGATTGAACCTGAACAGGTTGGCATTGATACGGGTGATTATGTGATTCTGGATGCAGTCCCTCCTGTAAACATGGCTAACAGTCCTGAAATTGAAGGTGGTATCGGAACTATGGCTATGATTATGAACTGTATTCCTCATGTAATAAATGCAAAGCCGGGTCTGAGAACAATGATAGATATTCCGGTGCCTCATGCAATCATGGGAGACTTCAGAGATCTTATTGACGAAGATAAAAAACTGGTTAAATAATTGACTGAAACTGATTAAATATGAATTTTTTTCTGGGCGGAGGTTCTTTCGCTCAGAATATTCTTTTAAGGAGATATGAAAATGGCAAAGAAAGGTGATTGGGTACGAATCCACAAAGTAGTACTGAAAGCAGAAGAAAGAACTGCAAAACTGCCTGAAGATACAAAGGTGTGCGATCTTGAAATGTGGACAAAGGGTACCTTGCTGTCTGATGCAGAAATCGGCGATGAAGTAGAAATTGAAACTATCGTTAGTCGTAGAGAAAAGGGTGAACTTGTGGAAGTTAACCCATATTATACCCATAGCTACGGAGTGTTTGTTCCGGAAATTATTGAAATTGATAAACAGCTGAGAGAAATCATGAAGGGAGGGGACAAATAATGGCACCGGCAAAAGATTATGCTTCCGTAATGGGAAGATCAAACGAAATTCAGAAAAAAGCCTTAGGTTTAGATTATGCAGGCTATGAGTCCGGCTCCGTTGCATTTGACTACGAAGCACTAATGAAAGATACAGGATATACCTTGGAGGAAATCAGTAAGATTCAGGGAAGAACAGCTGTTGGAAACACCCCTCTTATTGAGCTGAGAAATCTGTCGGCACTTTCAAGAAAATATGCAAAGCCGGGATATGGTGCAAGAATCTTTGCAAAGGATGAAGCGGCTAATGCCTCGGGAAGTTTCAAGGCTAGAAGAGCGGCATGTGCAGTGGCACACGCCAAGAAACTGGGCTACAAGGGAGTAATTGCAGCAACTTCAGGAAACTATGGTGCAGCAGTGGCATCCCAGGCAGCAATGCAGGGGCTTGATTGTATAATCGTTCAGGAATGTTATGATTCAAAACAGATCGGTCAGCCTGAAATCGTTGAAAAGGCAAGAAAATGTGAAGCGTATGGCGCTGAAGTTATTCAGCTGACAGTCGGTCCTGAACTTTTCTACACATTCTTGTCTGTTTTGGAAGATACAGGCTACTTCAACGCATCCCTTTATTCCCCGTTTGGAATTGCAGGTGTAGAAACACTCGGTTATGAGATTGCAATGCAGTGCAGAGAACTTGTGGGAAAAGATCCTGAAATGGTGGTTTGCACCAATGCAGGCGGAGGAATGATGACAGGTACCGCAAGAGGCCTTCAGAAAGCAGGCGCAGTGGACACACAGATGGTAGCAGCATCAATTGATTTGACAGGTCTGTCAATGGCATCCGATAAGCAGTTTAACCTGAAATCGTGTACCACAGGTCACACCGGATTTGGTGTTCCTTACGCTACAGATCCTGACCATTCGGATGTACCAAGAAGTGCAGCAAGACCCCTTCGTTATATGGATCGCTATGTTACAGTGACGCAGGGCGAGGTAATGTATATGACAGAGGCTTTGGCAAATCTGGAAGGTATCGAAAGAGGACCGGCGGGAAATACAGCCCTTGCGGCAGCATTTTCGTTGGCACAGGAGCTGCCTGAAGATGCAGTAATTGTAATCAGTGAAACCGAATACACAGGAGCGGGAAAACACATACAGCCACAGCTTGCTTTTGCAAGAGAACACGGAATTGATATTCATTTCGGAAATCCTGCAGAGGAGGATAAACCGGGTGAAAATGTAGTTCTTCCGGCAAATCCGGGAATGATTAAGGTGCGTGACGCAGACCTGAATCACTTTAGAGAATCTTTGATTAAAAAGGCTGTTAAAAAGGCAAATGTTACGCCAACAGATGCTGATCTGCAGTTCCTGGCTGAAGAAACCAAAACCGATATTGCTTTTGTTAAAAATACATTGGAGAAATTAGGTCTCTAGAATTAGTCAGGGAATGATTTATTCAAAAAGACCTAAGAAAGGAAGAAAAAAGAATGATTAGAGAAGACGATTTTGCGAAAAGAAGAGTAGAAAAAGGTATCGCAGATCTTACAGACGAACAACTTTACGACAAGTTTTGGGAAATGTGCGAGAAAGTTGTAGATCCGCTGCTTGAACTTGGACAGAAGAATACGACTCCTTCCGTAGAAAGAGCAGTTCTTCTTCGTATGGGAGTATCCTCACTTGATACACAGAAGATCGTAGAAGGTGCAATGGACAGAGGTCTCATGGGTCACGGAACGGGACACATTGTTTACAGAATCGCCAAGGATAAGGGGCTGACACTTCGTGAAGCTTCCGCAGCACTTGCCAAAGGCGAATGCTGGGATGATGCAGCAGCGATTTTCAATAAGGAGGAAAAGTAAGATGGCAGATATCGTATTGAACAAAAATGAAAAATTAGATGTTAGAGAGATTCTAAAGGATCTTGAAAACTATGAACCGAGAAGGCGTGGATGGCACTGGAGAGAACCTGCTCCTAATCTGGAAATGGGACCATTTACTTTCCATGATATGAGCAAACCTCTCAAGCAGGGGATTGGGCTTCCGCCGGCAAAGTTTTTCGGCAATATTGACCCACAGCCACAGCCGGTAATTACTACAGAAATTGCTTCAGGACGTTTTGAGGACGATATCAGAAGAATGAGAATGGCTGCATGGCACGGTGCTGACCATATCATGGTTATTCGTCATATGGGACAGTCACATATCGATGGACTTATGGAGGGTACTCCACAGGGAATCGGTGGTGTTCCTATCACAAGAAAACAGGTTAGAGCCCAGAGAAAAGCTTTGGATTTAATTGAAGATGAAGTAGGTCGTGAACTGAACTACCATTCTTATGTATCCGGAGTTGCCGGACCTGATGTAGCCGTTATGTTTGCCGAAGAAGGTATCAACGGTGCTCATCAGGACCCGCAGTACAATGTACTGTACAGGGATATTAATTGTGTAAGGTCATTTGTAGATGCCTGCGAGTCCAAGAAAGTTCTTGCATGGGCAGGGATTCTTCAGATTGACGGTGCTCATAACGCCAACGCAACAGCCAGAGAAGCATGGAAAGTAATGCCTGAACTTATCGTACAGCATGCTATCAATTCTTTATTTTCAGAAAAGGTGGGAATCCTGCCGGAAAACATCAGTTTGTCAACAGTCCCTCCTGATGCTGCTCCGGCACCTGCTATGTACCTTGATTTGCCGTACGCCGTTGCACTCAGAGACATCTGCAACAGATATAAGATGAGAGCACAGCAGAATACAAAGTATGTTTGTTCTTCAGTTAGAGAAGCTACCGTTACTCACATTATGAATATGGTAATTTCCAAGCTGACAAGTGCCGATATACAGTCCACAATTACACCGGACGAGGGAAGGAATGTTCCTTGGCATATCTATAACATGGAAGCTATTGACAATGCTAAGCAGGCATATGTTTATCTTGACGGATTCAACGAATTGGTAGAACTTAAGAAAGAAGGACCTTTGGTTGAAATGGTTAGAGACCTTAAGGAAAGAGCTACTCTGTTCATGATGGAAATCGTTGAGGCAGGCGGATATTTTAATGCTGTGGAGCAGGGCTTCTTCGTTGACTCGGCAAAATATCCGGCAAGAAACGGAGACGGTATTGCAAGAAAGATTAAAGGAGGAGTCGGTTACGGATACATCTTCCCAAGAGAAGAAGACTACATGGCTCCTGTAACCGCTCACTACGGATACAATAATGTGGAACAGTATGGCGGAAATTCGGAAGATCCGGCTGCACTTATCAATGGATGTACATTTGAAGATAGAAGCAAGATTGTTTACATTGACGAGCTTGATGAATCTGATACTGTAAATCTGAGACTTGACAAGGTGAAGAAATATCTTGACGGAGAAGCAATTATACCTGAAATGGAATGGTGTGGAGACGGTGTGGTAATGTTGACCATGATGGTTCCTACCAATGTGAGGACGGCAGAAGCCACAGGTCTACAGATTGCCGCTAAGATGGGACTTGACAACCCTGAAGTTATTTCAAAGGAAATCATGCACCCATCGGAGGGTACAAGAATAGAAGTTAAGGGTAAACTGACCTTTGATGTGGACCCTAACAGCCTTGTACTTCCTCCACCACCACATCATCTGCCGGATGCTGTACTATTTGAAGAATTCAAAGATCATCACATGAGGGTAGTTTGCGGAACGGTTGGAGATGACGAACATTCCGTAGGTCTTCGAGAAATTATCAATATCAAACACGGTGGTATTGAAAAATGGGGTATTGAAGTTCAGTATCTGGGGACTTCAGTACCTGTGGAAAAACTGGTAGATGCTGCAGTAGAGCTTGATGCTGATGCAATCTTAGCATCCACTATTATTTCTCATGATAATATTCATTACAAGAATATGAAGAGAATCAATGAACTTGCAATCGAAAAAGGTATCAGAGAAAAAGTTATCATTGCAGCAGGAGGAACACAGGTATCTCCGGAAGATGCTCGTGCAACCGGAATTGATGAAGGCTTCGGAAGGGATTCCCACGGTATCGATGTAGCAACATTCCTTTGCGAAGAAGCTATGAGAAGAAGAGGAGAACTGCCGGAGGGCGGGCACCTTAAGGGAATCGACGAAGAATAATCTCTGCCTGCGAAAAAGTTTGTCAATATAAGGCGAGATAGTATAGGAATGAGATAGAATATATCGAATACTGCATTTGAACAACAAGCCTGCGGAAATGAAAGTACGCAGGCTTGTTGTTTAGATTTATTGACATTGTTATCACAGGTATAATATATTCAGAAAGTGAAAATGATAATGAAAGAAAAATATTCCTTTGAGAAAGTATTTAAAAGGTTATATTATTTGCATAAAATATAGAATAAATTAGTAGACGACAGATAATGCAACCACCGGTTTACAAATTGCCAGCTATACTTTATCGCCTGCAACTGCAAATTTCAGTAGAATTTAGTTGTTAAACAAGATAAAAATAGGTAATTATGCAGAGGAGGATGACAAATGATTTTGGCAGATAAGATTATCAAAGAAAGAAAACGAATAGGGCTCAGTCAGGAAGAGTTGGCAGAGAAATTAGATGTATCAAGACAATCTGTATCTAAATGGGAGGGTGCACAGTCTATACCTGACATCAAAAGAATTATTAAGATGGGAGAGATCTTTGATGTATCTACGGATTATCTGTTAAAGGATGAAATGAATAGTGACAATAAAAGAACCGATATTGCAGAGAATGTTGAAGTTTCCGGCAATCTCAGGAAAGTGAATATAGAAGAGGCATCGGAGTTTATAAGATTACGGAAACAACATGCACCCTTAACTGCTATGGGAGTATCACTGTGTATTTGGTCTCCTATTATATTGATAGTCCTGGCAGGATTTTCGGAGAGTGGCATTCTGAAAATTTCTGAGAATATGGTAGGCGGAATCGGAATAGTTGTTTTACTCTCTTTGATTGCAATAGCAGTGGTAATTTTTATAAAAAGTGAAAATGGACTTAGTGAATATAGATATTTGGAAAAGATTGAGATTGAAACAGAATATGGTGTAGACGGTATGGCTAAAGAAAAACGAGCAGAACATAAAACCGTTTATAACAAAGTGGTAATCATTGGTACTATTCTTTGTATTTTGTGCCCGGTGCCACTGTTGATATCCTCTATGACAACAGAGAAGGATTATATTCTTTGCAGTATGGTAGGAGTACTGCTTCTCATAGTGGGAACAGCTGCAAATTTGTTTGTACGTGTTGACATGATAAAAGACAGTTATGATATGTTGCTTCAGGAATGTAATTATACAGTTGCTAAGAAAAAGGCTGCTGCTATTTTTAGCAGATTATCTATGATCTATTGGCTTAGTATTGTGGCAATTTTTCTTGCGCTGTCACTGCCTGCGAAGCATTGGAATACTACATGGGTGATATGGCCGATTGCAGGAGTTCTATATGTAGTTGTTATAAATATCATTAAGCTTATAATTAAGGCAGAGGATTAGAGCTTCTTGAAAGAGAGTAATAATAGGATTGAGGAAATAGAAAATGACCATGACCGTTAAAAATCAGTCGATAGCAGGAAAAAGAATATGTGAAAGATATTAGCACCGGTGGTGTTCTCGATATGGGGGATACAAGATAAATATATCAAGTCTGTTTATTTACCGGAAAATCCCTGAAAAGCCTTTTACTAAAACTATTGCTTTTATGTTGATTTCAGCATAGAATTGAGTGTATAAACAGTATAAGGAAAATATGCAATGTGATGTTTATTTGACATACGCAGGAGTATGTGTTGTATATATTATTAAAAAATAGGAGAAAAGGATGAAAGTAGATGTTTTAGTAGCAGAGATAGGTTCAACGACTACTGTTGTAAATGCCTTTACTGATTTAGATACCGACCGGCCATGTTTTTGGGGTCAGGGACAAGCACCGACTTCTGTAATGGATGGAGATGTGCGAGTGGGTCTTCAGGGTGCAATTGATGACCTTTGCAAGAACAAAAGTGTCAACAAGATAGAATACGATAAGATGCTTGCCACATCATCTGCGGCAGGAGGGCTGAAAATGACCGTTCACGGTCTTGTATATGATATGACTGCGAAAGCTGCAAAGGAAGCAGCCCTTGGTGCAGGTGGAATTATTCACTATATCACGGCAGGCAGAATGAGAAGGACAGATATAAAGAAAATAAAAGAAATTAATCCTAATCTGATTTTAATTGCAGGAGGAGTCGATTACGGTAATCGTGATGTGGCTTTGGATAATGCAGAGATGATTCGGAGTATGGAGCTTAAAGTTCCGATTATTTATGCCGGAAATATTGAAAACCAGGAAGAAATAAAACTGATTTTTGAAGACAGCGGGCAGCAGCTTTATATAGTAGACAATGTTTATCCTAAAATTGATAATCTGAATGTAGAACCATGCAGAAAAGTCATTCAGGATGCTTTTGAGCAGCACATAACCCATGCACCGGGAATGGAGCATGTAAGAGAGATGGTCAACGGACCGATTGTTCCTACACCTGGGGCTGTTATGGAAAGCACCAAGGTTTTGTATGACTGCCTTGGAGATTTAATTGTTCTTGATGTGGGAGGAGCTACAACAGACCTGCACTCCGTTGCAGTTGAATCAGAAAAAGTCGCGAGAATTATGACATCTCCTGAACCTAAGGCAAAGAGAACCGTAGAAGGAGACTTAGGTGTTTATGTTAACAGATATAAGGTGATTGAATCCATCGGTGAAGAAGTTCTGCGTGAAGAATGTGTAAATGAGCTTCATATAGATTTAGACAAGACATTGGAAAGCTATTTTGCAATACCTAAGACAGAAGATGAGTTTAAGCTTGTGGAAAGGTTAACCAGAGAAGCTGTCTTCAAAGCAACAGAAAGACATGCCGGACGGTTGAGATATATTTACGGTCCGTCAGGGAGAACCACCGTTGCAGAGGGAAAGGATTTGACACAGGTCAAATACATAATCGGAACAGGCGGAGCCCTTACGAGGCTCCCACACAGAGTTGATATAATGAGCGAAATTCATCAGCAGAATATAACGGGAATGAAGCTTTTCCCAACCGGCCACGCAGAGGTTTTGGTGGATAATGATTACATCATGGCATCACTGGGGGTATTGTCTAAGACCAATAGAGAAGCGGCAATAAAGCTGATGGAGCAGAGCTTTGATTATGAGTTTCCTGCCAAAAAGACAGAAGACGAAATATATACTTTAAACACTAAGGCGATGGATGAAGTTGAAGTCGAATATCAAGAGGCTATCCGAAAGGAAAAGGAATTTCAAGAACATGTGAAAGAAATGGAAGACATGGGTTATGATATGTCATGTTACAAAGATGAAGAACCTATTGGGGGTGCAAATGCCAGAGGACCAAAGGGCAAAATAAATGACCCGGAAAAAGAGGGCATTCAGTCAGGTGACGGTGTTCAGGGCAAATGGACAAAATTAAGTACAGATTGTAATAAAGAATGCAATATATGTGCCCATACCCATTGTCCGGAGAGAGATATAAGGAAATAACAACGGAGGTAATTATGTTTCCTAAACTGATAATTGATTTAAAAAAATTACAGCAGAATTTAGATGCGGTATCTGAAATTACGAAGGATAGAGGTAATTGCTCACTTATGATAGTGACCAAAGGGCTCTGTGCAGACCCTAAATTTGCAGAACTTGTGGCAAATCACCCCAAGGTTGATTATATGGCTGACTCAAGAGTGCAAAATCTTGAAAGTTATGCATCTATGGCAAGAGAAAAGGGAAAGAAAACCCTTCTTCTGAGGATTCCTATGCAGGATGAAGCCGCAGAGGTTATTAAATATGCAGATGTATCTTTTAATTCGGAACTCTCGACGGTTAAGCTTTTGAATGAAGAAGCAAAAAAGGCGGGGAAAATTCATGAAGTTGTTTTGATGATAGACCTGGGCGATCTTCGTGAAGGAATTTTCTTTGAAAAAGAAGAACAGATTATGGATGCGGTGGCTGAAATATTAAATTTGGAAAATATTCATCTTCACGGCATTGCCGTTAACTTGACTTGTTATGGTGCTATTATCCCCAAGAATGATAATTTATCTAAACTTGTGGAAATTGCACGCAAAATCGAAGAACAGTTCGACATCAAACTGGATATGATTTCGGGAGGCAATTCAAGTTCGATTTATTTGATTGACAAGGGAGAACTGCCGAAGGGAATCAACAATCTCAGACTTGGTGAAGCTGCACTTTTAGGAAATGATACAGCTTATGAAACAGACCTTCCGGGAACCGTGGGAGATACTGTTATTTTGCAGGCACAGATTGTTGAACTCAAGGAAAAACCTTCTCTGCCTATTGGTGAAGTCGGAGTTGATGCATTTGGCAAAAAGCCTTTCTATGAGGATAGAGGAATAATGAAAAGAGCTATAATTGCTGTCGGTAAGCAGGATACTGATTTGGACAGTATGACTCCAACGGACTCTCAGATAGAGATTATGGGAGGAAGCTCCGATCATACAATTCTGGATGTGACACATTGTGACAGGGATTATAAGGTGGGAGATATAGTTTCCTTTGAACTTGGCTACGGCGGAATGTTAAAGACCGCCACAAGCCCTTATGTTACAAGGGAATATGTGAAATAGAAGCTTTATGAATACTTTAGTTTTGAAGATTTGATAAAAGAATAGAGGAAAATAACCTCTCAAAAAAGGAATTATAATGGAAAAAAATATTTATTTAGGATGCCATCTGTCTACCACAGGTGGTTTTCTGGCTATGGGAAAAAACGCACTCAAAATCGGTGCAAATACATTTGCGTTTTTTACACGAAATCCCAGAGGAGGAAATGCCAGAGAAATCGACCCGGAGGATGCAAAAGCCTTAATTGAACTTATGAAAGAAAATAATTTCGGAAAGTTAGTTGCACATGCCCCATACACTCTTAATCCCTGTTCAGCCACGAAAAAGACCAGAGATTTTGCTTACTTTGCAATGGAAGATGACCTTAAGAGAATGGAATATTTGCCGGGAAACTATTACAATTTCCATCCGGGCAGTCATGTAGGACAGGGCATAGAAAAAGGAGTTAATCTTATTGCAGAACTTTTGAACCATGTTATAAAAGAGGAACAGACCACCGTAATTTTGCTTGAAACGATGGCGGGCAAGGGCAGCGAAATAGGACGGAGCTTTGAAGAAATTGCAGCGATTATAGACAAGGTGGAATTAAATCATAAACTCGGAGTTTGCATGGATACATGCCATGTAAACGATGGTGGGTATGATATAGCAGGGAATCCGAATAATGTTTTGGAGGCTTTTGATGATATTATAGGACTTGACAGACTCAAGGCAATGCACATAAATGACAGCCAAAATCCGGTCAATGCTCGTAAGGACAGGCATGCGAAGATCGGTGAAGGGACTATAGGACTGGAGGCACTGAGAGCTGTCGTACATCATCCGAAGCTGAAAGGTATTCCATGCATATTGGAAACCCCTCAGGAAACATTGGCAGGATATGGAGAAGAAATCAAACTTTTGAGGTAAACAATAAGATGGATAATTTATTACCGGTTGTAAGGTGTATTGATCATAGATATTCGTAGCAGATAGGAGAAAAGGAAGTTTTGACGGAGGAAATTTTGCAAATAGTATTATAAAAAGATAACGGTTATATCTTATAAATGCTGTAAAAAATGTTATTTTGATAGTAAAATATGCTTTAAAAAACAATTTTACTGCATTCTATACCTTATTTGCTACCACTTAGGCAAATTCTATAAAATAAATGAACTTTTGATATATACTTGTATCAGAAAGTGATTAAATTATATATATAAACCGATAAGCTGAAAAATATTTAAAACTAATTCAGGCTTGTCGGTTTTTTCATTACTAAAATTTTATCCCGATTAAAAGTTCATTTTGAAAATTAAAATATTTCCTAAAATAAACATTCTCAGTTTGTTTACTGATTTTCTTTGAAGTATTACCTCCCACCCATTTTGTCCGTAAAATAGGTAGTTGCATTATACAATTTAATAAGGTATAACGTAAAATTAGTAAAGTATTTTCAGGGGGAAAACGGAGTTCTACCGATGAAACCGAACAAAGAGAGCATAAACAAAGCGTATTTGATGCCGTTTGTCAATTCATGTTTTGGAAAAGGTGAGGCGCATTCTGCAATAGAAACCATGACAGATTACAGAATGCAGAAGATTGCATGGGCTGAATATTATTATTTTACAGGGCATGCGGAGGGTGCATCCGAGCGTGCCGAAAAACTTTTGAAAGAATCTGACATTGCTGCACGATTATCAGGATATATGATATACGGATTTGCCAATCTCGCTTTGGGTCGTGTGCAGGAAACACAAAGGGTTCTTACACATCTGGACAGTGTTTCCGTAGAAGATGTAAATGCACTCGGAGATACAGGCAGAGCAATGTTGTCTTTTTCTACTCTGCTGAGCAGAACTCTCCTGCATATTGAGATGGAAGAAGAATATCCCCTTATAGATTATCTGGAGTATTTGCCTGCGGGGTTACAGTCGTTTGGAAGCTATGTAATTGCACACGGTATGTATCTTAGAGGCGAATATCATGAGTCGATAGGATTTATAAAGGGAGTCACTGCGCTGCAAAAGCAGATTTATCCTGTTCCTGCGATTTATGTTAACCTGGTCATGGCAATGAATTACATGGCATTGAGAAAGACTGAATGTGCAGAGGACTATTTTATGAAAGCGTGGGAAATCGCTTCGGCAGATAATTTTCTGGAGGCCTTCGGGGAGCATCACGGCCTGCTGGGAGGACTGGTGGAAAAATGCCTTAAAAATGAATATAGAAATGATTTTAATCAAATTATTGATATTGTTTACAGGTTCAGTGAAGGATGGCGCAAGATTCACAATGAAGTTCTCGGAGAAGAGGTGGCAGAGATGCTATCAACAACGGAATTTTCAGTTGCTATGCTGGCAAGCAGGGGTTGGAAGAACAGGGAAATTGCTGAGCATATGGGAATATCGGTAAATACGGTTAAATCACATTTGGACTGCACTTATCAGAAACTAAAAATATCAGGAAGAAAAGAGCTTGAACAATACATGCTGAAGTAGTTTATGGGCTGTAGATATTTAAGCAGCAGAACACAGTTGTGAGAAAAAGAAAGGAAGAATCTGTACAATATTAAACTTAGTCAGATTTAGGGGCAAAATTATGAAAAAATTATTAACGATTTTATTGGTAGTTATTTTTACATTCGTATGTGCTTCCTGCGGAGTCAGTGAAAAGAAAGCGGGGGTGTATAGGTATTCAGACAAAAATATATCTGTAAAGCTGTCTGTATTTGCCAAAGATGATGATGTTTCCAGGCTTGAACAGGTTTCAGAACTTGATATAAAGGGATATTCAGTCAAGAAAGTCAAAGAAATTGAAGTTAGAATAAAGGAAATGGAAAAAATTTGCAAAGGTATTGACGGTGTAGAGTATTCAACCCAAAAAGAGAAAAATAAAATTATTGAAAATATCGTGATTCCGGTTAACGAAGAAACGATGGAAAAGATAAAAAAAGAAAGACTGGTTCCAATTACGGATCAGAAGGCAAAGACCATTTCATTGAAGAAATTCGTCAAGTCCCTTGAAGACAGCGGCTGGAAGAAGGAAAAATAAATTTCCATAGTATTCCATTCATATCGGCGGGGCATACTGTCAGTTCCCGCAGGAGAGTGTTTATATATAGGTACTTTTTAGGTAATGAATTCTAAAATTGTATCAAAACAGAAGTTGCATATTGTTAATAGAGGTATGAAAGATGAGAAGAAACAAGAAAAGGATCAACTCCATACTGGCGCTTATTATGAGTTTTGCCATAGCAGTTTCCGGTTTTGGAGTACCCGTAATGGGGTTTGTTTCCGCTGCAGATGCAGAAAATACAGCTGCGGTGGAGAAGACAGCAGCAGACCTTAACGGTGTAAAAGCTAAGGGGAGTACTTATAAAGAAAAAGTGTCTGATACTGATGGGAAAGAAGCAGATCAAAATCAAGCTGTGAATAAAAAGGGGAAAGAATCACAGAAATCCGATAAAGAAAAAGATGTGCAAAAACCCAAGGTAAAAAAAGAAACTAAAAACAAGAAACAAGGTAAAAACAAGGTAAAAACGATAAAAGATGAATGGTCAAAGGGGCCTAATCCCGATCATTTAAAAGGTCCTGAAAAAGCAGATCCATATCCTGTTGTTTCGGGCGGTAAGGCGGATCCTTATCTCGGCGAAACAGGGAAAAGTGCAATGCTTAGATCCGCTGCATCAGGAAATCGCCTGCGTTCGCCCGAACAAGGAGCCATAGAGCTAACAAAGAAGGCAGAGCCTGTGCCTGGCAAACTGAACACCTTCAAGGTAACTCTCCGTATGGAAGCAACGGATAAAGAGCAGAAGAATGACATCGTACTGGTGATTGATACGTCCGGAAGTATGAATGATGACGGACGAATGGCAGAAGCGAAAAAAGCTGCGAAGAATTTCGTAAATAAGCTTCTTGATGAAGAGCACCCAAATACCAGAATTGCACTGGTATCGTTTGAGACGAAAGCATATATAAAGAAAGATTTCACAAATTACACCAATAAGCAGGCTCTTCTAAATGCAATCAATGGTCTTCATGCTAATGGGGGTACGTTTACTCAGGGCGGTATAAGGGAAGCCTCCCACCTGTTGAACGGTTCTCAGGCTGACTTTAAGAACATTGTTCTGCTGTCTGACGGGGTACCTACATTTAACTATGAGATGTATGATCCGGATGCTCATGTAATTCCCGGAGGCCCGAACAATAATCCTACTACTGAGAGGGAAACCGGTCCAAACGTGCCTAAGACCGCCTTCAATTATTCAGAAACTACAGGTGCAGGAAACAGCATGTGGCATAGATATAAGTGGGCTGGAAGTGTAAAATATTACTACAACAGCGGAAACTGTGCCATAGCTGAGGCAGGCTTTGCAAAACATAACGCAAAGGTATACACTGTTGCCGTTAACGCAGGAGCTCAGGGAAACGGTGTACTGGAAAAGACGGCAACACCGGGTTGCTCATATAATACAGAGGATCCGACAGCTTTAAACGGTATTTTCGGTCAGATAGCGGCAAGCATTGCATCTGCTATGAAGAATGCCAAAGTTACCGATCCTATGGGTGCCGGCTTTGAGGTTAAGGGCGGAACCGCTTCGAATGTACAGGTTACACAGGGAACTGTGACGCTTAATAACAATATAATTAGCTGGAACGCAGGAACTCTTACCACTTCAGTATCACCGGGTTCTATGACTCGTTATGCAGAGATGACATACGAGGTTGTTATCAATGACAGTATATTGGATGTGGTATCACCGGCAGATGGAAATTACAATACTAATGCGGGTGCGACGGTTCATTATACAGATATAGACGGAAATCAGCAGACGAAAGCATTTCCTGAGCCTAAAGCAAAACCGTTAATTATTGAGTTGCATAAAAAACTGCTCGATTTTAAAGGCAGAGAGATTCCTTCTGCTTACGCAAAGGAACGCAAATTCAACTTTAACATGAAGCTCAAAGAAGATGCAGAATTCAATCAGGACTACCTTGTTCCGGGAAACAAAAGCAAGGTAATGGTTGATCTTCGTATTGACAAGACCTATGAGCTTAAAGAAAATTCAATTTCCGGAAGTCCTGCAAGCAATCTTTCTGATTATGATTCTACAGTAGGATGGAAAACATGGGATGGAACCCAGAGCATAGAGCCTATTGAAGGAACTTATTTGGATAAGTTTATTGTACCTAGAGGTGGCAGTGAAAACGATCCTCTAAATACAAAAATAACCGTTACAAATAAAGAAAAGAAGCTTGGTAAGCTAAAGCTTAAAAAGACTTTCAATCCTTCAGAGAATGAAGGGGTTCTACCGTATAACTTAAGGAGTGGGTTGTATCGTTCAACTCCTAAGTTTAAGATTACCGTTGTAGGCATCAACCCGTATGGCGGAGATGATGAGGTTTATAAAGAAGTCCATGAACTATATGCAGGACAGGAAAAAATCATAGAAAACCTTCCTTATGGGCACTATACTGTGTCAGAGCCCGGTCATGAGCCGGAACCGACTTTTGTTGACAGTGACGGAGTAAGTGATGACGGTAAGGTTGACTTGCTGATAAATAAAAAGGAAGCTTCGGTAGAGGTTATAAACAGACCTAAAGATGATGATTTTGATACTGAAGTGACCGCAAGCAAGACATGGGTAAACGGTCCTGAAGCCGATCACAAGGCTCCAACTTTTGAATTGTATGCTGATGACGTTCTGAAAACAGATGCTGATCCTACAGTAACACCGGAAAACGGAACAGCAAATAAATTTACATATAAGTGGACAGAGTTACAGAAATATAATAGTTCCGGAAAGGAAATCGCATACACCGTAAAGGAAAAAGGCGTAACGG
This sequence comes from Eubacterium nodatum ATCC 33099, assembly GCA_000510425.1. Classification (GTDB taxonomy): domain Bacteria; phylum Bacillota; class Clostridia; order Peptostreptococcales; family Anaerovoracaceae; genus Aminicella; species Aminicella nodata. Next base: position 269 of record AZKM01000023.1, on the reverse strand, counting down.
CTGACAATAAACTTGTCGTTAATGGACATACATATGTGGTAACACAGCAGGGTAATGATATTACCAATACCTATGAAGCTCCGACAGACGGCGAAGTAAATGTAACCAAGGTATGGAAAGATCCTGAAGGAAAGACTATTGCTAAGCCAAAAGTAAATCTGACGCTGTACAGAAAAGTAGAAGGCGGAGCGGAAGAGAAGGTTCCGGGAGCAGCCGTAAAGGTAGTAGACGGAACAACAACTGCTGCTGAGTGGACAGGATTGGAAAAA
>AZKM01000022.1 GCA_000510425.1 Eubacterium nodatum ATCC 33099 | reverse complement strand
AACTGTCAGTTCCATCACTTCTCGTGAAGTAGTTGAATTCCCAATGGTTTCAAGCTCTTGCTATGTATAAAATATTTTCTATGAACATATTTTCAAGAGTATTAAGTATCAAAATAGTATCAATGACCGTTTTCCAACCAATACTTTCTACCCTTTTGTGTTTTAGAATGAGCAAACTTGTGAAAGCCGATAGTATCTTTCTCTCATGACTTGCCCACTTGCTTTGGTAAGTGAGCAAGTATACAGGTCATTTGTTCACTATTTATGCTTTACATATTTTTGCTTGGAGCTTTGTGGTTTATCCGGTATAGTTAAATCTATTTTCTTAGCCTCTATTAACGGATTAAGTATTTTAGTTCTAAAATATTCTCTTGAACTAATATTACAAAACTTTTTTGTCATATTCAGTAGTTTCGCCTACTAACGAATCAAGAAAGCTCTTTTTTTCTTCTTTTTTTATATTAGTCACTTGAAAATACTCCTTTATCAAGTTACCGTTAGCATAAAATGTCTCAAAATAAAACATTTATTTAATAACGTTACTATTTTTATAAATTATACCCCATTTTCTTAAATATAAAAAGTAGCCACATTTCTGCAGCTACTTCTCTGATACCGTCTTTATTCCCATGCGGTTTTGATTCTGTCAATAAGTTTAATTTCATCCATCAATGACTTCTCAATATAACCTTCACTAACAAGTTTTTGTAATGAAGTCCCAACAATTTTTAGCCTTTCTATAATAATTTGTCTAACTTTTTCATTTCCGGCAACAACGAGCTTCTGCGATAAAACGGATTTTCTTATCAGACTACTCATAGGCATATTGCAAGCCTTATCAATAAATATAGTTTCTTTGGCTATGCCCAGTTCTTTCATCACCGTCATCTGCCTGTCAATATTTTGCTCTTTTGTAGATACTCGTACATATCCATACTTCATCTGTTTCCCTCCGTTTTTTAATTAGATGTTATATGAATATATGTAAACGGTAAACAAAGCTTCCTTTGTATTTGAACGCCCGATGCTGTTATCGCATCGGGCTGTTTTACCTTTGGTCTATTAAGCTGTCAAGGAGCAAGTATTTGAAAGGGACTTTTTTAGCATTTTCATACTTGCCATAAGCAGTCTGTCTCTTATTAAAGAAAGAAAAAGAGAGCAACCTCCCCTTCACTTTACATAAGGACAGATTGACCTCCTTGGTTACCAAAGAATTAAATTTCTTTGATAAATTTCTTTAGCTTTTCAAAAATATTGGTTATATATTAATTCAAGATATAGAGAAGCGACTAAGTTTCCCCCTAGTCGCTCTACAAATAGTCTATATGTTCTTTTCAAAGCTATTTGACTTACAAACATCATGAAACAAGCTAAACTTATACTGAAGCTTTTGATTTTTTACAATTTCCAGTTAGCCGCCCGCTCTCTTGCCTTGATGAATGCAGAGTAAATTCCTTCTCTGTTTATCAAATCGTTATGTTTTCCCTCTTGCACCAATCTGCCATCATCGATCACTAAGATCTGATCAGCTTTTCTCACGGTTGAAAGTCTGTGAGCTATAGAAATTACTGTGTGCCCTTTCGATAATTCTTCGATAGCAGCCAAAATCTCGTATTCATTTTCAGGATCAACGGAGCTGGTCGCTTCATCTAAAAGAATAATCGGTGTATTTTTAATTAACGCTCTGGCAATGGAAATTCGTTGCTTTTCTCCGCCGGAAAGAGAGCTTCCACCCTCGCCTACCATAGTATCGTAACCATCGGGAAGTTCCATAATAAAATTATGGCAACGAGCCTTTTTAGCAGCTTCCGCTACTTCCTCATGGCTTGCATGAGGATTTGCAAAGCGGATATTGTTCTCTATAGTATCCTGAAAAAGATATACGTCCTGAAAAACAAGTGAAAGATTTTTTAATAATTTTTCAACTTTATACTCTCTTACATCCGCATTCCCCAATCTTATCTCACCGCTGTCAACATCGTAAAAGCGAGATATCAAATTGATAATTGTAGTTTTGCCTGAACCCGAAGGTCCTACGATAGCTGTCTTTGACCCTTGCGGAATAAAAAATGAAAGGTCTTTTAAGACAGGATTTCTTTTGTCGTAGCTAAAGCTCACCTTGTTAAAGACAATATCTTGGTTTTTTGCAACTTCTAAAGTCCCGTCGCTTATTTCGGGAATATCTAGTACCTCATCCAAATATTGCATGTTAGCGGGATTTTTAACCATTAGGATTGCCGCATTTTCAAGTTGTTTTAACCCGCCAAAAATCATAAAGCCGGCAGCCGAAACAGTAAGTGCTTGTGGTAATAAAACTTCCCCTTTTGTATAAAGATAACAAGAAAACAGTGTAACCAGCAGACTCGAAAGATTGATAATTGTAGAAAAAATTCTCGCATAAATTACGAAAACAATCTCAAAATGCACTTGAGAAAGCCTAAGTTCCTCAGAAGCATTTTTTAATTTAGAATGGATTTCTTCTACAATTCCCTCATCAGCAAGAGGAAAACTGCGAAGCACAGGAATACCGCTAATGCTGTCAACAAGAGCATCTCCCACCATGGTAATGGCGGCATGCTCACGCACAACCTCTCTCTTTGCTTGATTTACCATAAGAAATACGCAGAACCAAATAAGCGTCAAGCAAACTAATGTTAAGATCCCGATTTTAGTATTTACGCCAAACATCCCGATCAAGAGGAAAAAAGATATTGAAATGCCGGAAACAGCAAAGTCTATACTCATTGCGGAGTAGTTCTCAAGACTCTTCATAACATTGGTAAATGCAGCCATAATTCTTGATAAATTTTGTTCTGCAAAATAACCCATAGGTGCATTTTTTAGTTTTTCACCAACTGCAAGTCGGTAATCCTTGAAGATCCCAAAGAAAACGCCGTCACTAAGACCGCTTTTCGCCCAACCTGTAAGAAAATTGAAAACAAAGGAAGCGAAAAGCACTCCGAAAACAGCCCAAAGATGCTTACCTGTAATTTCACTCATCCAGCCGAATGCCAGGAAGAGAGCGAAAAATCCAAATAATATGGAAGCATTTTGAAGAAAAATAAGAAAGATTCCCGCTTTAAGGCGTTTTTTATACTGTCCTGCTAATTTGAATGATAATTTTATAAACTCCATATCCTACTCCTCCCCTAAATATTGCTTCCAAAGGCTTGCATATAGCGGCTCTTCCATCAGCTCATCATGTTTCCCCTTTGCTATAATTTGTCCTTTATCAATTAAAATTATTTGATGTGCCTGCCTGATTGTATTTAATCTATGAGCAACAATCACAAGGTTTTTCCCTTTTACAAGCTTTGATATTGCTTCCTGAATGAGTGCTTCATTTTCCGGATCGGCATAAGCAGTTGCTTCATCCAAAACAATTGTTGACGCAGGTTTTAGGATCGCTCTGGCAAGGGTAATACGTTGTCGTTCACCACCCGACATTGCGCCTCCCGCTTCCCCGGCTTTGGTATCATATCCATCCGGAAGTGCCATAATAAAATCATGACAATGCGCAGCCTTTGCCGCTGCAATAATTTCGTCTTCAGCCGCATCGGGCTTGCCGAGTCTTATATTATCCCTAATACTTACATCAAAAAGGAAATTATCTTGTGAGACGAAAGAAATCTCTTCAGCAAGCTGCTTAAATGAGATATTCTTTGTATCCGCACCGCCAATAGAAATCATACCCGATGACTGGTCCCAGAATCCTGCCAAAAGCTTTGCAATCGTGGACTTCCCTCCACCGGAAGGACCGACTAGCGCAGTCACTTCTCCGGGCCTTGTTTCAAAGGAGATATTATGCAATACCTCAGTCCCGTCATGATAAGAAAAACTTATCTTGTCAAATTTTATTCCCTGATTCTTGTCTATAGCAGCCTTATTTTCTGCATCAGGTCGTTTTTGGGCAGGCATATCAAGCAATTCCTGTATGGAAACCCAGGTGTTGGAAGCCATCTGAAAGAGTTCAAAGCTCATCATGATCGCAAAAGCCTGTGGAAGAATTGCAATCGGCAGGATAAGCGATAGAAGCAGGGTTTCAATACCTATTTCTCCTTGTCCGTATAAATAAAAAGCTAAAGGCATACTCACTATCTGTGGCGTCATCATTGCTGCAGTCATCAGCGCTTTGCCAAACCAACTTTGCTTCCACCATTTCATCGTTGAAAAATGATAGAATTTTACTGCATCTGCAAATTTACCATAAGATACCTTGTCTTGTGCAAAAGCTTTGATTACGGGAATTCCGCGAACATATTCAGCACTTCTGTCGGCAACATTGGCATAACTCGAGAGCCACACAGCCATCCTACTGCGATATTTGTACATCATCGTAGCCATTCCGATAAAAGCAATTGGCAACGGTACGAATATTGATAAACCTATACGCCAGTCTAAGAAAAACAAAACGATCACACAAAGTACCGGGTGTAAAAGCCTGCTAGGTAACTCCGGCATAAGATGGGCTACCCAGTCTTCCATATCTGCTACTCGATCCATGATAATTACCTTGATTTTGCCTACAGGGTTATCTATCAAATACCCCATCGGGATCACTTTTAATTTTTCGAATAAAGTTTGTCTAAGTTTTGCAAGTATAGAAAATGACGTTTTATGTGAAATAATTGTGCTGAATCCGGTAAAAATAAAATAAATCAGCAATGAACCCATTGCCAGAAAAGCATATTTCAGGAGCGCATCAAACCCGTCCGGATTACCGTTGGCACTTTTTATAAGCCACCCTGCAGCGTAAGCGCTGAAGAAATACGTAGAAAAACTAAAGACCTCTCCAATACAGGCAAATATAACAGAAAGCCGCATCCTGCCCTTGTACTCAGGAGCTACATTCATAAGTGCTTTGCTTAGACCACCCACGCTGATTTTATTTTGTTTATCACTTTGTTCAACATCACTTTCGATCCGTTGCATAATTTCATAAGGAACGTCCAAATTTAGACTCTCTACCTCTTTTATTAAATTTTCGTTCCGCTTTAGACTTCTGTTGTCTGAAGTACGATCATGCACTTCATCATTATATTTTTTCTTCTTCATAAAGTTCATCTCCTTTTATTAGTTTATGCTAACTCATGGTTAAAAAATTATTTTATTTTGCCTTTTTTATAGCGTTCAAAGAATAACTCTACTATTTCAATAAAGAACTCTCTGTTATTCGTAAAACTATCCCTTGCCCCATCCAATATTTCACAGCCCAGCATAATCGTATTCATGAAAAATATTAAAAAGTCATTTGTGAGATATATACAATCACTCTCTTTCGCACCTTTAATACCTGTATATGCAGCCTTTAAGGATTCTTCAACCAAGATCGGGAATAAATTTCTTAGCTCTTGATTGTTTTTCTTAGCCTGAAGATATATGACATATACACTCATAAGATCGCTTTCATCAAGCATCTTATCGATGATCATCTGCGCTACAGCGTTTGTATCTAACTCTCCCGAATGGTCTACGATAAATTCATTGATCTTCTCTACTCGATAAGCTATGCCTTCTCGCATTAAATCATGTAATATTTCCACTTTATTTTTGTAATGGTAATACACACCTCCCCGAGAAAGCGATGTTTCAGTGATAATATCTTCCATTACCGTGTCGGCAAATCCTTTTCTTAAAAAAACCCTCTTAGCTGCATCTAATATCTCTTTTTTTCGAATTTGACCCACTTTCTGTTTTTTCTCTTCCAAAATATATTTCTCCTTAATCGAATAGGGGCTAGCTTGTAGCCCCTTTCACACCACCGTACGTGCCGTTCGGCATACGGCGGTTCAATTCAAATAATAATCTAAGCAACTGAGAAGTCCTCGCCTTGCGAGGATTTCTTTGTTTATGAGGCGTAATCCTCCTGTCTTGGCTACAACTTGGTAGTGGTCACAGCATCCCGCGGATTGCTTTGCCATCCACTCGGGTGCTCCGAGTTTCCGCAGACCCCACATTCGCTTCTCTCTTGTCTTCCATTGCTTCCATATGACGATTCTCATGCGTGTTCTCAGGTGCTCATCTATTGTCCTTAGCGCTGTCTTCATGCTTCCTATCCTGTAGTAGTTGATCCATCCTCGGATGGCTTGATTGAGTTTTTCAATCCTTTCGTCCATGGTAATCGACCAGCTTCTCTTCGTGAGTCGCTTGAGCTTGCGCTTGAATCTTTCTACTGAGTCCTTATGAGGTCTTGCTTTCCACATGCTATCCTTGCTGTCTTTCCAGAACCCGAATCCGAGGTATTTGAGTCTGCTTGGCTTAGTGACTTTCGTCTTGGTCATATTGACCTTGAGCCCAAGCTTCTTTTCTATCCATTTCGTTACTGTATGCATGACCCTGTTAGCGGCGGCACTGCTGCCTACTGCAATGACGCAGTCATCCGCATATCTCACGAAGTGAAGTCCTCTTTCTTCAAGTTCCCTGTCCAGTTCGTTGAGCATGATGTTCGACAATAGCGGAGATATGTTCCCACCCTGTGGCGTTCCTTTCTCCGTTCTCTCATACTCGCCTTGCACCATCACCCCTGCGTTGAGATATTTCTGAATCAATGATTCTGTGTCTCCATCATTGATGATTTCGTGTACAAGATACATGAGTTTGTCATGGTTTACATTGTCGAAAAACTTTTCGAGGTCAATATCCACGATGTACATATGCCCGTCATTGAGGTATTCGAGTAGTTTAATAACTGCCTGCTGTGCTCTGCGTTTTGGTCTGAAACCATAGCTGTTCTCGCTGAATAGCGGTTCGCACATCGGTGTCAGCCTCTGCGCTATTGCCTGCTCAATGATTCGGTCTACCACAGTTGGTATTCCGAGATTTCGTACTCCACCGTTCGGTTTGGGTATTTCTACTCTTCGTACCGGACTTGGCTTGTACTTTCGGTTACGTATCTGTTCGCGTATTTTCTCCCAATTTTCGGTGAGATGTTGCTTCACGTCTTCCGTGCTTATCCCATCCACTCCGCCTGCGCCTTTGTTTGCGACTACTCGCTTGTACGCAAGCATCATGTTGTTCCTTGAGAGTATCTCCTCTAAGAGTTGCGACATAGATTGTCTCCTTTCCTTCTTTCGCTCTCATATCCTCAGCCCTATCTCCTGTAAACCGTTCACTCCGTTATGTCTTCGTTACTTAGGTTCTCGTCGGACATGGATATTCGCCTTTAGAGTTCCATTTGACTATTGAATTGTTCGGTCCTTCGCTCCACTCCCATTACAGGAGCTTCATCACTACTATGACCTTGGCTGACTTCTCACGGTTCGTTGTTACTGCGGCTTTCGCCGTCCGCGAGACCTCACGGGATAAGTCATCAGTCTTTCCTCGTCTACCTGCCTAATTTACCTGCATGGGTTACGATTGCCTTTTGGACTTCGTGACTATTAGCCCACTTATCCGCCATGCAAGCCTTAGTATTAGGTTTCTGTTCGTCAGGCTACGATTTCGCTATCCCTTCTTCTCGCCTGCACCTCACGGTGCAAACCTTGGGAATCACTATGTGGTTCGTCGGCAACTACGCCCATTGTTGACTTTCACCACAGACTGACGGCGTGCCCGTCATACTAAATAAAAAACCCGACAAACTTGTCAGGTTTTATTATAATTCCATTTTAAGTTAGAGTCAACTAACTATTTGCGATAGTTTTTTTCTTCTACTATAATTATGAACACAACAAAGGCAATACAAATGTCTCCAACAAAGGATAATAGGACGGCATCCATAAGTTGACGCGCAAAGTAATTGAGTTGTCCGAGATTGTTGGTGCAGTTCACTTAAATGCGAGGATTTAAGAATTTCTTATTTTCTTCACATTGCGATTCATTAAATGTCTTCCCAAATACCTATAAGCAAAGGCTTTAATTCCAGATATCTCCAGATAATGATTTTTCATTAATTCATCCGGAGAATCATATACTCCCAAATCCTGTCTAATTCCCTCGCTTTGAATATAAGTGTTGTTTCTGTCAAAACCAATGATTGGATGCTGAAAATCCTTTACCGCCACACCACAACCGCAGAAAGGACCAGTACAATTTGCAAATTTTTTCTGCAGCTTTGATAAATATCTTTGATCCAGTATAAAAGCCTCCAATTCATACCACTTATCTTCAAAGTACACTTCAACCCAACTGTGAAGTATACTGAGAGGGGCGTTTTTGTAAACAAAACCGCTCATCGCACCCTTTTGTAATTGTTTATCTATCGTAAATCCATGAACCCGGCAAGGGATTTCGCAGGCGCGAAGCAATGCCATAAAAAGAGTCCCCTTTGTATTACATTGACCATATCCGTCTTTAAGAACTTTGGACGCCGGAATATTGTCATCAACATTGTACCCGAATTTAACATCGTCTCTTACAAAATTATAAATGGATTTAAGGCAGTCAAATTTATTTTGCTCTTTCCAACGCTTTATCTCTATTAGTTTTTGAATATTCGGATTTGAAAAATCCAGCATCTTAGTCTCTTGCAAGTATGTATTCACTATATTTACCATCAAACTACCTACATAAAAATTTATCTTCCTAATAAACCGACCAGCAACGCCTGAATCACTGCCACAAATGGTATAATTAAAAACGGAGTAACTACAAAATGTTCCCTGATCGCTAAATGCTTCAGCCAGTTACTGAATTCATAATCCGGATGCCCCTCTGTCCCCTGAATGACGATTTTATCCTTATATTTCCCTTGGAACAACAGACAATCCAACAAAAAGAAATCTCCTAAGTTTAATATGCTCCACTGAATATACCCCATCCAAAAAAGATTCCAAAAGCCCGAAATGCCTGTATGTATAAGACTTGCTATTGAATATATGAAACAAATCCCGCAAATTATAATTGTTAGAATGAAATTTATGTTTTTCTCTTTTTTTGTCATCTGTTCCGGCGCAGCTTTCTGAATTGCTTTTGGATAAGAATCAAAAAAGTATCTCGGGTTAATAAGCGCCAAAGCTGCCACTGCACCGTTAAAGATTGCGGCTATTGCAATCCCGTCCAGAATCGCTCGTATATAATCCATAAAACTATCTCCTTAGCAAATTCTATTCTTTGTCGCCGTATACTATGCTTAAAACTTTGCTGTGATAGAAAATCAAAGAGTTTTATTCGCACATAACCTTATAACCATAATGGAATAATTACCGTTAAAACGAATGCCAGAATAAGACTTATTCCGCAAAATACAACAAGCTTCATTACCTGGCTTTTGGCATTAAATCCAAAGTTATTATACCCCTTTGCCCCTGCCGTTTCGGGATAAATCTTTAAAGGAATTTTAAATTTAGTAAGCATAAGATAGTCAAAGAATATGATATCAAAAAGCTTATAACCTTCAGTAATAATAAAAAATCGGATGAATGCTTCCATAAAAGAGAGCTTGAATTTTACCGTATCGACGATTGCCCAAATGAGCACCACCACTACTCCGAGAAAGCCGGCTATCATAATAGATACTCCAAGTATATTCACCCAAGGAGTCCTATCCGGCATTTTTTTCATCATTTCCTTGATATCATCCGGTGCGCCAAAATGTTGAGCGCCAAACTTTGGAATCACAATAATAAAGTCCGTTATCATAAGTGTCGCTAATAGGCAGACCAGTCCTAACATTATAAGTGTCTTAATCATTCAATACATATTCCTTTTTGTGATATTCAAGCATATTTTTCCAACCTTTTTTAGCTTCTCTTACGATAGGAAAAAACGGGTAGCAGTGATATAAATTTTCTCCTATTTCCGAAATAACCTTGACTCCGCATTCTTCTAATCTGGTTTTAATGGGTTCATATGCAGCATATAATACTTCATCACTTCCATAGGAAATATAAGCCTCTTCTAATCCGTGATACTCTCCTTTTTCAAGATATAACATATATTCCGGAACCTTTTTCCCACGAGTCAAGATTTTATCCATTTTCTCCATACGAGATAAGCTCAATAGAACATCTTTTTGCTCAAGCTCCCGTCCTTTTCTTATCAACTCTTCATCTATAAAACACTGTCCGGGTGATGACGCATATATTCGCTTAGGAACTTCAATATCCTCATGCATTACATTGATATGAGATACAAGTCCTAACGCAAGCGTCGCACCTGAAGAGCTTCCCGTAACAAGAACATCTGAAGCACTATATGTGTCAAGCACTGACTTATATAAAGCGTAAATCCAATCAAAGACTTCATCAATGGTATGATCTATACAAAGCGGATAATATGGAACAACCATATCACGACCACTTTCAATAGCTATTTTAAAGGCTTTCTTAATAGAATTTGGACGAGGGTATGCAAGCATACCACCACCTATTAAAAATAGGCACACTTTCTTTGTAGGTTTCTTGTGAGTTATATATACAACCTTTTCTCCATAAAACTTTTTAATTTCATAGTTTATTTCACTATGAGAAAGCACAGGGGTCTTTGTTTTATCCATACTCTTTCGAGCTTTTGCAATCATCTCCTGCTCACTTGCATTAAAATATTTTTTAAATCCTATAAGTCTCAAAATCACCTTAAAAAGGCGATATCTTAATGATAATCCGGACATAATTTCACCTGTCCCTTTCTTTGCTTGTTCGTTGACAAGTTTGATAAACACAGACGCAAGATGATCGTCTTTTTACCCCGATCGGCATTTTTCATTAACAATCGACTGATGAAGTTCGCACTCCTGCCAAGTATCTCGCGGATTTCCGAAAAAAAGAGTCTTTCCTCTAAAAGATCCGCATGAGCCTTATTGGCAAATTCAACGCTGTCATCTACTGCAAAGGTCATGATAGCATCTGCGTTTCCGGTGCGCTTGATGAACCAGTTTGTAAATTTCAGTCCTTTTGTGTTGGTCGCATCAAAAACAAGCTCCTGACCCGGAAAGGATAACGATAAGTTTTCAATAAATCTCAGAATTTCTTTTTCCTTAAAATACTGAAACACACCGGATGCAAGTAGAATCGTCGGCAAATCTTTGTCCTCAATTTTTTCGACCCAGTCAAGCGTGAACATATCTCCACTCACGAGTTTTTCATCCTGATTCTCACCATAGACACTTCTACGAGTCTTTATGACTTCAGGGAGATCAATTTCATAGAATTTTGCTTTACCCAAGCCAAGCGCTTCTCTCAATCGGAAGTAGGCACTTTCCAATCCCGATCCGAGATAAATCACATTGCATGGAGCATTCCTTGTAATGAAGTCACTCGCCATAGCATCCATATGGTAATAACGTGCTACGGAAGCAAGATTTGAATACTCAAAGGAACCTTTAGTCGCATCCTTCGGTAAATATTTTTCCAATTCCAGCGCTTTTTTATCACAGAAAAGATCTGGAAACTTTTTAGATATGTTTATTCTCGCCACAAGAGGAACAAATACTGTATTTGCAACCCTTTCAAATTTATCCATCAAATCAACTCCTTTAATTATTCTTTCTCTTTTTGTGACTCAGGTAATTTTTTCGATAATATCCTAAGACAGAAATCGCAGCCGTCATTTCTTCCAGTTTATCCCCCATCATAAGAAGCAGATGCTATGTATCATCGCTCCTAAACATTTCTTCAAAGTCCCTCTCATATAACTTTTCTTGTTACGCATTGCTTTTTCTCCCCGTTATGTCGATGTTGATTACTCCTTTCATTTCGAAGGCCATAAGTTCCGGCTTTAATGCTGCAAGTCCTGCATGACCGATATCTTTAAATATCTTAAATGTCGTCTTTGAGAAATGTTTTTTCACATACTCGATATCCCATTTTCTGTCTTTAAGTTCTAACTCCGAATACCAGTACTCTATATTTTCACAGTCTGTCCGGATCTTTTCCGGCATTTTATAATTATTGCAAGAATCGAATGTGCGCCATATGGTTCTTGCACTCATAAATTTAAGGACTTTAGATATATACTTCAAATCCTCCTTTGAGTATTCATCCGTAGAAAAGGCTTTCTCAAGCAGTTTCACGCCTCCAAGTTTTCCAAAATAGATCATCAGAAAATCCCGAATTGCAATTAGTCTTGTTACAAGCCAAGGAAACTGATACGGAGTGATCCCACCATCCATAATCGCACTGCCGACTTTGATCCGATTATCCGCAAGAAAACGAGCAACGATTGCGCCTCCCATTGAGCAGCCATAGATACAGGAAACAGTCTTATGATCATGCTCAAGCAGCCAGTCTGCCAGCTCTGCCGCAATGTCCTCAACGCTTGTAAAATCTCCGGATCGCTCTTCATCATAACCCGGAAGCGCAGGGATGATCAGATGAAACTCTTCCTGCATAATAGGCACAATGTTATCGAAATAATCCCACATAACCGCCGATGGATGAAGCAAAACGATGATTCTTTTATTTTTTTGTCCAAATTCGTGAACCGTCATGCCCTCTTCTTCCTTTTCTTTTTTGTTTCTTCAGGTATCCATGGCCAGCAGCGGTTAACATTCTTGCAATATTCCAAATATTCATCGCCGTACATGTCTTTCAGCCATTTTTCCTCTGTGTTTTTCATAAGCACTGTCAACAGCCCCAGTAGATAAAAGGAAGCACAAAGAACCATGCATTGCCGGCAATAAGAAGAACCCCTGTACAAAGAATCATAAAAGCAGAATAGATAGGATTTCTGACCCAGGCATACACTCCCGATGTCACCAAATGATTCTTTTTAATATTCTCATCCAGCTTTGATACTATGACAGCCTGAATCCATAAAAAAACAGCTAAAATAATGAAAACCACGCCAACAATTGTAAACGGTATTCGTAGCGTTATAAGCCTTCCTGATGTAAATACGTGATTATTCTTTAAAATGACAGCAATCATCGTTAGCAATAAAATGGAAACAACATAAGCCGGTCCAATGCCGAAAATGGGTAAATGTTCATATTTTTTCATCGCCTAATTCCTCTTTAAAATAATCAACTATATCACCGAAATTACAATCAAGCACCATACATATTCTCTCAAGAATATGTAAATGAACAGGTTCATCCCTGCGCATTTTTGTCATAGTATTCGGAGCAATTTCAGCCGCCTTTCTAAGATCCGCTCTGCTCATCTTTTTGTCGATAAGAATTTTCCATAATTTATTATACGAAATAGCCATATTCTCCTCCAATCAAGCAGTTAGCCTTATCTAACATAATAGCACCTTGCGTCTTAATCCTCAAGAAAAAATCGCATGTTTTGAGATACTTTCATTATTCCTCTTGTGTTTAAGATGCTTTAATCCATCCAGTTAACAATGAGCAATTATCTGAAAAAATTGTTTCAGTCTTTAACTTTACTCTACCAAACATATCCATGTCTATTGCAAGCGAACTCTATCCCACGCTGTAATCAATGATGTATACACAAATATTATCTTCAACCAGCGTAGGTACAGATGTACTAACTGTGACATATTCTTAACTGTCAATACAAAAAAAGCACAAGGTCGGCTATATAAGTACCGGTTAAACCGTTAACTTTTTTTCTTGTATCAAGAAGGGGGAAATCTATTACAATAATATTGATATCTTTCTCCTTCGTTGTAATCTTCCACTGCAGTATAATTTCATCATAATTTCTTCCAAGCCTATATGCATATCAAAATAAAATTAATGCTAAATCAGAAAGGCGGACAAAACTCACCCGCCTTTCTATCGTGTAAATATAAAAATTTATGCGCTTAATACTTTAGAATACCGTAACCATATATATCACTTGAGCCAATGGAATATCTGTTTTCCCTGCATTTATCGCTGCTATTTCCTTCAATTGTATATACCGTCTTACCATCACATCTTTCTACGATGCCTACATGATCCGCCTTTCCGTCACCTTCCCAGTCAAAGAAAATTATATCGCCGGAGGCAGGCTTATAGCTCCTCTTCTGCCACTGACCTTTTCCCCTAAACCAGTTAATACCATCGCTGACAAGAGAAAACTTAGGCAGGGTTCCGCTCTTAATATAGCCTCCTTGATCTGCACACCATGATACAAAGCAGGCACACCAATGCACATGACTTTTAAAGCCATAACACTTCCAAAACTTTTCTCCGCCCACATTTCCAACCTGTTTCTTTGCAATTGCGACAATAACCGTGTTTCCAATGCCATAGTTGTAATTACCGTAAGGATAATACCTGAGAACATGACTTACATACTGCTTATCCCCATAGCTTTTCCATCCATGTTTTTTCGCCTGTTCATCTGAAAAGGCGGAAGCGTTGGCTACGGTATATCCTCCGTCTTTTTTAATCGCCCAGGAGATATACCCGTTTCCATAGTTATATCCCTGAAGTGCAAGTCTTATCCTATCCATATCAAGAGGATTCTTGCACTTTGCTTCTTTAAAACAGGCTGCAAGGTTCTGTACTCCGCAGGAAATGGAATAGTCCGGATCTGTTATACCGTTTGGCTTTCTTGGATATTTCTTGTTATATCCGCATTCCGATGCCTGCATAGGATCCTTTCCCTTGCCTCCCGACTCCTGCATCATCACCGCTTTTATAAGATCAGTGTATTCCGAAATTCCACATTCCTTTGCATACTTAGAGATAACAGGAGTATAGCTTTCCACTTCAGGGCTTACCGGCGTATAGTTTGCAGAGCTGCTGTCTCCGAAAAAGTAAAAAGCCGCCCCAAAGAGGCAGCAAATTACAATGATTACTACAGCTATCCAGCCAAGAGCAAATACCGCTGAAACAAGAGCTTTTACAGCAGAAACTGCTCCCCTTATCGCCTTCGCTATGCCCTTAGCGGTTTTCTTTCCGGTCTTAACAATGTCGCTTACTTTTTTTCTTGCGTTTTTAGCAGACTTTATCGCATGTTTCCTTGCCCTTTCCTTTACAAGCTTTGAATGCCTAACGGAAGATAAGGCTACATTTTTTATTTTGACATGGCTGCCGCCAACCTTTATTCTGCCCCCTGCATCTATAGAGCTTCCTTTCATCATACTTATGCTTTGAAGCTCTGCTTTTTTCTTTCTCATCTTAATGATATTTTTCTTTGTTTCAGCTACGCTTTTTCTTCCGATAAGTTCCGTCTTGCCGGCAGCTTTATTAAATATAGTTTTTGAACCTTTAGAGATATTGTCTGATGCATAAGCATGAGGTGAATCGCTGTCATTTCTTTCATGAGATTTAGAAAGCTCTTTTGTTTTTGCCTGCACATTCCTTATCTTCTCTGTCCCTATCACCGCTCTATCCAGCGTTTTAATCGTTCCTTTTTTTACCTCCCGCAATTTAATATCTGCCATATTCCTATCCCTTTACTGGAGGTTTTCTCCGGGTTTTGTTGACATGAGCTTATACAGCTTTGTGTTTTTAGGGAAGATATTTGCAAAAGGAACAAGACTTGAACCTACTTTAATCAGTCCGTGTCCTGCATCCACATTGGTGATATATGAAAGCTGAAGATCCGATATATTAAGAAGTTTTGCAAGTTCCGCTCTATCTGTTGCCGCTTGATTGAGCATCAGGATAAATTCAGAGTTTGAGAGCATAGTTCTTGCCGTATGAGACTGAAGCAGATCATCCACATTTTGAGTGATTCCTGTGCAGTAGGCTCCATACTTTCTTACCCTCTTCCACAGTTTAAAAAGAAACTGTGCGGAGTATTCGTGCATAAACAAAAGATAAATCTCATCTATAAATATAAAGGTCTGTTTTCCCTTCATCCTGTTTGTGGTAATTCTGTTGATGATACTGTCGAGAATTACAAGCATTCCGATTGCTCTAAGCTGCTCTCCAAGTTCTAAAATGTCATAACATACAAGGCGGTTAGCGGTATTCACATTGGTCTGTTTTGAAAAGGTATTAAGAGAGCCTCTTGTAAAAAGCTCAAGTTCAAGAGCAAGGGAATGGGCCTCCGGTTCTGTCTGCCTTAACAGCTCATCTCTAAAATCGGAAAGTGTAGGAGGTGTTCCCATATAGTTTCCCTGCTTATAGTAGCGATACACATTTTCTGTACATCTATCTATGATAGATTGCTGTCCCTTTGCAAAATGGTGTCCTGATATAATCTGCTCACAAAGAGACTGAATGAACTGCGATTTTTCTATAATAGGGTCAACCTCGCCATAATCCTTACTCATATCCATAGCATTTATGTGATTTGGAGAAGTGGCTGAAATTTCTATGACTTCTCCTCCCATCGCTCGAACAAGAGGCGCATATTCTCTTTCCGGATCTAATACAATAATATCTGCATCGGAAGAAAGCATAAGATTTGTGATCTCATTTTTCCCTGCAAAGGACTTGCCGGAACCGGATACCCCGAGGATAAAAGAATTGCCGTTTAATAGCTTTCTTCTGTCAGCAATTATCATGTTTTTGGATATGACATTTTGTCCATAATAGATGCCTCCCTCATCGGATATTTCCTGCACTCTGAATGGAATAAATACGGCAAGACTTTCTGTTGTAAGCGTGCGAAATGCATCTATCTTCCTTATTCCGAAAGGAATGGCTGTCTGAAGCCCATCAAGCTGTTGGTACTTAAGAACGGAAAACTGACAAAGATGTTTTCTTGCGGTAGTTAATATCTCCTCCGTATCATTATCAAGCTGTTTCTTTGTATCTGCCGTATGCACCATAGTAATTACAGCAAACATCATTCTCTGGTCTCTTGTGGTAATATCATCAAGAAATTCCTTTAGTTCCTTTCTCTGCTGCTCCATATCATAGGGAACTACAGCGGAAAAATTGTTGTTCTCATTCTGTTTTCTCTGCCAATTTGTTATGTTTGTTTCTACTCCAAGAAGCCTGTTTTCCGCTTCTCTTACAGCTTCATCTGTTGGAACCGGAACGATATCAATACTCATCATCATATTACGATTAAGTTCCGTAAGTTTTGACACCATATCATCTCGGATATAGGAGGCATATTCTCTAAAAAGAAGAACTCTTCCCCATCTTTCACCAATCTTAAAGCAGTCTTTTTCATGCTCGAATACATCCGGGCAGATATAATCTTTGAAGCTGTGCCCTTTTTTCATCTTTTCTTTCAGGTTAAAATGAAAGCTCGTTTCTTCCCCGGTTCTGAAAAAGTCATAAATAATCCTAAGTCTTTCATTTACATCAAGTTCTGTGCATTTTGAACCAAGACGATTAAAATGGCTTATAAGGTCTGAGCCAACCCTTGCAAAATATATCCTGGCATCTTCAATATTTTTCTTGGTTACGGATATGGTTACATACTTATCCTGCACGATTGAATTTGAGTGAGTAGCCTTTGCAAAGAGCATACGGTTATATTCATCACGGTATACATCCATCGCATCCTTTCGGAGGGGGATCAGGATTTTTCTCCTAAAATTCAGACTGTTTAGTCTTCTGTTATTTATGGTCAGCTTTGTCGTTGCTCCGCTGTCAAGAGAGTTCAACAGCTGGCAGTATTCTAAAAACATTCCCTGCTGATCATCTCTTGATGCTACCGCATAGTTGATATCCTCAAACTTATATGTTTTCGTATATTTATTTTTCCCAACCCGAAAAATTCCATCGCTATATATTGCTTTTACCGGGATAATATCCTGAACTCCTTTTGGGACTACAAACTTTTCCTTATCCTGCTTAAATAGCATTTTCATTGTTTTTATCATGTTTTCTTAATGCCTCCTTCTCTATCTCTTCAAAATATCCTCTCATCATCTCGTAATACACATTGGTATTACGAAAACAAAGCCTTTTCGGCATCAATATTTCCGATTTTATATACGCCCATAAAAACTTTTCTGCAGTAAGCCCGTTATATTTAACAAATCCCATTACTGCAAAGGGAAGTGCTGCCAAAATACAAAGCCAGCTTACAATTTCCGTTCCAAGCACTGCTTTAAGTAGAAAGTATGTTGACGTTGCAGCACCGCATGCCAAGACAGAAAAAATGAACTGTCTAAGTGACAGTCCAAAAAACATACTTTCAGTATAGCTTCTTATTTCTCTGTTTACTTTTACTTCCATAGATACTCCTTCCTTTCAATACTTCTTGCCATAACTGTCTTCTCCTTTCCTGTTTTTCAAAACAAAAAGACAGTCGTAAATGACTGCCTGTTTGCTTCACTTTCTTTTTTTAATATATTACTCGCCAATTTCCGTGAAAACTCCATTCAGGTTTCTAAAAACATTTATCGCTTTAGAAAAGTCCTGCTTTTCATCTGTATACAGCAAATCCTCGTGAAGTTCCTCATAGCGTTTTTGAATATTTCTATCAAAGTATTTTTCCCAAAGGTTAAAATCAAATGCACTTTTAGGATTATGTTCTTTCGCAATTCCTCGTTTTTCAAGGTAAAAACTATCCGTATCTTTGGTTAATGAAAGCAATCTTTTCAACTCTGCCTTATCCTTCAAAAAAGTCTGTATTTCCGGCATATTATATAGCTTCACTACATCGTAAATGTGTCTAACCTTACTTTGCAAACTGCCACAGTAAGCATGTCTTTTCACTGCCATAACTTTATCAATAAAAGTTCTTTCAATACACAAGGTATTAAGTGTGACCGGATTTAAATCATACTCCTTGATAACTTCCTCATTTCCTATATGCTCAAGATACTCCTGAATATATGTTTTTATTGTCCGCTTTTCATAGGGATCAGGTCTTACACTGGAACCTATCTCAAGCTTAATCCTGCTGCCGTCATCTTCTTCCCATGATATAAAAGAACTTTTATTTCTATCGTTTCTTTCCTCTGAAATCTTAGCTAAATTGCCACCTTTCGACATTATCTTTTCAATCTGCTTGAGTTTACGTGAGTATTGACTGTTTCTCAGTTCTTCATTGGGAATATATGTCAAATCAATATCTTCCGAAAATCTCTCAATAGAGTCCGGATATGCCTTACTTAAAGAGGTTCCCCCTTTAAACACGCAGCAATCTGCATATTTACTTTCTTCTAACTGCCGAAGCATCACTATAATGAAATAATCTTTTCTCACAGCATCTTCCGGTATCTTTCGCCATCTTGCAGTAAGAGTTATCAGCTCCTGGAATTCCTGCTTGTTATCACTTAACTTCATATAGTTCCTCCACCTTTGGAATAGCATAATTTGAAAGCTTTGAAAGGTATCTTCCTAAACCATTTGAAACTTTCTGATAGTCTAGAAACTCTTTCATAAATGCAATCGTTGACTTTTTATATTTCCTATACTGTAATACCTCTATTGCTGCATTCTCAGAATACTCGGCAGCAAAATCTGTCATATATGAAATCAAACCTTTTGTGTTTACATCTTGAATTTTGCTGTAATTCTGTAAGATTTCCAAGGCTTCAACAATCGGAATATTTTCCGATGTAAACTTAATACTCGCCTTCTGAATTTTTACATTTCCCGCAGTTTTTCTTTGACTTCCAACTACATTTGAAAGCACTTCTATATTTTTACCTACTTGAGTTGTAAGCCCTTTCTTATTATATAGGTGGTAGCCGATAATGATACCCTGACCATTACGCATATAGTGCTCTGCAACCTCTTTATCACTTATAGGGACTTGCCCAAATCTTGATTCCTTTGGTTTGTAATACAATCCATTTGTCAAATGTACAAGTCTTTTATTCTTACAAAGTCTCTCAAGAGCTTTATAGAAGGCTGCTTCAGGAATTTCTGAAAATCTCTCATGATGCAGCGAACTTGCTTCAATCAGTTTATTTTCAGATATTTCTTCAATATATCCACTTATTTTCTTTTTGTACTCTTTCACGCCACATCACCTCCTCCTTTTTTATTATCACCGAGAAGTGCCACATTGTCAAGTAAAAACATTTTTCACTTGACAATGTGCGTCTATCTTAGCATCAATTTATCTTGTTTTCTTCACAGTACTATGGATATTTTCAGATATTTTTATACTTAGCTGCAGTCCTAAAACAATTTGCTTCCCCTATATCGCTTTCCAGCTTATAACCCCATCATTTCTCTTACGATTCGGTCTGCCATCTTCACTGCTCCAACAAGAACAAGCATATTAAATACAAGTTCACCCACATAGCTCCATACCATGGCGGCAGGTGCTGCATCCGCATTGACTGCAGGTGGAGATGCTGCAAATACAGAAAATATCACACAAGCAAGAACGATTATAGCTCCTTCAAGGCATACTGCAGCATAGGACTTGAGAAAACTTTTTCCTATCTGCTGCGTAGGTTCTCCTGCAAAAGTTGAAAGCGGAATCGGAGCAATCGCCGTATACATATATAGCTTAAAAAATCTTCCATATACGCTCATGATGATAATAAATGAAAGCACTGTTATGAAAAGGCTTCCTATAAGGGTTACTGCCCATAGCGGAATACTCTCAAAGAAACCGCAGTCCTCAACCGCCTTAATCATCTCCTTTGGCAGAATTGTTTTACCAACCTTCCCAAGTCCTGCCATTTTAATAATTTTAGATACTACGCCCTGTGCTATATCAAAGAGTGCAAGCATAAGCTCAAGACCATATGTTACAACACCTTTTGCAATAGCAAATCTTACAAAAAGTTTTACCGCATGCTCCGGCTTTTTAACCTCTGTAAAGCTTCCACAGGTTTTAACAACTCCAACAACGAAAAATAGGACCAGCAACGCCAGTCCTATCGCTTGAAGCCCTCCATGAATATTTAAAATGACATGCCATATGCTTCCGCCCTTAAAGGTCTTTGGCGACTGAATAAGAAGTTTCCACACCTCTGCCAGTTTCTCATTCCAAGTGTTAAGTGCATTTTGCAGGTTTTGTACTACCCAGCTGTCTGACACAATATTTCACCTCCTGTTCTTTAAGGCAGGAAAGAGCATTTTGCACCTTCCTGCCTACTTGCTTTACCCTGCAATCAAATTCAATATTTCCTTTGCAAAGGTTATGATAACGCCTCCTGCTAAAGTTAAGAAGCCGTTTGCTCTTTGCGACGGATCATGAGATTTTAATGATAGTCCAATCTGCACAATCCCAAACCCAAGGAGTATCATTCCGATAGCCCTAATTAAACTGAATATAAATTTGGACAAGTTATTAACTACTGCTATCGGATCGCCTGCTGCAAAAACTGCTGTGCCTCCAAGCTGCAGAAAAAGAACGCATATTGAATATGCAATCAAAATCCTTCTCTCTTTTTTCCCAAGAGAAAAAATCCTCTTTCTTTCGCCTTTTATATCTTCCAAGTCATGTTTTTTCATTTAATATATCTCTCCTTTCCATTGTTATATTACTGTTCTAAAAGTTCCGTTACATTTTCTTCAGAAAAAAGCTCATAGGATGTGGCAATTGAAGTAAGTCTTACCGCATTATCCGGTATTTCTCTTTGGAACCGGAGTTCTGCTTTTGCCTCCTTTGCTTCTCCGTGCAAATATGCCTTTGCGCCACCGTCTGTTATGAACTTGATATTAGGATGCTTAAGTAGATCATATTTCAGATCCATTACAGGTCTTTCTCCACGGATAAATAAAAGTGCATACCGGTTATCCAGCATCCTGACTTCATCCGGCATCATAAGTTCTCTTCCCGATATTTGATAGTTAGTGGAGTAATTACCCGACCTTCCAAGGCTTTTTCCGTAGGTATTTGTATCTATCGTTTCCTTTCCAAGAAGCTCGGATACATACTTATGGGTGCTTTGCTCGTTCCCTCCAAGATATAAAAATTCATCACAATTCCCTGTAATATTTTCCCACTGATTTTCAAAGAGAGCCTTTAGCTGAGCAAGGTTTTGTAAAATGATGGAGACAGATATTCCTCTTGATCTCATTACAGACAGAATCTTGTCAAAATCATCCGGAAGGGAAACATTACTGAATTCATCCATCAGAAAATGGCAGTGCATGGGAAGGCTCCCTCCATACTTATGATCTGCAAGATAAAACAGCTGCTGAAAAAGCTGCGTGTACAAAATAGACACAAGAAAATTAAAACTGGTGTCATTATCCGGAATAAGTGCGAAGAGTGCTATCTTCTTTTCTCCAAGCTCCGGCAGATTAAGTTCATCCGTCATGGTAAGCCCCGAAAGACTGTCAAGATTGAATTTTTCAAGTCTTGATGCAAGGGTGATTTGAATACTTTTTAAAGTTTTTCCTGAACCGGAATGATAGTCCCTATAATATTTAAGAGCGATATGCTCAGGATTTACCGTTTCAAGCCTGTCGAAGAGTTCGTCAAGGGGACTTGCGTAGGTGTCGTCATCTTCCCTTACTTCGCCTGCACGAAGCATTTCCATCACCATAGAAAAATTCTGTTCCTCCGGAGGTGCTTCATGTTTCAGATAAAAAATGAGAGCAAGAAGAAGCATGCTTGCCGCCGTATCCCAGAATGGGTCCTGGGACTGTGCTCCCTTTGGCGTAGTTGCCTTAAAGAGATTTGTTACAAGCCTTTGCACATCATTATCCGATTTCAAATACACAAATGGGTTATAGCAATGACTTCTTTCCATATTGATTAAATCAAGGACTCTGACATCGTATCCTTTTATCTCAAGAAGCCCGCCGATATCACGCAAAATTTCTCCTTTCGGATCAAGAACCACAAAAGATGTATTACACTGCATGGCATTGGGTTTTGCAAAAAATCTTGTTTTTCCGCTTCCACTGCCGCCGCATACAATAGTATTTAAATTTCTTCTGTGCTTTTTTCCATCAAGTCCAATTCTTACCTGCTGAGTTAATATTTTATTTAAATCCGGATTTTTATCTCTATATTTCCTATTTAGCTTTCCGGGAATGCCCCATTTTGCAGAGCCGTGTTCTTCTCTTCTCCTATAGTTTCTGTGTGTTGACAGATATATCCCTATTCCAAGTCCATATGAGGCTATAAAAATAAGGACAGTTTTTAAGCTGTCCTTACATACACTGATCTTCCACGGAGTTTTGAAAGCATCATTAAGATTTTCAAGCATTAACGGAAGCCCGCCCTTAATACTTGGAGCAACAAGAAGCGCTATCCAAATGATAGGAACAATTCCGATAACAAGCAGAATCCGCTCTGCAAGTTTTGAATCACCTCTCCTCATTTGTCCTGCAGGTCATATTCCTGCTTTTTCTCAAAGGGGCTTCCGATACCTTTAGGATCAACTCGTTGATAGGATCTGCCGGACGATCTTCTGAAAGCTGTTTACTTCTAAGCTCATTTAGAGCATTTATTAAAATACTCCTGTCATATCTGTCCATTTCAAGATAATATTTTTCTTCTTTCATAATTTATATACCTTTTTTTACCTTTCCTGTTCCCTATTTTTCATTGGAGCATTTTTCTCAAGACTTCGATGCATTTCCGTTTGAATCTCTCCCAGAACATCTCTTATTTTTCCAAGTTCACTTTTAAGTGTCTGTGGCTCAAACCCTTTAAGGACTTCCGGCACTTTATTAAAATTGAAATCACTTGTATCCATTCCATACTTTGAAGCTGTCATGAAAGCTATGCAGTAAGATTTAAAATTTGAAATCTCTCTATCTTCATTAAATTTTACATGATAAATTGCTGCAGACACTTCCTTTGCTACCGCTTTGAAAAGCTGCTCCTCTGTTAAACCTGTCTTTACAAAAATAGTTTGCTTTTCTTTATCATAAAAGGCAGGTATGCTGAGTTCATCCGTAGGCTGAAAAGCTGCCGGACTTGCATCTATTAGTGCGGAAATAAGATTTCTAATGCTATACATTCTTTCCTTCCCCGCTTTATCCTTAACAGATGTTTGGGAAATATCATAGACTACCTTTGCGTTATATGAAACTGCCTGCGTTCCATCCTCTCTGATATATTCCTTACCGGGTTCCAGTATGACTACCTTATTTGCTCCTTTATCTACATAAACCCTTTCGGATCTCCACTTCCTGTAGTCTTTGAGCTTTGCTGCATTTGGCATCTGTGCAGATACCAATACGGCATTGGTTACAGAGTAACGATCAAACCTTCCTTGCACTTTCAGATAGTCTCTAAAAGCTTCTCCATCTGAAAGCATCTTCTCGCAGGTTTTTTCAACCATTTCATAGGCATCTTCCCTTTGTTTCTGTTTTTTCTTTGCCCACTCCTCTTTATTAAAATCATTATCTCCTGCTCCATCTTCATTTTTATAAAATACATCGTAAATGCTCATTTTTTATCTTCCTTTCTCCTTTACACTTTTCTTTGAAATTTTGCTCTTTGCCGTTTTTCCATTTTGTTTACTCTTACCAGGCATTTTCTCTTTTGCCAGGTCTAAAGCTTTTTCCTTTCTTTCTTCCCTTATTTCTTCAAGCTGCTTTTTTATAGAAGGCTTTGACCGGTTAGAACTCTCCCCTTCTGTATTTCTTTGCTTCTTTGATATATTCTTTGACGGAGGGGACTTTTCCGTCTTCGCCAAAAAAAGGGTTCATTGTGTTTTCCTCTTTTTTTACCGTCTTTCCAAGCAGACTTTCCATAAGTTTTTCCTTTTCCAAATCTTTTCTGTTTGAAAGTTCCGGTGCGGGAATATTATTTTTTTCTGTCTTTACCTTTTCCGCTTCCGTTACAATCTTTGCAGTATCCACCGATGCCAAATTAAAGCGTTCTACAATTCTGCTTATCTTGGGAGCATCTTCTGCCCTTGAAATAACATCAATTTCCGCATGGGGACTTTTATTTTTCCGGTCCGCAAGAACGCAGTACAAAACGCCATACTTTTTTGCTTCCTTTGTAAATTTCGCAAGATCTTCCTGCTTTACCGTAAAAACCTTAAGTTCTTTACCTGAACGAAGCATGGAAGAAAGTCTTGCCTTTCCCATGGTTTTTCTTTCTTCCTTTAGTATGGAGTAAAGCAGCACCGCTATATTCTTTGATCCTGCTCCCGTAATCTTTGCAGCAACTTCAAATCCTTCCAGACTCATCCTAACGATTTGCTCTGCTGCGTCTCCGCCTGTGTTCATGTTCCTCTCTCTCCTTTCTGTGTTCCTCTTGAATTACCGTTAGATTTTCCTTTATATGATTACTTCTTTTTTCAATGCCCTCGCAAAGCCTCACCTCCTCCCTTATTTTCTTAAGCCGCTTTGTAATAGCTGAAAGCCTTTCCCTATCCTTTGGACTTTTTTCTTTTGATTTACGAAAATCTGCATAAATCCTTTTTCTTTCAAAAAGCAGGTTTTCCTTTTCCTCTAAAAGAGTCTTTTTATATGAAAAAAGCTGCTCCTCGGTATCAATTCGGTACCTACACAGCAGCCTTGTTTCCTTTGCGATAGTATCCATTTTCATAAGGTCGTCCTTAAGAAGATAGTGAAGCCTGGCATAATTTACTTTTCTATTCTTTGGCAAAATACCAAGACAAAAGCAGTAATGAATGTATAAGCCTCTGAGTCCTCCTATTTTATTTTTGGTTTTTTCTTCCCTTCATATGAACGGCTCTTTTTCCTCTTTCTTCAAACTTTGAAAATTTTACGCTGTAAGTGTTTTCCTTAAGCCTTTCCAGTATTCTTTCATTGGTGTAATCCTCACCAAGCTTATACAGTCTTTTAGGTCGTTGCCATCCCTTTCCCTGAATGGTCCAGTATTTTCTATTCGGATCAAAGCAGCACCTATATCCCATATCGGAAAGTATCTTATTAAAGTCCTTAAGCGTAAAAGCCATAGAAATGGCTTCATCAATTGCCTGCCTTGCAACTGTATCTCTTGTGGGAAGACCGTTCTTTTCTGCTTGGTAAAGAGCATATGCCTTTTTTCTTCCTTCCGGTTTTTTTATTACGGAAAGTCCATATTCTCTGCAAATATCGTCAGAAAGATCTCTTAACTTCTTCAGATTTTCTTTATTATCGTGATAGTGCATGCCATCTTTAAAGGAAATGGAATTTACGACAAAATGATTATGAAGACAATTTGTATTCAGATGGGTAGCAACAACTACCTGAAATCTATCTCCCCACATTTTTTCCGCAAGCCTTATGCCGATTTTATGCACAATTTCAGGGCTGCCCTCACCATCCGGAAAACTCTGGTACCCGTGATAACAGATAATTTTGCTTTCATCTGTGAACTGCTTTTTTACAATGTTCATCTCTTCCCTTGCACTATCCGGACTGCAGTTTATACCGGAAACAAAATATTGCTTTTCTGTCTTTTTTTCATTTGCCGCATATTTAATTACATCAGATAGTGCCTGAAGCTCCTCACTTGTGTATTTTGATTTTGATGTCATATTTTTCGTTTTTTCAGGATTTACCGCATAGTCAATGGGATGATCAAGTCTCCCCCGAACATCCCATATTTCACACACCGCCATCTCTCTTCTCCTTTACGGGAAGAAGAAATTTCTTTTGTATGGCAAGTTGAAAGTCCTTCCACCTCTTAACTTCCTTATTAAGCATGGGAACATCAATAAAGCCAAGTGCATTTGCCTTTATTGCAATTTGATTCACTCTTCCTCCGATTGCTGAAAGCTCTCTCATATATTCATGGAAGCTTTCATCCGGTTTTTCACAAAGGTGATAGCCTTCAATCATCGCCCTTAAAAGACTTTCTCTTGAATGACCGGATTTTTCTACAAGATGAGATAAATGCTTTGCTTCTTCTTCGGTTAGTCTGAAAAGAATCTGTATGTTTCGTTTTCTCATTTTCACTTCTCCTCTCTTTACGGGGCTTCAGGGGCAGTCCCCTGACAAGCGAATTTGTTGGCTCTATGGCTAACCAAATTCAGTGCTTGGTAAGACAAGGACTTCATCCCTTTAGCTCCTTTCCCATTTTTTTGATTTATTGTATTTTCTATTACTTCCCGAAAAAGGAATCTCATCTAAATTCGGATTTTCATAAAAATCCATGTCATTTTCCCTTTCATTTTCTGTGATTTCCGCTTCTCCTCCCATGAAATTTTCATTTCCCAAGGTGATAGCATTGGTATCAAAAAGCAGTATCTCTACTTTTTTTCTTGCCTCCTCCTCGCTTTCGGCATATACAAAGAATCGTTTTTCATAGTCTGCTCTTAGCAGTACATCGTATTTTTTCATCGTTTTTTCTCTCCTTTTTCTAAAATTTATTTTCTTTTTCATTGATTTTGGTAAAACATTTTCCTACCTTTAACGCTCCCTTGATTGCATTTTTTCTTTTGGCTTTTTTCTTTTTCCAAGATAATGCATTAAAAAATCGTTGACATCTTTTCCTATGGGAACTTTCATATCAACGACTTTTACTTTTTTCTCTAATAAATATGTTAAGGCTTTCGTGCATAGCCTGCCTGTTTTATCGTTATCCAGATGAAGATATATGGTATCTACTCCCGGATGTTTTTCTAAAAACAGACTGAGCGCAACAGGGATTTTGCTTTTTCCTATTTCCTTTTTCGGTTGGTATACTCCTGCAAGGGAAAGCAAATTCTCTCTTTTGTATTCCATTCCCGTATGCTTCATGTATGTGGCATATGACAGCAGATCAATGGCAGACTCAAACAGATGCACGCATTTAGAAGGCTTTTCTGACAAAAGTCGAAAGGAATATCTCTTATCACTTCCATATGCTTCTCCCTTAAACTCTCCCAAGGTTCCCCTGATATTTGCATATCTTGCCTTTCCTTTTTCATCTTTTCCGATAAAGACAGCGTTATGATGTTCTCTGCTTTCATAAAGGGTTCCGTCCTTTATACAAGAATTTATGATTGTATCATCAATTCCTCGCTCTAAAAGATACCCCCTTACTATGTCTTCATCTCTATTTCTTTTTGGAAGCAGAAGTTCTTTACCCTCTTTTTCATTTCCTTTGCTATTTTCATATGTTCTTATTTCTCCTGGAATTTCCATAAGAAGCATATTGGCTGCCTCAAGAAAAGAGTGTCCCTTTACCTTGATTAGATAATCAAGGGCAGATACCCCGCCGATTCCTCTTGACCACCAGTACCATTTTCCGTTTGAGATCTTCAGACTATCATGCTCTCTTGTGCAGTACACCCCACTTGAAAACTTTACAAGATTTTCAGGTTCAGATGTCTTTAGGTAGCTTAAAAGATCTACCTTTCTGATTTCTATGAGCTTTTCAGGATGAATATATGTCATATTTCACCCTACCTTTCCATTTCTTTATTCTGTTTTTGTTTTTCCATCAAAATATTTGCCCTGCTTTTTACCGTTTCCCATACATCTTCCATGTATCCGGTTTCTTTCTTTTCAAAGTCCTTAAACACATCTGAAAGTATATCCTCTGATTTTAATAATGCCTTTGCCTCACCATCTTTAAGGTCGTTATATTCAAGGGAGAGCAAAATATCTTCTCGCAAGGTATACTCATAGGCGTGATGCAGGATTTCTTCCGGGGGCTGCGATAGTAGCCACTTCCTAAATTTCTCCTGCTCTGCAAATGCTTTTTCATAGACTTTCGTGTTTAGATCTTCAGTTTTCATTGTTTTCCTCCTTTGCTGCAATAGAAAAAGCCGAAGGGCTTTCCTAATTGAAAACCTTTCGGCTATGTAAAATTTCCAAATTGTATGATACTACCTATAACATAAACTATCTTTTCTTTGTAATATTATATCCATACGCATCATTTTCACTTTTATCATAAGCATTATCTATATACTTTTGAGGGTTTGATAGAAATGTTTCTTCCTCAACATACGCTATGTAAGAACCTGTTAATGCATCTACTGTTTTACATGTATTGCAAGAGTATACCTTTGGATTTTGATTAAAGCGATTGTCATTAATAATGTCATATACTTTGGATTCCTCATAATTGCTTGATGTGCATCCATCACTATTTTTATGAGTGTTCTTAAACCAATCATATCCGTCATTATATTTCATAATTACACCAACAATACCATTTGTATGAGAAGTTCTATTTTTCCTACTTATATTCTTTAAACAGTACTCAATTTCCCAATCAATCCATTTACTTTTTTTCATATTAGGAGATATAATTACAATTGTTACAGAAGTATCATACATCATATCAGTTAAATTTTTCTTTATATTCTCAGTTGATGTATCGGTTAAATCTGGTGATTCACTTGTTTCTCCTTTATAATAACTCGCATCATCCCCTAATTTTTTAATAATATCATCTCTTAAACCTTGAGCTTCACTATACTTATACGATATAAAAGTTTTATGTGCCATCTTTTACCTCCTAATTTTTTGCTGTGCTTTTATAATCTTACATATTAATTCAACAAGTTTGTCTGGCTCTGTTTCAGTTCCTAAAGCATCAATATATTCGTTCAAATATGAATATTCACCCATATTATTTTTAACTGTATCATATATAACCCTAGCTGCACCACCAGTACTACCAACAGGGATAATTAACTTATTCTGTTCACAAGCAATGTAAAACTCTTTTATCATTCCATCAGCAATTTTTACATCTTCATTTTCACACTTGTTTCCAAATATAAAAATCGCAATCCCCGACTCTCCAATCATATCTTCTCTATATTTTTGCCATATTTCTTCTTTTGAATCTGTTTCCAATTCAACTTGAGGAAATGGTCTTAAATATAGATGTTCATCAACATGTTTATATTTTGATTTAAAAATTTCTTCAAGTGCACCATTGATTATCAATGAGCCTATGGTATTTCCAAAGCCGGAAATAATCCGATAATCTTCTTTAACCAATCTTTTAGATAAATTATTTGCAAAAGATGCAATTCTTTCTCTATTCCACGAATCATTTATTTTATCCAAACGATCTGACAAACTACCAGAAATAAAAATATTTTTTAATAAATGAGCCTTCTCAACTTCTTTCAATATTTCCGTTATTTCATCATAGCTATCCAATAAAACTGCCTGGATTCCGTATCTTTTTAAATCATTGATTTTAAGTTTTTGTCTTACTCTTCTATTTTCATAATCCCTTTCTGTTTCACCTGTTATCTTAATCGATTTCTCGAAAAAACAATAGTGATCTCTTCTATTTTCCCCTAATAGTACCTTAATCTGACTTAGAATATAATCCAAATTAGGATCTTCAAAGCTAAATCCTACAAATAAAAATGTTTTAGATACTAAATCTCCTCTAAGTGCTGCCCTAAATAGTGGATGACTTTCACTATATAAATCATAATCATCTTTGGTTAGAACAGCATTTTCAGGCATGCTACAATCTCCGTGCATTTTATAAACAATTGCATCTCTGTCATAAATGTTATTCGCCAAAGACTCCTTTGTGATTTTTACATCTGCTTTTCTATTGTTAAATTTCAATGCTTCTTCTAACAAATGATCATAATTGGTTGTCCAGTAGGTCTGTATTGGTAATTTGGTAAGAATTTTGATATTTTCATTTAGCTCTACATCTTTGTTAAAGCTATTCAAGATTTGTCTATTAATTCCGGCATTTCCCCCCTTTTCATTTTTATAATATTGTGCAACTGCAATCAAATCGTGTTCCTTATCCACATTAAGTTCAATATCTTCGGCCAGTGGCTTCACGAGTTCTTTCCAGCTGACAAATCCCATAGCTCTTGAAAGACCCGCTCCAGAAAACAAGGCTGCATAACCTTGTGTAATAGCTGTAGTATATTCTCTTATAAATTCTTCTTTAGATGCCACAAAATCACTCCTTTATTATTCCACATTCAGATAATATTTCTCGCACTATTTCCCAAACTGAAAGCGACGGATTTTCTTTATAGAAACTAAAACCTTTATACTGCTGAAGCCTATATCCACTTTCTTCATTTCTTTTCATAATTGTTTCAGCTCTTCTAACCGCAGATATTACATCTTCGATGGTAATTTTTTTCAAGATTCTCTTAAAATCATTTTCACGCTTATATTCATTCAAATCCTCAAACTTTTCACCATAAGCCTTGTTCAAGTCTGATAAATATTGTTTGCGATTAGTTTTAGCTCCGTTACAATCCGCTTTATGCAAAATTATCCATAGTTCAAAAGTAAAATTACTATAACCCAGCTTGTAATTAATATCTTTGCCAAGCTGCTCTGCATCGCTCATACGATCTAAAGTTTCTTGGAATTGTTTTGTATGGATAGAATCTTCGCTTTCTCTATCGAAGACATGGGTTATCTCTGTCTGCTCCAAAAGAGTCATCCCTTTTACTCGTGCAAGAAGATCTTTTTGTATTTTAGCGTCCAGTTTTACATTATATTTTGACTCCGAAATAGCATTTATTGTCTTTTGAAGCCAGTCAAGGTACCATTTTTCAGTTTCTCCTTCTACTGAAAAATAATATTTTCTCGTTTCTTTTCTCATCATTACACCTCTTCTCTATCCTTTAAAAGATTTTCAAAAATCGGTGTAAAATCAATATCCTTGATTGCACCATAGCGATCCACAAAGTAATTTTTCATATAATCCTCATTTTTACGCACACCGTTTTTCCCTGATGTTCCAAAGTCAGATAGCGAATAATGTGTGCTACAATGAGTATCATCATCTCTTTCAACAAACTTTATCTCATCACGCCTAAACATATTTGCATTCAGAAAAATAGGATTGTGTGTGTTAAACACCAATTGTGCATTATTTTTATTTATCTCATCATTATGAAAAATATTTATTATATTCATTAGCGCCATTGGATGTATAGAAGCATCAAACTCGTCCACAATCAATGCTCCACCGTTTAGTAATGCATTTACAACAAGAGGAAACATATTAACAAAGCGAATCGTTCCATAAGATTCAAATAACTCCGCCGGCATTGCTGTGTTCTTTTCTTTTGTTTCAAATATAGAAGAAAGCCTTGCTTTTTCATTTTCATCATCTATCACATATCCAAGTGCATTAGAATTGATACCAAATAGCTCTGCAGCTTCATTTATGGTTTTCTCTATATATACTGATTTCTTTTTAGGATCAGCAAACTTACGAATAAGTTGCATAGAATCAGCACGATAAATTACCATGAATTTATTGCTTAGCCAATCCGATACGATATTTGCAATTTTTGAACTGAACATATTTCTAAAGCCATTCATCAAAAACAATTCTTCACTATTTAGATTGTTTTTTGCAATTGCAATAACGCCTTCTGCATATTCTTCAAATTCATTTACAAGATAATCTTCAATTAAATCAAGAGAGCAAATTTCCAGTTCTTCCTCTCTGTTAAAAAGAAGCTTTTCATTGATTTTTAATGATTCTTTTACAACTTTTCTTGTATATTCCAAGTCTAAAAATTTTCCAATATCCATAGAAAAAGCATACTCAACAAGCATCTCTTGTTCTATAAACTTTATTGAAAAAGACACAGGTTCCGTCTCTATACATGTATTATTGGGAATTAACTCAAGTGCAACAGCTGCTGCATTTGGAGAATCTTTTTCATCATTACGAATATTGCCTCTAAGCACAATATTTTTAAAGGTATCCATCGCACCAATAATATTAGTTTTCCCGGATGCATTTGATCCATAGATAATTGCCGAACTTAATCCCTTATATGTTCGATTGCCTATTTTTTCATGTAATATACTATAATCAAGCCCCTTTTGTTTAGGTGCCGGTATCATTGAAAATATTAATTCATCCTTAAATGATTTATAATTAGTTGCTTTAAACTCTAATAGCATATTGTTTCCTCCATTCTGCAAGATTTACGCAAAATCTTATTTATAGTATACCCATATTCAAGCAAATTATCAATATTTTATTTCTATTTTGCAAGATATATGCAAAATATTTCTATTACTTATTGCATATTTCTGGAATTTTATTCTAGTATTCGCACAAAACAATTCTTTTTCCAATCGTTTTATTCATTTTTTAACATGGATAATGTTTTATTGGGTTTAGTAACTTAATCAAAGAATGAAAATTTTTTTCTACATTTTTTCGACCGAATAATTGTATTTGATAGCATTTATTGGGTCGAATATCCGTTTTCACTGTATAAGCTATATTCTCTTACTCAACCTTTCTGTTGTAAATACACTTTAAAAAGATGATGTGATAAGTGCGAATGCAACAACTATTAGCTTGCAATATTTATTATCTCGTCGGGAAAACTATATATTTTTCCCGATAAAAATATCTTTTGTGCATAAAATAAGCCGAAGGTTTGTCTAAAATAAAACCTTTCGGCTATGTAAATATATCTATTAGCCATCTCTATATTACAATCTTTATCTTTCCATCTCTACCTGCGTTTTTACTTTAACTCTCGGTAGTGACAACAATTCCCTTACACGAATGTCGATCTGTTTTTCAATAGCAAGGAGTCTTTCTTCTGGAAGATTGATGGAAGGATGTCTTGTAAACTTAAATCCGATGAGCTTTCTAAGCTGGTTTCTTTGTTTGGTTTCCATCACTTCCTTGCAAATATTCTCATAAGATGTGCCATATGGATTTGTTCTTGTCTTTGCATAAACAGGAAGGTTCTTAAAATCTTCCGGCATTCCATAGTTAAATAGAGAAAGTCCGTTATCAAAAGTCGGAGCCATTCCAATAACTCTTCCGCTTTTGTTGTCTCTCAAAATCCCGAAATTTCCAAAATGTCTATCCTCGTTATATATAACAGAATCAAAGACCAGCATACTCTTAAAGCTTTCTACAGCTTCTTTACTGATATTTTCATAATATTTTAGGCAGGCAGGAATCCCTCCTGATTTTACAATTTTACCTATAGGAACATAGGCTGTATCTATATCGGTGAATAGCTTACACTTTGATGCCAAAATATTTTTCCAGTTTTCAAGCTCATAGCTTACCGCATAAAGCCCCATTTTTTCTGCAATCTGAGAGGCATAGTATTCGCTGTATGGTTCTTTTCCGGTATTGGCACCTCCCTCTGTTCCACCTTTGTATAAATAAATTCCATCTCCTTCTATAAATCTCCATGCTTTGCGAAGCATTCCTTGCGTTGTAAGTTCAGGAGAAGTTGAAAAGGCTTCCTGACTTTGCCCTACTCCTGTATAGGCAACAAGAGAAAGAGTCTTTGAAAAGCGATTTTCATACAGATTGTAATCCTTAAAGGAACCGTTAAATCCTTCCGGAACAACCCAGTAGCTGTCATTTAAAGATAAACCCATGCAAACATCAATAATACCCTTGATATTATTAACACTAAGCCCTAGAGTTTTCAGTATTTCATCAACAAATGCCCTGTTTTTAGGGATTACACGCTTTTTAAGCCACTTTATTATTCCTTCATCTGTAAGGGTTAGATCAAGAGGGAAAACCTCTTTTCTTTCTTCGTTAACAGAAATAATCTCTGCCTGCATACCGGACAGACCCGATTCTTTCATAGAAAAGGTCAGAAGTTCTTCATCATACAACCTTAAACTGTATTTATCCATAGAAGATTTCCCCCTTTCTTTTAGTATAACCGACACATCTTTATCCAACGCACTTGAAACTTTCAACAGCATATCAATGGAAATGTTCTGAGTTCCACTCTCTATTCTGCATATATTGGAACGCCTTGTTCCAATCATTTCGGCAAGTGCTTCTTGCGAAAGTCCTTTCTCAAGGCGGGCATTGGTAAGCTCGGAAATGATTTTTTGTCTTTCGTTTATTATGTGGCTGTCGTCATTCACTTTTTTCTTCCATCTCCATAATTCAAATTGTATTTTTATATACATATGTTATCATATATGATAACATATCTCAAGTTATTCCCTTTCCATTCTCAAATACTTCTCCTTAAGATACCAAGCCCGTTCTTCACTGATAATTTGATTTACTTCTGCACTGTTAATATCAATTCAAGAATTATATTTGAGTAATTTGCGGTATTTTATTTGAGTGATTTGCGAATAATTGTTTTTTCCTGGCTTTAATCAATATAAAAACTATGTAACCGGCAGCTATTTAAGACGCCTTTTATCTTTCGTATTCAACGCTCCTTGTTTCTCTAACATTACCTTCTTCCGGCTCACTATCAATAATGCTTTTATCTTTCTGATCCATGTTAAGAAGGATATTAAGTTCCTTAAGCCTATCTGTCTTCTCTTTCAGTTCCTCTTCCTTTGTAAAAGGTGCTTCCATTTCCTCTTTTGCATTTTCAAGCTGAATCTTTGTTTCGGAAAGTTCAGCCTTTACCTTCTGAAGTTTTTCAGAAAAGCTGTCAAGTACATTATCCATACGGGTTATATTTCCATAGACATCAGAACCAAGAACCGCAATATGGGATAGCTGCCCTTTCATGTGCATACGGTATTCGTTAGAAAAACCATCATAAGAAAGAGTAAGATCAAAGCCTCTGTACTCACCGGATAGAGATGATTCGTCCCTCGTAAGCCTTGTGCAAAGCTCTAAAATTTCCTTTCCTGCTTCTTCCTTATCCATATAAGCCCTTCCGTTCAGAATCATTCCGGCAAAACCTTCTTTTGGCTTCGGGTTTTTCCCTGCAGTTTCAAGGTCTTTTTCATAGCCTAAAATACGCTCTGTCAGTCTTTTTATTGTCTCCGGGTACCGCCTTAACACAAGTTCCTCCATTGCATATTTTTGATTTAAGAAACTCGCTTTTAGCATGTTCAGCTTTCCTACTTCCATATCTAAATTGCATTTTTCGATTATAAGTGGATTTCCTGTCGCAAGTGCCTTTATTTCTGCAAAGCTCAGTGCCGTTTCATCTACATCCTCCATAGCTCTAACAGGAGTTTTTCCTGTCATAATTTGAGATATGAACTTTTGCTTGTTTTCCACAAGCTGATAAAGATACGCATCAAAGGTTCCTTCTGTAACATAACGGTAGATTTCAACCTCATCATTTTCATTTCCCTGCCTTACGATTCTTCCGAGTCTTTGCGCAAGGTCTGACGGTCTCCAGGGACACTCTAAATCATGAAGCCCAATAAGGAGGTCCTGCACATTGGTCCCGGCACCCATCTTCTGCGTGCTTCCCATTAAAATTCTTACCTGCCCCGTTCTAACCTTTGAGAAAAGTTCTTTCTTTTTTACCTCGGTATTTGCATTGTGAATATATGCAATTTCTTCCTCAGGAATCCCTTTTTCTATAAGTTTGTTCTTAATGTCATCATATACATTGAAGTTTCCATCATTTTTCGGAGTGGAAAGGTCGCAGAAAACAAGCTGTGTACTTTTCGTTTCCATATTGTCTTTCCAAATACGATGGATATTATCTGCACAGGTAGCTACTTTTCCGTTTTCATCATCTCCTGCAAGAGGATTGATAAGACGCATATCAAGGGCAAGTTTTCTTCCGTCATTGGTAACTTTCAGCATGTTATCTACGCTTGGATCAATGCTGCCGCTTCGTATTTTTTCTGCTCTTTCCGCCAATCCCTCAATCATTTCCTTTTGCATTTTGGTTGGAGAAAGAACCTCCGTATGAAAATTTGCTTTAGGCACCGGAAGTTTTAACATATCTGCAGTCTGAATATCTGCCACCTGCCTAAAGATAGACATCAGCTCCGGCAAGTTATAGAATTTTGCAAATCGTGTTTTCGCACGATAGCCTGTACCTTCCGGAGAAAGCTCTATTGCAGTAATAGTTTCCCCAAAGTTACTTGCCCAGTCATCAAAATGAAGAAGATTCATTTCCGCAAGTGTATTGTACTGAAGATATCTTTGAATGGTATATAGTTCCACCATACTGTTAGAGATAGGCGTTCCCGTGGCAAAGATAACACCATGTCCGTTTGTAAGCTCATCCATATACTGAGTTTTCATAAAAAGATCTGAGGATTTTTGTGCTTCAGTCTGGGCAATGCCACCAACATTTCTCATTTTTGTTGCTAAAAAAAGATTTTTGAAATAATGACTTTCGTCAATAAAGATCCTATCAACTCCAAGTTCTTCAAAGGTTACAAGGTCATCTTTTCTGCTTTGATCGTTTAGTTTTGCAAGCTTAACTTCAAGGGATTTTCTCGTCTTTTCAAGTTGCTTTACCGTATAACGCTCGGCTCTTGCGTTTTTTGCTTCCTTTATTCCCTCCATAATTTCATCCATCTGTCTTTGAATTATTGTAATCTGCCTTTCAGCAGACATTGGAATTTATTGCGATAGGTAAGGCTTTGATGTTGTCTCCACCTTTTCCCCCGCTTAGCACCGTACATGAGAGTTTCCTGCTCATACGGCGCCCCAACGAAAATAACAAGATTTACTCAACAGGTAGATTTCCCACTAATACCCTCAAAGAATTCAGCTTTTTCTTAGCCTTTTCACTCAATTCCAGCCTCTTAACCATATCTTCCGACACAATCTTCACTACTATTGCTTCTCGTTCCTGTTTGGTAATCCAAGCTATGTTGTCATAATCATCTTTACCGCCTCTTTCTTTTGGCTTCATTCTGATACAGGCCATGTTGCTTTCACACAGGTCAGCTCCCGAGATATAACTTTTGCCGTTCTGTCCTGCCAACTTTGAAATCCTATTGTCATTGAATTTCGCCGTTTCCGCGTCATCCCTGTTCGCTAACAGGAAATCAACAAGAATGTGTAAGTCTTTACTCAGGTTGCTGTGTATAAGATTTCTTCCCTCTTTGGTGTAATTACAGATTTCTTGCTTGAAGCTCGTTGTCTTTTTAAGACAGATACCATAGATTGGGAAAATATCTATACCTGCAATGTTGTAAATATTTGTCTGGTATTTACCATACAGTTTTAGATATATAGCGCTCGTTGGCTTTCCTCTTGTGTAATTCTTCTTGAGTCTGTTCATTATCGGGTTGACTAAGAAATATATATCGTGGAAATCGAAATTGCACATCGTTGCCATGGAGTAATAGTTATGGACTCCGAGAATAATCTTATTCAGTTTTACAACCTCGTTTTCCACAGTGTGGTGCTGTATATTGATGATTTGTTTCTTTAGGTTTTCAGCGACCTTTTTAACATTTTTATCTGTCATGTGGCTTCTGGCTACAAATTTATTGCCTTTCTTTACTGCCTTGAATTTGATACCTAGAAATTCGCTCGAATTCTTTTTGAGATAGGTGATTTTAGTTTTCTCCTCACTGACCTCTAATCCAAGCCTTTCTTTGAGCCACATTTTAGTCGCTGTTAATACCTTTTCTGCCGTCTTGGGATTGCTACAAACTATTTTGAAATCGTCCGCATATCTTACGATATACATTTCTTTCAGTGCAGTATTTCTCAATGCCCTGTATTTATGGTTACCACTACCGTAGCTGTGTTTCGTCGGGATACATTCCCATTGTTCTGCAATCCACCAGTCCAGCTCATTTAGAACCACGTTAGCAAGTAATGGGCTTATAATTCCACCCTGCGGAACGCCCCGTTCAGCTATGCCTATTCCCTCTATTTCAGATTTAATGATTTTGCTGATTATACATAGGATGTTCTTGTCACGAATGCCAAGTGTCCATAACTGTTTCATGAGCTTTGCATGATTTACATTGTCAAAGAACCCTTTTATATCCACATCAACTACATAGTAAAGATGTATTATATTGACCATAAAAGAATATCTTGCAATTGCATGTCTGGTTGACCTATTCGGACGAAAACCATAGCTGTGATTAAAGAACTTAGCTTCACAAATGGGTTCCAGCACCTGTTTTAGGCATTGCTGGATAATCCTGTCTTCCATACAAGGTATTCCCAAAGGTCTCATTTTCCCATTGGGCTTGGGAATCTCAACTCTTCTGACGCTTTTGGGATAATAATTCCTGATTTTCGATTGAAAGTATTCAATCATTTCGTTTTCATTCATACTTTCATAATCGCTTATTGTTTTTCCGTCAGTGCCCTTGGTCTTAGAGCCTTTGTTGTTTTTGATGTTTCTATAAGCGAGCTTGATATTTTCTGCACT
The DNA here is from genome assembly GCA_000510425.1 of Eubacterium nodatum ATCC 33099. Taxonomy (GTDB): domain Bacteria; phylum Bacillota; class Clostridia; order Peptostreptococcales; family Anaerovoracaceae; genus Aminicella; species Aminicella nodata. The sequence goes on along the minus strand of AZKM01000022.1, from coordinate 20,219 downwards.
TGTAACGACACCTATTAAGTTTGTAAATTTTGCTCCATTTCTGGCATTTTCATACAGTTGGTCGAAAACCGCCTGTATGTTGTAATACTCATTATTTCTTAGCTGTATTCTCTTTCGGTTTTTCGTGTCCAAGTCTGCTGACCTCCTGTATTGATTTCAGCATCTCTTAGTCATACCCGAACCTTGAACTAATCTACCTCCCTTTTCCTTGCATATTTCCGTCTAGTGGCTATCGCTCCGTTTCCATTACAGAAATATCATAGCTTGGTGCCACCACTTTCACCTGAATTAAGATAAGTTATAGCTGTTGCCTCTCCTTATCAAGATTTCACAGAAGATAATTTCTCCATCTTTCAGGCTTCCCTTGTTCCGTTATTGCTATCTTTACATATTTACCCTTAGGTCGTGAGTATGAACCTGCAACCTTGCCAGTGCCTGTAACACTGCATGGTATTTCATATCGAAAATTCTTACTCTACCACAGTCGCCACACTTACATGTCCCTCTGTACATTTCTATACAGTCCAATTCTAGATTCGTACATTCCCCACTTCGTCAGCTAATTCAATAGCATCCTAACCATAGATAATTTCTAGACCCTAGCCCTATGTTGCTCGACCACCTCTGGTTCGGTTTTCCTCGACTTTACTCGTTAGGGCAATTACCGGACATCTTAACGCACTTCATACATTCAAGACATTATCTCCTTTCCTGCACGGCGTTTCTTTGGGAAGGCGTTTCGAGGCGTTACCCTGTCATTCCACCTTTCGCAATAACAGTTATGGGCGATATTTTGCCCACGCTAGTTTTGTTTGCAGTACCTACGCACTGCTTTTGTCTAGCAACAAGTCGTACTCTCAAATTGACTGTGCCCTATAATAACAGCATCAAAATCTCCGGTAGAAATTCTGCCGCAAAACTTCTTTCGGTTTCTCTTTTCAAAGTCTTTTTTTGTTGCCACTAAGATATTGGCAGTAGGATATAACTGCAGCCATTCAGAAGCCCACTGCTCTGTAATATGATTTGGTACGACGATAAGGGACTTGGTGCAAAGTCCAAGCCTTTTCATTTCCATGGCTGCTGCTACCATCTCAAAAGTTTTTCCCGCACCAACCTCATGGGCAAGAAGAGTATTTCCACCATACATAATATGAGCAATGGCATTTACTTGATGTTTTCTAAGAGTTATTTCCGGATTCATTCCGATAAAATTGATATGTTCTCCGTTATACTCTCTTGGTCTAATAGAGTTAAAAACTTCGTTATATATCCTGCAGAGCCTTTCTCTTCTGTCTATATCCTTCCATATCCACTCTGAAAATTTTGTCTTTATAAGCTCCTGCCTGTCTTGTGCAATTGCAGTCTCCTTCTTGTTAAGCACAGCCTTCTTGTTTCCGTTATCGTCTTCTATATAATCAAAAACCCTGACATCCTTTTGATTCAGGGTTTGTTCAAAGATATTATACGCATCCATTCGCTTTGTTCCGTAAGTTGTAAACGCCTTTACATTGCTTCTGTCGGCTCGCTTTTCCGATATGTTCCACTGCCCGCTGCATTTTGGACAAAGGATTTTCATTCTTCTCCTTGCGTAACTATTTGTTCCAAGAAGTTCAAAGATGAATTCTTCATAAATTTCTATAGGCACCCAGTTTGCTCCGATTCGCACTCCTATTTCCGCTGCGGTAAGTTCTATAGGCTGAACCTTTTCCAAAGCTCCAATGTTCACATCTAACCATTTCTTCTTTTCGGGTGGTAGTGCTTCTTTTAGTGCCTTTGCCATGCGAAGCTTTCTTCGCACATTTCCGGACAGATATTCATCTGCTGTTACAAAAGAAAATCGGGTAATATCTAAATATGAATCAGGAATATCTTCTGCCTTTTCACTGCAGAATATATCTCGAAAGACTACCCCTGTAAGCTCTTTTTCAAGCTCCGCCTCGCTTTTCCCCGAAAGTTCCTGCATATACTTCATATCCACCTTTGCCTTTTCGGAAATGGATACCGCAAGGGCTTCGCTTGCCGTATCCACCCTTGCTACAGGCTTATGGGGGCGAATCGTCCTTTTGGTGAACATATCCGCCTTTCTTTTCAGATTCCCCTCCTCATCCAATATCTCAAGGGAGCAAAGCAAACAGTAGCTTGCATCCTCTGAAAAGGCAAGGCTGTTACCACGGCTTGATAGAAGCCCGTATTTTTTCGTGTAGTTATCGTATATTGTATTTAGATTTTCCTGCTCCTTTCGTATCTCACTTTCCGGATAATCTTCGCTTTGATATAAAATGATTTTTCTTACAGAGTCTCTGATTTTGATCATGCCCCTTACTCTGTTTTCTGCTGTAACGGAAAGCTGAACAGGGTGCATCCTTGAATTTTCACGAAAATATATTTCCCCGGATTGAATGCAGTAGCTGAAATTTCTCACATCTGGATCTGCCGGAATGGATAAGTCTTCTTCATCAAAGTCCTCTCGTCCGATTTCAGTAATTTCGGCATGAAGATTTTGCACCGCTTCTGATAAAAGATCGGATAGGTTTACATCTTCGTACGCCCGGCATGTACTTTCCATACCGAACCTTCCGGACTTCATTACCATTTCTCCAAGCACCATATCAGGATGACTTATAAAATATGAGTTCTGCCGTATACCGTTTTCATCGGTGTCAAGGTATACCCAGTCCGGCTCTATATCTGTGATGTAATCTCTTTTTTGAAGAAATATGATGTCGCTTGTAACCTCGGTCCCAGCATTTTTGTAAAAGGCATTATCGGGTAGCCTTATGGCACCGATTAAATCTGCCCTTTGGGCAATGTATTTTCTTACGGAAGAGTTCTCCTTATCCATCGTGCCTTTACTTGTGATAAAGGCGATGATTCCTCCCGGACGAACCTTATCTAAAGTCTTTCCGAAAAAGAAATCATGGATAAGAAAGTTATGCTTATCATATTTTTTGTCTGTTACCTTAAAGTCCCCAAAGGGAACATTCCCAACGGCAACATCAAAGAAGCTATCCGGAATATCCACATTTTCATAGCCGTTAATTAAAATATGACTGTTTTGATAAAGCTGCCTTGCAATGCGTCCACTAACATCATCAATTTCAATACCGTACACTTTGCTTTCTTCCATGGAATCCGGAATCATTCCTATAAAATTTCCGATTCCACAGGACGGCTCAAGTATATTTCCTTTTTCAAAGCCCATCTGTGAAAGAGCTGTATAAATGCCCTCAATGACTTCAGGTGCAGTATAAAAAGATGTAAGAGAGCTTGCCCTTGCGGAAATATATTCTTCTTCGGAAAGCAGATTTTTTAGTTCAAGGTATTTTCCATTTCTTTCATCAAAATATTCGGATAATGCTCCCCAACCTGTATACCTTGAAAGGACTTTCTGTTCTTCACTGTTTGCAAGTCTATCTTCATTTTCGATTTGTTTTAATGCATAAATAGCGGCTATATTTGCCTGATATTTTTCATTTTTATTGCCGTAGCTTAGCTCTTCTTTTTCTATATGAAAATCAATTCTATCCTCTCTTGGCACTTCAGGGTGAATAAGTTCAAACCCTATTTTTCTTTTTTTAGGAGAATGTCCTCGCCTCTCTTTTCCCGCTTCCTCTTTGCTTTCTTCCTCTTCTTTTAGAAGCTCATTTTTAATATGAGAAGCAATATCTTTGGAGCTATTTTCTCCAATCTCCATATTGTATTCTTCGATGCCCTGTTCTATGACCTCATCTGATGCGACAATTCCTTCATCAAGAAGATGCCTTGCCACCGCATCTGAAAAAGATATATCTTCGGGTCTTGCATTCGGACTTATATTTTCAGTAAAAGGAGAAAGTATTTCTCCTCTTTCAAAAAGAGTAAATTCTCCATCAATATATGAAGATATGTCTTCTAAACAGCTCTTCGTTGATTCATATTCTTCATGTTCCTTTCCGGTATCATCTAATGCGGAAAGCATCAGCTCTTTGATTTTTTCCGTTTTTTCTTTTTCAAGAAGCTGGCGCTCGATCACATTAACACCGTCCCAAAATTCAAAGCCGTCAGGATAAGGCTTTGGAACTTCCTTTCCATTTCTTGAAAAGAAAATATATATTCTTTTTGCAAGTTCCCTTCTTTCATAGGAAGGGATGTAAAAAGTATCTTCTTCCGATAAAAAATCATCTCGTAAAATCTGCTTTTCTATGATGTCTGAAATTTTCTTCCATGAAAGCTGAATTTTTGCATAAGGCGCATTTATACTCCCGTGGCTAAAATATAGTCCTTTTCCGCTGTAGGAATACTGATCATTTCCTCCTGTATAACCGCTATATTCTCCGTAATGGTGCTTTAGGAATTTTTCGATAGACGTTTTAGTCTTTTCTCTTAAGTATTCAGCATAAAGTCCCAGCCTGTAATCATGATCCGCCTTATTTCCTCTAAGAAGATGCTCCACTTCATCTATCGTTATGAAAAAATCTCTTTTTGGCTGAAAATCCTCATCTGCCTTAAATGTTACTCCCTCTCTTTTCAAATCGAAAAGTTTTGAAAGAATATCCTTTGGTTTATGAGAATGAAAGCGAAGAATATTCGGGTTTTCTTCATATGCTTTATTAAATTCGGAAAGCTCATCTATTATTTCATTGATGTTTTCGTCTGTTTCAAGAAGCTCTGCAATCTGACCGCTTTCCTTGGGAAAGCCTTGTCTTTTTTCATAGATGCTGCTTATAACAGGAAGAAACTTTCCTTTTGCTTCTTCTGAAAAATCCTGCCGCAGGTACCATATTGAGTCTGCAATACCTTTTCTTTCAAAGGAAGGTGCCTGTAAAAGTTCTCTTTCCGGCATATATCTTCCCATATCCAAAAGTTCTCTTATCCGCTTTGCTACCTGCTTCCATGAAAGAACGACTTCATCTTTTCTTACGCTTTCGCCATATCCTATCCTAATTCCGCTTTCGTCATACCATAGGGAAACCTGCTCACCCTGGTAATAAAAGCCGGCTCCGTTTTCTCCGTAAAGATCCCTTAAAAACCGGGAATTTTCCTCTATGGATTTATCCTTCATAAAATATGAGGATATGATAAGTCTGCTATTTTTATCATTGGAGCCGATACAAAGGGCTTCATCCATAATACTTTGCGGTATCTTTAGCATAGATTTTCCCGATGCACTTTCGATGCTCTGCTTAAATTCTGTATTTGCTACATCAAAAAAAAGACAGCTGCTTGCTATCCTCTGTCTTAAGCTGCCTTATATTTTTTTCTTTCAGATATTCTTTTTTCAGAATTAGCTGATCAATCCATTCGCTTGTAACTTGCCATGAAAATATAGATTCACTTGTCCTTGAAAGGTAACTCCCTTCCCATACAAGAAGCCCATCTTCCTGAGGTCTATATCCTACTCTTTTATTTCCTATGAGGATTTCTGTATAGCGGTCATGATATGCCGACTTTATATATTCCGCCCGTTCCTTTCTATCTTTATGAAGAGAAAAGAAAAGTTCAATTTGCTCTTTCCTATACTTTAAGTCATCATCCTCATTAGAAATAACTTTTATAATGAGAGTTTCATCTAAAAACGCAGGAAGTTCATTTCCCCCTGCATCCTTATCTTCCTTACCTGATTCGTCCGTTAGCTGTAAATCAGTTCCTTTAGAACGCTCTCCTCTGCTGTCATTTTGATGTTTGTCATCAGTCCTGCCCACTTCATCTGATTCTTTTCTTTCAGGCTCTCTGTCAGTCCTTCCTCCTTTGCCATTTTCTCTGTTAGAATCTCCATTCTCTTTGTCGCTGTATCCTGAATTTCCTGAAGATGCTCCTGAAGCTTCCCGCCTGTCAAAAGATTCGTGTATAGGATTTTCTTTTCCTTTTTCAGATAGTTCAGTCTGAGCAGTGCGTATTTCCCAAGGTGAAGATTCTCTGTCTCTCCTGGAAGCAGATTCGGTATTTTCATTCCATTCAGCTCGCTGTAAGATAGGTCTTTCATCTTCTTTTCTCCTTTCGATTTTTATTACTTTTTCTCTCTCATCTGCATTATCCTTTATGTCATGCTTTATTTCCAGTGTGCGATTTTGCATATCCATTTGTCTTTGCATAACGGTTCTTGCAATTTCAGAAAGACACATCTTGGAAATATCCCCTGTTGCAATTCCTATAGCATTTAAGATTTCCCTTGTATTAAACTGGGTAATTTCTCTAAAATCTTCATCATCAAAATATTTTGCATGATCAAGCCCGCACCGTTTCAGAAGCATATATCCTACGCTGTTTTCAATAAGGTTTTGGCATATTACGGAAACATTAAGTTCATCCAACTCCTCTAAAAAACTATTCTCCCTGATTTTATATATTTCTGAAATATAGTCTCCTGCATTATCCCTGCAGGCGTTTTGTGCTGTAAGAATAAGAGCATCAGCAAAATCTTCCTTAGATATTTCTCCGAAACTGTTTTCCAGTGCTTCTATAATTTCTTCATAATCCTTTTTTTCAACTTCCCATATAGGAACTTTTCTTGAAAGACGGCTTTCATGGGTATCTGAAATATCAAAGTAGTATTTTAGGCGATTTGCATTAGGAATACTCCTGTTAAATACAGCAATTCCCGTTGCTCCTCTGTTTACCCAGCGTCCAAAAAGCCTGTTCCATTTTTCAATTTCAAGAACAGCTATCGCATCCGGACGCTGGGCATAAATTAAAAGCTGCTCATCAAAGGGCAGTTTATAGTTTTGGCAGGCTGATGACAGAAATTCCTGCCACTTAGATGGATCCGTAACGCTCTTTTGAGTTCTTTCATACAGCTCTGTGATTAATTCATATTTTCTTGTCATCAATATATCCCTTTCATACTTCTATTTCAGTTTTGTCGCCTCCTAAAAAGCTCAATAATCTGCCTGTTTTTATGCTTTTTTGAAGTTCATTTATCAAAGCAATTTCAGAGACATTAATTCCCGGAAGTTCTAATATATCGTCCATGCTCATAGCCGTAACAGATTTTTCATCGGTATATCCTGCTTGAAACAGCTTATTTAGCAATTTAACCGTCTTTGTGTTTATCATCATCTGAAACACCTCCTCTGTAATTTCAAAACAGCTTTCATTTTTTTCTGCCTCTTGTTTGAAGGAAAATAACTGCTGCTATGATAAATATGGTAAGTCCAATCCCTGTGATAATTCGTATATTCATTTGCTCGTACTCCTTTGCCTATATATATTTTTCTTTTTCGGATAGTAACTGATAGTTAAGGGGGAGAGGTGTGGAGAGGGGGAAAAGAAAAAGCCTGCCCTTGTAGCTACGGACAGACTTCTCCCTTGGCGTAAAATATGCCTACGCCTTTCTTTTCCCGGCTATATGACCATTATTTTTCTCTTGAAATACCGGCATCATCCTTATTCTTTCTTCTTTTGATTGCCATAAACGCGGTTCCTCCTGCAGCAAGAACCAATACAATAATCCACGGAAGAATCTTTACAGGATCTCCTGTTTTCGGTGTGTTTAATGAACTTTTAGGCATTTCTTTAGGCGGGATTTCTTCTTTCGTAAAGTGAACGGTTTGCCCCTTATCCTCTATATTTTCATGTTTTGCAATCTCAATATCCTTATCATAAAGATATTCAAAGGCAACTACATCTTTTTCGGAAAGCTCACTTCCGTTAAAAGTAAATCTTACATCTACTTCTCCATCCTTATCTTTTGCTATGAATTTAACTTCAGAAGTTGCAATGACCTTTAACTTGGTAATGTCCTTTTCTTTTTCATCCTTTAATACAAGCTTTCCTTTTAAGGTATATTCTTTTCCTTTTTCAAGGTCTTTATATTCCACCTTGTCAACAATGGTAACTTTACTTTCCGGCTTTGCATTATGGGATTTTGACTTTTCATCTGTTGCCGTTGTTCCGATTCTCGGCTCAAGGCTTTTCGGATCATCGATGGTCCCAAGATTGATTGTTACCATATCTTTTTTCACGGTTGCAGTTACTGTTACAAGGTCATACCCTTTGTTTTCCTTACACCTCTGCTCTTCAATAGTGTAGGTATCATAAGGAAGCGCTCCCAGTTTATCATTTACAGGGGCAAGATTTCCCTCCTTATCCTTTCCAAACCAAATGCCGTCATCAGCTCTTTTTCCTGCATTGGTATTTTTACTATGAAGATTCCAGTTACTTGAAGTATTAACATACCCGTTTTCATCTGTAATTATGATATGGCTTTCTCCTGTGGTTTTTGAAGTGATCTTAAAAGGAATATTTGACATTCGTCCTTTTCCTTCTGCCGATTTTACAAAGAGAAGATCTCCTCTTTTCACCTTTTCTCTTGAAGTAGGTGTTTTGTAAGTCTGCACGATTTCCGCTTTTCCATCTGATGAATCTGTAATATTTCTGATGTGAACGGTATTATCAAGAAGGTATCCGGCCGGAGCCTTTGTTTCCTGAATGGTTACTGTGCCAAGTGGGAATATGACTTTGCCGTTACTCATATATAGCTCATCACCGGATACCTTGTATCCTTCCTTATCAAAATATACTTCGCCCTTACCGTCTGTCTTAAATATCCATGTTTTCTTAGCAGCACCGCCTTTTTCAGCTTCTTCTTGCGAAGAATAATATCCGTCATAGTATTTAACGGTAAATTCTGCGCCTTCAAGTGTAGCTGCACCTTGTGGATATCCTTTTCCTGTTCCATCATCAACTTTCGATAAAAGCAAGTTTACCGGATTCATAATAGGCTTATCCGAAAAAGAAACGACTGCCGTTTTACCTGCTTCAACTTTTACTATTCTACTGTCTCCATTTCCTGTATAGCCTATTTTTGAATGGCTTTCCACTACCTTATATGTTCCCTCATCTACTTCTATTTCAGCAGGGCTTACTTTTCCTTCTTTATCTGTTGTAAAGCTACCTATCTTTGTATTGGTATCGGTATCATAGACGGTAAAAGTTATACCCGCTTTTGAATAGCAACGGTTTCCTTCTGTAAGAGAACTACCCTCAAAGGATTTGGTAAGTTTCAGTTTCCCAAGATTCATATATCCGCAAACCATATCCTGATAGCTTCCAATCTTTACATACAGCACCCTAAAACCTGCCGGAACATTTTCATCTATCGAACTTCCATCTTTCCAAAGCTCATTTCCTATGGATTTTGCCTTGTTCCAGATTCTATCCGGAAGGCTTGCGGTAGTTGTTCCTCCAAAGGTATTTAAGTTAGCAGGTCTTCCGGCATTACAATAACTTGCTGCAAGGTGCATAATTCCGATTGCTTCGTCCCTGGTATACCCATTAAACCAAGTATTCTTTACAAGGCTGTATCCGGGATAGCCGGGGGTGTAGTATACGATATTTCTTATGGCATTCCACTTTCCTGTACTTTCACCGTCATCGAGCGCCTTTGAAATGGTATATGTTCCGTTCGGCGGGCTTACTTCTGTCGGTTGCATACAAAGTACCGGTCTGTTTCCTCCAATGCCATCGTCAAATGATGTCTTTTTTAGAAGTGTATAATCCCCTGCACCTTCTCCATAAACAATCTTATGGTCATCTGATATTGTAATTTTTTTGCTACCGTCTGCCGCTTGAACTGTTTGTGCCCCTGCCGGGATTATGAGTCCAAGCAGCATGATGGTGATTACGCCAAGGGATATTGCCCTGCGTTTCATACTTTCTGTCATAAAATTCTCCTTTCAAATATTTATTCATCAAAAAACGACCTTACAAAAGGTCTTGCATCCGTATTCTCGTAAAATTAATTCCTCCTTCTCTAAAGATTTTGCAGATTACGGATATCTCTGCTATGTAAATTTGAAACAAAAAAGGAAGAAGGCTTTATATTTATATGATGTGCCTTCTTCCTCTATATTTTTTATCTTTCATATTCTTTTTCTTTTCTTTGTCTTTCCTTAAATTTTGCATAATGCTCCATTGCCCGGATAATATATTCCTCCCGTTTTGAATACGGAAGATCTTTCGGAAACAGACTTTGCACTCTTTTATCCCGTAGCACCAGTTTTTCTTTCTGATTCGGCTTTTCCTCCTGCATAATAGATTCGATAACTTCAGGTGTCAGCTTCTTTTCCTCAAACATTCTTTTCATTTTAAGGGTTTGTGCGTGAGAGGGACTGCACTGCTCAAGCTGCATATTTTCAAGTAAACACTCCTGCAATTCTTTTGGAAAGTACGATATTTCTACAGCAGGTCTTAATGCGATTTTTCCCTCATCTACAAGAGAAAGCAGTTCAGGAATCAATTCTGTAAGACGGATATATCTTCTTATTTGTTCTCTGCTCTCACCAACCTTTTCTCCTAACATTTCATTTGTTCTTATTTTATTTGACACCACTGGTGTCAAATTTTCTTTTTTGGGTCTTCCTGCCTGTCTATTCATTGCTTCAAGCCTCATCTTATATGAAAAGGCTTTCTCACTTGGAAGGATTGTCGTTCTTTGTAAATTAGAATCTACCATAAAGATAACGGCTTCATCTATGCTCATTTCCACAATTTCCGCTCTGAGTGTCTTTATTCCCGCAAGCTCGCAGGCTCTTTTTCTTCTGTGTCCGGACAGGATTTCATACCTCCCGTCCTCTTTTCTGCGAAGTGTGGCAGGCGTAATAACCCCATATTCTCTTATGCTCTCTGCAAGATTCATCATATCCTCATCGTCTTTTACCTTATATGGATGATTTGGGAAATCATCAATTTCTTCAAGAGGAATATCATATATCTTTTTAAGTTTCTCCTCATCTCTTTCCTTTTGCGTGGTAAAAAGATCATCTACAGAGGGAAGATTTAGATTTATTTCTTCTTTTTTCGCCATCTTCTATAACCTCCTTTGTTAGCTTCTGATATGCTTTTGCTACGGGACCGTTTTTATCATAGGAATATATGCTTACGCCTTTTGTTGCCATTTCAGCAGCCTTTACCGCAATAGGTATCTTTGCATCGTATATTTTTATGACCTTTCCATAGTTTCTTTTAAGAGTTTCTGATACGGTCTTTGCAAGATTGGTTCTTCCATCCACCAGTGTCATAACGATTCCGTCTATTTTAAGATGAGGATTTATTTTCTTCACTCTGTTTATGGTTTGCACAAGCTGTGTCATTCCTTTTACCGGAAGATACTGCGCCTGAACAGGGATAATAACGCTGTCTGCTGCAGAAAGTGCATTTATGGTTATCATTCCAAGGGACGGCATGCAGTCAATTAAAACATAGTCATAATCCTTCTTTATATCTTTGAGATACTCTTTTAATACGGTTTCTCTGCTCATAGTGTTCACAAGCATCATTTCAAGTCCGGAAAGTTCTAGATTGGCGGGGATAAGGTCTATTCCCTCCTCATGTTTCAAAATTCCCTCTCTTTTATCCACCGGTTCTTCTCTTATCATTTTTGCCATTTGTGATGACAGTGTTTCTTTTAAATTATCGTTATCGTGCCATCCAAAGCATGTTGTTAAATCTCCCTGCGGATCTGCGTCAATGAGAAGAACCTTTTTCCCTTCTTTTGCAAGTCCAACACCAAGATTAACCGTCGTTGTAGTCTTCCCCACGCCACCTTTTTGATTACATATAGCGATTACTTTTGTTTCTGTCATTGTCGTTTGCCTCCTATTTTTCATAGTTCTTACAGGAATCACTGCATAAAAAAACAGTAAACCAATTTCGATTTACTGCCTCTTAAGTTTCTATATTGTAACTTTATTATTTAATTATCCCATTGATGTGCTAAGTTGCTGATATTATTTTTTAAAATAATTTTTATAGATTTCTTGTTCTTTATTACCATATGTCGCAGGTGCGGGATTCCATAAAATAGCCTTATTTTCAAACATAAATTTCACTTCTGCAAAATTCACCTTATCATAGGCTTTAATATCCACACCCTCGAGATAGATATCAACTTCTATTTCATAAATAGAAAAATCATAATATTTTTTATAAAGATTTCTATATTTAACACTTGGTTTATCCATATATGTGCAAAAATCATATACATCTTTATGAAATGCAGTGGATATTTTTATTTTTTCAGGCTTTGAGATCATTAATCTTAAGATTCCCTTAATTTCAGAAATAATATTTTTACTACTACCAACCTGTAAACAATGCAAACAATTAGATTCTTTTGATTTTCCAAAAATAGCCCATAATCTCTTTTCTTCTTTCTTGTTCTCAGGGGATATTATTGTATTAATTTCAATTTTCTCTAGATTATGGAATTCACATAATAGGCTCATATAAGGTTTATCCTTTAAAGAATTAGTTATTACATTATTTATCATAGTATTTCTATCCTCCTATTCTGATCGTTCATAACTCAAGCGAACCGATAAACACACCTGACTTTCTTCGTATATTTTGTTTATTGAATTTTTGTTGTCTGAAGAGATAATATATCTGATTTACATTTTCATTTACCTTATAAATCTAAATTTACCTTTATGAACATTATACATTTTTATCACATATAAAAGTTAATAAATTTTAGCCGATATATAAAATAAAAAACCACATATCTTATTCAAATAAATACGCACTTATTAATTTATATATATTTAACTTTTATTTTTTTAATCGGCGCATCTACTAATCTTATTATGATTTCATCCACACAGTCTGTATATCTGCCTTGCCTTATAAGTTGGTTTTTTAATTCCACAAGACTTTCTAACAATATTCTTCGCTCATCACTATCCATATATAAATGATATTTAGGTTCTCTCATGATTGCATCTCCTTTTTTTATATACCTTACTATGGATATCCTTATTATACAAATGTGCAAACGAATATACCTATACAAGTCAAAATTGAAAAAGTGTCGCTTTATATTGATAGAAACAGGAAGGAGAGAAAACACAATATAGTTATATAACTGCTTTCGCTCCAACTCTTATTTCATACCATTGAATCAGTCTTATGAAAAATTCTTTCACGCTCTAGAATTGCTTATATGCAATATATTATGCAAATGCTATCTTTATATACTTCCCTTATTTTTTTGAGTACCTCTATCCCCTTGCATAGTAGGAAAAGCTTCCTTTTTTAACTCTTCAAGCATCAGTGAATCTATAAGATATTCACAAAAATAATCCATAAAATCCTTTCTAATATCTTCATCAGGATAAATGAAACTCTCAATAACTTTTTTACTATCTTCATCTAACGTCATCAGCATTAAGAATAGAATTTCATATGCACTTTCATAATTATCATCTTCCTGCGAACCCCAAATATCACGTAACGTGTCCAAAAAATCGCTCCACTCCATATCCAGTTCTTTAACTTTCCATATAACAATTTTCATGATTTGTCTCGCTATTGCTGCAATAGCATATTGCATTTCATTTTCTTCAGTTGTTTTGCTTTCTTTAATCATTTTTTCATCAATGACAGTTGATTTATTCACTTCTATCATTTCATGAACTCCTTTCATTTTTTACAATAAAATAGACCATGCTTGATATGCCATGGTCATGTACAAGAAACATAAAAATCTTTTCATTTACATTATCAATTATCAGTTACATCTATATACCTCCTTTCAAAGATTTAAATGAGTATTTTATAATTGGAGTTATGATATAAAAATAGAGCAGTGAACAAATTAACTTATGTTAATCTCACTGCTCTCATTGAACCATTTTTTAGTATCAAAATAGTATCAGAACCTGATGATATGTATCAAAAATCTTGAAATTTCAATGGTTATAGAGGTTGTCCAAGCCACTTTGCGTTACTCCCACTCAATCGTCCCTGTCGGCTTAGGTGTTACATCATACAGCACACGGTTAACACCGGTAACTTCGTTGGTAATTCTGTTTGTTATATAGTGCAGAAGCTCATAAGGAATTTCTTCTACGGAGGCTGTCATTGCATCCTTTGTATTCACAGCACGGATTACTACCGGCCATTCAAAACTTCTCTTGCCATTTTTTATACCTGTGGATTTAAAATCCGGAACTACCGTAAAATACTGCCAAACTTTACCCTCAAAGCCCGCACGAGCAAATTCTTCACGAAGAATTGAGTCAGATTCTCTGACAGCTTCCAGACGCTCTCTTGTGATTGCACCTGTACAGCGGACACCAAGCCCCGGTCCCGGAAATGGCTGACGGTCAACCATATCGTCAGGAAGCCCCAGTTCTCTGCCAATAACCCGAACCTCGTCCTTGTACAAAAGTTTAATCGGCTCAACCAGTTCAAAATCCATATCTTCAGGAAGTCCTCCAACATTGTGATGAGCCTTTACACCGTCACTTTCCAGAATGTCCGGATAGATTGTGCCTTGTCCCAAAAATTTAATATCATTGAGTTTTCTTGCTTCCTCGGCAAATACTTCGATAAACTCACCACCGATTATCTTTCTTTTCTCCTCAGGTTCATCCACTCCACTAAGCTTTTCTAAAAAACGATCGGCTGCGTCAACATAAACCAGGTCTGCATTCATCTGATTCCTGAAAACCTCAATAACCTGCTCAGGTTCACCCTTTCTCAGAAGCCCGTGGTTTACATGAACACAAACCAGTTGTCTGCCGATAGCCTTAATTAAGAGGGCTGCAACCACCGAAGAGTCCACACCTCCGGAAAGGGCAAGTAAAACCTTCCTGTCTCCTACCTGTTCCTTGATCAAAGTTAACTGCTCATCAATAAAAGCCTTTGCAAGCTCCGGAGTTGTGATTCTCTCCATAGTTTCCGGTCTAATATTATCAGACATAAATTCCTCCTATACTTAATTACAAACTTGTTATATCAAACTCGTTATATCAAACTGACTATATCGACTATATCGAATTTCTTATTATAAACCTTGCTCTACCAATTTCTCGTTTTATATTCTTTGCTATATGCTTCCATCGTACTTTCTTACTTCAAATTGCTGATATTCCCAGCCCAAAAGCCACCTCTTCATGACTTCCTCTGAATAAAGAACATTATTTCCCAGCTCCTTCGGAAGTCCCGGATCCTTAACTATGAAGTTTCCATTCTCATACTTCCAAATACAAAGCACATGACCGTTATAAATCCATCTCGGATTACCATCTCTGTCATAAAAATCAGTATTTCTGGATGATGCCCAAATCACTGTATCTTCTTTTGCCAATGCCTTTTTAAAAGCATCCACAGTTCTGTCAAGAGGACAGGACTCAATTCCAAAAAGTTTCCTGTTCACCGGATTAAATTGAAACTGCACATCTCCGCCACAAATCGATTTTCCGTCCTTACTCGCCACCTTACTTTGATCTATTCCCGCATTGCTCCTCATATTATACACTTGTTCAGGTGTAAAGTCCCTGCCTGTCAGCAGGTTTATACACATCGTCAATGACACAAGCCCGCAGCCGTTAAAATCAACCGAGCCTTCCCAATACGACAGTTTTTCCCAAGGGGCACCATAACGCTGAGAAAAAAATACATCTTCACAGTTTGCCCA
Source organism: Eubacterium nodatum ATCC 33099 (assembly GCA_000510425.1). Lineage (GTDB taxonomy): Bacteria > Bacillota > Clostridia > Peptostreptococcales > Anaerovoracaceae > Aminicella > Aminicella nodata. The sequence continues at coordinate 4,819 of AZKM01000022.1, read as the reverse complement.
TGCAAGCTTTAATTCCCCTTGACGACTATTTGATGCTGACATAAACCCTGTTATCCTTTGCTACGATAATCTCCAGACTCTTATAATCGCTGACAAATTCCTTCAGGAACTTATAACGCTTACCGCCTTTCTTGGTATAGTATCTGACATCAAAGTTCTTAAAAGTACGACTTAGTTCGTTTCCAATTTGACCTAAATCCGTAGGCTTACTTCTATCGTCATTCTCCATTATGATTTCATGGATTTTCTGTTCGACTGCTTTTTTGCTCGGTGTATTTGCCCCTGATTTTTCTCTCTGATAAGCCTGCTCATCTTCCAAAGCCATTCCTTCGGAAGTAGGATAAGAGTAACCTTGAGACTCCGCTGCGCCTCGACCTGCACCCCTTTGAGCATTCTTTTTCTGCCTTTCCTCTGCGGCTGCTTCTTCCTGAACCTGTTTTGCCAACAGATCAATATATACAAACTTATCATAGGCATTTTCCAACGCCTCTGTGGCTTTGTCCGATTCTCCCATACCTATAACCATAAGCCCCGATTCCATAAGCCGTCTTGCAAGGGATGTGAAATCGCTATCGGACGAAACTATGCAAAAACCGTCCACATTTCCACGGTATAAAATATCCATTGCGTCTATTATCAGTGCAGAATCTGTGGAATTCTTCCCTTTAGTATTGTTTATCTGCATCATCGCCTTTAAGGAATTCTTACGAATCTCGCCTTCCCACTTGGTCTTAACGATGCGATCCCAGCTCCCATAAATTCTCTTATAGGAACAGATGCCGTAATTATCAACTTCTCCGATTATGTAATCTGCATATTGCGCCGAAATATTTTCAGCATCTATCAATAGCGCAATTCTTTTTTCATCAGCCATTACTAAAACTCTCCTCTTCCATTTTGCAAACTATCGCCCTGTTATTATACCTTATTTTAAGCAATAAAAATATATGTTATTAGGAAATTTCATAAACTTTGTAAATAAAATTCTCCATATAAAAACATTATGAGAAAAAATCATACCTGTAATTTCCTGTATTTTTCACACAAACAATCACACAAATACGAAAAAACCTATCTCGGGGGGTGAAATTTTCACTGATTAGTTCATAGGGTGAAATTATCATAGATTAACAACATATTTTCTAATCACTAACCAAACTTCTAACACTATGATATAATAAAGTTTTGTCACTTATCGTCTGTAGACTTATAGCATGTAACAGAATAGAATTTGTTGATATATAGGAGGAATATGCTTATGGATATCATCAAGGTGTTTGGTACCAACCTACGAAAATATCGGATTGCGAGGGGACTGTCCCAAGAAAAATTTGCAGAAGTTTGTGGCCTTCATCGGACATATATTAGCGATATAGAATGCTTTCAACGCAATATTTCATTAGAAAACATTCAAAGAATTGCGGATGCTCTTGAAATTGAATCATATAAATTGTTATTGGAGGAATAATCATGAATTACGAACACAGAGATAGAGCTTCTGGTTGGAAACATGCAAAACTTTCAGGGCATGCAAACGAGGCACAAGTCAACAAATTACTAAACTCTGACAAAGAGTATCAAGACGATTTCCTTGCGAGAACAGGGTATGGCACTGAAAAAATCATTTCCTCTACAATCGGTGGTTTACATGAGACCAATGTCCCCGGTGTACTTGGAAAAAAGACTAAGTCCAAAACAGATCTAAAGGTGTACTGCCAAAGTGGCAGACAAATTAATGTATCGATTAAGAAGAGTCTCGGTGGTCAGGTGTACTTTATTCGCGTAGGGCTCTTTTTTGAGGTTTTTGAAAAACAATTCGGCAAAAAAATTCCAAGTGATGTTAAGCGTGCTATGGAGTTGTTTTGGGCTGCAGCAAAAGATGCTAATAATATCATTGAAAAATATGCTGACAAAACGAATAAAAAAAATCATGAATTGCAAATACGACACCAAAGCTTAAACGCGACAACACTAAAAAATTATAATCTTTCGTTGCATAAAAATATGCTTCAATGGTTTAAAGATAATATTTATGAACTTACTAAACTGTGCTTTACCACGGGAGCCGCACGAGACCGTAATGAATGGTCTGAGTTTGTGTGGTACATCAATGCTTTAGGTGAAAACAGTGTAGATGAAATATTTCCAATCGATGATATTTGCATGGCTGCTGGCAACGCTGCACAGAATGAAACACATTACGGAGAAAGTAATGGAGGAACTACTATTCAACTTCCTTTTGGATTTGTACAATGGCATCAATGTCAAATGCAATTTCACCATAATTACGAAAAAGTAAAGTTATTATATGAAAGTTTACATTAGAAAAGAAGCCGGTCGTTTTAATAGCAACCGGCTTAAATTTATTCTACAGATTTCAGCGCTTCAAGCATCCTTTTGGCTATGGCCTGTGACAAGAGAGGTGGTACTGCATTCCCTATTTCAAGACGCTTCATACCATCCGAACCATAAAACTTATAATCATCCGGGAAGCTTTGTAAACGGGCGCCCTCGCGTATAGACATTGCCCTTGAATCACGCGGATGAATACATCTTGAAGATGAGGGACATGCAAAATTCCTTGTTATTGTGGTTGATGGTTTATCCCACCAAAGTTTTGCATAAGTATTGCCATATCCGCTCTTTGGTCTAATATCTTCTGGTAAGTCATTTTTACTTTGTCCTTCTTTTAATGCCTCCATAATACGAATCAAATGCTTCCCATTTTTCGGAGCAACATGCTCAGTCAAGGAGCATCCGGATTGCCTGACAAAAGCAATAAATTCATTGCCTGATTCATTACAGTATCGATTGTCTTGCTGACCACTTTTTAGGGGCGGAAGGTCAGAAAACGCGTCGCTAAGAGTTACATATGGTTTCTTTCCTTCCCCGTGAGTAGTCTCCGGATATTCAAAAGGATTTTCACCATTAAATCCAACGAGAATAACTCGTTCTCGTTGCTGAGGAACCCCATAATTAACAGCATTAAGGACCTGGTATTTAAGATTATATCCAATTTCCTCAAACTCTTCCTGAATCCTTTTAAATAGGTTACAATGATCCATGCTAAGTATTCCAACAACATTCTCAAAAATAAAAGCTTTTGGTCGGATGATTTGAAGAACTCGTTTGTATTGCATGAACAAGTTGGCACGTTCGTCCATCTTCCTCTTACCTACTGTCGAATATGACTGGCAAGGTGGGCCGCCTACGACAATATCCACACTTTGACCATTTAATACAGAGTCAAGCATTTCCTTGTTAAGGTCATTTATATCGCAATTAATCATATGGACACTCGGATGATTTAATATATAGGCAATTGCAATATCCTTTTCAATTTCATTTGCTGCAATAATATTAAATTGGGGAAACTTAGAAAATCCATAGCTAAGACCTCCCACGCCTGCAAATAGGTCAACTACATTATATTGTTTCACTTTCATCACTTCTTTCTTCCTTATTTTTAACTATTTTTTGTGGAAAGGCTTTTATAATATTTTCAGCTATCCTGGACACAACCGGCACCGCTACAGAATTACCAATCTGTTTATAGACTTGTTTTTCATGCCCTTGCGGAAGAATGTAATCTTCCGGAAACCCTTGCAGTCTTGCAGCTTCTCTTGGAGTAATCAAACGGACAGAATAGTCATCATAGAAGAAAGGTATTCGTTCGAACCGGCTTCCCATAGCTGCAAGCAAAGTCGGACAGATTCCCTCCATTCCGTGCGAAAGTCCCCAGTCTGTAAATCTATAAATGCGGTTTCTATCATCCATATATTCCATCATATGATCCCACATTCTATGACCATCCATATAGTACTTCTCTGCTTGCTTTTCTTTATCAAACAAATCAAAAGCAGTTCGTGTCAATATAAGTCTGTCAGGAAATTTAAATTTTTTAAGATATTCTTTATTTCTAAATGCAACAATATAGATTCTATTTCTCTGTTGTGGTAAATTTCCATACTCTTTTGCATTCATAACTTGGAATGTCACATGGTAGTTCAAGTCTTTAAGTGTTTTACAGATTACTTCAAAAGTTTTTCCATCATCATGTTTAACAAGATTTGCCACATTTTCTAGAAAAACAACTTTGGGTTTAATGTCATGAATAACACGAGCCGTTTCAAAGAATAAATTGCCTCGTGGATCATTAAACCCCTGAAGAAGTCCAGCAGAGGAAAAGGTCTGACAGGGAAAGCCAGCCGTGAGGATATCAAACTTGGGAATATCTTTTGTATCTATATCCTGAATGTCTCCTTGCACAATATATTCATCACCAAAATTTAGACGATATGTTTTACAAGCATATTTATCAATTTCATTTGCCCACACAATTTTGCAGCCACTTTGCTTAAAAGCAAGGCATATCCCGCCAATACCTGCAAACATACTACCAATGGTATACTTTTCGATCATTTTACCTCCATGAATTCTGAAGCAAGTGCTATTGCACGCTTTAGCTGTGATTTTATAAATACAGAGCTATGGTTATAAGAATCTATAGCAACAAGTTTTTCTAATGAATCCGGTTGAATTTCATCTGTCTCTGTCATTTTTTCAACTCTTTTGCAACGTGATATCACATCTTTTGCGCTACGCCGGCTCATGTTTTTCTCTTTTATTAACCACTCACATAATGCACTATAATTCATCAGATGCCCTCCACCATATGATTTTCTATATCTTATCATATACTTACGTCAACGTCAATTCAATAAATTGTCCGACGGTGTCAAGTTTTTACGAGTAAATTTGCAAAGTAACTTCCATTTTCAAAGGAGCAAGTGATTTTAGTCTAAGAAGCTTTTTGTGG
>AZKM01000021.1 GCA_000510425.1 Eubacterium nodatum ATCC 33099 | reverse complement strand
CACATGAGCTGACTCATTACATAGTCTATTACAAAACCGGTGATTCCGGTAGTTATAGTGATAAAAACAGCAAAAAGGTTACTAAAAAAAGTACTGTTTTAACTGTTTCAGGAAAATACTATAGAATCAAGGTAAAGCCTTATTATAATAAACAACCCGGAAAATGCGGAACTTCGATACAGATCAGACCTTATGCGAAAAATATAACGGATATAAAACTTACCCGAAATGAATTTATCATGACAAAGCCGGCTGAGGTGAAATTCACCCATAATGGAGAGCGTACCAAGTCCGCCGATAAGTCTATTCAATGGTTCTCATCCGATAATGATTTTGCAAATGTTATAGATGGACGCAGCAGCAATACGATACGAGTATTCTCTTACTATCCTACAACATTTCATATTATAGCACGAGCACCCAGCGGTGTAAAAAAATCTTTTAAATCCACGATTATACCTTTATACCCTAAAAAAATCTCTATTGTAAGGGAAAAAATATACGAAAAAGATACTAAAAAGCTGTCTGTAAATGTGAGCAAGGCTGCTAATGAGAGAGTAAAATTCTCATACCCAAAAAAATATAAGAAAGCCTTTTCAAAGATTGCAACTTTGAACACATCCACAGGAAATCTTAAAATTAAAAAGTTTAGAAAAAATAAAAAGTATGAAAAAATTACGGTGGAAGCTACTGCAATGGGACGATATCCATATAAGGAACGCCCGGCTTTTCATTCACTGAATTTTAAAATTTATCCACAATACCCTTCTTATGTGAAGATTCTAAATAAAAAGAAACAGAAAATCAGAAGCATTTCACTCAAGAAAGGTAAAAAAACCACTGTAAATACCGAAGTTGGCGAAGCGAAATATATGGCTTTGGCATGGAAATCAAAAAATAACTCTGTTGCAAAAATTAATAAAAAAACCGGTGAAATTACTGCCGTTAAACCGGGCTCAACAACCATAACGGTAACTGCAGAAAGTGCTAAAAAAACTAAACCTGCTCAGGCATCATTTGAAGTGAATGTACCAAAGTCACCGGCTCCTCAAGAAGCTCCTAAGTCACCGGCAAGCAATGATAAAGCACTAAAAAACATGGTTAAATGGGCAAAATCCATAGCATATAATAACTCTTACGGCTATAGCATGGGACTAAAACGCTACGGTGCCTACCATAAATCCAACCATAATAGATACTGTCACACCTGTAATCAAACAAATTCTAAGGATTATGACTGTGCATCATTTGTTGCCGCTGCCGTTTCTCACGGCTATAAGCGTGCAGGAAATATTTGCAGTGTTGGTGGTTGTAACAGCCTCTACTACCTATTAAAGAGTAAAGGCTGGAAAGATATAGGTCGCATACCACCCAGCAAAATGAAATGCGGAGATATAATGATAAATCCTCACATGCACGTGGAAATATTCACAGGAGAAATGAGAAACGGATTTTATCTGAATGTTGCAGCTCATGATGATTATGACGGAAAATCCGGAGACTCCACCGGAAGAGACATCAGTGTATCTCCTAATACATGGTTTCTAAGACATTATACAACGGTTCTGCGGCACTATTAGTCATACCTAGACCCATCAAGTAATTTAGAATTTAGGAGGTTAATTCAACATTTTAAAGTCTGAATTAACCTCTTTACACATTTTAAAGAACCTTTCAAAAAAAGTTTAAATTAAGTTTAAATTATAGGTTGAAAAATCAAATTAACGGTTGACAGCAATACTAAATTTTGATATATTAGTGCTTGTCAGTTCGTTAATAAGAGAATAAATAAGCGCGATTGGCGGAATTGGCAGACGCACTAGATTTAGGTTCTAGCGGGCGACCGTGGGGGTTCAAGTCCCTCATCGCGCACCAATAAAGAAGTGTACCGGGAACTTTAATTCCGGTACACTTCTTTATTTATAATCCCTACCTACTTAATCCATCGGAGGATTCTTTATTTATATCTTTTTAATTTTCTATATTTCTTTTAACACTATCCCTATCTATATTTTAATCGTTCGTAAAAAACAAAGTAAATATACCATTTATAGCAAGTTCTTTTTCTATTCAACCAATATTTTAATGGCAGTATTTCCGGTAAATGAAGGTAAATCATATTTTCCTCCTTTTAGCTTAAGATTGATGCAATACCATCCTTTCTTAAAACTTTTTGTCGGAACAATTAGCTTCTTGCCGTTTTCATCCAGTTTAGCACCTTCAATTTTAAATTCTTCCTTATTATCTTTACCATAATTTAAACTAAGAAGCTCTAGTTTATACTTAGGATTAAAATTATTCTTTAAATTAATTTCCACATTATCATTATTAACTTTATGGTTTTCGTATACCAAGGTATTCTTCCTTCCAATCAAATTTTCGCTGGTACTGTCATTCTTCATAGCCTCTAGAACTGCTTCTTTATACCTGATTGATGAAAAAGTTGCACCTGAAATTGCGTCAGGTCCAGGTGAATATTTTCCGTTTTTATATGTACCTACATTTACAGTTTCATTAACAGTAGCACAATCTTTCCCTCGGTACACATCAAAACCACCTGAAGAAACAAATTTCAATAAATATTCTGAATCTTCTTCAGCGGTATCGTTTTTTCTGGCAAAAGGATTTGTATGGAAATCTTCAACACCCACTATTTTGTTCAATTCATTGTTTATAGTAACTTTCACATGAAAATCATAGGGATTTGAAAATTTTGTACCATATTTAACGACTACTGCACTTACCAATTTATTCTCGGCATCTTTTATTTCTTCAATAGAAGCATTTATATCCTTCATTGATTTAAACCCGTCAGCGATTTTAACTTCCACCTTCTCAATTATAGAAAGAACTTCCTTTTTCGATGCCTCTGTGTAATAGTCTTTTTCTGTATCCGTAATTTTTGTTTTCAGTTCACCTACCAAATGCTTAAGTTCCGCGATTTTAGCTTTCATTTCTTTTTTATCTTTTTCAGAGTCTCTTGGAGTTTTGAAAGAAACTGTAGAAAATTTACCTCTCTTCTTGTCTTTAACACCACGTACCTTAAAGGTATATTTTGTATCAAATTTTCCTTTAAAAACCAATTTATTTGTTTTAACAGTCTTTAATTTTTTAAAACCTTTATTGTCGTATTTGTAAACAACGTCAAATTTTTTAATTCCTTTAATTTTTTTCCATCTTAGCGTTATAGTACAATTCTTATCTATTTTTGCAGATAATTGTCTTACTTTAGGAATATTATAGGTCTTTCCTGCAGCAAAACATTTACCATTAAATAGGCTAAAAGAAGCAAGCAAAGAAACACTCACAACAAAGATAATAACCTTCTTAAATGACTTAATTGATGACATAATTTTCTCCTTTTCCATATTAAAATAAAAAGCAAACAATTATTGAATACAGATTTAAAATTATACACACCTATATGCAAACAACCAAAAATTCAAAAAGATATAAAAGGTATAGAATAAAAATATAAGCAAAAGTGAATTGCCTTATAAGTGAATTAAGTTAAAAGAACTATAAAAGTACATGATTGAATGCATATAACAAATCCAGCCAAAGAGTACCATATTTAACATTAACTGTCAATGTATTGAAATTGAAAGAAATTAAAAGT
>AZKM01000020.1 GCA_000510425.1 Eubacterium nodatum ATCC 33099 | reverse complement strand
AAATATTTTCCATAATTGGTTTATCAAATCTATATCTATCGGTTTTAATAGAAGCATAATGAAATGTAAATTTTTCTTTCCCGGTTTATTTTTAGCATTACAAATCTTTGTTTTAATAGAAGCATAATGAAATGTAAATTTTTCTTTCCCGGTTTATTTTTAGCATTACAAATCTTTGTTTTAATAGAAGCATAATGAAATGTAAATAATTTTTCTTTTGCTTCAGAAAGAATCGCTTTTTTAGTTTTAATAGAAGCATAATGAAATGTAAATGTCAATAGCTCTTCCTTGATAACTTTTCATTATTCTTCGTTTTAATAGAAGCATAATGAAATGTAAATTTCACTTTGACTGTATTGTCATTATTCAGGTTTAAAGTTTTAATAGAAGCATAATGAAATGTAAATACCAAAAAATTGAAATGGTATCTATAATAAAATTCAGTTTTAATAGAAGCATAATGAAATGTAAATTCGTATAACGCCAAAACATACATTCAGATGGGCGTGTTTTAATAGAAGCATAATGAAATGTAAATATGGTTATATTATTATCTGCGTTAAGCATTAACCCCAAGGTTTTAATAGAAGCATAATGAAATGTAAATCCCTTTGTAAAAAAGAATTGCAAATGTAAGCCCTACTGTTTTAATAGAAGCATAATGAAATGTAAATACTTTCATGCTCATGCCTGCATTTGGTGGACTTGCAGTTTTAATAGAAGCATAATGAAATGTAAATTATTTAAGTACCCCGCGCAGATTTGCAGTGGATTGAGTTTTAATAGAAGCATAATGAAATGTAAATACTTTCAAAGGCATCAATAGACATGAATTTCATTCTGTTTTAATAGAAGCATAATGAAATGTAAATACTTCTACCCGAACTTTTGAGCCCACCGAAAACATGTTTTAATAGAAGCATAATGAAATGTAAATTAGGGATTGTGAATTGTACCAGTAATAGTTATATCTGGTTTTAATAGAAGCATAATGAAATGTAAATTTATCATTTTCTACAAACTTAAGCCAAACCACATTTACGTTTTAATAGAAGCATAATGAAATGTAAATTGCTATATTCAGCGGCAACTTTAGCTTTTTCGTCCTCAGTTTTAATAGAAGCATAATGAAATGTAAATTATTTTATGTATATATAATAATACTGATTTGGTGTTGGTTTTAATAGAAGCATAATGAAATGTAAATGCGATATCGCAAGAGTCTCCTACAACCCACTTAATCGTTTTAATAGAAGCATAATGAAATGTAAATATTTAGCCCGAAAAGGTATTGATATACGAGTTGCGCGTTTTAATAGAAGCATAATGAAATGTAAATTTGAAAAAGCGTCTACCAAGGAATCGCAATGATTTTGTTTTAATAGAAGCATAATGAAATGTAAATCCTGCATCCAAGGGTTTTGAGTCCTTGTGTTTTTAGGTTTTAATAGAAGCATAATGAAATGTAAATTGCCAATGTGGATTCTTCCCTTTTGTGTGTAGACAAGTTTTAATAGAAGCATAATGAAATGTAAATGTAATATCAAAAGTCCTGATAAAATTGCCTTCACAAGTTTTAATAGAAGCATAATGAAATGTAAATATCGTATTTTGAGAGCTATTGAAAAGAGTGGAGAAATTGTTTTAATAGAAGCATAGTGAAATATAGATAAAGCTAGGTATTCTGCATGGGTCAGATTTATAATACTTTATAAGGTGGTGGAAAGGCATTTTTAGGGTGTTAATGATAAAAAAGATATAAGAATGTAATTAAGCAGAAAAAGAGTTTTAAAAATTCGAAATAGTTTTCTTGTTTGAGTAAGTGAAACTCAATAGAGCTTGATGTCGAAAAAAGAAATATCAAATATGGAAATTGGAAGATAGAATAAAAAATATATTATGCCACGCAAATTATTCCTATTGGTTGAAATTATTTTTTGAATATAATAAAATAAGTGCAAATAAATAGTGTGGGACACTATAAAAATTATTCGCAAATAAGAAAGTGGTGGTACGGCTATAGAAAGAAAACAATATTTAACGGAAGAATTAAGATCATTACGGGTATCAGAAGATGTGGCAAGTCATATTTGTTGTTTGAACTATACAAGAATTATCTATTGAAAAATAGTATAGTTGAAAATCAAATTATTGAGATAGCTCTCGATGACATCGAAAATAGTCAGTATAGAGATCCGTTTAAACTCAATGAGTATATAAAAAGCAAAATAACTGATGATAAGAGGTATTATATTTTTATTGACGAGATACAATTTTCAAAGTCAGTGAAAAATCCATATATTGATGATGGGGATGAAAAGATTACTTTTGTTGATACTTTACTTTAGCTTATGAAACGGAAAAATCTTGATATTTATGTTACCGGAAGTAATTCCCAAATGTTTTCTAAAGATATTTTGACACAATTTATAGATATGGGAGATGAGATCCATATTTATCCTTTATCATTTGCTGAAATGAGTAGCTGCTATGAGGATAAAGATATAGCATGGGCAGATTATGTACTTTGTGGCGGAATGCCATTTGTACTTGAACTTGAAACCTTTGAAGAAAAAAGCAAGTATTTAAAAGGCCTATTTGAAGAAACATACATTAAAGATATTATAGATCGAAACCGGATAAAAAACAGGGAAGAAGTATTAGAAGTTTTACTGGATTTTGTATCATTGGCAGTAGGATCACTTACAAATCCCCTTAAGTTATAGTTGAGATTTTTAAAAAGATACTTTATTGAGTTTTAATTTCGAAATCTTTTGAAAAAGGAGGAAGGCTGTATGAATGATTTCATTAAAGACATTAAAGAAAATTATTTAAAAATGGAAAGAGAATTGGTAACCCAGTTGAATTATGAGGTGACCAATCATGCATTAACAGCAGGGACGTATCGTGAAGAAATATGGGCGGATTTTTTTAGAAGGATAGTTCCTAAAAAATTTAATATAGCTCGTTCGGTATTTATCATAGATTCTAAAGGAAATGTTTCAAAAGAAGTGGATATAGCAATATATGATGAGCAATATACACCTTATATATTTAATTATGGGTTGATAAAATTTATTCCAGTGGAAGCGGTGGCAGCAGTTGTTCAATGTAAAAGTCAAGAGTTGAAACCTAAAAAATTGGAGCCTTGGACAGAGTCTATTGATATATTACAAACTTCAAATGATTCTATTGTTAGACTGGCTACATGTATTCATATAGGTGAAAATTCTACTAATACTATCCAGACAGCGACTAAACCTATTAAGGTATTATGCTATATACCTGAAAATGAAACCGGTACTGATGACACGAAAGGGAGAAGTCAATTTAATATTGTTATTGAAGCATATCAAAATGGCAGTTCAAAAGATGACAGTCCAGAAGGAAATCAAGGTCAAGATAATAAATATGAGGGTAATTTAAAAATAACTTTTAGTGAAAAAAATTTGCTTGATGTACTACAAAAATATAACCAAGCAGATAAAAAAGGCAATTTAGAAAAACAAGAAAAAAATAAACAATGTAACAAACAAGTAGATAAAAAAGATAATGGAATAAATTCAATATTAGAAGAAAGAGAAATAGAAGAGTATAAGGTTAAAAATGAAATAAGAGAATATACATTACTTTCATTTATTTTTCAGTTTAATCAAATGCTTATGATGATTAATAATCCGATGTTTTTTCCACATAAGGCTTATGTAGATATGTTTAATAAAGGTAGTAAGGAGGAATAGTTTATGCATACTGTCATAGCAATCGCTGTTGAAAAGGTTCAGAGATATATTTTTCAGGCGATTGATAAAACTCAAGCAGATGAAAAAACTCTTAGAAATATTATTTCTGCATCTGATAATGTTGCAAATGATATTTTAGAAAAAATTGAAACTAAATTTAATCTTGAGAACATGCATACAGGAAATGAAAATAAAATTCTTTGGATCTCGGGAAAAGTAATTTTTCGCAGTGAATTAGCCGAAGAAGAAATTAAGACTATGCTAAAAGAACTGTATCAAGAGATGTATGTAGACTATCAAGGTTATATTTTTTTAAATTATGTAGTTTTTTCTGTTGATAAAATGGATAGAATGAATATTTTAAGAGAAGCTGAGAGTCTACTTAAAAGCAATAAAACAAAATCACAAGTTATAAAAGACAATAGTGAAGTGTTATTTAGTTTTAAAGAGTTGGAAATGAATAAGCAAAGTCAATCATCTAAAAACCTAAAAGAGAAAGAGGAAGTGTTTTTGACTAATATGGATGATTTGGTTGTGGAGGATGAAAAACACGGTACAGATAGTAGTGATGGCAAAATTGCGATTGTAAAAGCAGATATTAATAATCTCGGAAGAATAATGGAGACAATTGATAATTATGATGAGTATTTACAGTTAAGTAAGTTGTTATCAGAAAAAATTTCCTTAAATAATATTAGAAAAATGATTGAGGAGTATAATGGTAATAGTGGGAAATTAATAAAAAAAATGGTTCCATTTTATGTTGCGGGAGATGATATTTTTTATGCGATACGTATTGATGCCTTATTTGAATCTATAAAGGTATTACATAACATGATGGAAGAAATTAATCAAGAGATTAAAGAGATTAAGAAGAAACATAACGAGAACAATAAAATAGAATTATCTATAGCAGTAGGAGTAGCTTTTGTTAATAATCACCAGCCAATTAGGTATTACAGACAGATGGTGGAAAAGGAGCTATTTCAAGCTAAGAAAAAAATGAAAACTAAAAAATTATTTAACTCTGTTGTTGGAATATGTATGGCAAATAATCTGTTTTTCATTTATAAAAATAGAAAAAACGATGAATTTAAAGATAGAAAAAACGATGGATTCTTTCGCTTTTGTAAGGAAATTAAAGAATTGCAAAGTTTGATGAATGAAAAAATATTTACAAGGACAGCATTGCACAACCTCCTGACAAACTTGGAAATGGAAAAAGATAAAGAAAAACAAATGTTATACAGTCTTTACTTTTTAAAACCAAATCTAAGAACAGGAGAAATAAGCAATGTAGAGGAAAATAAAGAGTTGTATTTTAAATATTATTGGTTATCTCATTTAGTTGAAGATAAAAGAGATGGACAAGGGAGAAATGAAAGATATTTTGCATCTAAAAAAATTGCTAATGTTCTAATTCCGAAGTTAAAATTAGTATTGTTATTTTTAAAAGAGCAATATTCTAATGAGTTAGAAGAGTATAAGTCACAAAAGTCTGACTATAAGTATATTATTGTTTCAAAAAAAGACTTTATTTCTAATGAAATATGTCCAGTTATGTTTCATGAACCGATAAACTATTTATTTAGCAAGCTAAATAAAAATGGTATAGAAAACCTGTTTATAAAGAAAATCCCTAAAAAAACAAAAAAAGGAGTAAAACAACTATATGTATCAGCACATTTTGAGCCGGCGATATTTTATAGAGCAAAAAGATTGATGGAGCTTGGAAAACAAGAACAGGTTCTACCGATGTTTATTAAGTATAATGAAAGTTTTAATAAAATTAATCAAGAACGCACAGAAAATGTCCATACAATTCTTTTTGATAAAGAAAAATTTGAGAAAAGATTTGAAAATGCAGATGATAATGCATGGCTAGATCGTTTAATTATACTTTATCAATACAATCAGCAAAGAATTATATTGAAAACTGCAGAAAAAGAGAAAAAAACTGGAAAGAAAAAAATTAAAAAAAGTGAAAATATGCAAAAAAGTAAAAAGAATAAAAGATGTTGAAAGTAGGAATAATAGACATTGATTTTAGAACAGAAAGAGTTATTTAGGAGTTAGGAGTATTGATATGTTTGAAATTAGAATAAAATTGACTACGGTTTCTTGTTGTTTGATTGGAAATCAAACGGAGAGCTTTTCTATAGGAGGTGCTGATCAGTCTACAACAGTAGATGAAAACGGAAAACCTATGATACACGGATCAGCATTTAAAGGAGCTTTTCGTAATATAGTAAGAGAAAAGGAAAAATACTCAAAGGTAATGGAAAACACTAAAGAATATATAGAATCTTTTATTGAAAGAATATTAGAAAAATATGAGAATGAAGACATAGCCAAGACTGAAAAAATTAATAAAATAATATCATATCTAAAGTCTAAAAAACAAAATCCAAAAGCAGAATATATCTTTGGAATAGAAGGCGTTAATGGTATGCCAAGACTTTTCTGTTCTGATTTTCGAGTTTCAGAGTTTGAAGATAGGCAAAAAGATAATTATTTTTTGATAGATACAAAAAATAATTTAGAAGAAAAAGATGGCGAGATACTCAGTAATCCAAGGACTTATAGAGTTATAAAGCCTGGAATAGAATTTGAAGGAATTATTCGATTCTATAATTCGTTTTCTATGGAAAATGAAGATTATACAAAAGAAGAATCAATAAAAAGAGAGCTTATAGAAGTATTGAAAGAATTTAATTGCGGATTGTATAGAATTGGTAACTCCAAGTCAAGAGGATATGGACAAATAAAAGTAGAAATTTTGGAGTAGGGAGAAAAGAGATGATTACATATGAAGTAAGATTGAAAAAAATAGGCGCAATGACTACATTGCCTGATTCTCAGAGATTATTCGGCTTCTTAATTAATAACTCCAAAAAGTATTGCTCTGAAGGTGAAATTAGTACTTTTGTAAAGAAGGTAAGAGAGCAGAAAGAAAAATGTATGATTTCAAGCGTATTTCCTACAGGATATTATCCAACACCTAAAGGATTTATTATGCAGAAATTGGAATATAGTTTAGAAAAAAATCAGCAAGAAATCAAAAAACTTGAAGAAAAGTATGAATCTATAGTTAAGAAAGTTCGGAAATTAGAAGATAAGAAAAAATCAAATGAGGATACAACTGATTTAAAATCACAATTGAAAAAAATAAAAAGCGAGTTTAATGATCTATTTACGAGCATAAATAATTTATCTGTAAAAAACATTTATGAGACTATTAAAAATATGGATTTTGTTGAAAAAAATCAATTAAATAAGCTCTTAAAACTTGGAGAAAATAGAGAAAAAATTGATGTGAAGGCTTTGAATAAATTCAAATACATAAAGAAAAGTCAGACTTTCATTCAAAAATTCCGCTTGGAAAATCAAATTAAAGAACTACCGGGCATACCAAATGTTGCATACTCATTACCAATTCTATCGTTTACAAATAAAGTGGGGGATGTTCAAAAAGAATTCAGTTTTTTTGTAAAAGTAGAGAAAGGCAGTTGCATTTCAAAATGTTTGGAAAGAATGAAGAAAAATCTTGATAAACATGAGATACCGTGTTTCTTAGGGGGAAAAGGAAGCTCAGGTTATAATGAGTATCAGATTCACTGTATAGAAAAGTTAAATGAGAGCGAAAATAAAGAGTACTATGCTACTGACAATACAAGTTATCTTAACATGGGAGTACTATTACCGGATTTTGATAAAATTGATGCGGAAAATTCCGTGTTAGATATATATACCTCTGATAGAAAGCCGTTCGAAATAGAAAATGATATATCCAAAATAATTAGTTTTATAACCGCAGGAAGTGTTATAAAAATAAAAGAAGACAAAACAGATTTATATAAAGTAGGAAAGAGTATAGATAATAGCAGATATAACCCTCTATATAGAAAAAATGCGATTATTTTTGGCAACTCTTATTTTGTAAAACTGGAGGTGTAAAAGATGAAACTTAAATTTACGGCTATTTCTCCTGTAATTTTATCTCCTAGAATGGAAAAAGCATTGTACAAAGGTGTTGATTTTAAAGGGATTAAGAAAGATATGGAGAATTCCAAAATAGAGAATGTGGGTACTATCAAGATTATCTATCCTTTTTATAGTTATGAGAGAAGAGATTTATTAGATGAGAATGATTTTTCATATGCAAACGAGTACTATATTCCTGCTTCTTCCCTAAAAGGAGCATTATTATCGGGAATAAAAAATGAAGATGAGAATAGTTTTAGAAGCAGCATTTTATTTCAAGATATTAAGATTAGTAAAGAAAATATAGAATTAAAAAATTTATATAAATTTCAATATCTATATCAAGATAACAAAGAGGAAAATGGCAATAATGGACAAGGGATAGTATATAAAACTCCAAAATTTCCAAAATTCGGACCTTTTTTCCCAAGTGTAGCAGTAGAAATGATAGAAAGTGGAAAGGAATTTGAAGGTGAAATTTTACTTAGACCAGAAGTATCAAAAGAAGTTCTGAAAAATAGATTGAACAGAAATTTCCTTGTTACTAAAAATAAATTAGAGAATTATATCAAAGAAGTTGAAGAAAGAATAAAAATTATTAATTCTTGGATAGAGGATGGAAAATTAGAAAGACAGGTAGAAGATAGTGAAGGTAATGAAAATTATATAGAAAAGTTGAAGAATATTAAAAAACGAATAAAAGAAATACAAAATAGAAAAAATATAATTTTTTTAGGTGGTTATAAGGGGATTTTGGGCAGTTTGTCTGAAATAAGTAACACTCAAAAAATTAGAAACGGATTTTATATTGATAGGGAAACCATGTTACCATATGGTTTGGTAGAAGTAGGTTTTGAAAAAGATAAATAGTGGCTACATACTATCTGGCGTGAGTCACTATTTGTATTATAATAGATGGTTGGATTCTGAAGTAGGATCATCATAGGAATGGGGACGGACGAGAACTTGGACTATCATAGGGCTCCAAAAGGAGCCGTCTTATGGTAGATTAGTGAATGTACCCACCCCACTCGGAAGAACTATTGAAAAACGGCAGCTGTAGGTTATGCAACTGCCGTTCGTTTATGATTGATTACTATTTTGGATACCCGCTATTCCTTAAACCTTTTATCAGCAATCGGCTTCCAGTTCTGTGCATAGTCATGGCATTTACTGCACAGGTGTTCCACCGATTCGGCATCTGCGTAATTGGTGTTATGCGCATCAGCTTCATTAACTAGTCTTTCCAGTATTTCCGGGTTTTCAAGCATTGGGCACGGTCTTAAATGATTCTTATTAAACGGCTGACCCCGGTGATAAGCCATAAACAATGGACTTTGCAGTATTTCAAGAATAGAATTATCATGGATATTCGCATTGGAGTAGTGAATAAACACGCACGGCTCTGCATCTCCTGCCGAGTTGATATGAAAATAATTTTTTCCGCCGGCAATACATCCTTCAACATATTCTCCATCATTTTGAAAATCCATAGGAAAGAATTCCAAATCGCACTCATCTGAGCGTATATAACGAATACGATCTATCATATATTCCCTTTGCTTGTGAGTTGGCAGTAATTCCACTTCGGCATTATTGCCAACAGGCATATAGTGAAAATAGAAACCGAACCTTGCACCTTTGTCGGCAATCATCTTTAAGAATTCATCGTTGGTAACGGCTTCAATGTTAGCTCTCGTGTAACAAATAGAAGTTCCGAATATAATTCCGTACTTTTTTAACATATCCATCGCCTTCATAACACCTTCATAGTGTCCATCGCCTCGTCTTGAATCATTTGTTGAAGGCGTTCCCTCAATAGAGAGTTGGAAAGTGATGTTTCCTAATCTGACGACTTCCTGACAGAACTTCTCATCTATCAATGAAGAATTTGTATAAATTGAGAAATAACAATCATGATGTTTTTCGGCGAGTTGCAAAATTTCCTTTTTTCTCACCAAAGGCTCTCCACCTGTCATCATATAAAGATAAACGCCCAGCTCCTTACCCTCTGTTATTATTTTGTCCATATCTTCAAAGCTGAGGTTGTGTTTGTGCCCGTAAGTCCCGCTCCAGCAGCCTACACAGTGCATGTTGCAGGCATCAGTCGGGTCAAATAGGATAAGCCACGGAACATTACAGTGATATTTTTCTCGGTTTTCATTGATTAGTTTTGTTCCTCTTAAAAATGCTTCGTACCCGAGATTTAAAGCGGTCATCTTCAGAACATTGTGGTCACTTTCGTCGATAACCCTGTTGATGAATTTCATCCAGCGATTATTCGGATCCTTAATTGCCTTTTTAAAATTTTCATAATCTTCATCAGTGAACTCGTCTCCATAAAATGTTTTAGCAATATCAACAATTTTTAAAAATTCTTTTTCTCTATCTTTTTCTAATCCATTTAACACTCTATCAATAATTCCACTCATGACTTTTCTTCCTACACTATGAGATATATTATTGAATACTGTCATTATAACCCCCTCCTTAAATTAATCGCTAAACATCTTATATAACCTATTCTACTCGTATTATTTTTAATGTCAAATTTAGCCAAGGTTTTTATTTTAAATTTAGCCTTGAAATTTTCCTTTCAGAACTACACGATTGTTTTAAAATGAAAAATTGATGTATAAATAATACATTAAATAGAGAAAAAATCCTGCTATAAATCAATCTTTAGACTGTAAAAATCCGGTCATCAATGAGAACTCAGATTATCGGTGATCTTATATCGCTGTGTCTTAAAACAGTGGCTTAGATTGGTTGAATTTTTTAGATTGTCAGTACCATAATATGCTGAATCGGGAGGAGAAATATGAAAATTTATCAGTCAGTTGATCAAATTGTGGGACAAACGCCACTTCTTGAGCTTACCAATATAGAGAGAGAGTTAGGTTTAAAAGCACACATAATAGCAAAATTAGAGTTTTTAAATCCTGCCGGTTCTGTGAAAGACCGCATAGCCAAGAAGATGCTGGATGATGCGGAAAAAAGCGGTAAATTGAATAAGAATTCTGTAATTATTGAACCCACATCGGGAAATACCGGAATAGGACTTGCCTCGGTTGCCGGTGCAAGGGGATATAAAGTTATAATTGTAATGCCGGATACGATGTCTGTTGAGCGAAGACAGATTATGAAGGCTTACGGTGCCAAAATAGTATTATCAGAAGGAAGCAAAGGAATGCAAGGTGCTATTGAAAAGGCGGAGGAGATTGCTGAAAATACACCGGACAGCTTTATTCCGGGGCAATTCACCAATCCGTCAAATCCAAGGGCACATTATGAAAGCACCGGACCGGAAATATATGAGGATACAGAGGGAAATGTGGACTATTTTATTTCCGGAATCGGAACCGGCGGTACGATATCGGGAACGGGGAAATATTTAAAAGAAAAAAATCCTTCTGTAAAAATCATTGCAGTTGAACCCACAGGTTCACCGATCCTTTCAGAGGGGAAAGCAGGATATCATGAAATTCAAGGTATTGGTGCAGGCTTTATACCCAAAACCCTTAACACGGAGATTTGCGATGAGGTGCTTACCGTATCAGGTGAAGATGCCTTTAAATATGGAAAGCTAATAGGCAGATGTGAGGGTTTTCTGGTGGGAATTTCCTCCGGAGCTGCGTTAAAAGCTGCTGTAGATATTGCAGAACGCCCGGAAGCAGAGGGGAAAAACATAGTTGTCTTGCTTCCGGATACCGGTGATAGGTATCTATCTACGCCTTTATTTAATGAATAATGAAAACATTCGGCAGTAAATAAAAGCGAAATAGTTTCAGATTTAATTTACTTTTTAAAGAGTAGTTGACATATAGTAGGTTTGACCTTATAATGTTATTGACATATGTCAATAAAGGAGGGGTTATGGCAAGACCGAGGAAATGTAGAAGAATTTTGATGGAGCCGGAGTATTGTTGCTTTACTCCGGATGGAGAAGCCTCAGGAGATGATATTTTTCTTACTGTTGATGAATATGAAACTATTAGGTTAATTGACTTTGAGAATAGTACTCAGGCTGAATGTGCCGAGAAGATGGGAGTTGCCAGAACTACCGTTACACAGATGTATGACAGGGCGAGATTTAAGGTTGCAGAATGTCTGGTTACAGGGAAAAGGCTGCATATTTCAGGCGGAGATTATGAGGTGATCTCAGAGAAAGATATTACTACATGTAAGACAGGTATGAAATCCCAAGAATATAATATTACTGAAGGATTGAATAGAAAAGGAGAGAATCAAATGAGAGTAGCAGTTACTTATGATAACGGAAATGTTTTTCAGCATTTTGGTCATACAGAAAATTTTAAGGTTTATACTATTGAAGATGGAAAATGTATCAGTTCAGAAGTTGTAAGTACTAATGGACAGGGGCACGGTGCACTTGCAGCTGTACTTCAGAACCTTGAAGTGGAAACAATTATATGTGGAGGTATTGGCGGAGGAGCCATAAATGCCCTATCAGATGCAGGTATTGAAGTTTATGCAGGAAATAAAGGCGAGGCAGATGCAGTCCTGCAGTCATATCTGGAAGGAAACCTGATTCAGAATACGCAGGCTAACTGTGATCACCATAGTCACGGAGAAGGGCACAGCTGCGGAGAACAGGGGCACAGTCATGGTGAAAATCACGGATGTAAGGGACACGGTCATAGCCACAGGGAAGGACATGGCTGCGGAAGTCAAGGACACAGTCACGGGAGTAACAGCAATGAAGGGAAATGTCCGCACCGCAAAAATAAGTAAATATTTTATATGACAAAGAAAGCCAATCCCAAAGGAGTGACTTTCTTTTATTATATATTGATGATTTTGTTATATTATACCTAAAGTGGATTTCTAGAGTGGATGTTTTCGATTTCAGGGGAGATACCTGCTGAAACTTACCTATCAGGCTGATTTATGGAAAAGCTTCACATACCCCATTCAAAAAAGTCTGTTTTACTGCTCCACATACCTTTTTACTTTTCCGGTTGTAGTTTTAATCATTTCCTTATCGGTGACGGATATACGATGAATTCTTTTATAAGATGGAAGACTGTCAGACAGCTTATCAATGTCATTTTCTATAATGTGTTGAATCTTGTCACGATCCAAAGCTCCGAAATCTGACTTGAAATAATCTTTATCATATACGATCTTAGCACACAGTATGAGATCTTTTGCATCACCGTCTTTATGTCTGGGTTTACCGAAAACCAGACTTTCTTTTACATACGGAAGACCGGAAATCAAAGTTTCTACTTCTTCAGGGTATATATTTTTGCCATTCTTTAAGACGATAACATTTTTAGCTCGTCCTCTTAGAAAAATAAAACCATCGCTGTCTATTTCCGCAAGATCTCCGGTGTGGAGCCAACCGCCAATCAGAGCTTCCGAAGTTGCTTTCGGGTCTTCATAATAACCTGCCATAATATTGCTTCCTTTAGCTACAAGTTCACCCGTGCCGTAATCGTTTGAGTTGATAATCTTAAGGGAAACACCCGGCATGGCTTTGCCGATGGAACCGGCTCGTCTCGTCTCGGGATTTTCGGCGGCTAAAACAGGTGAAGCCTCTGTCATTCCGTATCCCTGCACCAGATTTATTCCGATTTCTTCAAAACCTTTTATAACCTTAGGGTCCAGGGGAGAAGCGCCGCTTATGATGAATCTGAGGGCACCGCCGAATTCTCCTATTATTTTAGAAAAAATCCTTCGTCTTATATCTATATTATATTTTAGAAAAAATTTTGAGATTTTCAGTCCTCTTGCAAAGGATTTTTCTTTATTTTTTTTCTTGATTCCCGTTAAAAGTTTTTTGTACATAGCTTCGATTAAAAGGGGAACACAGATGAATATTGAGACCTTGTATTCAACCATATTTTTCTGTATATACTTTAAGCCGTCACAGAATGTTGTGGTGACTCCTCTTGCAAGCATAAGCGTCTGCCCGGTAGAGCCGAAAGTGTGGTGGAAAGGCAGAAAAGCCATATTCACATCGCCCGTTCTAATATCTTCAACCTGCTCAAGGGAGTATATGTTTTCCAGAATATTGAATTGAGAGAGCATAACTGCCTTTGCATTGCTGGTCGTTCCTGAGGTGAAAAGCAGGATGCTTATGGCATGGGGATTGATAGGCAATTTGCTAAAACTGTCATCGCCGCTTTGTAATGCCTTCTCTCCCTTGTGAAGAATCCAGGAAAAGGTTTCATAGCCTTTAATATCTTCCATACATATAAATGTTGAAATATCAGTGATTCCGGACTTCTTGATTTCTGCGGCAAGTTCTTTATGCTCTTCGTCAAATATTAGAATATCAGACTTGCTTTTTATCAGTGAGGTTTTTACTTCCTCGTAGGGAAGTCCCTTGTCCAGCGGAACACATACGCCGAGACCGCAGAGAACTGCATAATATGAAACAAGCCATTTATAGCTGTTTTTTCCTATAATTGCAAAACGCTTTCCGACTAATCCGGATTTAATTAGACCCGTTCCAAAAGCATCTATATGATACTTAAATTTTTTATATGAGATATGGTCGTACTCTGCCGGTTTTCCACCCTTAGCCTTCCTTATCTTTAAGATAAAAGCATCCCTGTTGCCATAATTTGATTCGGCAAAATCGATCAAAGCCCTGAAGTTTTCATGTCTTGTTGCAGGGTATACAGGCGTTAGCCCGGGTACCGATATAACTTTGTTTTCCATAGATTCTCCAATCACTTTATTTTGCATATAAGCATGTAAATTATAACATAATTTAGATTAGTTAGGTGTAAAATTTTTTTGATAAAAAATATAAATTTGTTTTCAAAAAACAAAAAATAAAAAAAGTATTGTTTAAATTATAAAAAAACAATATAAAGTCTTGAAAATGAAATTAAAGTGTGTTAGTGTAGGTCTATAAATCAAAGTGGAGAAATGAAATGAAGAATTTGTTTTATGCAGCAGAATACTATTATTACGACTTTTTCTTATTTAATGAAGAAAAGGCATTTTGCTGTACAGAGATTCTTTAGATTTTCTTTATAAAACATGGAATTCGGCAGTCCTTACAGCAGATGTTGTAGGGACTTTTTTAATGAATTTCTTAGATTTGGAGGTAATTATGGTTACAGTTTTGAAGGCAGGTACATCAAAAGAACAGAAGCTGATGCTTATACACTGGTTTGAGGAGCAGGGACTTCGTGTCCATGAATATGAAAATGATAATCAAGTGGTTCTCGGACTTATTGGGGATACATCCTGCATAGACGTGGAGATGCTGGAGCTTTTGGATATAGTTGACAATGTTGCGGAAATTTCAGAGCCTTTTAAAAAGGCCAACAGAAAATTTCATCCGGAGGATTCTGTAATTGATGTTTCCGGCAGCAAAATCGGAGGAGGTCATTTTGCCGTAATTGCGGGACCTTGTTCGGTGGAAACACAAGAGCAGATTATTGAGGTTGCAGAGGCTGTAAAAAAATCGGGTGCAACGATGCTTCGAGGCGGTGCTTTTAAACCCAGAACATCACCCTATGATTTTCAGGGGCTGAAGGCGGAAGGGCTTAGACTTTTGCTGGAGGCAAAAAAGGTAACAGGGCTTCCGATTGTGACAGAAATAATGAATCAGGATCATCTGGATTTATTTGAGGACATAGATGTGATTCAGGTTGGAGCAAGAAATATGCAGAACTTTGAACTTCTGAAGGAACTTGGAAAAATCAAGAAACCTGTTTTGCTGAAGAGGGGACTTGCAAACACTATTAAAGAACTGCTGATGAGTGCAGAGTATATAATGAGTGGAGGAAACGAGGATATTATTTTATGCGAAAGGGGAATACGAACCTTTGAAACTTACACCAGAAATACTTTGGATTTATCTGTAATTCCTGTTTTGCATAATTTGACCCATCTTCCGGTGATAGTAGATCCCAGCCATGCAACAGGTCATTCCAATTTGGTTGAGCCTATGGCTGTGGCGGCAACGGCAGGCGGAGCAGACGGCATTATGATTGAGGTTCATAATAATCCGCCTATGGCTTTGTGTGACGGAGCCCAGTCTCTGACACCGGTGCAGTTCGATGATACCATGAAAAAAATTCTAAAGGTTAGAGAGGTGCTGAAATGAAAATCGGAATAATAGGTTTAGGACTGATAGGCGGTTCCCTTGCAAAGGCGTATAAGGAAGTGGGGGCAACGGTTTTGGGTTATGATTCAGATAATATCACATTAGATTATGCCCAAATTGCAGGAGCTATAGATGAAAAGCTTGATGATGATAATATGAAGTTATGTGATTTAATTTTGGTTGCAATAACCCCCAAAAAAGCGATAGAATGGTTTAGAGAGAAAAGTCCTCTTCTTTCCCCAAATACGGTTATAATAGATTGTTGCGGAACCAAGGAGTTTGTGTGCAGAGAATGTTTTCCTGTGGCAAAGAAATACGGACTGACTTTTATCGGGGGACATCCTATGGCAGGAAAAGAGAAAGGCGGATTTAAAAACAGTTCCAAGGATCTTTTCAGAAACGCACCGTTCATACTGGTTCCCGAAACTGCCTGCGACATGGAGCTTTTAATGAGAGTGAAAGGCATGCTTATGCTTGCAGGCTTTGGAAGGGTGGGAATTACAACAGGAAGAAACCATGATAAGGTTATAGCCTTTACCTCACAAATGCCCCATATAATTTCCAATGCATTCATAAAAAGTGAAACGGCTTTGACAGACAGCCAGATGATTTCTGCCGGGAGTTATCAGGATTTTACAAGGGTTGCATATCTGGATGAACATATGTGGTCAGAACTTTTTTTAGAGAATAAAGAGAATTTGTTGTATGAGATAAAAGGATTAGTAAATAAGCTTAAGCAGTATGAAGAAGCGATTGAGGCCGGTGACCGTAGTGAACTTGAGTCTTTGCTCTCCGAGGGGAAGAAGGCGAAACTCAAGGTCTTGGAAAAATGCGGACCTGCTCAGTTAAACGGAGAATAAACTTTGAGTATAAATATTGAGATCATACCATCTAAATCCTATGCACATAGGGCACTTATCTGTGCCGCTTTATCGAAAAATGAAAGCAGAGTGGTCTGTGATTTTCCGTCAAAGGATATTTTAGCTACCAAATCCTGTGTAGATGTTTTGAAAAATGGCGGAACTTTGTTGGCATGCGGAGAGAGTGGCTCTACTTTGCGTTTTTTGTTACCTGTATTTGCAGCTCTCGGACGAAAGGGGATTTTTATGGCTGAGGGGAAACTTCCCCAAAGACCTTTATCACCCCTATATGAAGAATTGGAAAAACACGGCTGCAGGTTAAGTCCTAAAGGAGAGAATCCCATTGTCATTGAGGGAAAGCTGACTACGGGAGATTTTAAGATTTCCGGAAAGGTGTCCTCCCAGTACATAAGCGGGCTGATGATGGCACTTCCGTTACTGGAGGGAAACAGCAGAATTGAAATTGAAGGTGAATTAGAATCTGCCTCCTATGTGGATATGACTTTAGATGTGTTAGCAAAATATGACATTGTTTGGATAAAAAAAGTGACAAAGTCGGGAATTGCCTATGAAATTCCATATAAACAGATATTTAACGGACCCGGGGAATTTCATGTTGAGGGTGACTGGTCGGCTGCAGCCTTCTGGCTTTGTGCCGGTGCTATCGGAAGAGAAAAAATTACTGTATCGGGTCTTAATTTAAGCTCGGCACAAGGTGATAAAGAAATTGTAGAAATACTGAAAAACTTCGGTGCCGAGGTAACAGAAGGAGATGCTTCGGTAACTGTCTTTCCTTCAAAGCTTCAGGGATGTGATGTGGACTTATCGCAGATTCCTGATCTTGGACCTGCTGTAGCACTGCTGGCAGCAGCCGCCTGCGGAAAAACACATCTAAAGAATGCGGCAAGGCTGAGACTCAAAGAAAGCGACAGGCTGAGGGCGATTGCAAAGACACTCAAAACACTTGGCGGCAAAGTTAGAGAGAAGAAGGATGAACTTATCATAAAAGGACTTGCCGGCGGAAATTTGAAAGGAGGACGTGTGGAATCCTTTAATGACCATAGAATCGTTATGATGGAGGCAATAGCGTCTTTGATTTCAGATAAAAAAGTTATAATAGAGGGAAAAGCTGCTGTGGCAAAATCTTATCCTGATTTTTTTGATGTAATGAAAGCAAAGGGGCTTGACGGAAATATAGAGTAAGTCCATGTGATACTGTTTGAATTACGATTGGATTTGAGTTAATGTGCAATGACTTCTCAGCATGATTTTGGCGAAGCAGGTCGAAAAACCCGGTAAGACAGGAGGAAATATGTCATCTACTTATGGGGAAAATATATTAGTTTCAATCTTTGGGGAATCCCATGGCAAAGCAATCGGCGTGACTATAAGCGGTCTGCCTGCGGGTATAACCATAGATATGAACAGCTTAAATGAATTTATGGCAAGGCGAGCTCCGGGAGGCAAGTATTCCACACCAAGAAAAGAGGGGGATATACCTGAGTTTCTCAGCGGTGTTATAGATGGGGTGACCTGTGGCAGCCCGATAACAGCGATCATAGAGAATAATAATACAAGATCCGGAGATTATGCCGCAATGGTCAGAACACCAAGACCGGGGCATGCAGATTTTGTGGCTCATGTCAAGTATGGAGGCTATGAAGATTATAGAGGGGGAGGTCATTTCAGCGGAAGACTTACGGCACCCCTTTGTATTGCCGGGGGAATATTTCTTCAGATTTTGGAGAAATTGGGAATTTGCGTCAGTGCCGGAATTTTGGAAATCGGTGGAAATTCCGAAAACCCGTTCCGAGAAATTGAAAATGCCGGAGCAAAAGGAGATTCTGTGGGAGGTATTATATCCTGCGAAATTAAAGGTATGCCTGTGGGGATAGGCGAGCCGATTTTTCACGGTTTGGAGAACAAAATATCACAGGCTGTTTTTGGAATTCCTGCTGTTAAGGGCATAGAATTTGGCAGAGGCTTTGAAGCTGCGAGGTTACATGGAAGCGAAAACAATGATGTTTTTTATAAAGATGGAGAGCGGTTTTTGACAAGGACTAACAACCATGGAGGCATTCTCGGAGGGATTTCAAGCGGTATGCCTTTGACTTTTAAGGTGGCAGTTAAACCTACGCCGTCTATTTCTCTTAAGCAGAATACCGTAAATTATGAGGGAGAGAATGTTGAACTTCAGATTAAGGGAAGACATGATCCGTGTATAGTGCCAAGGGCAGTTGCCTGTGTGGAAGCGGCGGCAGCTATGGCGGTTATTGATTTGATTGATTTGATTGATTTGAGAAATCGGAGATTATAAATGGACATATTAAAGGAATTATTAGATTTAAGGGAAGAAGAGTATGCGGACTTTCAGAGTAGACTGACCCCCGGAATTGACAGAGAACGTTTTATAGGAGTAAGAATCCCAAAGCTTAGAAAGCTTGCCGGGATTTTCAAGAAAACTACAGCATCTAAAGAATTTTTAGGGGAATTGCCCCATTACTATTTTGAAGAAAATATGCTTCACGGACTTTTGATTGCAGAGATAAAAGATTACGATATGTGCATTGCAGAACTTGAGAAATTCCTTCCTTTCATCGATAACTGGGCGGTGTGTGATGTTCTATCACCTAAGGTTTTCAAGAAGCATAAGACTGAACTGTTTTCAGAAATCCGGAAGTGGTCGGATTCAAAGGATACCTATATATGCAGATTTGGAATCGGAATGTTAATGCGTTATTTTTTAGATGAGGACTTTACTCCTGAACATTTGAAAATTCCGGCAAATATTCATTCGGAAGAATACTATGTAAATATGATGCTGGCATGGTATTTTGCAACAGCTCTTGCAAAACAGTGGAAGGATACGATAGTTCTGTTGGAAACAGGTGCTTTGGATAAGTGGGTACATAACAAGACAATACAAAAGGCAAGGGAGAGCTTTAGAATTACCGGGGGACAAAAGGAGTATCTTAAAGGCCTTAAAAGAATTTAATGTAAAACAGAGGTCAAATTCGTGATGAACTTTGCAGTACTCATAGAATATCGGAAAAGCAGAAAATTATGTATTTAATGAGGATTTTTAGGAAGGAAACTGTTATGGAGATGAGCAATGAAGCTGTTATTTGAACTTTTTGCAACATTTATGAAGATTGGAGGATTCACCTTCGGAGGCGGATATGCCATGCTGCCCATGATTCAAAAAGAAGTTGTGGAAAAGAAGGGATGGGCTACTGAGGAGGAAGTCTTGGATTACTTTGCAATAGGACAGGTAACACCGGGAATAATAGCCGTAAATACAGCAACATTCATAGGATATAAGATGGCGGGAGTTCCGGGAGGCATTTTTGCAACCATAGGTGTTATATTCCCTTCGTTGATAATAATAAGTATAATAGCTGCATTTCTTACTAATTTTGCCCATCTGCCTGTTGTGATCCATGCCTTCAACGGCATAAGGGCTTGTGTATGTATGCTTATTCTGAATGCCGTGTACAATATGGCAAAGAAGTCTGTGGTGGATTTTCCTTCTGCAATTATATTTGCAGGGGTTACATTTGTAGCTATTATGAATGTTCTATCTCCATTTTTGCTTGTGATGACTGCCGGGGCATTAGGCGTTATTATACAGTTGATAAAGGCAAGAAAGCAGGTGAAATAGATGAAAGGAATTATTTTACTTGCATATTATTTTTTTTCCACAGGACTTTTTGCAGTAGGTGGCGGACTGGCAACTTTGCCGTTTCTGTACGATATAGGCAGGAAAACAGGATATTTTGATGCGGGGGATGTGGCGAACATGGTTGGAATAGCCCAGAGTACACCGGGCCCGACGGGAATAAATATGGCTACATATGTAGGATTTACACAGTTTGGTTTTTTGGGAGCTGTGGTTTGTTCACTTTCAATCGTTTTACCGTCGATAATAATAATAATCTTAATATCTAAAGTCTTGGATCGATTTAAAGAATCACAGCTTGTACAGGATGTATTTTACGGTTTAAGACCTGCCTCCACAGGGCTTATCCTTGCAGCGGCTTTCAGTGTAATACAGATTTCATTGCTTGATCTGTCCAATACCGGTGATTTTACGGGATATTTTAGACTTCCTGCCCTGGCTGTGGCGGCGTTTGTCTTCATCTTGTACAAGTGGAAGAAACCTCATCCGATTTTTTTAATAGGAATAGCCGGAATTATCGGAGCGGTGTTCAAAATATAGTTTTGGAAGGTAATAAAATGAATAATTTAGACGATAAAATTCTCATGATAGAAAACAAAATAGACGATGTGGATAGCAAGATGGTTGAACTTTTGGAAAAAAGACTGAAACTATCCGGGGAGGAAGCCTTGCTTAAGAAGGAAAAGGGCATGCCTGTTCCCGATCTGGTAAGGGTCAGGACTAAAACAGAGAAACTAGTGGCAGATGCAAGGGAGGACATGGCACATTATAGAAAGCTTTGTTATATGGCACTGAACGAACTTACCTATGATTATCAAAGACGAGTAACTTTACCGGAAAGTGAAATATATAAATCTGTAAAGAATGCTTTGGAGCAGGGATTTAAAAGTTTTCCGGAAAAGGCTGTTGTAGCGTGTCAGGGCGTACAGGGAGCCTATCAGCAAAAAGCTTGTGATAAACTTTTTTCTATGCCGAAGATAATATATATGAAAAATTTTAATGGAGTGTTTGCAGCAGTTGATAAGGGCTTATGCAGGTATGGGGTTTTACCCTTAGAAAACAGTACGGCAGGTTCGGTGAATTCTGTGTATGATCTATTGAGTAAATATAAGTGTTATATTGTTAGAAGTGTAAGGTTGAAAATCGATCACAGCCTGCTTGCAAAAAAAGGAACGAAAATAGAAGACATTAAGGAGATATTTTCCCATGAACAGGCTATTCTTCAGTGCGAAGATTATTTGAAAAACTTTACTGATGCAAAGGTGACCGTGTGCTCGAATACAGCAGAAGCTGCAGAACTTGTGGCAAAGTCAGAAAGAAATGATGTTGCCGCCCTTGCATCCTATGAATGTATAGAACTATATGGATTGAGATGCCTTGAGGAATCTGTGCAGGACAATGGAAACAATTATACAAGGTTCATTTGTATAAGCAAGGAACTTGAGATTTATCCGGGGGCGGGGAAGACCAGTCTTATGTTTACTGCTTCACATAAGCCGGGTTCCCTTTACAACATACTCGCCAGGTTTTATGCTCTCGACATAAATATTCAGAAGATAGAATCAAGGGCAATTCCTAATCGTGACTTCATATATAGATTTTATTTTGATATAGAAGCGGATATTTACTCCGAAAAGTTTGCAAATCTGATGAATCAGGTTCAGGAGCTTTCCAAGGATATGTGTTATCTGGGAAGCTATGTGGAAGTATAAAAGAGGATGAGTGTTTATGGATATTCAGGAAATGAAGAATTTCAGAAAAGAAATCGATATAATTGATGAGAAGCTGATTAAACTTTTTCAGAGAAGGATGGAAATCAGCAGGGAAATCGGCAAATACAAAAGGCTTCATAAAATCCCTGTTTTAGATGCTTCCCGTGAGGCTGAAAAGTTAAAAAAAGTATCAGAACTGGCTGATAAAAATATGGAAGAATATTGTCTGATATTATATAATAAGATTATGGAGCTGAGCAGAGACTATCAGAATAAAATTTAGCCGTTTTATTTTTAAACGGATTTTGATGTTCTCGGTTTAAACTCTGTTAATATTGATTTATTGATATGGATTTGCTTTTGAGAAAGAAATCCGTAGAACCGGGTGTAACTAAGGAATATGGTGCTGAAATGTATAATTTTGCTTTGATTGGGGAACATCTTTCGCACAGTTATTCTCCTATGATTCACAGTAAATTTGGGGATTATGAGTATGAGCTTTGCGAAGTGTCGGAAGGTGATTTGCAGGATTTATTAAAATCGGAGAAATACGATGGATTCAATGTTACGATTCCATATAAAGAAAAAATTATAAAGTATTGTGATGAGATAAGTAATGACTGCCGCAGGATAGGGGCTGTCAATACAGTCGTTAAGAATGCCGAGGGTAAATATATAGGCTACAACACAGATTATTTCGGTTTCAGGTATTTGCTGGAAAAGAGTGACATAGATGTAGCAGGCAGAAAATGTGTGATTTTAGGCTCCGGTGGTGCATCAAAAACTGTTTCGGTGGTGCTTCAGGATTTGGGAGCAAAGGAAATACTCGTAGTATCTAGAACAGGGAAGATTAACTATGAAAATATTAAAGAGTACAGTGATGCAGAAATTATAGTGAACTCGACCCCTGTGGGAATGTTTCCCAATAATATGAGGAGCTTAATAAACCTGGATGACTTTCCGGGCTGTATAGGAGTGGTGGATCTTATCTATAATCCTAACAGGACTAAGCTGATTTTGGATGCCATGGAGAGGGGAATCCCGGCAGTTTCCGGACTTGGAATGCTTGTGGCACAGGGCTTTAAGGCAAGCGAACTTTTTCAGGGCAAAGAACTTGATTCCGAAGAAATTTCAATCGCAATTGAAGAGATTAGAGATGTGACTTTGAACAGAATCCTGATTGGGATGCCCGGTGCCGGAAAAACTTTTTTAGGGATGAAAATGGCTGAAGCTACCGGCAGGGAATTTGTGGACATTGATGATGAAATTGAGGCAGATGAAGGCATGAGAGTGGCACAGATTTTTGAGGAAAAAGGTGAAGCTTACTTCAGAAAACTGGAAACTGAGAAGTTGAGACAGATGTGCAAACGAAGAGGTCTAATCATTGCAACCGGAGGCGGTGTTGTAAAGACAAAGGAAAATTGCAAAATTATAAGGCAGAACGGCACGGTCATCTGGGTAAAGAGAGATTTGGACAAGCTTGACACCGAGGGAAGGCCTATTTCAAAATCCGTGCCTTTACCTCAGCTTTATGATCAGAGAAAAGATGCCTATGAAAGCTGGAGTGACTTTTTTATAGACAACAATGAAGATTTGTAAAGACATAAGAGGATTTTACGAATTTAGGCAGTAAAGCTAATCAGTCAGATTGATTTATTCATAGGGTTGTGCCTTTATAAGCTTTAAGTCTTGTGCGGGGAGAGTATAGAATGAAAATAATCGTAATTAACGGTCCCAACATAAATCTGTTAGGGATAAGAGAGCCTGAAATCTATGGCGATAGAAGTTATGAGGATTTAATAAACTATATTGAAGGCGGAGCAAAAGCTTTGGATGTGGAAGTCACTTATTTTCAATCGAATCATGAGGGTGACATAATTGATGAAATCCAAGGAGCTCTCGGAGCTTTTGACGGTATCGTTATCAATCCTGCAGGCTATACCCATACCAGCGTTGCTATTTTAGATGCCCTTAAAGCTGTGGGATTACCTGCGGTGGAGGTTCATATTTCCGACATAGAAAGTCGTGATGAGTTTAGAAAAATCTCCCTGACAAAGGGCGGCTGCATAGCCGGTGTTGTGGGGAAAGGCTTTGACGGTTATGTTATGGCAATTAAGCTTATAAAAAATCATCTTGAAGGTCGGTAATACGGATTGTAAAGTTGGAATTCGCATTGGTTTCACTGATTCGTATAATTATAATAAAATCGAAAACGAAAAAATAAAGAGTAGAAAATTTTACTCTTTATTTAATTTGTGTACTGATAGTGCTGTCGAAGAAAGTCCGTTTTCAGTGCTATTTTTCTTTAATATATTCTTTTATTGCTTCACCTAATAATTGTATACCCTCTATTATTTTTTCCTCAGACATGCAGGAAAAGTTCAATCTGAAATTATTTTTTATTTCACCACTTGGATAAAAGGCTTCTCCCGGAACGAAAGCGACACCTTTTGGTATGGCTTTTTCTCTTTGCAGGCAGGATGCGTCCAGACCATCAGGAAGGGTTGCCCATGTAAATAAACCACCCTTTGGGTTGGTATATGTTACATTTTTGGGAAAGTATTTTTCCATCGCTTCTATCATTACATTTTTTCGATGAGAATAGACCTTTTTCATTGATGAAATATGAGTTTCTATATCATAGGTGTCAAAATATGCTGATACCTCTACTTGAGAGATTGTAGAGCATTGGAGATCGGCAGCCTGTTTTAAAGTGTTAAATATTTTGATGAAATCCTTTGATGCGTAAATCCAGCCGAGGCGATAGCCGGGACATAGTATTTTTGACAGAGTTCCCAGAAAAATCACATGATTATTTTTGTCCATGGACTTGATAGTCGGAAGCTCTTTTCCCTCAAAATAAAGCTCTCCGTAGGGATTGTCCTCCACCACAGGAACATCGTATTTTTCTATAAGTTCCACAAGTTTTCTTCTTCTGTCTATGGACCATGACCTGCCACCGGGATTTTGAAAATCGGGATTTATGTATATGAATTTTATATTTTTTTCTGATGCCAGAATTTTTTCCAGAACTGAAAGGCGCATACCATGTTCATCCGTTGGAATTTCAATAAAGTTTGGCTCATAAGCCCTGAAGGCATTGATTGCACCCAGATAAGTTGGACTCTCACATATAATAGTATCTCCGGGATTTATAAATGCCTTTGCAACGAAGTCAAGACCTTGCTGAGAGCCGGCGGTTATGAGAATTTCGTCACTTGAAACCTTTTTATTCACCTTGCTTTCCATTCTGTCGGCAAAATGCTTTCTCAGTGGAAGATATCCTTCTGTCGCGGAATATTGAAGTGCCAGATGGGGCAATTTTTCTAAAACTTTTTGGGATACCTCTGCCATCTCTGCGGCAGGGAAAAGCTCCGGGGCAGGAAAGCCTCCGGCAAAAGAAATCATGCCGGGGATTTGGGTGGCTTTCAGAAGATCTATCATTGAGCCCCCGTTCATGCCCTTTAGGCGATTGGCTAACTTGATTTTCATGTATCATTCCTCCGTGAATTATATGTATTCATCTAAAGCGATATAATCATAAAAAAATATTATAACATGTTTTATGGATTTTTTCATACTTGATTTACACCATTTGCTGTGTTAAATTTGTTTTGGTGGTATTCTTCGGAAACTACACAACTTCAAAATCAAAATATTTATTAGGAAAGCGAACTAGTATTACACTCTAACGGAGGTGATAACTTATGTACAAGGTTGGCGTTATCGGTGCAGGCAAGGTCGGAGTCTCACTTGGTAAGTACTTTTTTTCAAATTTCGACCCGGTTTTCAGTGAGGACAGCTGCAAAGAGATGAGTGCAGACACTTCACAGAATATGTGTACCGTAAGTACTGAGGACTATGTGTTGCAGGGCTTTTATAGCAGAAGCTGCGAAAGTGCAGTAAGTGCAGCCCGGCTTACAAATTCGGAAAGCTACTTAAGTCTGAAAACTTTAGTGAAACAGTGTGATGTTCTTTTTATCACCACCCCGGACGATGCAATCCAAAGCGTTTGGGAAGAAATCAGTAAACTTTTTATTGAAAACAAGGTAATATGTCATTGCAGCGGTTCTCTTTCATCGGAGGTGTTTTTTGATGTGGAAAGAACAAGAGCAAAGGTATGTTCTATTCATCCCCTTATGGCTATAAACAGCAGGGAATTGTCATATCGAGATTTATCAGAGGCATTCTTCACATTGGAAGGGAACGGGGAGGCAGTGAACTTTTTTGCAGAGCTTCTTTCTCTAAAGGGAAATCGGTACAAAATTCTTGAGAATTCGGATAAGACAAAGTATCATGCGGCATCGGTATTTATGAGCAATCTGATAATCGGCATGTACAATGTGGCTCTAAAGTTGTTGAAAGATTACGGCTTCTCTGAAGAAGAAGCTATGGAAGGATTCAAGACTCTCGCCCTGGGCAATATGGCGAAGCTTATGGAAAAAGGAAGGTTCAAAAGTCTTACAGGTCCTGTAGAACGCTGTGATGTAGGTACTGTTACCAAGCACTTGACAGCACTTTCAGATCTGCAGGATAGAAATGCAATGGAAATATACAGACTTCTCAGTTTAGAAGTAGTGGATATAGCAAAGGAAAAAAATCGTGACAGAGATTATAGTAAACTGGAAAGAATTTTAAGACCGTCTGGGACAAGATAAGGAGGAAAACGCATTTAAGCGTGTAAAGGAATTATGAAAAATACAGTATTAACTTTTAAACAGGCAAAAGAGAACAAAGAAAAATTGACGATGATTACGGCTTATGATTATTCAACAGCGAAAATTTTCGATGAAGAGGGAGTCAACTCAATTTTAATCGGGGATTCACTGGGCATGGTTATGCTCGGATATGAAGACACCCTGAAAGTTACTATGGAGGACATGATTCATCATACGGCAGCGGTTTCAAGGGGGGCAAAGAATGCCCTGATAGTTGGAGATATGCCGTTCATGTCATATAGCACCGGCATGAGAGATGCGGTAATAAATGCAGGCAGACTTATGTCAGAAGGTGGTGCGGATTGTGTCAAACTGGAGGGTGGAACTGAAGTTTGCGATGTTATCAGGGCAATTGTAACGGCAAAAATTCCTGTCTGTGCTCATATCGGGCTTACACCTCAGGCGGTTAATGCCCTCGGAGGCTTCAAAGTCCAAGGGAAGGACATGGAGTCAGCAAATAGACTCATAAAAGATGCTCTTGCCGTTCAGGAGGCAGGTGCCTTTGCAGTTGTAATTGAATGTGTGCCGGAGGCATTGTCAAAGAAAATAAGCGAAATGCTGGACATTCCGACCATAGGAATCGGGGCGGGTTCAGGATGCGACGGGCAGGTGCTTGTTTATCAGGATATGCTTGGAATGTATTCTGATTTTAAACCTAAATTTGTCAAGAGATTTGCAGATGTAGGAAGTGAAATGAGAAAGGGCGTTCAAGATTATATCGGTGCAGTTAAGGATGGGAGCTTTCCGGCAGAGGAACACTGTTTTAAGATAGACCAGGATGTAATTGAAAAATTGTATTAAAAAACTTTACTATTACCGGGTGAAATTATCATAGAATAACAACACAAGAATTATGTTATATTTGACAGAATTATTGCGACTATGTATAATAAAAACAATTAGTGAAATTTAATTCATTTCATCGAAAGGAGAAAAGTATGATGAAATGAATTAAATTGAGTATTGCTGTTTTATCCGTCTTGATGCTTATATCGGCATCGGGGATAGTTTTTGCCAATAATAATAATTATGGATTTAGTTTCAGGCTTAAATCAGGGTATAGGAACTCATATTCTAAAGAAAGATACAGGCAAACCGGTAATCAGTTTAATAAGTGGAAAGTGAATTTGAAATATAATTCTGAAGGGAATGGGACGAAAGCCACTTTTTGGTTGGCAAAAAACAATAAATCAAGGACAGTGGTTTCTCTGACACATGATGTTAAGCAGGGAACAGGCGCACATTATTATACAGCCAAAGCTGCAGCTAGTAGAACTTATGTCAGATTAGCTGCTGAAAATAACAATAACGCACCTTGCGGTGTAGCAGGATTTTGGGATGAAGAAACGGACTAATCTAATATAGTGCAGAAGAATGGAATGGAGAGGAAGAGTGAGCCTATGTAGGCTCACTCGGTTTAAACTATGAAATCATTTTTTTTACGAATTATCCATGATAAAATAAAGCTATTTTTTGTGATTATTATTCTACTTTTACCGGTAATCCAAGTTGTGCAGGTATGGACTGCCTGCTATAAAATAGGACTCGGGTTTTACTCACCCCCATATGCGACATTTACAAGTTTGCCGGGAGTAGCACATCATATTTTGAACAAAGTATTAATTTGGTTTATGCCTTTATACATGTCATTAATTTTCGCAGATACTGTTATTGAAGATTCGGAAACACATCTATCAAATTCGGAGATAGTCAGAAGGGGAAAGAAAATATATATAGGAACAAAGGTTGCAGGTACTTTCATAATGGCGTTTGCTTTGATATTAGTTTCAATGTTGTTGAATTTAGTGCTTTGTTATATAGTTTTTCATAACGGCAAGTTTATCGGTATGGACGTAGGAGATTCACCTGAGAATTTTTTGTATAATATTTCCCATGCTCATCCATTGCTGGCAAACATAGTTTTTGACATCGTTACTGCCTTTATGTGCGCCTTGATCGCCGCAGTGGGAACAAGCATAGCATTGATTGCCCCGAATAGGAAGATGGTGTACAGTATGACATTGATTGTATGGCTTATACCTATGGTGCTAAAAAGGTCTTTAGTATTTGTGTTTCAACCTTTTTCTGAGTATGATTTTTCAGATTTAATACCTATATTCTTATCTGTATCGGTGGCGTATGTTCTGATAATAGTGTGTACGGTATTTTGGAGGTTGAGAGATGACGAGGCATGAATTATTCAGGAGCATTATTTTTACGGCTGTGGTTCCTCTGCTTGTAGCGGGGAATGGAATAAGAGGAATGTATGTCCTTATAAATAGTGAACATATATCGGAAAGGGAAATTTTCTATAATCTTATACACACATCCAATGGAGAGTTGGCATCGACTGCACTCATGTTACTTATATTTGCTCCTATGGTGATGATTGTGTTTGAACACATAAAGGGTGACGATAGGTTGGACTGCGTAGTTAGGCACAGAAACCGAGATTCATACACGAAGAGTTTGATTGCGGACGGAGTGAAATATAGTGCTTGCGTGGTTGTACTTATGGAGACCCTAAAAGTATTTTCGCTGATTCTTTTTTTGGGACTAAAAATAATAGTGTCAAAGATCTTGCTATTCTATCTATTGCTGGATACTCTGGTAAGTTTTTTATTTTATTTTAGAGTAATCAACATATACCTGTTGTGCAAGGCAAAATTTTCCAGTAGAAATATAAGCATTATAATAACGGTATTGGTATATTTTATTGAATATGTTATTTTCTTTTATGTTTTCTATGAAACGGAACTGCTACCTGCGTACACCTTAATAATTCCGTTTGCTGCCGTATTTCAAGGCATTAATCCGGTGCTAATGGTGGGGGAGATATGTGTTTCGCTGATTATGAATATTATGTTTGCACTGTTATTGATTGTTGAGATGCGGAGGAAGGATATTTTGAGTTTTGAAAAGTAGACTTACAGGTGTTGCATTGTTTATAGCTGTAACAATATTGCAGTGCTTTATAATAAACAGTGCAGCTATTGAGGAAACTGAATTCGGATTTGCTACAACATATATAGCAGGAGCTATTGACAGTAGCATTATACAAATAACCCTCTTTTCATATTTACCCATACCATTCCTGCTATTCATAGCAGAGGATATGATGGAAGATCTGGTAAAAGGATATAGTTTGATGGTAATTATCAGAAATTATAGTCGTAAACTATTATTTGCAAAAATGTTGGTGAAAGTAATATTGATAACTGCATTATCAGTTGCTTTTATAACTCTGCTGTCTTTGCTGTTTGGTGTTAACAGTGTTTCACTTGATACAGCAGAAAAGGGTAATACAGTAGTGTTTTACGGTTTGGTTTTGTTAAATATCGTTGCTCTTGATGTTGTTTTAGCCTTGATATTACATAGAAAACAGGTGAGCAATATTTTTATAAATGTTTTTTTTGTAATATCATTGTTACTGCCAATAAAGAGTGAGAGCAGCCTGCTTAACTGTATATTTTTTCCCAGACTTGCCTTTGCAAGGGTTAACGGAGTAATAAGTGGGACGGATATTGATACACTTTACCTGCAATTGTTCTTATTGATTTATTTTGTGATTATTTGTGTTGTAGGTCAGGAAGAATATAAAAATATGGATATATACTAGGATTTGCTTAATTCAGTTCGAATTCTTGGATTTATGAGCAGTAGTAATAATGTGTACTGAGGTGATAAAATGCTTGAAATAAAAAATGTAACGAAAACTTTAAAGAAGAGAAAAGTTCTTAATGATGTATCATATACTTTCAAAGAGAAAACGATATATGGTTTGCACGGGATAAACGGCTCAGGGAAAACTATGCTTTTAAGATTGATTGCAGGTCTTATCGTCCCGACAGAAGGAGAAGTATATTGGAACAATAAAAAGCTGCATGAAGACATATCCTTTCCCGGAAATGTTGGAATAGTAATTGAAAATATGGAAATGTTGCCACAATATACAGCAAAACAGAATTTGAGTATTTTATCTAAACTCAAGAATATTGCAGATGAAAGTGATATTGAAAATGCACTTAAACGAGTAGGCTTAGATGCAGCGGCATATTTGAAGGTAAAAAAATATTCTCTAGGGATGAAACAAAGACTAAATATCGCACAGGCTATTTTTGAGAAGCAAGATTTAATTTTGTTGGATGAGCCTACAAACGCATTGGATGAAGATGGAGTCAAATTGATTTATGATATAGTGAAAGAAGAAAAAGAAAGAGGTGCTACCATCCTCATTGCTACGCACCATAAGGATGACTTGGCTAATATGTGCGATGTTCTTATCAATGTTAGGGCTGGAAGAATATATTGATATTTTAGGGGGAAATTATGAAGAAAAATTACATCAGGGTATTTCTTTTGATGGGAATCATAATATTAGCATTGGGAGCTTTCTCTTATCTGACCAGAGAAAAAGATAATAAGGGAAAAAATAGTCAAAACTATGAAAATGAGATTATGGAAAAGGATTCCTTAGCAAGGAAAGAAGCAAAAAAAATTACAAGCAGCGCAACTGATAAAGGAAAAGTACCCTCCAAGGTGCAAAAGAAGATCATCAAAAGTATAAATGAGATTTACAGTATTATCGGTAAAGATGGAGATTTATCACAAAAAAATAAAATTGCTTTATCGTATAAAACGGCAGTTCTTTTTTATGTAAATGATAAGATAAGTGAGCACAAAAGTAACCCTAAGTACACTGAAAAGTTTTTAGACAATAAGGTATATAAAGCAATTATGCAGCTACACAACTTTTTTTGCAGATTCCAATGAAGATTCTATAAAAAAAGAAGATGTTATAAAAATACTTGGAAGTAAGGATTATCAATCATTTATCTCTGATAATGCTTTTAGAGAGTATATTAATTTGCTGAAAAAGAAGTATGAGTAGATAGATCATGTCGAACCGGAAATATTTCTCATAATAAATTTCGGCACAAAAGATTTCTCAGACTAAATTCCATAATATATATTAAAGTAGAACTTACTTTGCGAATTTACAATTCAAAATATTAAAAACGCAAATGTTGCAACAATTTGACTTTATAACATTATTGTGGTAAAGTGCACGGTATAGAGATTATGTTTTTATGAGTTAGGAGGGAAATGATGGATAAGAACAAAAAAGTACAGATAATTGTATTGGCAGGCTTAGTATTGACGGTGATTGCTTTGTTTCTCACATTATATAAAGCATCTTTCTTAGGTCAGAATGTCAGTGATTCTATTTTTAATGCATATAGTAAGCAAGGGAAAACAGGATATATCGTGCTTTTCTTGGCATCGCCGATTCTGGCAAGTGTTTTTGTTTTACTGAAGAAAAGGATTCCTGTAATAATATTCGGGCTGCTTCAGTGCGGTCTTTGGGCTTTACTTACATCTACCTTTAAGGATCAGTTCAAGGGAATAAAAGTAACCTTCAGCTACGGTGCAGGATTTTATGTAGGACTTCTGGGAGCTGTCATCATACTTTTAGGCGGCATTATTGCCATAGCGACAGGGGCTTTCAAAGAGCCTAAATAGTTTATTGATACACAGTGTTTAGATGGAAAACTTTTGTTTTATGAATAAGGCTTTCAAGAATTGACGGCGTAGGGAGGCACTTCGCTGCTAACTTTCTGTATGTATTTTCTTTATAAAAGTTGCAGCAAGGATCGTTGCAACGGGAACCACAAGGCAGCAACCTATACCGCTTAAAGAAATTGAAATCAGTTCTTTGGCAAGGGATTTGCTGTTAAGTACCGTTACAAATGAATATTCACTTATATATTGTATAAACAATGTAAGATATTCTGCAATATATATATAGAAAATTGTATGAATGGATGTAGCCAGTATGGACTTACTGACCACAAATGATGATTTCATCAGTTGTGTGGTAGTAAGTCCTTTATTATTTGCAGATATTTCAAATACTGAGCTGATGATGGCAACGGAGGTATCCAGCAGTACTCCGACTAAGGCTATTATCATGGTGGAAATTTGGAGGGAAAGCATACTTATGCCGATATTTCTGGTGTAGCCGTTGGAATCAGTCACTTCGTATTCTTCAGGAGGAAATCCCTGTCCGTGGGAGTTGGCAGCAAACAGGTATATGACAGGAACCATGAGGATAAATATTACGACTATGGAGATCAGTGAAAGATGAGCCTTTATTCCACCCTCATTTTGATAGTAAAGAGTGATAAGACTTATGATTATGCAGGAAGCCAGAGTTACCGGTATCGGAGAGATTCCGCTATATATTAAAAATATTGCAACCAGTAACAGACTGCCGTTCATAGCCGTGGTTATAATTGATTTTGAACCTTTTTCACCACAAATTAAAAGAATAAGGATTATTAGAATTACTGTCAAAGTTATTAAAATCATTTTAATACCTTTCTTTATCAGACATAATTAAGCAGCGGCTTTTATATTTTTGCAGATTTGCCAGGTCTTTCCCTTTGGCAGGTTTTTCTGTAATAATAGATTGCGATTGCTCCGGATATCGGAATAGCAAGAACGACGCTTATGGATCCTGTAAGGAAACGGGCAAGCTCAAAGAAGCTGTTGTACCTTAAAATTGTTCGAAAGCCTATCCCATTTCGCATTGACAAGATTATGTTGGGCATACTCGCCGCTATATTGGTGAAGAACATAAGGGTAATCATCGTTCCTACAAGATCATCGCCAACCTCTCTGCAGGAAGAAATGAATTCTTTGCGTCCCGGTGCTTCAGCGGTTTCTGATATCTGGTCTACGGTCATTATCATAGTTACCACAACATCCATTACGGCTCCGAGACAGCCTACCAGGATTTCCGATATGAAGATAAAGCCTGCATCCCTTTGGGAGTAAGGCATTATGAGATAGTCCATGAAGTCATAGTCGATTTGTCCGCCAAAGTAAATAATCACTGTGGAAATAATCACTGTAATCAATACGGTGATTATGGTGGCTGCAAAGGACAGATAGGTTCGCTTATTTTTCCCGTACATGAAAAATAGCAACATGGCAGTAAAAAATATACTCATGGGAATCATGGTGAAAAGCAGATTTACCCCTTTTAAATAAAGCAATAGAACCAGATAAAAGGCAGCCATATTAAGGATAAGGCTGAAAATAGTCAGAATCCCATGTTTTCCGCCTATGAGGAGAAACATTCCAAATAGAAATACTAAAACCAGAATTACAAAGGTATCTCGCTTGACGCCTCCGAACAACCCGTGTAGCTGCCCCTTTTGTAAAGAGATTTTTTCAACAAATATTTTATCTCCGGGAGAAAGCTTTACAGTATAAACTTCGGATTTTTCGTACCGATTTTCGGAAAGGAGAATTCTACCCTTTTTTTCTCCATTTAATAACTTAATCTTTAGAGATTGTCTGATGTATTTTTCTTCATAGGTGTGCTTTCCGTCATCACCGTTAACTGTTTTGTAGGTGACTTCTTTTACGGATATGACTTTCCCTATATTTTTCTCATAGAGAAATGAATTATTTTCCATGAAGAAGTAAGTTGCCACTAAAGTTAAAATAAAAAACAATATGTGTAATGTAAACAATTTTTTTTCATATCTTTATATAAAACTCCAAATCCCTGCTTGCAATAAATTAAAAGTGGTATATAATCTCCATTATACTATAAAATATAAAGGAGGAGTTAGCGTATGAAACAAGAAACTAAATGTATACAGGCAGGCTATAAACCGAAGAACGGGGAATCCCGAATGATGCCTATTATACAGAGTACCACATTTAAGTATGATTCAAGTGAACATATGGGAAAACTTTTTGCGCTGGAAGATACCGGTTATTTTTATACCAGATTGCAAAACCCGACTAACGATATGGTTGCAGGGAAGATAGCCGATTTGGAAGGCGGCAGTGCAGCAATGCTGACTTCTTCCGGACAGGCGGCTTCATTTTTTTCGGTTTTTAATCTTGCAGGAAACGGTGATCATGTAATAGCATCTGCAGCTCTATATGGAGGTACTTTTAATCTTTTTGATGTCACCATGCGAAGAATGGGTATTGACTTTACCTTCGTTGACCCGGACTGCACAGATGAAGAACTTGAGGCGGCTTTTAAACCGAATACAAAGCTGGTATTTGCTGAAACACTATCTAATCCATCCCTTGTGGTTCTGGAT
Organism: Eubacterium nodatum ATCC 33099; assembly: GCA_000510425.1. Lineage (GTDB taxonomy): Bacteria > Bacillota > Clostridia > Peptostreptococcales > Anaerovoracaceae > Aminicella > Aminicella nodata. The sequence goes on along the minus strand of AZKM01000020.1, from coordinate 28,515 downwards.
ATAGAGAGGTTTGCTGAGGCAGCCCATAGTCATGGTGTTCCGCTGATTATCGATAATACCTTTGCTACACCTATCAACTGCAGACCTTTTGAGTGGGGAGCAGATATCGTAATTCATTCTACCACAAAATACATGGACGGTCACGATGTAGGTGTTGGAGGAGTCATTGTAGATAGCGGAAAGTTTGATTGGATGGAAAATAAAGAAAAATTTCCCGGACTTTGTACCCCGGATGAGTCATATCATGGTATAATATACGCAGAGACTTTCGGAAAAGAAGGGGCATATATAACAAAGGCAACAACTCAGCTTATGAGGGATCTTGGAGCGATTCAAGCTCCTCAGAATGCTTTCTATCTTAATTTGGGTCTGGAATCACTTGCACTGAGAGTTCAAAGACATTGTGCAAATGCTATGGCGGTTGCAGAATTTCTGGAGAAACATCCCAAGGTTGCGTGGGTGAACTACCCGGGGCTTTCAGGTAACAAGTATTATGACAGAGCAAAAAAATATCTTCCGGATGGAAGTTCCGGAGTTGTTTCCTTCGAACTCAAAGACGGAAGAGAGGGAGCGGAGAAATTTATGAGTAGACTTAAGTTGGCAATGATTGCCACACATGTTGCAGATGCCCATACCTGCGTTTTGCATCCTGCCAATTCCACTCATAAACAGCTAAGTGACGAAGACCTTTTGGCAGCGGGTGTAACCCCGGACTTAATCCGATTCTCAGTTGGGATAGAAAACATAGACGATATAATTGAGGATTTAACTCAGGCTTTGGAGGCAGTATAAATCTGACAAAGACCCGGTTTGGGTCAGCACAAATAAAAGGAGATAACATGGGAGCTATTGAAATAATTTTATTGATTTTGCTGGTGGCAGTAACTTGTGTTTCAGTATTCTTGCTGAGCAGGTTTACGGGACTTTATAAAGAGATGAACGCTTACAGGCAGGAAACAGGCAGGGCAATCAATGATTCTTTCAATAGCTTTTCCAATATGCTGTATAATTCTCAAAAGAGTACGATAGATTCACAGGAGAAGAGGCTTGATGAAATAAGCAGACAGTTTAACAGAATGCAGGCGGATAATAACCAAAGGCTTGATGAAATGCGAAATATTGTAGACGAAAAGCTTCAGAAAACTTTGGAGGAACGGATCGGGCAGTCCTTTAGAACCGTTAACCACAGTTTATCAAAGGTTGCCGAAGGTCTTGGGGAAATGCAGACTATAGCCGGCGGTGTAGGAGACCTAAAAAAAGTGTTGTCCAATGTTAAAACCAGAGGTGTACTTGGTGAAATTCAGCTTGCATCCATATTGGAAGAAATACTGGCACCACAGCAGTATGAGCAGAATGTCAATACTACAGGTGAAGGCAGAAATATTGTGGAATTTGCAGTCAAACTTCCCGGAAATGATGAAGGCTTTGTCTGGCTTCCAATAGATTCCAAATTTCCGGGGGATACCTACGGAAATCTTGTAGATGCCTACGAAACAGGAGATTCCAAACTGGTTTTAGCCGCACAAAAAGAGCTTATTTCTACGATAAAAAAAGAGGCAAAGGATATTAGTGAAAAATACATTGCACCACCGAAAACCACAAACTTCGGAATAATGTTTCTGCCCTTTGAGGGACTTTACTCCGAGGTTGTAAGACTTGGACTTGTTGAAGTTTTACAGAGAGATTATAAGGTGAATATAGCAGGTCCCACCACTATGGCGGCAACCCTTAACAGCCTTCAGATGGGATTTAAAACCCTGGCAATACAGAAAAGAACCGGTGAAGTATGGGAAATATTGGGGGCAGTGAAAACTGAATTTGCAAAATTTGAAGCAGAGCTTGAAAAAGCTCAGAAAAATGTAATACAGGCGAACAATAATCTGGAAAATCTGCTTGGTACCAGGAGCAGAGTGATGCGCAGCAAACTGAAGAAGGTGGAAGAACTGCCGGGTGATGAGGCACGGAAAATATTAGACTTAGAAGATTAGGAGCAGATAAGTACATGAGCATATTCGCTGTTGGAGATTTACATTTAGCATTTGATTCGAGAATAGAAAAACCCATGGATATATTTGGGGATAGATGGAAAGATCACCCACAGAGGCTGAAGGAGTTTTGGCATGAGAATGTTAAAAATGATGATATTGTAATTATTGCAGGAGATGTTTCCTGGGGTCTGAGGGTGGATGAAGCTATGGCAGATTTTGAGTGGCTTCACACTCTTGCCGGAACCAAAATAATTACCAAGGGAAATCACGATCTGTGGTGGACATCCGTTAATAAGATGAACGGTCTTTTTGATGATATTATTTTTCTTCAGAACCACTGTTATGTTGTGGAGGATATGGATATCGCCATAGCAGGCTCCAGAGGATGGATTTGTCCGGGAAGTGATGGATTTGACTCCCATGATGAAAAGATTTTCAAGAGGGAACTGATAAGGTTGAAATTTTCGTTAGAAGAGGCTAAAAGCTCAGGTGCAAAGGAGATAATTGCAGTTCTTCACTATCCTCCAACGAATGATAAGCATCAGGTCTCAGAGTTTACTAAGATGTTGACAGACTACGGTGTTAAAATCTGTGTCTATGGTCACTTGCACGGAAAGGATTCTTTTAGCCGGGGATTTCAGGGGATTCTCGATGGAGTAGAGTATAGGCTGATTTCTTTGGATTATCTGGAGTGTAAATTGAAGCACTTAAGATAGAAATTTCAATAAAAATCAGAAAGGATGGTTTGGATATGAAAAGAGTTATTCTGATAATTGCAGATAGTCTTGGTGTAGGAGCTGAACCTGATGCGGATAAGTACGGTGATTTAGGCTCTGACACATTGCTGCATGCCGCAGAGAATACCAAAGGCTTTGCCATGCCAAATCTTTCGAGGCTTGGAATGGGAAATATTGACGGGGCTGCAGAAGGAAGATATGCAATTGATGAGGGGGAGATAGCCGGAAGTTTCGGTAAGATGCAGGAGTTATCAGCCGGAAAGGATACTACCACAGGTCACTGGGAGATTGCAGGGATTGAAACCAAAATTCCGTTTAAAACATATCCGAATGGATTTCCGGAAGACTTCATAAAAGCTTTTCAGGATAAAATAGGCAGTGAAGTTTTAGGAAATTATCCCATTTCAGGTACTGAAATTATAGAAATTTACGGAGATGAACATGAGGCGACGGGAAAGCCTATAGTTTATACCTCTGCCGACAGTGTTTTTCAGATTGCTGCAAATATAGATGTGATACCTTTGGAGAGGCTATATGAAATATGTGAGATTGCGAGGGGAATGCTGGTTGGAGACTGGGCATGCGGAAGGGTTATTGCAAGACCTTACACCAAAAAAAACGGTAAGAGAGTCAGGACGACTGACAGGAGAGATTTTTCTGTAACACCTCCGGAGAAAACGCTGCTGGACAAAATCAGCAGTGCCGGGCAAACCGTTTATGCTATCGGCAAAATACATGATATATTCAATGGAAGGGGATGTACAAAATCCGTTCATACGGATGGGAATATGGACGGGATTGATAAAACCCTTGAGGCTATGGAAGAGGAATTTGAAGGTCTGATTTTTACAAATTTAGTGGATTTTGATTCTCTTTACGGTCACAGAAGAGATCCCGAAGGATATGGAAAAGCCATCATGGAGTTAGATGGAAGAATCCCTGACATTATTGAAAAAATGAAAGACGATGATATTTTGATAATCACAGCAGATCATGGAAATGATCCTGTACATAGAGGTTTTGATCATACCAGAGAATTTGTTCCTGTTTTAGTTTACGGAAAAAATATTAAAGCAGGGCATAACCTGGGAACAAGAAAATCCTTTGCAGACTGTGGGCAGACGATTTCCGCTTATCTGGGAGTAGAACCTACAAAGATCGGAAAGAGCTTCCTGGAGGAAATAAGCCTATGAATATGGAGGAAATAATCAGAATAAAAAGGGATGGAGGAGTACTTACCCCTTCTGAGTTAAAGTATTTTGTCCATGGATATGTGGCAGGAGAAATTCCTGATTATCAGGCTTCTGCACTTCTGATGGCTATATATTTTCAAAAACTGACAGATACGGAAACCGCCGAACTTACCGGTCTGATGAGATATTCCGGAGATACAGTGGACTTATCGGAAATTTCCGGTATCAAAGTGGATAAACATTCCACAGGCGGAGTTGGAGATAAAACAACGTTGATAGTTGCACCGATAGCTGCGGCATTAGGAGTGCCCGTTGCGAAAATGAGCGGCAGAGGACTGGGATTTACAGGCGGTACAATAGATAAGTTAGAAGCCATACCGGGTTTTAAAACAACTCTTAGCCCTGAAGAATTTATTGAACAGGTAAAGTCCATAGGTGTTGCGGTAATCGGGCAATCAGGAAATTTGACTCCTGCAGATAAAAAAATATATGCGCTAAGAGATGTTACCGCCACAGTAGAAAATAAAAGTCTGATAGCTGCATCAATAATGAGCAAGAAACTTGCAGCAGGAAATGATGCTATAGTCCTTGATGTAAAGTGCGGAAAAGGTGCGTTTATGAAAACCGTTGAGGATGCGCGAGCTTTGTCTGAGCTTATGGTAGAAATCGGAGATTATGCAGGAAAGAAAACGGTGGCAGTTATTTCTGATATGAACCGTCCTTTAGGTTATGCGGTAGGAAATTCCCTTGAGGTGCGTGAGGCTATTGAGGTTTTAAAAGGGGAGGGTCCGGATGATATTAGAGAGCTGTCGATAAAGCTTGCGGGAATAATGGCATATTTGGGAGGAAAATCAGCATCTGCAGAAGAAGGCTGCAGCCTTGCAGAGTCCGCATTGAATTCAGGACAGGCTTTGGATAAATTCAGAGAATTTATAAAGGCTCAAGGTGGCAATCAGGATGTCTGTGATGACTTTGAATTATTGCCACTTGGGAATAAAAAAGCGGAAGTATATGCTCGGAAAAAGGGGTATGTGTGGGAAATAGACGGAGAGAGGATAGGTTTTGCTTCTCAGCATACAGGAGCCGGCAGGAGGACTAAGGATGATTCCGTAGATTTTGGTGCGGGAATTTTGCTTAACAAAAAAATCGGCGATGCTGTCTGCAAAGGTGATTTAATTGCCACTGCTTTCGGCAATGATGACAATAAGGTGAAGTCAGCCGGAAATGAAGTTCTTAAAGCTTATTCTATCTGTGATAAAAAACCTGAAAAAACAGAGCTGATAAAAGAGATTATTTAATTATACTAACTGTCTGAAAATCTGTATGGAACGAAACAATCTCGCAGGGTGTGGAGGTTGCTGATTATATGTAACAATTTGAACTATTATTTAAAAGATTAAGGAGTTGTTGATGAATAAGTTTACAAGTAAACCGATTCCGGTTATTTCCGATCCGGAAAATTGCGATAACAGAGACTTTATTGATTCTCCGTTAGTTGAAATCAAACCTAATGAGAAAATTATAGTCGATATGCAGTATCCTGTCCTAGGCTTTGAAAATGGAGAAAAGCGTTGTCTTGCAAGGAAAGAAGTTGTTGAAATGTTGTATAAGGCGGCAGATTTGCTTCCCGATGGATATAAGTTTGTTATTTGGGACGCATGGAGACCCTTTGCACTTCAGAAAGAATTATTTATTTCATATAGTGCAAAGATAATTAAAGAATTTCATCTTGAGGATAAAACAAAGGAAGAACAGGAAATGGAAATTGGCAAGTTTATTGCAAATCCAATTCCGGATAGAGAACTGCCTCCGGCACATACCACGGGTGGTGCCATCGATTTGACCATAATGGGACCTGATGGAAAAGAACTTGAATTCGGTACGGAATTTGACGCTTTTACTGATAAGACAAGGGCGGCATATTATGAAACCGTTGATGTTGAAAGTGATCCTGATGCAAGAATCATAAGGGATAACCGCCGATTTTTATACAATGTTATGATAGAAGCAGGCTTTGGAAATCTTCCCTCAGAATGGTGGCACTATGAATATGGTGATAAGAACTGGGCATATATACAGGGAAAACCCGCAGTTTATGACGGAATTTTTGAATACTGATTGTTAATTGTGTGATGATACTGTATAATGATGAAGGATTATTTATTTTTAGCATTAGAAAGGAGAATAAATTATGCTAAGTTCATTCTTTCACAGCACTTTAGGTAGAAATACCTTAGTGGCGGCAGACGATACATGGACACTTTTATTTGTTCTTGTAGCAGGCGTTGCCACAGCGATTTTTTTAGAGCAAAAATATACCTGGGCATCTAAGGTTTCTGGCGCAATTATTGCGCTTATCATGGCTCTTATACTTTCAAATCTCGGTATTATTCCTATTCACAGTGTTTTATATGATGACATTATTTGGGGTTATGCGGTGCCGATAGGAATTCCGCTGCTGCTGCTTCAGTGCAATATGAAGAAGATTTGGAAAGAAACCGGTAGAATGATGGTTGTATTTTTAATCGGAGCAGCAGGTACTTGTTTAGGTGCACTTCTTGCTTATACCTTGCTGCACAACTCAATTCCGGAAGCTCCCGGAGTTTCTGCAATGATGACCGGTACATATATAGGCGGAGGTGTAAACTTTGCGGCACTTGCAACGCAGTTTAAGGTAACAGGGCAGACTGTTGGAGCTGCAACGGTAGCGGACAACTTGCTGATGGCTCTGTATTTCTTTGCACTTATCATGTTTGCAGGAATGAAATTCTTCCGTAACAAATATCCTCATCCGCATATTGATGAAGTTGAAAATAATGGAATCGGAGATTCTCAAACCCAGGCAGCTGCATATTGGAGCCGTAAAGATATTTCTCTTAAGGATATTGCCCTTAACTTGGCTTATGCAGTTACTGTAGTTTTCCTGGCAAATATTATTTCACAGGCGATTGCAGGAGCGATTCCTACCACAAATACAGTTCTTCAGATGTGTAATATATTCTTCGGTTCACAGTATGTGTGGATAACAACACTGTCCATGATTGTTGCGACTTATGGGGAAAAGCATGTGGAAAAAATGAACGGTGCGCAAGAAATCGGTACATACTTTATCTACATGTTCCTGTTTGTAATCGGTGTTCCGGCATCAATTGTCGAGATTATAACTAATACACCGGCACTCCTTGTATTTGCGGCGATTATGGTAGCTGTTAATATGATATTCTGCTTCGTAGGAGGAAAACTTCTCAAGTTCGACCTGGAAGATTGTATTTTGGCATCAAATGCAAACATCGGAGGACCGACTACTGCAGCGGGAATGGCTATTTCTCAAGGCTGGAGTAAACTGGTAGGTCCTGTTATGCTTATTGGTACCTTCGGTTATGTAATCGGTACATATCTGGGAGTTATTATCGGAGGATTGTTAGGTGCACAATAACCTGTGCAATGAAATGGGAATACTTCGGTGATTTGAGAAAATGACTGAATAATATCTGAATAAAAAACCTCGAATTCTCATTTGAAATTGAACTCGAGGTTTTAATATTGTTATATACAGGAAACCCTGTTCGTAGGCTGAAAGCGCTCAGTTATTTGAACAGGGTTTTTTGAGTGTCATTTTGCAGATGCAAGTTCATCTATTATTTTTTTACATGCGCTGCATCCGAGTCTGTCAGCTCCGGAAGAAATCATTTCCAAAGCTTTATTCAAATCTCTGATGCCGCCGGAAGCCTTGATTTTCATAGAGTTACCTAAGGTTTCTTTCATTATTTTTACTGCGTGTGTAGTAGCTCCGCCTGAGCTGAAGCCGGTCGATGTCTTTACAAATGTGGCACCGGCTTTTCTTGACAGCAAGCAGGCTTCTCTGATTTCATCATCGGAGAGCAGGCAGGTTTCTAATATGACCTTTACGATTTTTCCTTGAGCGGAAGCTACATTAACGACTTTTGAGATGTCATTTAAGACATATTCTGATTCTCCTGCTTTGAGCATTCCTATATTTATTACCATGTCTATTTCATCTGCACCGTCTGCCAGTGCATCCGTTGTTTCTAAAACTTTGGCTTTTGTCGTAGAAGCTCCGAGAGGAAAACCGACTACGGTAGCAACGGATATAGTGTTTGAATCTTTTTCAGCAGAAAGCGAAAGAGTATCTAAGGTCTTTCTGGCTGATTTTACATAGCAGGGATTGACGCACACCGCAAAGAATTTGTTGTGGAATGCCTCTATACACAGATTTTTTATGTCCACGGGTGTGGCTTCCGGTTTTAGCAATGTGCTGTCGAAATATCTGTTGAGATTTTTCATTGGAAGGAATCTCCTTTTATCTATAACTCAGGTAGTACAAGGTAGTACAGATGTATGAAGGTGTATTTTGGGACTTTTATTTAAAACTCATAAAAGAAATTATCAATTAAGCGAGTTTTTCCTATATATACAGCTATCGCAACCAGTACAGATTTATCAATTTCTTCTAAGGGCTGAAGCTCTTCTGAATCCACCACAGAAATATAGTCAATCTTTGATAAAGGTTCAGAATTTATTATGTCTGTCATTATCTTTTGAAGCTCGGCTGCTTTCATTCCGGGTTTAACAGCATCTTTTCCTGCAGAGATTGCTTTTGAAAGACAAAGTGCAGCTTTTCTTTCAGTTTCATTCAGATATGTATTTCTGGATGACATTGCAAGCCCGTCTTTTTCTCTTACAATGGGGCAGCCGATTACTTCAATATCGAAGTTTAAATCCTTAACCATTTTTTTTATAATAACAAGCTGTTGTGCGTCTTTTTGACCGAAATAGGCTCTGTCGGCTTTAGAAATATTAAAAAGCTTTGATACCACGGTACAGACACCTCTAAAGTGTCCGGGTCTTTTACTTCCGCAAAGTTCATTTGACAGAAGTGATATATCCACGACAGTATGCGGATTTTGATACATTTCTGAAGGAGCCGGATAGAAGATTAAGTCCACACCCAAGCCTTTGCATAGCTCACAGTCTGCTTCAAAATCACGAGGATAGCTTTCAAGATCTTCATTTGGGCCAAATTGAGCAGGGTTTACGAAATCTGAAACCATGACAAAATCATTTTCTTCTCTTGCTTTTTTGATTAAGCTCCCATGCCCCTGATGGAGAAATCCCATTGTAGGAACCAGCCCAATGGATCTGCCCTCTCTTTTGCACCGGTTTACTGAATCTCTGACTTCTTCAATAGTTCTAGCTATTTTCATCTTTTTCTCCTTTTGTAACGGTAATATTTAAAGTAAGAGATGACTTGCTATCTACACTTTTATTTTTCAAGGTGTATACCTTTGAATTATTTTATTATTACATATCCTGAAGCAAGCCATGTTTTTCGTAATTTGTAATCCTTGAAATTTTATTTTTATCATCTACAAAGATGACTTTAGGCTTGTGGCTTCTGATTTCTTTTTCATCACAGGTTCCATACGCCATGATGATTATTTTATCTCCAACGCATACGCATCTTGCCGCAGCACCGTTCAGACAGATGATCCCACTGTCTTTTTCGCCTGCAATTACATAGGTTTCAAATCTGCTTCCGTTATCTATATCTACGATTTGGACTTTCTGATATTCGTAAATTCCGGAGGCATCCATAAGAGCTTCATCAATGGTAATGCTGCCTACATAGTTCAGGTCAGCCTGTGTGATAGTTGCTCTGTGAATTTTCCCATATAGCATTTCTAATTTCACGGAATTTCTCCCTTCCATAAACATAAAAAAGAGCCCGGTTTTAAGCACGACTTAATCTGTAACTATTTCAACAAAAGTCCACGCCAAAAACGGTCTCACATTCTTCTTAACTAGAGTCTCATTCGGTTACAATATAAGCTCATAAATTTTTATAAAAAGTGTATATAACAGAGTATAGCTTTACCTGTAAATGCCATCTCCATTGGTAGTTTAACATATAAAAGCTATAATGCAAGTTTTTTGTGTAATTTGTCTAAGAGATTACTAGAGAATTGACAAAGTAAATTCACATAATATATACTGTGGTCAGATATATTTTACTGTAGAAGAAAGGAACTAATTATGAAATATCGTATTGAAGGAGAAACACTTCCTGTAGTGATCTGCAGAGTGGACGAAAATGAAACACTTATCACTGAAAAAGGTGCAATGAGCTGGATGTCACCTAATATGAAGATGTCTACCAATGCCACCGGAGGATTAGGAAAATCCTTGGGAAGAATGTTTTCCGGAGAATCTATTTTCCAGAACCGCTATACTGCAATGGGCGGATCGGGAGAAATTGCATTTGCATCTTCTTTTCCGGGCTGTATCAAAGCGGTGGAAATCGCACCGGGCAGAGAAATGATTGTTCAAAAGTCTGCATTTCTGGCAAGTCAAAGCAGTGTCGAACTGTCTGTATTTTTTAATAAGAAGATAGGTGCAGGCTTATTCGGCGGAGAGGGTTTTATCATGCAGAAACTTTCCGGCAGCGGTCTTGCATTCCTTGAGTTTGACGGTCATGTTTGTTCTTATGAACTTCAGCAGGGGCAACAGTTGATAGTGGACACAGGATATATAGCAGCTATGGAGGCTACTTGTTCCATGGATATTCAAAGTGTTCCGGGAATGAAGAACATATTGCTTGGAGGTGAAGGTCTGTTTAACACCGTCATTTCAGGTCCGGGAAAAGTTTGGCTTCAGACAATGCCGATCAATGCTGTAGCGGGGGCACTCTCACCGTATCTAACAACAAGTAAATAAAGTAGTTCTCACAGAATAGAGAATCTATAGAATATCAAAATCCCCTCTGATGTAACTTTAACCGACAGCTGACATCTGAAAGTTAGACTTCAAAATCTAGTGAAATCTAACGAACAGAACATCGGTTCATTCAAGAGGGGCTTTTTCGTTATAATTTTTGAAAAGAGCAGGGAGATTTGTTAGTTTAACAATTGTAATATTGATGCTTATAAAACGGCTGATCAATTTGACCCGGATATTCTTTAATTCAGCTCAACAGATGATGAAATATAGTATCTGTAACCTTTTGCTCTACAGAATTTTGATATTTGTCGTATCAGAGCTTTATTCTTTGTATATTCAATAAGATATACGGAGAGCCCGGCTCTTTTCGCTTTTCTGCAGTAAGTTTTATAGTACGCTGTCGTTTTAGGATTTTGTTTCAGAAATTTTTTTCTTTTAAAGTCAATTTTAGAGAAAAAAGTTTCTTGATTTATTCCGTCAATATACTTCAAAGGATGATTATTCCTTATAGCTTTTAATACATAAGCATCACCGCCATTTATGATTATATCCATTTTTTCAGCCTTGAGAGACTTCAGAATAACTGTTAAACCCTTATATATTTTCTTTTTTTTGTAGTTATAGTAGACATCAGCATTGTCTATAAATAAACCGTCAATATTCTTCTTTTTCAGTGCTTTTCCTTTTTTCAGTATGAATTTTTGCCATTTTTTCTTTGAAACATCTACCCATCTTTCTTCAGGCCAGTTTTCATATTTACCTAATGTTATTGATTTAAATTGTGAATAGTATGGACGAAAATTCTCGACAGATCCAACATTCAAATAGGAATAAACTTTTTTATTATTATTTTTACGAAGACATTGAATGTTTTTTTTAGAAAGATATTGAGCATCAACTACAAGGACGTCGTAGTTCTTCAATCTAAGTACTTTGTTTTTCTCTCTGCCGATGAAGACTCCGTATTCTTTTGAATCTTTGCCAAAAAACGAAGAAGTCAGAGCCAATATTGAAATCAATGTAATTATAATAATCTTTTTCATGGGTGCATTGTAACATTATAAAGTGATGATTAGAAGTTTTTTGAAAAATTATATTTATACTATTTTAATCATGGTGGGTAAATTTTTTCTCTAAGCATAAACGGAACCGATTGCCTGCCGTACAGTTGAGGGATATAGCCGTGAAAAATGTATTTTTGACGAGGAAATTGCCAATTGAAAATGAATATAGAATGAAAAAGTGTATGTTTGAACATTTCAGAATTTAACCGAAATGAGACTGTTATACTATTTACAAGGTTAATTACACTATGATAGACTGATACAGTAGTATCGTGGGAAGTATGTGCAATAAGTGAGATTATATTACTGAAATAAAAAAACTCGCCTATGCGAGTTGGCCTGTAAAGGCGATTACGAAAATTCGTTATTTGAACTTGTAGTGCAATTCCATACGATAGTCCACCTCAAGCATCGCTGACCTACTGCTAATTCCAGAAGAACTCAAAATTGAGTTATATATATCTGTAATGTTAAGAAAAGGTTATTTGTTTTTATATTCACAGGAGTAATTAGCTATTGCCGGAAGTAAATCCATACACATCGTCAATAATCATCTGTAAATCCTCACGGCAGCCGCCACATTTATTTCCGATATTCATCTGCTTGCATAGAATTGTCAAGTCGGTTATGCGATGAGCTTTGATAAAATCTTCAACCTCACCCCTTGTTGTTTTATAGCAAAGACAGACTTCATAATCTCTTGATTTTTTATCCATAAAAATATCCTCCATTTATGTTATAATGATATACAGTCAAGCGGCAGAGAAGGTAAGCATGATGCCACCGATTATCGAGTTATATTTACCATTTTACAGTGTAATTAAAACACATTAGTTCAGATATAATGTAAATGATTTTTTTAAACCGGAAGGGCAGGTTTCATACCATGGATAATGAGAAAAAGTTTTTTGACACATTAGAGGAATTAGATATTCACGATTATAAAATATATGAGCATGAAGCTCTTTTTTCAGTGAAACAGGAAGGTGCAGAGGAACTTATGTTTCCCGGAATAAATCTTAAAAATTTGCTAATAAAAGATAAGAAATCAGGGAAGTTCTATTTAATGATTCTGGAAGATCATAGGAGATTGGATTTTGACAGCTTTAGGAAGCTCACAGGTGCTAAAAAGACCAGATTTGCCACTGAAGATGAGCTCTGGGATTTAATGAAGATAACTCCGGGATCGGTTACTCCTTATACCATCTTTAATGATGTGGAAAACAAGGTGAAAGTAATTTTAGGCAGGGAAATAACGGAGGCCTCTGAAGATACCCTCTTGAATTTTCATCCTTGCAGAAACACAGCAACTATTTCCGTTGCCAAAAGAGATTTTCTTCGGATTATAAGAAAAATGGGGCATGAGCCTATGTTTGAAGAGATAGAAGATAAGGGGGAAAAATGCGAAAGACAAAGATAATATGTACAATCGGACCGGCATCCCAAAACGAAGAAATGTTGAAAAAACTTTTCCTGGCAGGAATGAATGTGGCAAGGCTGAATTTCTCCCATGGAAGCCACGATGAACATAGAGAAAATATAGCTAGAATAAGAAAAGTCCGGGATTCACTAGGACTTCCCGGAGCGGTTTTACTCGATACCAAGGGACCTGAAATCAGAATAAAAAACTTTGAGGAAGGGGAAGCCCTGTTAAAGGAAGGAGAATATTTTACCCTTACGACAGAGGATGTTGTCGGAAATACGGAAAGGGTATCAGTGACCTACTTAAATCTTTCAAAAGAGCTGAAAGAGGAAGATACGATTTTAATTGATGATGGAAAGGTTATGCTTAAAGTCGCGGAAATCGATGGGGCTGAAATAAAATGCAAAATAGTCCACGGCGGCAAGATAAGCAATCATAAAGGCGTGAATATACCTGATGTGGAAATAAATATGCCTTATTTATCTCAAAAAGATAAGGATGATCTGAAATTTGGAATAGAAGAGGATGTGGATTATGTTGCCGCTTCATTCATAAGAACCTCCGAAGATGCAGGTATGGTTAGAGAGTTTCTAAACAAAAACGGAGGCGAGAAAATAAAGCTAATTGCCAAGATTGAAAGCATGCAGGGAATAGACAATTTTGAAGATATTTTAGGGGTAGTAGATGGCATTATGATTGCGAGAGGCGATATGGGAGTTGAAGTGCCCTATGAACTTTTGCCGGGTATTCAGAAAAGATTGATCAGAAGGTGTGTTCAGCAGGGCAAAGTGGTTATAACGGCAACTCAGATGCTTGAATCCATGATTACAAGCCCTGTTCCCACGCGGGCTGAGATAAACGATGTGGCAAATGCGGTTTTTGACGGTACAAGTGCTGTTATGCTGTCAGGGGAAAGTGCAGCCGGAATGTATCCGGAGGAGTCAGTGAAAGCAATGTCAAGGATAGCAACGGAGGCGGAAAAAGAGCTGAAGAATGTACTTAAAAGCGGCACAGTATACCGTGAAATGGACAACGAAGATACTACGAATGCTGTTGCCCATGCAGCCTGTACCTTGGCAAAAGATATTTGTGCCGATGCAATAATTGCAGTGACCGCATCGGGTTATACCGGAAACAAGGTCAGTAAGTTCAGACCGGATGTTCCTATAATCAGTGTGACACCAAATGAAAAAGTTTTTCATCAGATGGCTTTGTTTTGGGGAGTAAGTCCGTTGATGGTACAATATTGTTCGGATGTTGAAGAAATGTTTGATATTTGCAGAAAAAGTGCTGCAGAATCAAATCTGATAAATGAAAACGGCAGGGTTGTTTTGACAGCAGGGGTTCCGGTCGGAGTTTCCGGTACCACAAATATTATCAGAGTTTATTCCAAAACAAACAATATCATTTAAGAATATTTTAGTTATAATGCACAAGGAGATAAGTTGAATGAAAAGAACAGAACGAGTTTCTATTATAGTGAAAATCCTGTCGGACACTCCGGGAAAAGTGTATCCGCTCCAATACTTCTGTGACCTGTTTGATATGGCAAAATCCAGTATAAGCGAGGATATTAACATAGCAAACTCTGCAATGGAAAAGGCAAAGAAAGGCAATATCGAAACAATCGCAGGGGCGAGAGGGGGCGTTCGTTATGTACCCTCTATGGATTCACAAGAAGTTTCTGAATTCCTGGAAAGCTTTTGTGAAAAACTGAGAAACTCTGATAGAATACTGGGTGGAAATTTTCTGTATACTTCAGATCTTATGTTCGATATGGAGGCCATGAATACCATGGCATCGTATTTTGCTTCGAAGTTCAAAGATTCGGGTGCAAACTATGTGGCGACAGTGGAAACCAAAGGGGTTCCCCTAGCAACCATGGTAGCATATCAATTACATCTTCCATTGATTGTATGCAGAAGGGAAGCAAAGGTGTCTGAGGGATCTACTCTGAGTATAAACTATTTTTCGGGTTCATATGATAGAATTCAGAAGATGTCTTTATCCAAAAGAGCAGTAAAGCCCGGAATGAAAGCACTGATTGTTGATGACTTTATGCGTGGCGGCGGCAGTACAAAAGGAATTTCCGATATACTGTCGGAGTTTAATGTGAAAGTCGTAGGAACTGCAGTTGCAATCGCAAGTGCTGTTCCTGAAAAAAAGAAAATTTCGGAGTTTACTTCAGCGGTAACATTATATGATATTGACGAGGAAAACAGGATAATTAAAGTAGAACCAAATACAGTAAAATAAATACGAAACGGAAGTCTTGCAAGTGATTAGTGAAGGGAATTATTCAAGTATTCACCCAATTGTACATCAAAAGATAAATATTTGTTGCAGTTTTCTAAATATTCATGTATAATTATATAAAACAAACTTTTAAATCAGAAAGGCGGGCTGTAATGAATATCACTGATGTAAGAATTCGCAAATTGAATGCAGATGGAAAAATGAAGGCAATTGTTTCGCTTACTTTTGATGATGAATTTGTAGTTCATGATATCAAAATAATTGAAGGGCAGAACGGGCTGTTTATTGCCATGCCAAGCAGGAAGATGGGCGAAGGAGATTTCAGAGACATTGCACATCCTCTCAATTCCGAAACAAGAAATAGGATTAAGGACACAATCTTTGCCGAATACGAGAAAATGTCCGATTCCGAACCTGTATCAGAATAAGAAATCAGAAAGTAAGTGAGAAAGCAGGATCTAAAGCACCGTTTCATTGGGATTCGGTGCTTTGTTCAAGTTTCATTTATTCACAGTTAAAGAGCAAGCAGGTGAAATTCTATGAGTATAAGACTTTGTTCAAGTTGAGTGATTTGTATGCGGTGTTGTCATAGCTGATTTTGAGGTGGAAAATGAACGGAGAAAAAAGAAGAACTGAAATTATAGGAATCCTTACAGATACAGACAGACCGGTATCTGGCGGCAATCTTGCGGAAAAATTTAATATAAGCAGGCAGGTCATTGTTCAGGATATCGCACTGTTAAGGGCTCAAGGCTATGATATTCTATCGGCAAACAGAGGATATATGATACAAAAAAATATGGAGACTGCAAGCAGGGGAGACGAATTGTCAAGAAGAGTATTTAAGGTGATTCACAAGGCTGAAGATACAGAAAAGGAATTGAACATATTTGCAGATTTCGGTGCCAAAGTTTTGGACATTTTCATATATCACAAAGTTTATGGGAAGATAACTGTACCTTTGGTGATTTCTTCCCGTCTTGATGTAAAAAAATATATGGAGAAAATAAATACCGGAGAATCAAGCCTTCTTTCAAATGCAACTTCAGGCTATCATTATCATACCGTAGAAGCCGAAAGTGAAGAAATTTTAGATTTGGTACAAAATGAACTGAGAGCAAAGGGATTTCTTGCCCAATTAACAGACTATGAACCCGTTGAGTTTAAGTGAATCACATTATTTCTTTAATTTGTAAAGCATTTTTGATATGAATATGCTATAATGTTGAATGAAATAAGAGAATGATAATTGGGGGAAATAAATGATTGATTTAAAAGAACACAGAAACATTCACTGTATCGGAATAGGCGGCGTGGGTCTGTCAGCCATTGCAGAGATTCTGATTTCCAGGGGATATAATGTTTCTGGGTCTGATATGAACGAGTCGGAAATTACAGAGCGTTTGAAGGAATCAGGCGCTGTTATATATAATAACCATAGAAAAGAAAATGTAGAGAATGCTGATTTGATTATCTATTCTGCGGCTATAGCAGAAGAAAATCCTGAAATTGTCCGGGCAAGAGAGCGCAAGTTGCCCCTTGCATCAAGAGCTGAGATTCTTGGGGTTTTGATGGACGAGTATAAAGGAAGCATTGCCATCAGCGGTACTCATGGCAAAACTACGACGACTTCTATGGTTTCTTTAGTTTTGGAGGCGGCAAAACTGGATCCTACAATATTGGTAGGAGGTCAGCTCGCTGAAATCGGAGGAAATGTAAAGGTTGGCAAAAGCGATTATTTTGTAACGGAGGCATGCGAATACAGGGACAGTTTCCTGGAGCTCAGACCTAATATTGAGGTAATTTTGAACATAGATTCCGATCATCTCGATTACTTCAAAGATATAGATCATATTGTAAATTCATTTGAGAAATTTGCAATGAATGTTCCCGGAGACGGAAAGATCATTGCATACGACTCCAATCCCCTCGTAAGCGAGGTTATAAGAGGAAGAAAAAATGTTGTAACCTATGGATATAACGAGAGTTCGGATTTTGTGATTAAAGATGTCAGATTTGATGAAGCGGGCATGCCGTCCTTCCGAGTTCGATACAAAGGAACGGAAACACCTGTTCATTTGGCAGTGCCGGGGGAACATAATATATTAAATTCCGTTGCGGCATTTGCCTGCTGTGTAACTATAGGTGCAGGCGAAGAAATAACGGGAGAAACTCTTGGCCATTACAAAGGAACTCAGAGAAGGTTTGACATAGTGGGGATAACAAAAGAGGGTGTCAAGATAGTAGATGACTATGCCCATCATCCGACAGAAATCAAGGCAACTCTTTCGGCAGCTCACAATATTCCTCATAAGAGACTATGGATACTGTTTCAGCCCCATACATATACAAGAACACTTGCTTTATTCCACCAATTTGCAGACGCATTTGTGCAGGCGGATATACTTATTCTTGCAGATATTTATGCAGCAAGAGAAAAGGACATATACAATGTATCATCAAAAAAACTTGCAGAGGAAATAAGGTGTGGACATAGGAACAAAGATGTTTACTATATGGATTCCTTTGAAAAGATAAGGGATTTTGTCATATCAAATGCAGAAAAAGGTGATTTGGTGATAACCATGGGAGCAGGAGATATTTACAAAGTCGGAACTATGATTATGGAAGAGGAAGCGTAAATGACCTTTGAAGAGTATAAGAAACAAGAAGAACAAAGAATTACCAGAGCAATTGAGTTCCTTAATTACGGAGTGGAATTTGCGGACATCAATTCTGTGTACATAGATGATGACGTTAAAATCGGAAAGGGTACATTTATCGGTCCCTGTGTGACTTTGGAAAAGGGAAGCATCATAGGTGAAAACTGCAGAATTTTACAAAATACAAGAATCAAGGATTCTAATCTCGGTGACAATGTGGAAGTACAGTCAAGTGTGATTCTGGAAAGCAAAATTGGTGACAACACATCCGTGGGACCTTTTGCATATATCAGACCGGGATCGTCAGTAGGAAGGAACTGTAAAGTGGGTGATTTTGTAGAGGTGAAGAACTCAAATCTCGGTGACGGTTCCAAATCTGCACACCTGACCTATATAGGAGATGCCGATATAGGAGAGAATGCAAACTTAGGCTGTGGAGTAGTATTTGTAAACTATGACGGTACAAATAAATATCGTTCCGAAATTGGAGATGGTGTTTTTATCGGATGTAATGCTAATATCATATCTCCAATTAAAATAGAAGACGGCGCTTATGTTGCGGCAGGATCTACTGTAACAAGGAATGTTCCGGAGGATGCTCTGTGCGTTGCTCGTGCAAAGCAAAAGAATATTGAAGGCTGGGCAACCATGCGTGGCTTGTACAACAAGAAGTAATTAGTTGAGAGTTATGGAGGAAAGTCAAAATGAAGAATAGTGTATTTTCGGATTACAAGGTGTTTGCAGGTAATGCGCATACTGAGTTGGCAGAGGAAATCACATCGATCATGGGGAAACCGTTAGGAAAGGCAACGGTAACCAAATTTAGTGACGGAGAAATTTCAGTAAATCTATGGGAAACCGTTAGAGGTGTAGATGTGTATATAATTCAACCTACATGCGGACCTGTGAACGACAATCTGATGGAGCTTTTAATAATGATGGATTCCATGAAAAGAGCATCTGCAGGAAGAATAAATGCAGTTATTCCATACTATGGATATGCCCGTCAAGACAGAAAAGCAAAGGCAAGGGATCCTATTACAGCAAAACTTGTAGCGAATCTCCTCGTGGCTGCGGGAGCAGACAGAGTTTTGACGATGGATCTTCATGCTAATCAGATTCAGGGATATTTTGACATTCCGGTGGATCATCTTGTGGGAATACCTATTATTGCCAAATACTTTAAAGAAAAGAATTTAGAGGATGTGTGTATAGTATCTCCTGACCACGGAAGTGTAACGAGAGCACGCAATATGGCTGAATATTTTAATTGTCCTATTGCTATCGTAGATAAAAGGCGACCGGAACCTAACAAGAGCGAAATTATGAATATAATCGGGGATATTAAAGGGAAGAACTGTATTATTTTGGATGATATGATTGATACAGCAGGAACGATTACAAATGCCGCAAATGTAATCAAAGAAATGGGAGCAAAGAATGTTTATGCAGGTGCTACCCATGGAGTTCTTTCGGGACCGGCATTAGAAAGAATAGAAGCATCGTCAATCTGCGAACTTGCACTTCTCAATACAGTTCCGGTTCCGGAGGATAAGAAGCTGGATAAAATGACGATGCTTTCAGTTGCTCCGATTTTTGCGGAAGCTATGACACGAGTATTTACAAACGGTTCGATAAGTAAGCTCTTCGATTGATAAAAGCTGAATATTAGGAACGAGAGAGAAACTGACTTTTATGGGAAACGAATTATATGTAGTAGTTGGCCTGGGAAACCCCGGGCCTAAATACGAAAACACCAGACACAATTTAGGATTTCTGACCGTAGATAAAATCGCTGAAGATAATAATATTACCGTTAAAAAATTAAAATTTAAAGCGTTAATCGGTGAAGGAAGGATCGGTGGCAGGAAGGTTATATTAGTTAAGCCTCAAACATACATGAACAACAGCGGTGAATCAGTAAGAGAAATATTTCAATTCTACAAGCTTCCGATAGAGAATCTGATTGTTATATACGATGATTTTGATATAGACCTTGGTGCCGTCAGAATCAGAAAATTTGGAAGTGCAGGAACTCACAATGGGATGCGTTCAATCATCAGGCTTTTAGGTAATTACAACTTCCCAAGGGTAAGAATCGGCATCGGTTCAGGGAACAAAACAGATCTGGTCGATTTTGTAACAGGAGGCTTCAGAAAGGATGAGGTTCCATTGTTAGAGGAGGCAGTAACAACCGGAGCGGCATCGGTGGAAGGAATCATTAAAGACGGAATAGATTTTGCCATGAATCGATACAATAAAAAGAAAAAGAGGAATGATAATGAGTAAAGGGGGAGTTTCGGGAATTTCAGGCGTATCTGAATCCAGAGCAGCTCTTATTATTGCTGAGTTAATTAAAGAAAAAAAGGAAAAAACCTGATCATCGTGGCCACGGAACCCAGGGCAAAGCGTTTAGCCGATGATCTTTATTTTTTTACAGGACAAAATCCCATTGTAATGCCTTCAGAGGAACAGGTTTTTCTTAGGTTTGAAGCAAAAAATCATGACATGACCATGGAGCGTCTCAATGGGATGAAAGCTCTGACAGGTGATAGTGATTGTATAGTAATAGCTCCGGTGACGGCAGCTATTAAAAAGGTGCTGCCCCATAATGTTATAAAGGATAAGAAGTTGCTTCTCAAAAGGGGTGACGAACATTTTTTGACGGACATCAAAGAAATGCTTGTGGAATTAGGGTATGAGAGAATGAGCATGGTGGAAAGCCGCGGAGAGTTCAGCATAAGAGGTGGAATTCTGGATATTTTCACACCGGATGCGGATAATCCCTATAGGGTAGAGTTTTTTGATACAGAAGTCGATTCAATAAGAAGTTTTGACATAGATACACAGCGCTCCATAGAAAATTTGAGCTTTGTAGAAATCAATCCTGCAGAGCAGATGGTGCTGGACAAAAGCAGATTTTCAAAAGCGGCAGACAGGTTGTACAAGGCTTATACAAATCAGGCAAAAAAACTTCTTAAGAAAGGGGAACAGTACGCAGAAACTGTTCGCAGCCTTGAGCAAAGAAGAGATGAACTATGTGAATACATAAGAAATCAAAGAAATGTGCAGCTTTTGGAAAACTATCTGCATTATTTTTACGACAGAACAGAATATCTTTGGGACTACTTAGATAGAGGCAATGTATATGTTGATGACCCAAACAGAATTTATGAGCTTTTGGACGCACGCGAGAAGGAATTAGCTCAGGATTTTGAGGTTATGCTCCGAAGAGGCGATATAGTACCGGAAGATCTGGAACTTTTGACGGGGAAAAAGGATTTTATGAAGTGCTATAACCACAGACCCATAGCATTTTTGTCCCCATTTCCTAAAACTATAAAAGGAATTGAGGAGTACGACAGTCTCGAAACCGTACAGAGCTCGCAGATGATGAGATTCAGCGGACATATGGAGCTTTTGGAATCTGAATTAAAATCCTATGTAAATAAAAATTATAAAATATATTTAACGGCATCTACGGATGAGAGGAGAAAAAATTTAATAGAATACTGCGATAGGATTGGGGTTATTAGCTTTGTGAATTTTCTAAAAGGGAACCTTTCCTCCGGATTTGATTTTCCAAAGAAAAAACTTTGCTATATAAGTGATAATGATATTTTCGGCGAGAGGATAAATAGAAGAAAAAAACGAAGGAAAATGCCGGGAGGACAGCGAATAGAAAGCTTTTCAGATTTGGCAAAAGGTGATTTTGTGGTCCATGAGAGTCACGGTGTAGGAAAGTTTATCGGCATAGAACAGTTAGACATACAGGGAGACAAGAAGGATTATCTTAAAATAAAATATGCGGGGAACGATTTCTTATATGTTCCGGTGGAGCAATTTGGCATAGTCCAAAAATATATAGGTTCAGATGGGATTTTGCCGAGACTTAATAAACTTTCAGGGGCAGAATGGAAACTTACCAAGGCAAGGGCAAAGCAGGCGATCGCAGAGATGACGGATGAGCTTATTAAACTTTATGCCGAAAGAGAAATTGAGGGGGGATTTGCATTCAGCAAGGATACTCCATGGCAAAAGGAATTTGAAGATAGCTTCCCCTATGTTGAAACCGATGACCAGCTTAGGTGCATTGAGGAAATAAAAAGAGATATGGAACTGCCTAAATCTATGGACAGATTGCTATGTGGTGATGTAGGTTTTGGTAAGACAGAAGTAGCTGCAAGGGCGATCTTCAAGTGTATTGCCGATGGAAAACAGGCAGCAGTACTGGTTCCTACAACTGTGCTTGCAAATCAGCATTATTATAATTTGAAAGACAGATTTGAGAAATTTCCTGTCGACATCGAAATGTTATCCAGGTTCAGAAGCGATGCTCAGCAGAAAAAAATTATAGAGAGATTAAAAACCGGAGATATAGATCTTATAATCGGTACCCATAGACTTTTGTCAAAAGATATAGAATATAAGGAACTGGGACTTTTAGTAATAGATGAAGAACACAGATTCGGTGTTGCCCATAAGGAAGCACTCAAAAAGATAAGGAAAAGCGTAGATGTATTGACTTTATCGGCAACGCCAATTCCAAGAACTCTGAATATGTCCCTTTCGGGCATTAAGGATATGAGTTTGATTGAGGAACCTCCGGAAGAGAGATATCCTATCCAAACTTATGTTATGGAGCAGGACGATATGATGATTAGAGATGTCATAAAGCGTGAACTTGACAGAGACGGACAAATTTTTATCATCTGTAACAGAGTTAAGGGGATAAATAAGCTGGCAAAGAAAATTTCTGACCTGGTTCCCGAAGCCAGGATTTCTGTAGGTCATGGGCAGATGAATGAAAATGCTTTAGAAAATGTAATGCTGGATTTTGTAAATCATGAAACGGATATTTTAATTGCAACAACTATAGTAGAATCAGGCATAGATATTCCCAATGCCAATACGATGATAGTAATAGATGCGGAAACCTACGGTTTGGCACAGCTCTATCAATTAAGGGGACGGGTTGGCAGGTCAAATCGAATGGCATACGCATATCTGATGTACAGAAAAGATAAAGTTCTTACGGAAGTTGCAGAGAAAAGACTTAGGGCTATAAGAGAATTTACTGAATTCGGCTCAGGATTTAAGGTTGCCATGAGAGATCTTGAAATAAGAGGTGCCGGGAATTTGCTTGGAAGTCAGCAATCGGGGCAGATGATGAATATAGGATATGAACTTTACTGTAAGCTTGTGGACGAGCAGATCAGAAGAATTAAGGGAGAGTATGTTCCGGAGGAATCAGATGAAATTTCAGTTGAACTTCCTTTGCCTGCCAACATCCCCAACTGGTATATAGAAAATGAATCCCTCAAACTTGCCATATATAAGAAGATTTCCGGAGTGAATTCGGAAAATAAGGAAGATGAGATGGTGGATGAGTTGTTGGACAGATTCGGCGATGTGCCTAAGGAAACCATGAACCTGATAAGAATTTCCAGAGTGCAAGCACTCTGTCAGGAAGTGTCGGTCTTAAGGATTTATGCCCAGAATAATAGAATATTTTTTAGCTTTGGAGAAAAAAATTGTCTGACTCCATTCGCAATAGTTAATATAAATGATAAATTTAAAGGACGGGCTTTTATCCACGGAGGAAAGGAGCCTTATATCAGAATTCCGCAGGTTAAGGGGTTAATATTAAAAGACTGTCTGGAGTTGCTCAATATAATAAAGGAGAATATGAAAGATGCTATTTAAAGATATTACAATAATAGATGAGAATTTTTCTGTCAAAGAAAATAAATGTGTCGGGATCACAGGAGATAAAATTGTATATATCGGTGATGAAATGCCGCAAAATGCTTCTGAATATGGAGATGTATATCAAGGTAAAGGAAAACTTCTTATGCCGGGCTTTTATAATGCTCATGCCCACTCCCCCATGGCTCTTATGCGTGGATACGGGGAGAATATGGCTTTACAGGACTGGCTTACAAAGAGGATTTTTCCTTTTGAAGGCAAACTTACAGGAGATGCCGTTTATTGGGGAACCATGCTCTGTATGGCTGAATCTCTTAAATTTGGTATAGTTTCTACCTCCGATATGTATTATTTTATAAGCGACATGGTGAAAGCTGTATCAGATAGCGGTGTAAAGAATAATATAAGTCGCTCCATAGTGAACTTTGACGGAACGGGAATTGAAGAGCTGGATTCAATAAAGGAACTTTTGGATGCACATAAAAACTTTAACAACATAGAGAATGAAAGAATTAAAATTGAAGCAAGTCTTCATGCAGAATATACTTCCGATGAGAGTACCGTGAAGGGGCTGGCTGCTTTATCCAAGAAACAGAATATGTCTATGCAGGTTCATGTTTCTGAAACGAAACTAGAACATGAGGAGTGCAAAGCTCGTCATGGAGGAAGGACGCCTGTGAAATATCTCTATGACTGTGGACTTTTTGATGTCCCTACCATTGCGGCACATTGCGTGTATATAGAAGATGATGACTTTGACATCTTAAAAGAAAAGAAAGTTACAGTAGCAACAAATCCTGTAAGCAACCTTAAACTTGCAAGCGGAATTGCAGATACAGGCAAGATGCTGGAAAAGGGAGTCAACCTTGCAATTGGAACAGATAGCGTAGCGTCAAATAATAGCTTGAACTTTATTGAGGAAATGAAAACTTTAGCTCTTGTATCAAAGGTAAGAAACATGAACCCCACCGTAATCACCCCTAAAGAAGTTATTTATGCCGCCACGAGGGGAGGAGCGTTAGCCCAGGGCAGAACTGACTGTGGTCTTGTGAAGGAGGGCATGAAGGCGGATCTGATCGTTATAGATATCCAAAGAGTACATTGGCACCCTATTCATGATTTGTTAAATAATCTGGTATACTCCGCATCGGGAAGTGATATTGAACTTACGATGGTAGACGGGAAAGTTCTTTACAATGATGGAGAGTATGCTACAATCGACGAGGAACAGGTTATTTTTGAAGTTGAAAATGTGAAAAAAGAAATTTTAGAAAAGTTATAAATAGTTATAAACAGATAATTGGAGATTTTATGTCAGATAGTAATAATAAAAAGTTTCTAAAGGGTGCGGCAGTGTTAGCTGTTGCCGGAATTATGATAAAAGTTTTGGGAGCTGTTTTTAGAATCCCACTAACTAACTGGATCGGTGACGGAATGGCTTATTACAGTGTGGCGTATGCAATATACGGAACTCTTGTAGTAATCGGAACGGCAGGGGTTCCCATAGCAGTTTCCAAGTTGGTATCAGAAAATATTGCACAGGGCAAATATCGAAATGCACACAAAGTTTTTCATACTGCAACGATGCTGATGTTGATTGTGGGGACTATAAGTTTTATCATATGCTATTTTGGAGCTGATATGATTGCAAGGGCTATAGGCAGTCCTAAATCCGCATTGGCTATAAAAGGGATGGCACCTGCACTGTTTTTCGTTCCGCTTTTTTCATCATTCAGGGGATTCTTTAACGGAAGACAAAACATGAATCCCACTGCAATATCGGAAATAGTAGAGCAACTTGTCAGATGCGGTTTTGGGCTAACACTTGCATATATGTTTAGCCATCCCGTGCTCGATGAAGTCAGAGCCGCAGCAGGAGCCTCCTTTGGTGCATCGGCAGGAGCGATAGGCGGATTTGTAATAATAGGTTTTATATTTGTATTGAATAGGAAACCTTTTCGCCATAAAATAGAAACCGGAATTCAGGATGTAGAAGAAAATATAGCTTTAGCTAAAAAAATTGCATGGATTGCTGTTCCGATTATAATAGGCTCGGAGATTATGCCGATTATGGGATTGTTAGACACAGGTATAGTGATGAATGTTCTCCAGAATAACGGGTGGAGTGCTGATGAAACGAAGCACATGTTCAGTCTGTACGAGGGGTATTGTACCCCGGTTATTGCATTTCCTCAGATCTTTACTCAGGCAGTGGCAGTCAGTTTAGTTCCGGCTATTTCCGGACATTTTGCACAAAAAGAGGGATTGAAGGTTAATGAGACCATCAGCCTTGGAAGAAGAACTACCATGATAATGGGATTTCCATGTGCATTCGGTCTATTTATCTTAGCGGAACCTATTTTGAAGCTTATGTACTACCAACAGCCGCAATCATGTGAGGAGGCGGCACCTATTATGATGATAATGGCTATTAGTGTTATCTTTCTCGCACATATGCAGACTTCGGTAAGTATACTTCAGGCAATAGGAAAGCAATTTATTCCGGTTAGGAATCTGGCTTTTGCATCCATAGGTAAGGTTGCCGTTACATATTATACTGTAGGGATAAACTCAATAAATGTCAAAGGAGCGGCAATAGGTACGGCAATAGCGTACATTATCACTCTATTGTTAAATGATTATAGCGTAAAGAAATATACGGGCGTCAGACAGGACTTTATTCTTACATATTTGAGACCCGGTATGGCGGCTTTGGGAATGACAGCAGTAACATATGGTGTCTATAACCTGGTGATGATGCTTTTGGGCGCTCATGGCTTCAAACTTGCCAATGCAGCCGGTGTTTTACTTGGAATTGTCAGTGCAATGATTACATATACAATTTTGCTTTTCGTGCTGAAGGCAATAACATTGAAAGAACTTGAGAATTTTCCGGGAGGAAACAAGCTGATAAAGATATTGACGAAGATATTTCCCAGAGTTATTATAGATTGATTTGCTATTTTCCAATAAGATATGACAAAAGTATTGACAAGAGGCTTGAAAAATGCAACAATATGAATACAATGTGGGGTTGTATTTAAGAAGGATTCTACATTGAGGGATTTTTACAAGGGATGAACTAGAAAAGTTTCGTCAATGGAATTAAGTCTAAGGAGGATTTTTACATGAATAAGGCTGAACTGGTTTCTGCAGTTGCAGAGAAAACTAATTTTACAAAAAAAGACGCAGAACTTGCAATCAATGCACTTCTTGCTACAGTTGAGGAGTCTTTAGTTAAGGGTGAAAAAGTACAGTTGATTGGATTCGGTACTTTTGAAACCAGAGAAAGAAAAGCTCGTCAGGGAAGAAACCCTCGTAAGCCGGATGAAATTATTAAGATTGCTGCATCAAAGGCTCCTGTATTCAAGGCAGGAAAAGCTCTTAAAGATGCGGTTAACAAATAATCATTAAATGACATTGGGACAGCTCTGCTGTCCATTTTTTTATGAAATAATCAGATTCTCGAAAACAAACCATATATAATAAATCGCATATGCATAAGTGAGAGTCCTAGATAAAAGAGTTTAAGATAACCGAAAAGTTTGTGAAAGCCGTATATAGGTATGAGGGGAAAAGAAGGGCAAAGATGAGAATAGACAAGTACTTAAAAATTTCAAGAATTATAAAAAGACGTACAGTTGCTAAAGAAGCATGTGATCAAGAAAGAGTTATGATAAACGATAAACCGGCAAAAGCAGGAAGTGATGTTGAAGTGGGGGATATCATAAAAATACAATTTGGAAATAAAAGCATCACGATAAAAGTAACTGAAGTTCGTGAGAATGTAAGAAAAGACGATGCGATAAATATGTATGAAATTATAGAATAACCGAAACAACTTGCCAAAGAGTTGTTGAGTTATCTTTTTTTCAGGGTGATTTTAACTTAATTTCTATATACAAAAAGCGTAACCTACTTAGGTATGATGCACTCTTTGATATGTAGATGGAGAATCACATGCAATTTACTCTGTTGACAATTTAAGTAAATTTGCAAAGTAACTTCCAGTACGAGTGGAAATTGCATTTAGCCTGATAAATCAACGGAATTAAGTCTAAGGAAAGAGGTGAATTAAGCTGTTTTATATAGTTTAACAGCCTCTTTTTCTGATTGATTGCATGACAAAAAAACCTATTGAAGATGTTTCTCAAGGTAACTTCCGGTATAGATGATTTTAGTTTGAGAAATATTTTTGCCCGTTATGAGTAATTTTAGTGTAATATGTAATTGGTGTTTGCCACTATTTTTTTAAAAGTAGTGGGCTTTGTATTACTTCCCTAGGCGGTATCTTTTTGATTCCAAATAGGGAAGTGATTTTTTCTCCAAAAGTAAAATGAAATAATTCATACGGTGTTTTACCATTTAACTTTTTTCTGGCTACCGAATTTACATGAGAAAAAATCAAGTCGACGGTGTCTTGTGTAAAGTTATCAAAGGAAGTTCCCTTTGGACATATATCTCTAAAAAGGGTATGGTTATCTAAAGTTAGATGAGTGTGCTTTCTGTCTATATTTTTTATCATGACAAATCCTTTCCGGCAGAAACATTTCTCATAGTAAAGTCTACCACAAAAAGCTTCTTAGACTAAAATCACTTGCTCCTTTGAAAATGGAAGTTACTTTGCAAATTTACTGTTGACAATTTATCATAAAAAAAGGAAAAAACGACTTGCCAATATGAAAAGGGATATGATATAATAAACACCAATCTTCTCACGAGGGGTGAAAGAAAAACCCCATCC
>AZKM01000019.1 GCA_000510425.1 Eubacterium nodatum ATCC 33099 | reverse complement strand
TCTATTTGCCGAAAGAGTTGCGTTCGGATTTGGATTTTGTTATTCAAACACACAAGAGCGATAACAGGCATGTCCAAAACTTCTTTGACTTCATGGAATGGAAAATTACAAAGTCCGATACACCGAATTTGTTGTGTTCTGCCGAGTTTACGAGCAGGTATCCTGAAACAAATGAAAAAGTGTTTTCAGAACTAATGGCAAACGAGATGATAGATGAATGGAGACTTGAACCATCTGTAAAAAGTAAGAAGGTAAGAATTGACGGGGTGATTCGTGTTAGCAAGAAGTTTTATAAGAGAAATGAAAATACTGATTTTATTGAAGTTGATTCTACGGACATACCATTCTAAGAGTTTTGAAAAAGTCAGCTACCGCTACTTTGCTACCCGTATGACAAGGTAGTAAGGTAGTGGTAGCGACAACTTTCAAACTTTAATAAAAAATAGAGGAAATATTGAGCAACACCGCTTGAGACAAAAGTCAACTATTTTTCTGTGATAGTTATAAGAGATTATTATTAAAAGTATTATTTTTGAGATAGCAAGCATATACTTTTTGACCGCAGTCATAAAAGTAGGCTTGAAATTTGACACCTCAAATTTGAAATGTTTAGGGGGAACCCTAAACCCCGAAAGAGAAAGGAGAGATGAAAAATGGTAAAGAGCGTTAATCGTAAAAATAATTGTACTGTTCACTTTATGGTGAACGAAGAAGATATGGAAGAACTAAACCGAAGATTTGCATTGACCAATTTTAAGAGCAAAAGAGAATTTTATAGAGACAGTATTTTCAAAAACAGAATTATCAGCATAGATATATCTGGAGAATTTAGAAAAGAACTTAGGGAATTATCTTCTCTTGTAAGTCGTAATTCGGCAAATCTGAATCAGATTGCAAAGGTAGTGAACAGCACAGGAATTATCTATAAAGATGATATTGAAAGTATCAAAAAAGCGTTGCAGGGAGAACTAATTTTTCTATCAGAATTTAGAGAAAAAGTTTCTGACTATATCATCAATGAGGTGATCGGATAATGGCAGTTACAAAGATACATCCGATTAAAACCACGCTGAAAAAGGCGATAGACTATATCTGTAACGGAGATAAAACAAATGATGAAATCTATGTTACAATGCACTTATGTAGCAGAGAAAATGCCTACAAGGAATTTGAACTCACCAAGAAACAGTTTAACTCAAGAACAAAGACGTTGGCTCATCATCTGATTCAATCTTTTGTTCCGGAAGAAGTCAGTTTTGAAGAAGCACATCAAGTTGGAATTGAACTCTGTGAAAAGATTTTAGAAGGAAAATATGAGTATGTTTTAGCGACACATATCGACAAAGACCATATTCATAATCATATAATTTTTAATTCCATAGATGTAGATGAAGGCAAGATTTATCATTCCTATTACGGCTCTTATATGAACATCAGAAACCAAAGCGACAGACTTTGCAAAGAGAACATTACGAAGGTTATCGTAAAAATCCTAATGATAAGATTTACATGATGATGAACAAAAAAGATGTAGAAGCCTATCAGAAATCCTATGAGGAAATAGATATTTTCCTTAAGAAATTTCCACACTTGAGACATGTGGAGTGCATAGCGTTGATACAAAGAGTGAAATCGTGAAAATCCTGCATTTTAAGCAGTTTTACAAGCATTATGTCTTTAATGAAGATGGCGATGGAGGAAGAAAAAAAGTCCTAAAAAATTATATTGATGTTTATGTTTGCATTGATATGGTGTGTGGAGATACAAAGGGTGAATTGGGAAGTGAGGAATAAGAAATGATGAGATGGATAATAAAAATAATCTTGTTTCCAATCAGCTTGCTGCTGAGTATCCTTACTGCATTTCTGACATTTATACTTGGCATAGGAACAACTATTCTATATTTCTTGATGCTGATGTGTATCGTTGCTGCAATAGGATCATTTATACAAAAAGATATATCACTTGGAATTGAGGCGTTGGTATTAGGATTTTTGTTAAGTCCATATGGAATACCCATGGTCGGAGCAACAGTTATAGCTTTTTTACAAGGTATCAATGAGGCAATAAAATCAATCTAAAAAATTTCATAAAAATGGTTACCAAAGGCGATAGAAGAAAAACTATCGTCTTTTTCTTTGCAAATTTTTTGGGGAGGAGGTGAAGCGATGGACTTTGACTATTTCTATAACAGAGAAGCAGAAAGATTTAACTTTCTAAAAGTACCTGAAATATTGGTAGACGGAGAAGAATTTAAGGGACTGTCTGCTGAAGCAATTATCCTTTATTCTATGCTTTTGAAACGAACAGGAATGTCCTTTAAGAATAATTGGGTGGACAAGGAAGGCAGAGTATTTATCTATTTCACAGTCGAAGAAATTATGAGAAGAAGAAATATCTCAAAGCCGACAGCTATAAAAACATTAGATGAACTCGATATGAAAAAAGGAATCGGACTGATTGAAAGAGTAAGGCTTGGGCTTGGTAAGCCGAATGTCATATATGTTAAAGACTTTATGAGCATATTAGCGGTAAAAGAAAATGACTTTCAGAAGTCAAAAAACTTAACTTCAGAAGTAAAAGAATTTAACCTCAGAAGTAAAGAAAATGAACTTCAGGAAGTTCAAAATCTTGACTCTAACTATATAGAGAATAATAAGAGTAAGTATAGTAAGAGAGAATATAGTTTTAGCGAAAACGGATTTGGAACATTTCAAAATGTATTTTTAACGGCAGAAGATATATCCGATTTACAAATCATAATGAACTCACAGCTTGAAAATTACATTGAGAGATTATCTGCATATATCAAAAGCACCGGAAAGACCTATAAAGACCATAAAGCGACAATCCTTTCTTGGTTTTATAAAGATCAGGGAAGAAGTAAAGAAGTGAAAACATCAAATATCCCGACATGGGAAGAATATGATAAAGGAGAACACCTATGATGAAAGAATTAGAAAAAGTAATGATAGAAGATGTAGAGTATTCTTACGATCCTGAAAAAGAATATATCAAGGACGGACACGCATTTTGTAAAGTTTGCCATGAAAGAAAAGACGGAAAAGTGATGGAGTTCTTTGATAACAAGATGATATTTAAGATTTATTGCAAATGCGATAGAGATAGAGAGGCAAAAGAAAAAGAAAGACAAAAGCAGATGGAGATTGAACGATTAAAGAGTAGCTGCTTTAACTCGATTATTCAGTGGTCATACACATTTGAAAATTATCAGGGAGAAGAAAATCAAAGCCTTATCATTGCAAAGAACTTTGTAAAAGACTATGAGGAAATGAAAAAAGAAAATATCGGACTCCTTTTTTATGGCTCAGTAGGTAGCGGAAAGACCTATCTTGCCTGCTCCATTGCAAATAGCCTTATTGAACAGTATCGAATAGGCGTTAAAATAAGAAATTTTTCACAGATTATCAATGAACTGCAAAAGGGAGGATTTGATTTTGACAAGAACGCATATATTGAATCCCTTGTAAATACTTCCGTTCTTATCTTGGATGACTTAGGAATAGAAAGAGATACAAGCTATGCCAAAGAGCAAGTATATAACATTGTTAATAACAGGTACTTAAAACAGAAACCGACTATCTTTACCACTAACCTTTCCTATGACACAATACAAAATTGTAAGGATAGCGTAGAGTATCAAAGAATCTACTCAAGAATCATAGAGATGTGTATTCCTGTTATGGTTGTAGGAGAAGATTTTAGAAAGGTTATTCAAAAGGACAAACTGAATCGGAATAAGGACAGACTGCTGAATGGAGGTGAGAGAAGTTGATCAATGAAGAAATAGCAAGAAAAACACTGAATATGGAAGTTAGAGCTGCTAAAGTAACAGGAAAGCTAATTCTGAACTTGTTAAAGAAATTGATGAAAGAAGCAGAAAAACTTGGAGGACTTGAAAAGCTGGTTAATACTAACGGAAATGAAGTAAAGCTAAAAGATATGGTTAAAAAGGGGCAGCTTGAAGAAATTCCAGTTGAAGAAGCAGAACTTAAGGAACTCAAAAAGGAACTTAATCGGTATGGGGTAAAGTTTTCAGTGATGAAAGATAAGGAAAGTGGGAAATACTCAGTATTCTTTCAAGCTAAAGATATGAAGGTTATGGACAAAGCATTTAAGCACGCTCTTTCCGAATCAGAAAAGAAAACGGAAAGAAAGGAGTCCATTCATAAGAATATTGAGAAGTTCAAGGAGATGGCTAAAAACTCTGTTTCCAAAGATAAAATCAAGAATAAACAAAAGGAGCAGAGCCTATGATAGATAAAATATTAAAGGACATCAAAGGCTTATTTAAGGTGCAAGATAAGGTAAAGCTTCTAAAGCAGAACATTCCCTATCTTGCATTTTTCTATATAGGTAATATCTTTTCACATCATGTAAGAGCCTATATAGGTGGCGATATTATTGACAAAATTTTTCAAGGGATATTAGAGATTAATACGATGAGCTTTCTTCCAAGCCTTCATCCTACGGATATTATAATGGGCGTGGTAGTAGCTGTTTTAATCAAAATTATCGTATATACCAAAGGGAAAAATGCTAAAAAGTTTAGACAGGGGAAAGAGTATGGCTCAGCAAGATGGGGAACGAAAAAAGATATAGAGCCATATATGGATGAAAAGTTTCAAAACAATATCCTACTTACGCAAACAGAACGATTAACCATGAATGGCAGACCGGCTAATCCTAAATATGCTCGTAACAAAAATGTGCTTGTAATCGGTGGATCAGGAAGTGGGGATAATGCTATAATGATGATAGTACAATAAATCCAAGTAAAATCAATGGTTAAAGGCTTCCACAAAACTTTTAAACTTTGATGATGGATAGACTGTCATCATTTTTTATACTCAAAATTTGTATAAAAGTATAGCATAAATGAAATCTCTGTATAGAGAAGAAGGAGGCATACTATGGCAGAAATTATCACCGTTGCCAATCGAAAAGGTGGCGTTGGAAAAACAACGACAACATTAAACCTTGCCTACTCGCTAAGAGAACTCGGCAAAAAAGTATTCGTCATTGACCTTGATCCGCAAGCTAATCTCACAAGATGCTTTGGAATAGAAAATGCCAATGAACTTACAGAAACCATAGGACATCTGTTAATGGCGGAATTAGAGGAAGAGGAGAACTACTCGGTAGAGGAGTATATTCTATCCTATGATGGAATAGACTTTATCCCCTCAAGCATTTATCTGTCCGTTACAGAAACGCAGATGAAATCAGAAACCGGAAGTGAACGAATCCTATCAAGCATCCTTGAACCTATGCGTGAGCAGTATGATTACATCCTGGTAGACACTTCTCCATCGCTGAATATCTTGACCATCAATGCCCTTTGTGCATCGGACAGTGTGCTTATTACAGCAGATACACAGTTGTTTGCAATCGTCGGAATCAGTGAGCTTTTAAAAACTATTCAAAAAATTAAAAAGAGAGTCAACGAAAGTCTAACGATAAAAGGTATTTTGCTTACCATGTGCGATAACAGGACAAATCTTTCAAAACTTCTTACTCAGCAGGTGGAAGAAATGTATCAAGGAAAGATAGAGGTATTTCAAACCAAAATCCCCAAAACGGTAAAGGTTGGAGAAGCCATATACAGCGGTCAAAGTATAAAAAAATATGCAAAAGGCAGCAGTGTGGATATCGCATATGACAATCTAGCAAAGGAGATCTGCTATGAGTAAAAAACTTGTGAAAAGAGAAATAACCGATGCGGTCGATATTTTGCTTGAGGGTGTAGGTGTCTTGGAACAGGGGGATATACAGGATATAGAAATTGACTTGCTAAAAGCGTATCACGACCATCCATTTACCCTATACACCGGCAAGAGATTGGAGGATATGGTAGATAGTATAAGAGAAAACGGAATACTTAATCCAATTATTGTACTCAAAAAAGAAGATGGAGCTTATGAAATACTCTCCGGACATAATCGGGTTAATGCAGCCAGACTTGCGGACCTGAAAACCGTTCAGTGTATCGTCAAAGAACATCTTTCCGAAGAAGAAGCCTATACTTATGTAATTGAAACCAATCTTATGCAGCGTTCTTTCTCCGATTTGTTGCCAACCGAAAAAGCTCTTGTCCTTAAAGTGCGATATGAAAAAATAGCAAGTCAGGGCAAGAGAAACGATTTACAAAAAGAGATAAACAATTTAGATAGGGGTATTATAGAAAAGGAAAGCAAAGCGGAAGATAAAACAGACAGCAGAAAATCACTCGGAAAAGAATATCATCTTTCGGGGGCATCTATTGCAAGATATTTAAGATTAAATGAATTGTCTGATTCTTGGAAACAAGATGTTGATAACGAAAAAATAGGACTGACGATGGCAGTAGATTTATCCTATCTTCCAAAAGAGATACAGGATTATCTGTATCAGCAGTGTGAAGAATTGGAATTAACCTTAAAATCAAGCGATACTAAAGCACTTCATTTGATGAACAGACAAGAAGAGCTGAATAAAGAGATGATTACAACATACTTGCTGAACTTGAAAAAACCGAAGATGAAAGAGTATCAGAATATCAAGCTATCTCAGAGTATTTATCAAAAATTTTTCCGATATGAAGAAAGTAAGGAAGAAGTAGAGGGAATTATAGAAAAAGCACTGGAAATTTACTTTAGAGAGTATCTCCATTAGCAGAAAGACAAGATTATAAATTTAAGGTATAATATAAGGTGCTAAAAAGGTAAAAAAGAGCTTATTTAACAGGATAATATATAAAAGAGGTAGATGTAATGGATGAAATAAAACTATATGAAAATAAAGAAATACGCTCCGTTTGGGATGAAGAAAAAGAAGAATGGTATTTTTCAGTAGTCGATGTAGTTGGAGTCTTGTCAGAAAGTAAAAATCCAACAGATTATCTCAAGAAGATGAGAAAACGTGATGAACAGTTAGCTTTCTACATAGGGACAAATTGTCCCCAGGTAGAAATGAAATCATCAAGTGGCAAAAAAAGAAAAATATTGGCGGGAAATATGAAAGATATTTTCCGTATTATCCAGTCCATTCCATCCCCAAAGGCAGAGCCTTTCAAATTATGGCTTGCGGAAGTAGGAAAAGAGCGAATTGATGAAATTGTTGATCCGGAACTTACGATTGACAGAGCCTTAGAAACATATTTGAAGAAGGGCTATTCAAGAGAGTGGATAAATCAAAGATTACAAGCTATTCAAGTAAGAAAGGAACTTACGGATGCTTGGGAGGATCATGGGATTGAAAAAGGAATTGAATATGCAATCCTTACCGATG
This sequence comes from Eubacterium nodatum ATCC 33099, assembly GCA_000510425.1. Taxonomy (GTDB): domain Bacteria; phylum Bacillota; class Clostridia; order Peptostreptococcales; family Anaerovoracaceae; genus Aminicella; species Aminicella nodata. The sequence goes on along the minus strand of AZKM01000019.1, from coordinate 111,086 downwards.
AAATCACTAAAGCATGGTCCGGAATGACAACAAGAGGATACAAAAATCTAAAAGGACTAAAAAAGGAGAATCTAAGGGATAATATGACTACCCTTGAAGTAGTTCTCAATATGCTTGCAGAAGCCACGACAACAGAACTTACCAAAACGACCAATCCTAAAGGATTAGAAGAAAATAGAAAAGTTGCAAAAAGAGGGGGCAGTATAGCGGGCAATGCAAGAAAGGAAATTGAGAAAGAAACCGGAAAACCGGTTATCACTTCCAAAAATGCAGTAGATATGTCAAAACTTATAGAAGATGTTGTAAAAGACCCTATAATAGAAAATACAAATTCTGAAGATAAAAAAGAGTAAAGATAACAACTAAAATTAAGATATTTTCAAAGAGATAGCAAAGAAGTTATCTCTTTTTTTGTTGCTAAAACAAATAAAAATACAGGAAGGAGGAAGTTATGAATATTAAATTTAGCTATTATTACGGAAAAGAAGCAGATCAATACTCCTTCTTTAAAATACCTAAAATTTTATATACAGACAGCATTTTTAAAACATTAAGTAGCGATGCAAAAGTTCTGTATGCTATTTTGCTCGATAGAATGAGCTTATCTATGAAAAATGGGTGGTTAGATGAAGAAAATAAAGTATTCATCATATTTACCATAGATGAAATAGAAGAAACTATGAATATAGGCAGAAACAAGGCAATCAATATTATGAAAGAAATACAAGATTTCGGATTGATAGAAAAGAAAAGAAGAGGGCTTGGAAAACCGAACATAATCTATGTCAAAAGTTTTCTTGTAGAAACAAAAGAAGAAAATAGGACGGCAGAAGAAGAAACTAGTGAAGATAGAAGTTTAAATGTTAAATTTCAAGAAGTTTCAAAAGCAAACTTACAGAAGTTTGAAAAACAAACTTCAAGAAATTTAGAAAACAAACCTCAAGAAGTTTCAAAAACAAACTGTAATAAGACTAATACAAATAAGACTGAGTATAGTAATACGGATTTTAATCATACCTCCCCCAGATCCTCCTCAAAAACAAGTGGGATTAATCATCAGGAACAGGATCCGGAAGTGGAGGAGACTATACAAACCCTGAAACAAAATATCGAATATCTTTCTTTGATAGAAGAGAGAGCGGAAGAAAAAGAAACAATCGACCTGATGTTAAATTTGATGACAGAGGTAATCAAGAATAAGACGGACAGGAGAATCAATCAGAGTAGGATACCTTTTGAAAGACTGAAAGAACAGTTACTGACACTGAAAAAAGAGCATATCGACTATGTTCTTCTTGTCTTGAGCGAAAATAAGAACAAAATATCCAATCTGAGAGCCTATTTACTTTCTCTACTGTACAATGCATCGGTCAATATCTTAGGGATGAAGAAACATCAAGAGCCAGATACTACCGATTACAGCAAAGATCAACAGATATGGCGGGCATTTTTTGATACAACATGATAGAGGAAAGTATATAGAGTTATACTATTACACGCAATAGAACAAAGAAATAAATGGCAATAGAAACAATACCAACGATAGAAATGGAGGAGAATATGGAAAGCACACGAAACATCTTTACAAGAGTCTTTGAGAAAATGGAAAAAGGCACTTTTAATGAAGAAAATGGAGATTACATCAGCGAAAAAGACGGACTGATTTATTGCGGATTATGTCATACACCGAAACAACAACTTAGTGAAGTTGGAGGGAGTTCAAGGAAAATACCCAAAAATTGTGCTTGCAGACAGAAAGAAATCGACAAAGAAAGACAGCGATGGAAAGCGCTTGAACACCAACGAATCGTCTCCGATTTAAGAGAAGAAGCCTTTGAAGATAAACTGCTACAAAATCAAACCTTTGAAAAAGAAGATGGAAGCTTGGAACATAGAAAAATAGGAGAAAACTATGTCAAGAAATTTGGAGAAATGGAAAAAGAAAATATTGGCTTACTCCTTACCGGTCCGGTAGGAACCGGGAAAACTTATTTGGCAAGCAGTATTGCAAATGCTTTAATCGAAAAGGAAATCTCCGTTAAGATGACCAACTTTGCTATTATTCTAAATGATATGATGAACTTGGAAATCAACAAAAACAAGTACATTGAAAAGCTCAATAAGAATAGACTTCTGATTATTGATGATTTTGGAATGGAGAGAGATACGCCTTTTGCTACCGAGCATATCTTCAACATCATCGATAGCAGATACAGAGCCAATAAACCGCTCATCTTAACAAGCAATTTAAGTGCAGCACAGCTTACTGCACCAAGCAATTTAAAAGAACAGAGAATCTATTCAAGGATACTGGAGATGGCGATTCCCATTTTATTTACCGGTGAGAATAGGAGACTGACGAAGATGAAAGAAAAAGCCAAAATGCTCAATATTATGCTGATGGAGGGGCAAACGGAAAGGATGGAAAGGTAGAATGATAGGAAAGGAGGTGTGATATGGTCAATGAAGAAGTAACAAGGCAGGTCATTGCGATTGCCAAAAAAGGAAATATAACATCCGCCAAAGCTATTTTAAAACTGATGCAAATGCTAATGAAAGAAGCAGCGAAAAAAGGAAAAACCGTGAAAGAATATATTCAAGAGAAAAAACCTGTAACAGTAAAGGATCTTGTCAAAAAAGGGAAAGTGGAAACCTTGAAACTTAACGATGTGGATTCTAAAAATCTCAAAAGAGAATTAAATAGTTACGGAGTGAAATTCAGTATCAAAAAGGATTTAACGACCGGAAACAACATCGTTTTCTTTCAGGCAAAAGATGAAAAAGTCATGGAGCAAGCGTTCAAAAATGCAGTGGAAAAATTTGCAGGAAAGAATAAGAAGAGAGAATCAGTCATAGAGAAACTGCATCAGTTTAAAGAAAAGGTTAAAAATACACCGGTAAAAGATAAGATAAAAGAAAAACATCAAGAACAGATTTTATAGGAGGGAGTGCGAGATTTATATGTTGAAGAAATACAAAATCATTTATGCAGATCTCCCATGGAAGTATGACAGAAAAATTGGGGAAGGAGTAGCAGAAAAGCAATATCCGACGATGGAGATAGAAGAAATATGCAGTCTACCCATAAAAGAGATTGCAGATAAAGACTGTATTCTTTTCTTATGGGCAACCTTTCCGAAGCTAAAAGAAGCACTTAAAGTAATAGAGGCTTGGGGATTTCGTTATAGGACAGTTGCGTTTGTTTGGATAAAACTTAATAAAAAGAAAAAAACGCCTTATTTTGGATTGGGAAATTGGACAAGGAGCAATTCGGAAATATGTCTTTTAGCAAAACGAGGAACACCGAAAAGAAAGTCTAACAAAGTTTTTCAGCTTATCTTTTCTCCACTGGAATATCACAGTAAAAAACCGGATATTGTAAGGGAAAAAATCATAGAGCTTGTAGGTGATGCAGAAAAAATAGAATTATTTGCAAGGACAAAAACAAAAGGATGGGATATATGGGGAAATGAAGTAAAAAATGATATAATATTGAAACAAGAATATAGGAAGGAAACTTGCTTAGATGAGGAAAAACAATTGTCCAAGATGTAATCGGAAAATGAAACAGCAGTTTATAGGCTTATTACATTGCAAATGCGGTATAAGTTATCATAAAGATATGGGATATTTTGAAAGAACAAAAGATATGGTATTTGCATTAGAGAGAAAAAAGATTAGGAAGAAAATAAAACAAGTTCCTGTTATTCGATATATGAACAAAACGGAGTGAAAATAAGGAGTGGATGGAGCAATCTGCTCTTTTTTCTTTGGAGAGGAGGAGATAAAAACGAACATTCTAAAAGAAATTCAAAAAGATATGAAAAACCTAGTCAAGATAAGAGATAAGAAGAGATTTGTAGTACAAAATCTGCCTTATCTCTTTTTCTTTTATATAGGAAATCTCTTTTCGGCACATACGAGGAGTTATGTAGGTGGCGATGTGATGGATAAAATTTTCAAGGCAATCTTGGAGATTCAAAAAATGAGCTTTGTTCCAAGTATTCATAGTACAGATGTATTGGTAGGGATAGCAACAGCCCTTCTTGTAAAATTCATTATCCATAACAAAATCAAAAATGCGAAGAAATTTCGCCAAGGAGTAGAATATGGATCGGCACGATGGGGAAGTTCTAAAGACATCGAGCCATATTTGGATGAAAAATTTGAAAACAACATACTTTTAACTAATACGGAAAGCCTTACAATGAATTCAAGACCGAAAAATCCTAAATTTGCCCGTAATAAAAATGTGCTTGTAGTAGGAGGATCCGGAAGTGGAAAGACCCGATTTTTCTTAAAACCCAATTTGATGCAAATGCACTCATCCTATGTTGTAACGGATCCAAAAGGTACCGTCCTGATTGAGTGTGGGAAGATGCTTGAGAAACATGGCTATGAAATCAAAGTGCTAAATACCATCAATTTCAAAAAATCTATGCACTACAATCCCTTTGCCTATCTAAGGAGTGAAAAAGATATACTAAAACTGGTACAGACGATTATGGCAAATACAAAGGGCGAAGGAGAAAAATCTACGGAAGATTTTTGGTGTAAAGCGGAACGCTTGTATTATACAGCTTTAATAGGCTACCTGTATTATGAAGCACCGGAGGAAGAACAAAATTTTGAAAGTCTACTTGCCTTTATTGATGCCAGTGAAGTGAGGGAAGAAGATGAAAACTTTAAAAATGCAGTGGATTATATGTTTGATGCACTCGAAAAAGAAAAGCCGAATCACTTTGCAGTCAAGCAATACCGAAAATATAAACTTGCAGCCGGAAAAACAGCCAAATCGATTCTTATAAGCTGTGGGGCAAGACTTGCGGCATTTGATATTGAAGAATTAAGAAACCTTATGGAATATGATGAGATGGGCTTAGACACCATAGGAGATAAAAAGACAGCCCTCTTTATTATCATATCCGACACCGACGATACCTTTAACTTTGTAGTGGCCATGATGTATACTCAGTTATTTAATCTACTTTGCGACAAGGCGGATGACGAATACGGAGGAAGGCTACCCGTTCATGTAAGGTGTCTTTTGGATGAATTCAGCAATATCGGGCAGATACCCAAGTTCGAAAAACTGATTGCGACAATCAGAAGTAGAGAAATATCCGCAAGCATTATCCTACAAGCAAAAAGTCAATTAAAAGCAATCTATAAAGACCATTCCGACACGATTTTGGGAAACTGTGACAGCGAGTTATTTTTAGGTGGAAAAGAAGGGACAACCATCAAGGAGCTGTCCGAAAACTTAGGAAAAGAAACCATAGACCTTTACAACACATCGGAAACAAGGTCTAACCAGAAGTCTTTCGGGCTAAACTATCAAAAACTCGGCAAGGAACTGATGAGCAGAGATGAACTGAAAGTAATGGACGGAGGAAAGTGTATCTTGGAAATAAGAGGAGCAAGACCGTTTTATTCTGATAAGTTTGACATCACCAAACACAAGAATTACAAGCTGCTCTCCGACTACAACAAAAAGAATACCTTTGATATAGAAAAATATCTAAAGAGAAAAGATAAAGTTAATCTAAAAGAAACGATGCAAGTAACTTTATTGGAAATTGATGATGAGGGATAACTTTTGTTCAAAATGAGCAGAAGTATCTATCGGATTAAATTTTGGAAAGGAATATTTAAGAATGACTGAGCTTGAAAGAACAGAAATACGAATTGAAAAAGAACAAAAGAAATTGCAACAGATAAAAAATAGGATTAGGTTGTTAAATCAAAAGTTAAAACATCTAAAAAAGAAGGAAGAAATTCGCAAAATGTATATCGGTCAAAAGTAAAGACTTAAGATAAATCTTAGTCTTTTTTATGGTATGACGGGCATGCCGTTAGTCTGTGGTGAAAGTCCACGTAGGGCGTAGTTGCCGACGAACCTCATAGCAACTTGCAAGGTTATCACCGTGAGGTGATGGCGAGAAGAAGCAATAGCAAAATCGTAGCCTGACGTACAGAAACCTAATACCAAGGCTTACATAAAGGATGAGTGGGCCATAAGTCACAAAGTCCAAAAGGCAAACGTAACTTATGTAAGTAAATTAGGCAGGTAGACGAGGAAAGACTGACGACTTATCCCGTGAGGTCTCACAGAGGGAAAACCTAGTAACAACGAACTGTGAGAAGTCAGCAGAAGCCATAGTAGTGGAGAAGTTTCTGTAATGGAAATGGAGCGAAGGGCTGAACAATTCTAAAAGTCAAAGTGACTTAATCAAACCGAGTATATAAGCCCGACGAGAAATATAGTAGCAAAGACGTAACGGAGTGAACATTTCACAGGAGTTAGGGCTAGTATGTACAAAAGAAAATTAGGAAAGTGAGACAATCTATGGGACAACTAATGAATCAAATATTATCCAGAGAAAATATGAAAATGGCATACAAAAAGGTAAAAGCCAATAAGGGTGCCGGAGGCATAGATGGTATAAGCATCGAAGATGTTAACAAATACCTCAAAGAAAACTGGATAGATATCAAAACGAAAATCCTCAAAAGGAAATATAAACCACAACCAGTACTCAGAGTAGAAATACCAAAACCAAACGGTGGAGTACGAAATCTTGGAATTCCAACAGTAGTAGACAGAATCATAGAACAAGCAATTGCCCAAGTTCTAACACCAATGTTTGAGCCACAGTTTAGTGAACATAGTTATGGCTTTAGACCAGGTAGAAGGGCACAACAAGCAATAGTAGAGCTACTAGAATATCTAAATGATGGATACACATACATAGTGGATATTGACCTAGAAAAGTTCTTTGATAACGTACCACAGGACAAACTTATGTACCTGGTAGGTAAAACGGTGAAAGACCCAGATGTAATATCTCTTGTAACTAAGTATCTAAGAGCAGGAGTTATGGTAAAAGGGAAATACGAAGAAACCACTATAGGAACTCCACAAGGAGGTAACTTATCCCCTTTGCTTAGTAACATAATGCTCAATGAACTAGACAAAGAGTTAGAAGCACGAGGCTTGCACTTTCTTAGATATGCAGATGACTGTATAATAACCGTTGCAAGCAGTGCAGCTGCAAATAGAGTGATGCATACGGTCACATCGTGGATAGAGAGGAAGCTAAGCCTTAAGGTAAATGCTACTAAATCCAAAGTCACAAAACCAAAAAGGCTCAAGTACCTAGGGTTTGGCTTTGTGAAAATGAATGGAAAATGGGAAGCCAGACCACATAAAGACTCAATAAACAAATTCAAGAGAAAGCTCAAGAAACTAACATATCGTTCGTGGTCAGTGTCTATGGACTACAGGATACTGAGACTAAATCAGGTGATAAGAGGGTGGATAAACTATTTTAGGATAGGTAAGATGAAACAAAATATGACTAAAATAGACAAACATCTTCGTAATCGTATGAGAATAGTTATATGGAAACAATGGAAAACTAGCAAGAAAAGGATGTGGGGACTAAGAAAGCTAGGTGTACCAGAATGGATGGCGAGACAATCCGTAGGATTTACAGACCATTATCAGGCGGTAGCCAAAACAGCGGGACTTCGCAAGATAACAAAAGAAATCCTCGCAAAGCGAGGACTCATTAGTTGTTTAGATTATTATTTGAATTGAACCGCGGAGTGCCGAACGGCACGCTCCGTGGTGTGAGAGGGAGGAGAAAGTCCTCCCTACTCGATTTAAGAACAAAGGAGAAATGATTCAATGAAGGCAAAAGGAAGAAGTCCACCGACTTTAGTTCAAAATGAGCAAAAGATATAAAAATACAAAGTTCATATACATTATGAAAGTAGAAAAGAGGTGATGTAAGTTAAAAGAAATAACACTTGGAAGTTTATTTGATGGAATCGGAGTATTTCCTTTAGCAGCAAGAAAAGTAGGAATAAAAACAGTATGGGCAAGCGAAATTGATAAAAATGCAATATCTATATCAAAAATGCATTTTCCTGATGTAGAGCATTTAGGGGACATAACAAAATTAAAGGCAAGAGATATAAAACCGGTGGATATCATCACATTCGGTTCTCCTTGTCAAAATTTTTCAAAAGTGGGAGATTTAACAGGACTTCGTGGAGAAAAATCATCTCTTTTTTATCAAGCAATACGATTGATAAAGGAAATGAGGTGTGTAACAAATGGGGAGTATCCAACTTTCGCTATTTGGGAAAACGTCATGGGAGCTTTTGTATCGGGAGATAGGTTGGATTTTAGAACCGTCCTCAAATCCTTCAGTAGCACCGAAATTCCAATGCCTACACTTAAATGGGCAAATGCAGGAGTGGTGCGAGGGAGAGAATTTGAGCTTTCTTGGAGAGTCTTGGATGCCCAATATTTCGGAGAGCCTAAGCTCTTGCAAAGAAGAAAGAGAATATTTATTGTCTGCGATTTTGGAGGATTTCGTTCCCACAAAATATTATATAAGCCCGAAAACCTGTTCAAAAATCCTAAGATTATCAGAAATATCGAAGATAAGAATACCAAGCCCAATCGAAAATATTTTGATAAAACAGGGAGGCAGATACCAAACATCAGACCCTTTCAAGACAGAAAAATGCGGGGAGGGGCAAAAAGAAGAAATAAAACTCTTTTTAGAAACAGCTTCGGAAAACCAAATGAACCTTTTCCAACCCTATTAGCATCAAATCCTATCGTGTTTGCATATTGGGAAAATGGAAAAGAAGAGGAGGGCTTTATTCGATATTTAACCCCGATAGAATGTGAAAGACTGATGGGTCTGCCGGATAACTACACAAAGTATGGAGCAGACGGGAATATCATATTTGACAGTGCAAGGTATAAGGCATTGGGAAATGCGATAGCACTCCCTTGTGTAGAATATATTATGGCAGGGATAAAAGAAGAATTTCTAACTTCTGCTCAAAATGAACAGAAGTTAGAATAAACAAAAGATAAAATTTAATATGAAAAAATATAGATAAGACCATGACAAAATAGAAAAGTCGTGGTCTTTTTTTGATGAAATCAAAAGAAATGAAAATGGAGGAAAAATATGCAAAAAGAAATGCTAAATATCAACGGAAACTTAATAGGGAATGTAGAAATCAAAACCATTCAGGGAAAAGACGGGGAATTAACGGTTGCAAACTTTACTCTTTTTAGAAAGATGGGAAAAACGGGAGAAAAACAGAAAGAATATATCAATTGTAATGTCTATGGAGAAAAGACAGAGATTACAAAGGACTTTAAAAAAGGTGATTTCATCCATGTCTACGGATATTACAAAGAAGTTCAAAAGGAGGATAAAACTTACAGAAACTTTATTGTAAAGCATGTCAATAAAATTGATAAAGGAATGGAAAGTAAAAGAGAACAGGAAGAAAACAAGGAGGAGTAAATTATGGATTTTTTTGTACAAGCAGTCAATGTGCTTAAAGTTTTGGTTATGGCAATCGGTGCAGGACTTGGTGCATGGGGAGTTATCAACCTACTTGAAGGATACGGTTCGGATAACCCCGGTGCGAAGAGTCAGGGGATAAAGCAACTGATGAGCGGTGGAGGAATTGTTTTAATAGGGCTAAAACTCATTCCACTACTTGCTAATGTCTTGAAATAATGCTTAATTTATTCGAAAAAATAAATGAGTTTTTCAAGGATATTATGATTGATATTATTAAAGATAATCTTTCTGCAATGCTTGTGGATATCAATGATAAGGTATCTACTGTTGCAGGAGAAGTAGGTAAAACTCCGAGTTCTTGGAACTCGGAGGTCTTTACCTTCATCAAATCAATCAATACCAATGTTGTTTTGCCCATAGCAGCGATAATTTTAACCGCAATACTTTGTATAGAACTGATTCAAGTGGTGATGAGAAAAAATTCTATGCAGGATACGGATACCTTTGAATTTTTTAAGTATATCATTAAGATGTGGATAGCTGTATGGCTTGTAGCTCATGCATTTGAATTTTCAATGGCGGTCTTTGATGTGGCACAGTCCATGATAGGAAAGGCGGCAGGTGTTGTGGGGACAAGTGCAAATATTACACCGGGTAATTTTGATGCTATGGTCGATGCCCTTAAAACAAAGGAACTTGGAACACTCATCGGGATTGCACTTGAGACGGGATTGGTTAAATTTTCTTTAACGATTCTATCCATCTTAATCACTGTAATCCTGTATGGAAGAATGATTGAGATATATATTTACTGTTCCGTTGCAGCAATTCCTTTTTCTACCATGGGAAATAAAGAATGGGGAAGTATCGGAACAAACTATATTAAAAGTCTATTTGCCCTTGGACTTCAGGGACTTTTCATCCTAATCTTTTTTGGAATTTATGCAGTTTTAGTTAAAACTGTAAATTTCACGGATATTCATACAAGTATTTTACAAGTGCTTGCATATGGACTGATTCTTGGAGTCATGATGATGAAATCCGGAAGTATCGCAAAGGCAATTTTAAACAGTCATTAAAAGACTTTAGTTCAAAATGAGCAGAAGTTGATGAAATAATCAAAACAAAAAATATAAGAATAAGGAGGCAGTTATGAAAAATATCAATAGGAAAACGAGAATATTTCTAGGAGTTGCAACAGCAATCTCACTTGCTTCGGCAGTAGCAGGAATGATAAAAGTGAGAAGTAAATATAAAAAGCAGGATAGATTTTGTGAATTTGAAGAAAATGATATGGAAACAGAAGATGATATCCAGTTTTGGGAAGAAGAGTATCTCAAAGAGGAAGAAAAGAGTGAAGAAGAAAAACAGCAGGAATTTAGAGAACTGTCGGTTACTGTACTGGATGCTCTTTTCAAAGAAGTTCTTTTCATTAGTGAAAAGGTAAAGAATGTGGAGGAAGAAGTAAAAAAACAAAGCGAATATAAAGAACTATTAGAAGAACTGGAGAGAGGGAAAGACGAAATCATCTCACTTTGGGAGCATTTGGAAGCACTTTCCAATGTGAGAGAAGAACATATCATAGAAAAAGATAGGGGATAAGCGATGGCATATGTAAAAGTACCAAAGGACTTGACGAAAGTAAAAACCAAGGTAGCCCTGAATATGACAAAAAGGCAGCTGATTGGATTTAGCATAGCGGGGCTTATCGGTTTTCCTGTATATATGCTGTGTAAAAATTATTTGAGTACGGATATTTCTATGATTGTAATGAGTATAGTAGTCTTACCTGTTCTTTTTGCAACGCTTTATGAAAAGGACAATTTACCCTTTGAAAAACATTTGGCGTATATCTTGAAGTTTCATAACAGTAAAAAGATCAGGCTATACAAAGCAAAAAGCATTTATCATACGGAGAAAACAAAAAAACAGGATGCAGGAAGTAAAAATAAGGCAAACGGAAGGAGGAAAAAAGTTGAACAAAGACAAAAGAAAAAAACAGGAACAACGAATTAAAAAAGAAGAGTTGGAGCTTAGGAAAAATAAAAAAGAGTTATCGGAACTTAAAAAATCAGGAAAGAAAAAAATAAAGTCTAAAACAAATGGGAAATCATCAAGGAAAAACGGGTGGTTTCCTTTTTTTATGAAAGAGGAGAAAAAGGAAACCGTACAAGATACCATTCCCTATAAGCGAATGTTAAAAGACGGGATTTGTCAGATTGAAAAGAACAAATTTAATAAAACCATTCGATTTTTGGACATCAACTATCGCTTAATGGAAGAAGCGGATCAAGAAAGTATTTTCTCGGAATTTTCTTCTTTTCTAAATTTCTTTGATTCCTCTGTGGAAGTGGAATTCAGTTATGTCAACAGTATCGGTGAAAATGACGAAATAAGTAAACTGATTGACATTAAAGAAAATATAGATGATTTTAACGAAATTAGAAATGAATACAGACAAATGCTCTTAAACCAAAGCTCTAAAGGAAATAACGGACTATCCAAGAGTATGTATCTTACCTTTACCATAGAGGCGGAGGACTTAAAGCAGGCAAAGAGCAGATTAGAGCAAATGGAAATGGATGTGTTAAATAACTTTAAGCAGATGGGAGTAAAAGCCTATGTACTTGATGGTGAGGAGCGTTTAAAAGTTATTCATGATATTTTAAATCCCAACGATAAACTTGTTTTTTCCTTTGAAGATTTAAAATACAGTGGACTGACGACGAAAGAATATATTGTTCCTCCGTCTTTTAATTTTTCCAAACCGACCTATTTTAAATCCGGAGAAGTCTTTGCTGAAGTGAATTTCTTACAGCTTTTAGCATCGGATATTAAGGATGAGATGTTATCGGAGTTTTTGGCGTTGGAAGAAAATATGGTTGTTACCTTTCATATCAAAGCCATTGATCAGATGGAAGCGATTAAAAATGTAAAAAGAAAAATAACGGATTTAGACAAGATGAAGCTTGAGGAAAATAAGAAAGCCATACGTGCAGGCTATGATATCGACATCTTGCCGAGCGACCTTGTAACTTATGGGACAGAAGCAAAGAACCTGCTATCAGAACTACAAAATCATGATGAAAAGATGTTTTTGGTAACCATTCTTTTTATGAATATGAGTAAAAGTAAGGGGAAACTGGACAATACGGTATTTACCTTAAAATCTATTGCAAACAGACATAATTGCAGTTTGAAAAACCTAAATTACAGACAGGAACAGGGACTTGTTGCAAGTTTGCCGCTTGGAATCAATGAAGTGGAGATAGAGCGTGGACTTACCACCAGTGCAGCCGCTATCTTTATTCCGTTTACAACGGAAGAACTCTTTATCAAGGGAGAAAGTCTATACTATGGTTTAAATGCCCTAAGCAGAAATATTATTATGGCAGATCGTAAAAAGTTAAAAAATCCGAACGGACTTATCTTAGGGACTCCGGGTTCCGGTAAATCCTTTGCAGCGAAGAGGGAGATTACCAATGCGTTTTTGATTACCGATGATGATATTATCATAGCAGATCCGGAAGCCGAGTATGCTCCGCTGGTAGAAGCTCTAAAAGGACAGGTGATTAAAATATCGCCCATTTCAAAAGACTATGTCAATCCACTGGATATTAATATCGACTATGCCGATGAAGATAATCCGTTATCCTTAAAATCCGACTTCATCCTATCCCTGTTTGAACTGGTAGTTGGAGAAAAGAAATTAAGTGCAGAGGAAATCTCCGTTATTGACCGTTGTTTACCGATTTTATATAAAGCCTACTTTGAAAATCCTATACCTGAAAATATGCCGGTTTTAGAGGATCTATATAACCTACTTCAAAAACAGGAAGAAACAGTAGGAAAGAAACTTGCAGTAGAGATGGAAATCTATGTCAAAGGAAGTCTGAATGTCTTTAATCATCGCACCAATGTCGATACGAACAACCGAGTGGTTTGCTATGACATCAAAGAACTTGGAAAACAACTGAAAAAAATTGGAATGTTAATTATACAGGATCAGGTTTGGAATAGAGTAACCATTAACAGGGCAAGTAAAAAAACAACCAGATATTTTGTAGATGAATTTCATTTGCTCTTAAAAGAACCGCAAACCGCCAATTATTCCATTGAAATCTGGAAGCGTTTCAGAAAATGGGGCGGTATGCCCACGGGACTTACTCAAAACATCAAGGACCTTCTTGCAAGTCCTGAAATTGAAAATATCTTTGATAATACCGACTTCATTTTAATGCTTAACCAAGCAGGAACGGATCGAGATATACTGGCTAAAAAACTGAATATCTCCAAACATCAGCTTTCCTATGTAACCAACTCAGGGGAAGGAGAGGGACTACTCTTTTACGGAAATACCATTGTTCCTTTTGTGGATCAGTTTCCGAAAAATACAAGACTCTATTCTCTAATAACAACCAAACCTGAAGAAGTAAAAAAGGCAGGTGAATAGGGATGAGTGTGGATAGAAGCAAAGAGGCGTTCATAAAAGAAAATGAAAATAAAATTATTTGTGGGGATGCACTTGAAACATTAAAGAATTTTCCGGATGAAAGCATAAGCTGTTGTATTACTTCTCCTCCGTATTATGGACTGAGGGATTATTATAAAAAAGGGCAAATCGGAAGAGAAAAGACAGTAGAAGAGTATCTTGACAGATTGGTAGCGGTATTTCGTGAAGTGAGAAGAGTATTAAAAAAAGATGGCACTTGCTTTGTTGTGATTGGCGATTCCTATGCCGGTTCGGGCGGTGGAAAGGGACAGTATATGGATCCTAAATATTCAAAGGGAAGAAATGGACAAAATCCCTCGATTACACAAAAGGTGTTAGGATACAAGGCAAAGGATTTAATGGGAATCCCTTGGAGATTGGCTTTACTTTTAAGAGAAGATGGATGGTATCTTCGTTCCGATATTATCTGGCATAAGGAAAATGCCATGCCGGAGGCTTGCAGGGACAGACCAACTCGTTCTTATGAACATGTGTTTTTGCTTTCCAAATCACTAAGATATTATTACGACTATGAACAAATGGCAGAGCCGATGAAAGAAGTCAGTAAAAAAAGATATGTAAGAGGAAGAAGTGAGGATAACAAATATTTAAGAGAAGATGCCGGAATCAAAGTTCAAAAAATCAATGAGGCAAGAAGATATGGAGAATATAAAGGGGATAATATTCCGCAGTTTCGTAATAAACGAGATATTTGGACCATCAATACCACATCTTTTAGAGGGAATCACTATGCAGCCTTTCCACCGAAGTTAGCTGAAATCTGTATGATTGCGGGTTGTCCGAAAGACGGGATAATCCTTGATCCTTTTATTGGAAGTGGGACTGTCGGATTTGTAGCACTTATGCAAGATAGAAAATATATCGGAATAGAATTAAATGAGGAGTATTGTAAGCTTGCAAGGAAAAGAATCAGTGAGGAGGTGGAAAAGATTGACAAAGAAAAAGAATATGAGGTATGCAAAGAATAGAGAAAAACTGTTAAATCAAGAAAAACAGTCTGTTCAACATAAAATTCAAACTAATTATGAAACAGAATCCCCCAAAAATTTGAATGAAGCTTTATTGAAAGAGGAAATGTCGGGAGAAGAACTTCCTTTACCCGAAAGAAAGCGATCAAATAATTCGTATAGAGGATATAAGAACAATAACTTAGATAAAAATATATCTTCTTATAGTTCATCGGATACGGGAAATATAAATCAAAATAGCACTTCTTTTCAAGCCGAAAAACGTAGAAAAAAGATGCAAAAGAAGATCAATAAATTTCAAAAGGAAGAAAAGGAAGTCTATGATCCATTATCGAAAGATATGGATAACGATGGCGTAATAGACAGGTATGATGTGGATTTTAGGGATAGTAAAGTATCCTATCGAACTCTTACAGATGATGAAAAGTATGATAATAGGCAAAATGATAAGGAAAAAAATTATGATGAATATGTAAAAAATCCAAAATCCAAGAATAATCGATACAAACATTATGCAAAAGATACCTTTTTAAAAGAAAGTCCAAAATCGGAAAAGCAGAAGAAATATGTGAGGAGTAATTTTGATGATAAGGAGTTCACAAGAAATAAGGATACGAAAAAGAATTCATTTCAGGATGTAAAGGATAAAAGAAAAACTACTGATAAAAACACATCACAAAAAAGAAAAGGAAAATTTGAAAATAAGGAAAAGAAAATATCCAAGTTACGCCAAAAAAAGCAAAAACAAGAGCAGAAACTAAAAAATAAGGGAATTGACGGAAAAACTCAAAGTGCTAAAAGTGCAGTGATAGCAACGGGGGTGGTAAATCGGTATTTGGAAAGCGGAAAAGAGGATAATGCAGGAGTTGATGCTGCATATAAGGTTACAGATCAAGTCGAAAATATTTCAAGGAAAATCTATCATCATGGAAAAAAGAAAAATTTAAAAAGGCAAAAAAAGATAACAAAATTAGGCAAAAGGATTGAAAATCAAGAAAAGAAACTCTTTTTTAAAAAGAATATGGAAGAGATGAAAAAAAGTGCGGATTACCAAAATACCTCAAGGCTCAGACAGTTCTTTAAGAGAAGGCAGTATAAAAAGCAGATTCAAAAGAAGTATAAATACAATGTAAAAAACAGAATAAAAAAATCCTTTATAGAAGGAAGTAAACGATTTGGCGAATTTGTAAAATCCAGAGGGAAAAAGATAGTATTTCTATCGCTCTTAGCGGTAGGAATATTTTTTATGCTCTTTCAGGCAGGAAGTATGATGATGAATATGGGAACAGGGATGATAGGTAATACCATAGGGACAACCTATTTATCATCAGAAGATGTACTCAAAGAAACCAATCAGGAGTTTTCATCTTTAGAACAGGCTTTGCAGGAAGAAATGGACAGTGTGGAGGAAAATCATCCGGGTTATGATGAATATATTATAAACGGGAAAGAAAAAATTGGTCATAATGTCCATGAACTCTTGTCTTATATCACATCACGATATGGTGTTGTAAAAAATGTGTCTGAGATAGAAAGCGAACTTCAAAGTTTGTTTCAAAACATGTATACCTTAACCTATAAGGAAGAGATTGAAATCAGATATAAAACCGTAACATCCAGTTATACGGATGCTGACGGCAATGAACATACTGAAAGTCATGAAGAGCCGTATGAGTATAAGAAACTCATTGTAACCTTAGAAAAAAGAGAGATGGATTCTATTATCAGAGAGGTATTTCAGTTTTATCCTGATAATTTATCCCATTATGAAATTTTACTTGCAAGCAAAGGAAATATGGAGCTGATCTTTGGAAATGGTAGTGGTGATTTTTCCGAGATTATAAACAATCCCGATTTTTCCAATCCGGGACTTGAATTTAATGAGGAAAGTGTAAAGAGAATTGTTCATGAGGCGGAAAAACATATTGGAAAAAGATATGTTTTTGGAGCGAACGGACCGAGCAACTTTGACTGTTCTTCTTTTGTCTGCTGGACCTATACCCATTCGGGGATAAAGAATATGCCAAGAACGACAGCTTGGGGAATTTATAAAAATTACTGTAATCCCGTTTCACCAAGCGAAGCAAAGGCGGGCGATATTATCTTTTTTAAAGGAACATATAATTCAGGCTCGCCAATAAGCCATGTCGGTATCTATGTAGGTGGTGGATATATGATTCATGCCGGAGATCCGATTCAGTATGCAAGGATAGATACACCGTATTGGAGAAATCATTTTTACGGCTTTGGCAGACCAAAATAGGAGGTGGAATTTTGAATAAGAAATACAGAAAAAATATAGAGAAACAAAAAGATATTCAGGAAAGAATAGAAGAACTCCAGTTAAAACAGGAGATGTTAAAAGAAGAACAGGAAGAGATGGAGAATATTGAGGTTTTAAAAGAATACCGAAGTATTGATATTTCCATAGATAAGTTTTTAGAGATGATGAGAAATTATAAAAAAGAGGAAAAACAAGAAAAAAGGAAGTTACAGGAAATGACACATACAAAAAATCATAATAATATGGAGGGAAATCATGAAAATCAAATGGAAGAAGAATAAAAAAATGGCGATAACATTGTCCGGAGTAATCTTTTTACTAATAGCTCTACTTGGAACAATGTTTTTTAATCGCCAAATTGTTTTTGCACAAGGAAGTTTAATACCGACACTGATCAGTCCCACAGAAGTTTTAACTCAAACTAAAGTGGAAGTTAAGATAAAATATATCTTTAAGGATGAGAGTGTATATAAGGAAGAAATAATTGAAGCAGAAACCGGGCAAGTTCTTGACAGTGGAGATTTACCAATGTTAGAGGATAATATGAAATTTATTGACGAATTTTTGTTCTATAAAGTAAAGGGAGACGGTACAGATGAGATTATCCGTAAAGTGGAAAAAATTACAGTTAAGGATAAAGAAACTCAGACAGATGATGAAATAAAAGAACAGTCGAACGAGGAAAAATCTGATACGGATACCTCAAAGATTGATAAAGAAACACAAACGGAAAATACTACAAAAGACAATTCCACTCAGACGGATATTACTAAAAATGACTTGGATAAAATGGACAGAGAGTATCAGGAATTAAAAGATAAGATTGATGTGCTGAATAAGGAGCTTAAAGATAAAGATAGGTTAAGTGATAAGCAAAAAGAAAAAATCAAAGACCTTGAAGATGAGATTGAGAGATTGGAGAATAAATTAAAAAAGGATAAAGAGAAAGTCGATTCATATAAAGAAAATTCAGAGCTTAGAAAATCAGTGGAGGATTTGGAAAAAGAAGTTAAGGAATTAAAGGGAAGATTGGATGAATTAAATAAAAAGAAGGCTTTTGCAAGTACAAAAGAGCAGGAGAAATTACCGCAAAGTTCAAATATAAAATTTTCTGCACCAAGCATGGCAAATACAGAAAAGAAAAATACGGAAGAAAAAGAAAAGGAAGTTCGTTATCCGAATAAGCTGACTGCAAAACAAGTAGCGAATAATAATCAAAATTCAGGTGCGGACAGCTCAGGAGAACAAATAAATACCAATAAAGGGATAGCTTCATCTCCGTCAAAGGCAAGGGCAAGTGTCGTGGAAAATAAGGATAATGCAAATAAGGATTATCCGATTCATCATAATGATGATAAAGACAAAAAGGAAACAGACAAATATTCAGCAGATGCAAGGCAATTTGTTACTTTCCAGACCAAATCCGGAAAGACATTTCATTTAATCATCAATCACGATGAGCAAAGTGAAAATGTATTGCTTTTAACTGAAGTATCTGAAGATGATCTTCTGAATATGGTAGAGAAAAAGGAAAAGCCAAAAGAAGAAGTCAAAAAAATAGAAGAAACGGTACCGGAAAGTGAAGTAAAAAAAGAAGAGCCGAAAAAGGAAGAAGGCAAAGGTAGCGGCTCATATATTTTTTTAGGAATCATCGTTCTTGCAGTAGTTGGAGCAGGATATTACTTTAAAATCTACAAGAAAAAGCAGGAAGAGGATGATTATGATGAAGATGAAGAAGAATATGACGAATTTGAAGATGAGTATGAAAAAGAGGACGATGCAGAAGATTTGGAAGAAAAAGAACAGCAAACTATAGATGATATGGCAATCGACTCTTATGATGAAGAAGATGAGGAATAAAATTATAAAGAGAGAAATGTAAATCCTGATGTTGTAATTGTGCTTACTATTTGATATAATGTAAGCACAATTACAACAGGAGATGGATACTATGGATTATATAAAAAAGATAAAAGAAAAATTGAATAAAACGGGTGGAGTTATTACAAGTAAGGAACTTAAAAACTCTAACATTCCTACAATATATCTCACACGAATGGTGGAAAAAGGTGAACTGATTCGTGCGGATAGAGGAATCTATATAGATTCAAACGGAGATTATGACGAGTATTATTTTTTTCATAATAGATGTAAGGTTGCTGTTTTTTCTTATGTATCCGCTCTTTATCTTCAGGGGTTTACAGACATAATCCCGAATGAAATGGAAGTTACAGTATATAAAGGGTACAATCCTCATCGCATAAGCGGAAATGTGAGAATTCACTATGTAACAAAAGAAATTTATGATTTGGGTATGACAGAATGCCAAACAATGTTTGGGAATACAGTAAAAGTTTATGACTTGGATAGAACAATTTGCGATTTTATTAAAAATAGAAGTGAAATAGAAACTGAACTGTTTTCCAAAACGATTAACAAGTATGTCCGTTATGGAAATAAGGATTTGAATAAACTATATGAGTATTCTAAAAAAATGAAGATATATGAAAAAGTAAAAGAAATTTTGGAGGTTGTTTATGAATAAAGACAAGCTAAGAGCGATATGTCAAAAACTGTCGAAAGAAACAGGACTTAGCTTTAATGCTGTGCAAACACACTATTTTTTAGAAAGCATTTTAGAAAGAATCGCAAGTAGTGACGAGAGTGAAAACTTTATTTTTAAAGGTGGTTTTTTACTCGCAAATGTAATTGGAATAAGGCAGAGAAACACAGTAGATATTGATTTTTTGATAAGAAGATTCTCACTTACTGAAGAAAACATCAAACAAAGATTTGAAAAAATTCTTCAAAGCGGAAACGATAATGGAATTACTTATGAGATTCAGAAAATAGAAGAAATCCGTAAAGAAGATGAATATGGAGGATTTAGAATTACAGTTCTTTGCAGACTTGAAAATATCAGGCAGATTATTCCACTCGATATAGCAACAGGCGATCCAATTACACCAAGTGAAATATCCTATGAATATAAAAGTATTTTTAGTGATAAGTTTTTTGAAATTTGTGCATATAATATAGAAACAATGCTTGCTGAGAAGATTCAGACAGTATATAAAAGAGGGGCATTTAACAGCAGAAGTAAGGATTTTTACGATATTTACATTCTATATCATTTGAAGAAAGAGGAAATAGACTTTGAGCATTTAAAGGAAGCTTGTAAAAATACATTTAAGCATAGAAGCACAGATTTTAATATAGATAGTATTCTTGATGTATTAGTCGACTTAAAAGCGGAAAAAGATCTCAAAACAAGGTGGAGTAGCTATCAAAAAAGATTTCGTTATGCAGGAGAAATAAATTTTGATGCTGTAATAGATATTATGATAGAATTAGTGAAAAACATAAGATAAATTATGATATAAATAATGTCGGTCAAAAATTAAAACCTGAGTTTAGAACAACAGAAAGTGCTTTTTTTACAGTTTTAAAAAATCTAAATTATGAGGGGCAAAGTGAGGGTGAAAATGAAGGTAAAAATGAGGGTGAAAATGAAGGTAAAAAACTGAAACCTAAAGATAGGCAAGAAAGAATAATTCATATAATGAAAGATACAAAAAATATTACTGCACTTGAACTATCGAAATTACTCTTTGTATCTGTAAGTACAATAGAGAGAGATTTGAAGAAATTGACTGATGAAAATATGATCGAATATGTCGGTAGTGCGAAAGATGGCTATTGGAGAGTAAACAAATGAAAAATAACAAATAAATATAATATTTTCTTAAATATGATGTAGCATTTAAGAGAAAACTGTGAGCGAGAGAAAATCTTTCGCTCTTTTTTTATGAAAAAAGGAGGAATGTATGCGAACACTGGTAATAAGTGAAAAACCGAGTGTGGCAATAAGCATATCAAAGGTGCTTGGAGCAACGAAAAAGAAAGATGGATATTATGAGGGAAACGGCTATAAAGTATCTTGGTGTGTTGGACACCTAATTCAAATGGCAAATCCAGATTCCTATGATGAAAAGTATGCAAAGTGGAATATAGAAGATTTACCGATTATTCCAAGTGAATATAAATATGAAATAATGAAACCTACAAAAAAACAGTTTGTTATCCTTAAAAAACTGATGAATGATAAGGAAATTGATACTGTTATCAATGCTTGCGATGCAGGACGTGAGGGGGAAAGTATTTTTAGATTGGTATATCTTCAGGCAAGCTGTAAAAAGAAGATGAAAAGACTTTGGATTTCATCAATGGAAGATTCTGCAATTAAAGACGGCTTTGAGAATCTAAAAGACGGAAAAGACTATGACAACCTCTTTGAATCGGCACAGGCAAGAGCAATTGCCGACTGGCTTGTCGGAATGAATATCAGCAGGCTATACTCTTGTCTGTATAAGCAAAATTACAGTGTCGGGAGAGTGCAGACACCGACTCTTGCCATGATTGTAAAAAGAGACGATGAAATAAATAATTTTAAGAAAGAAAAATACTATACGGTAGAACTTGAACTTGACGGATTTACTCTTTCGACAGAACGAATTGACAGCTTGGAAGTGGCGGAACAGCTTAAAAACTTACTCGAAAACAGAATAGAAATTGCGGATGTGATACAGAAAGAAAAAGTTACAAAACCTGACTTGCCATTTGATTTGACAACACTTCAAAGAGAGTGCAATAAGTATTTTGGATACAGTGCAAAACAAACTCTTGATTATGCTCAGAGTTTATACGAAAAGAAACTGATTACTTATCCGAGAACAGATAGCAGATACCTTACAACAGATATGATTACAAGTACAATAAATAATATATTGGGACAAAATGACTTTGATATACAGCGTATTAAGGTCATTTTTAATTCAAGCAAGGTAACGGATCATCATGCTATTATACCGACAGTAAGTTCAATGAGTGAACATTTATCAAGTATTCCGGAGAGTGAAGCAAAAGTATATAGGCTTATATCAAATAAGCTTCATGCAAGTGTAGGTTATCCTTTAATCGAGAATACTACTAAGATTGTAGCAACTTTTGACGGCTTTGAGTTTACAAGCTCAGGTAAGGTAATTGTAGAGGAAGGCTTTACAAAATATTTGAGAGAATATAAGTCCAAGAGGAAGGAAGAATCTGTTTTGCCATATGTAAATGTAGGAAATGTCCTTGAAATAAAGGAGAAAGAAATCAAGGAAAAGTACACAGAGCCGCCGAAGCACTTTACAGAAAATACACTTTTAAAGGCTATGGAGCTTGCAGGTTGCAATGTTATTTTAAACAAATTTCCTGATAGAGAGAATACCATGATTGGCTCAAAGGGAGTCTATTTATCAGGAGGAGAAAAACAGAGAATTGCTATTGCAAGAGCAATGCTTAAAAAATCTAAAATAGTAATTATGGATGAAGCTAGTGCTTCTATAGATCCAGACAATGAGTATGAACTTCAAAAGGCCTTTAAAAATCTTATGAAAGATAAAACAGTTATTATGATTGCCCATAGAATGAGTAGTATTCGTTCCGTTGATGAAATTTTAGTTTTGGATAACGGTGAAATAATTGAAAGAGGCAGTGATCAGGAACTTATTTCACAAGGTGGGAAATATAAGGAATTATTAGAGCTTTACGATAGTGCAAATCAATGGAGGGTTAAAGATGAAGAAATTTTATAAAAAACGCTTTTGTCTTACTGATAAAGGGGCTAAAGATCTTACTAAATCTACTGTATCAAGTTTTTTAGTCTACTGTATTAATATGGTTCCTGCCTTTATTTTAATGATGTTAACAGACGAGCTTCTTTTGAAAAATGTTAAAAACTCTTATCTATATTTAGGCGTTTCTGTTGTTACATTGGTATCAATGTATATTTTGTTAGCTAAAGAATACGATGATCTTTATACTACAACATATGAGGAGAGTGCCAATTTAAGAATAAATATTGCTGAAACTCTTTCTAAACTTCCACTATCTTATTTTTCAAAACATAATTTATCAGACATATCTCAAACGATTATGGCTGATGTAGAAAAAGTAGAGCACGCTATGAGTCATTCTATACCTAAGGTAGGAGGAATGGTTTTGTTCTTTCCATTAATTGGAATTATGCTAATGATAGGGAATTTTAAGATGGGGCTTGCAGTAATGATTCCAACAATTTTAAGTTTTATACTAATACCTGTTGCTAAAAAGTCTCAAGTAAAGGGGAATAAGAAATATCACGAGGTGCTTAGAGAAAATTCAGAAAAATTTCAAGAAACCATTGAACTTCAGCAAGAGATAAATAGTTTTAACTTATCTGATGAAGTGAGGTCTTTGCTATATAAGCAGATGGATGAAAGTGAAAGAGTACATCTTAAAGTTGAACAAGGCTCTATTTTTGTAATGGGTTTATCCTCTGCATTTGGTTTTGTAAGTATTGCAGTGGTTAGTTTTGTTGGCATTAGTCTTATTCTATCTGGGGAGATAGATGTTTTATATCTGTTAGGTTATTTAATGGCTGCCATAAAGATAAAAGATATTTTTGATTTATCCAAAGAGGGATTACTAGAAGTTTTCTCTATAGATCCAAGTGTTGAAAGGATTAGGGAGATTAAAGAAACAAAAATTCAAGAGGGCAAAGATATAGAATTAAATATGTTTGATATAGTCTTTGAAAATGTAGCTTTTTCTTACGATGAAGACAATAAGGTTTTAAAGGACATTAGTTTTACTGCTAAGCAGGGAGAGGTAACGGCTCTAGTTGGACCTTCTGGATCTGGAAAGACAAGCATATTAAGATTAATATCAAGATTGTATGATTATGATAAAGGTCAAATTTTAATAGATGGAAAAGACATAAAAAATATTTCCACAGATTCTTTATTTAAAAAAACATCTATTGTTTTTCAAGATGTTACTTTATTTAACTCATCTATATTAGAAAATATTCGCATAGGTAAAAAAGATGCCAGTGATGAAGAAGTTATAAAGGCAGCTACCCTTGCAAATTGTATGGATTTTATTAATAAACTTCCTAATGGGTTAGATACAGTTATAGGAGAAAATGGGTCAGAGCTTTCCGGTGGTGAAAGACAGAGACTTTCTATTGCAAGAGCTTTTTTAAAGGATGCACCAATTCTTATATTAGATGAAATATCAGCAAGTCTTGACGTGGACAATGAAAAGAAAATTCAAGAGAGTTTAAATAAATTAATAAAGGATAAAACAGTTATTATTATTTCCCACAGATTAAAATCTATTGAAAATGTAGACAAAATCATAGTTATAAAAAATGGATATGTGGAGAGTCAAGGAAGTCACAAAGAATTGATAGAAGAATCAAAATTGTATAAAAATTTATTAGAAAAAACGAAATTAGCAGAAGAATTTATATATTGAGGTGATTAAAAATGAAACAAAACATGAAAGAACAATTATTAATCAAGAATCCTTTGTCATTAATGTTTCAATTATCTATACCAGCAGTTATAGGAATGGTTGTTATAGCTTTATATCCACTTATGGATGGAATATTTGCAGGACAAATAATTGGCGAGAATGCTATGGCTGCTTGCTCAATAGCTATGCCACTTACATTTTTTAATAATGGGGTTGCAACGCTTATAGGGATAGGTTCAGCTTCAATTTTATCAAGAGCCTTGGGAAAAGGAGATAAAGATACTGTAGACAAACTTATGGGAAATCTTATTTATTGGGTAATCTTTTTTTCGACAATTATAACTATAGGAGGAATACTTTTAGGACCATATTTTTTAGATTTAGTTGGAGCAACAGGAGAAATAAAGTCATTAGGAATAAGATATTTAAGAGTAATATTTATAGGTTCAATATTTGTAAACTTTACCCAGTCAGCTAATATGGTAATGCGTGGTGAAGGTCTTATGAAAAGAGCAATGACTATTATGGGACTTGGAGCTTTTATCAATATAGTTTTAGATCCAATATTAATGAAAGCCATGGGAGAATATGCGATTGAAGGAGCAGCTATAGCGACAGTAACAGCTCAAATAATCCAAGCAATTATAACCTTGTATTACTTCAAAAATAAAAGTGAAAATGTAAAAATAGGAAAAGTAAAAAAAGAAAAAGAAATATCAACTGAAATGTTTGGAGTAGGTTTTTCAGCCATGATAATGCAAGTTTTTCTTATGGTTCAACAAACATTACTTTATAAACAAGCCTTTAAATATGGTGGAGATCCAAATGCAATACTAATGTCGGCAACTTTGAGATTTTATGGATTTTCTTTCATACCTCTTTGGGGTATGAGTCAAGGTCTGCAACCAATTATTGGTACAAACTTTGGGGCAAAACAATATGATAGGGTAAGAGAAACAATGAAAGTCTTTTCTATAGGAGGAACAGTTCTCGCAGCTATTTTTTGGATACCAGCCCAAATTTTTTCAAAAGAGTTATTTTCCCTATTCAGAGTAAGTAATGATATAATCTCAAGTGGAATTAACAATTTTAGAATATTTTACTCAGTATTTATTCTTTATGGAATTATGATTATGACGATAACTTTTTTCCAAGCAATAGGAGATGGTAAGAAAGCAGGTATTATTGTAATGTTAAGGCAGTTAATACTACTTGTTCCAGCCTTACTTATATTACCAAGAGTATTTGGAGCAGGGGCTGTTTGGTGGGCAGAACCTATCGTTGATTTTACAATGATTGTTGTAGGACTTGTTATGCAGCAACGAGAACTTTCCAAGATGAAACAACTTAGTTAATTAGGAGTTAGTACTGTTGTAGAAATGGGCTTGGTATATGAAAGATTTTATTTCTATGCCAGCCCATTTTTTTTATTAGAAAATATAGATTTATATGAAGAAGTAACTTGTGTAAAATAAGAGATTACCCGCATACGTACGAAAGCTAAATATATAAATATTGCAGGTAAAGAAGTATTTTTAATGAAAAGTTTTCCAAAAACGACAATGGAGGATGTGGCTAGAAAAGCAGGAATTAGTGAGGGCTGTTTGTATAGTTATTATAAAAATACGTATGAAATCTTATATGATTTGGTGGCTTATCATAAATATAACATTATTGAAAAGATTAATTCAATAATAAATATGCATGGTAAATTCGATACTTCAGATATTATGGTGAATAATATCATAGATATGATTTTGAAAGAAAAAGAAATTAGGGAAATATACATTATTTTTTTTAATTAAAATTCATAATAATGAGAAGTTAAAAACACTTTATAGGAATATAAAAAAGAATTGTGTAATAGATAGTGAATTTGTACAGTTCATAGAATCTATGGCATTATCAATTGAACTTTTAGACATTAAAAAGAGTTCTACTGTTTTTAATACTTTAAGTAATAAACTACAAGAATTTCAACTTTATTAATTTATTATGGTTGATTGGAATTTACTTATAACTAATACTAATCTCAAATTAAAACTGTTCATCAATAATAAGTAATATAAAAATTATTATAATGAATTAATTATAATTTGTATGCCTAATTTTTATTTGAGATTAGTATAAAGATAGAAATAATGAATTACTTTAAGAGGAATATATTATTTAAATTAAGAGATTATAGTTAAGTATGGAGAGTGTTATGGGAAATTTATTTTGTCTAATAGAAAACGGTTTGTTGTCATATTGTTGTAGGGATTTTTATGATAATTGCAATATAACAATCGTCAAGATGTTACCTTTTTATATTCAAATTTAAATACTTTAATTTACATAATAAATATTTGCATCATTTCAGAGGATTTCGCATGTCAAAATGCCGAGATCCTCCTTTTTTATGCTCAAAAATCAAGAAAACGAGTAAAAAAGGAGGATCAAAGGATGTCAGACAAAGAAAAATATATTTATGTCAAAGGTAAAAAGATTTATGTACCTGACGAAGTGTATAGAGCATATAAAAAAGAGCTTAATCATGAAGCTCATTTAAAAAGATTGGATAGAAAGCATAAGGTGTTTCATTTTGGAGATTTCAATACAAGTATTGTAGATATTGCAGATAATACAGTTGATATTGAAAAAATTATTGAAACCAAAATGCTTATAGAAGATCTGTATCGTGCATTAGACAGCCTAAATGATGAAGAGAGAAAACTAATAGAAGCACTATATTTTGAGGATAAAACTCTCACAGAAGTTGCAAAGAAAGAAGACACAAATCCAATGAAAATCAGCAGACTAAGAGATAAGATTTTGGAGAAACTGAGAAAACTTTTGGATAAGTAAATTAAGTAGAGGGCAGGGAAAAGATCTCTGTCCTCTATTTTTGAAAATTTTTCAAAAAAATATTCAAAAAAAGTGTTAAAAGTTGTCCTGAAAGTAAGGTTTATATATAGAGGGACTTTTTAAACCTCGTTATATATAGATTTGATCTTTGACAACCGAATAGACCAAAACAGGACTTTAACCATTTATGGAGCAATATATCTTAAAACGCCAAGACCTTTCTGCTGAGAAAAAATATCAAAGATAAAATTTATATTTTTTAATCTCGGTTTAAATAAATACTTGCAAGTGCAAAGGATAGAAGAAAGAGAGCGACAAATTTGGAAGGTAGAACATAGGTGTGGCAGCCTATGTGCGAAGATATAAATGAGGATAATGATACATCTACAGTTGACGCCGGCTCATCTTGAAAAGAGGCGGAGGTGAAATTCCTATGTTGTCAGCCAAGACACCTGTTAATGTCATAAAACTTAAATTTAAGAAAGGAGCATTTTCTTATGAAAGAACATAAGAGAAATCCTACAAATAGGAAAGTAAATGTGGGATTAACATATAAAGATAAAAAAGAAGAACAGAAGATAAGCCAATTAGAGGGTTATACCGTAAAAATAAAATTTTCCAATACGGGACTTCGTTTGGAACATTTAATTGATGCCTATATTCAGGAAAAACTTTTTGTAACATGATGATAGGAAGTTGTAAATAAAAGATTGAGATAATCTTAATAATCCGAACTTCATTTTGAGAATCGGTATTGCAAGAAATGTTTAGGAGCGGTATAATAAGCATGTGGAAGCCTAACCTTTGTTTGGTTTATTGTATAAATCAAATTGAAGGAGGCTTTTTTATGTTTAAAAATAAGGCTTGTATGTATTTAAGACTGTCAAAAGATGATGGTATGAGTAGCGAAAGCAACTCTATTATAAATCAAAGAGAATTGATACAAAGCTATGCAAAGAACAATGAAATAGAGCTTGTTAAGGAATATGTAGATGACGGATATTCCGGAACAACTTATGACAGACCGGCATTAAAAGATTTGATGGAAGAAATCAGTAAGAAAAATCGGGCGTTTGATATTATCATTGTAAAAGACCTCTCCAGATTCGGAAGAGATTATATCGGAGCCGGCACCTATATTCAAAAAATATTTCCACAGCTTCATATCAGGTTTATTTCCATCAATGATAACTATGACAGCAAAAATGCGGATATGAGCGACATCAATCTAATATTGCCTATCAGAAACTTTATCAATGACAGCTATGCCAGAGATATATCCAATAAGGTAAAAAGCTCACAGAAGATGAAACGAGAAAAAGGGGAGTACATCGGTTCCTTCGCACCATACGGCTACAAGAAATCGGAAGAAAATAAGAATAAGCTGATTGTAGATGAAAATGTCAGTGATATTATCAAAAGTATCTTTGATATGAAACTACAAGGCTATTCTTCTAAAGCCATTGCAGAAGAATTAAACGATTTAGGGATAGACTCCCCTAAAATATATAAGGAAAATCAAGGACTTAATTATAAAGGCGGATTTAAAGTAAAGAAGGGAAGAAACTGGTCTGCAAAGGCAATCAACCGAATCATAGAAAATGAAGTATATATTGGTACAATGCTGCAAGGCAAAAGTGCTACAATCAATTACAAAAATAAGAAACAAATTGAAAAAGACAAAAGAGACTGGGTTAAGGTGGAAGATACCCATGAAGGAATTATCAGTAAAGAAGTATTTTACATTGCAAATCGCATGTTAAAAAGAGATTTGTATAATACCAAAGAGAAAAAAACAGACCTTTTCAGTGGGATGCTGTTTTGTAAAGACTGCAACAGTCCGCTTGTAAGAAGAGTGGTCAAATATAAAGAAAAAGAGCAGGTATTCTATATCTGCTCAAAGTATAACAAAGAAAAATCTTGTACAAGGCATAGCATAAAAAAAGAAGATTTGGAAGAAATACTTGCAGGTATTTTTGATAAATATCTGATATTTCACGAAAATTTGTATCGAAAGATCCAAGAGATTGATGTTACTAGAAATATTACAGATAAGCAGATAGGGATACTGCAAAGAGAAAAAGAAATGACACAAAATCTTTTATCTTCCCTGTATGTAGATTTAAAAGAAGATATTATTTCCAAAGAAGAATATCAGATGTTTCGTGAGAATTATCTGGAACAAATTACAAAATTAAATGAAAACATTGAGTACAGGAAGAAGAAACAGGAAACAGTCAAAGAACGCATTAGAAATAATGAAAGCTGGCTGTTTGACCTAAAAAAATATAAAGCACTCACAAAACCGGACAGACTTTCTATTGTTATGCTGATTGATAAAATCCTTATAGGAGAGGATAAAGAAATTGAGGTGATTTTTAATCATCAAGAAGAGGTGGCCTTTTTAGAAGCAATGGCAAATAATAGTGAAGAGAAACAAGACCATAAGCAACGAATTTTGTTACAGTTTATGAAATCAACCGTACAAAAAACTGTAGAAAGTGAGGTTTGCTATGGCTAGAACAAAAAAGAGGTATGAAACCTCTGTTACAGAGAAGAAAAATAAAGAGAACCTTACGATCTATCAGGCGGGAATTTATACAAGATTATCTCACGAAAGAAAAGAGGAATATAGGGATAAAAGCAATTCTCTTGCTATGCAGGAAGAACTTTGTATCAAAGAAGCCAAAGAAAAGGGGATTCGTGTAGTTAAAGTTTATCAGGACTATGAATACTCCGGAACAAATTTTCAAAGACCTGCCTTTAATGAAATGATGACAGACATCAAGGAAAGAAAAATAAACTGTATCCTTGTAAAGGATTTGTCCCGATTTGGAAGAGAATACTTGGAGATTGGAAACTACATTGAAAAAGTATTTCCTTTCTTGGGAGTTCGTTTTATATCCGTAAACGATCATTTTGATACGGAGCATGAATCGGATGATAAAAAATCCTTTGAAATTACAATTAAAAACATCATCAATGACCTGTATGCAAAAGATATTTCCAAAAAAGTAAGCAGTACCAAACAGGAAAAGATGAAGCAGGGATACTTTATAGGAACCTTTGCCCCTTATGGTTATAAGGCGGTGAGAAAAGATAAGGGAAAGGTCTTAATTGCAGATCAAAAGGTAAGAGAAGTTGTAGAACTGATTTTTGATTTAGCTTATAAAGGGGCATCTCAAATAGAAATTGCAAGGGAACTGACCAAAAAGTATACAACCCCCTGGCAATATATGAAAACGGGAGAAGTTTTAAGAAGTCCGGATAATAAAAAACAATGGAGCCCCAGTGCAATTGGACAATTTTTTAAAAATGAAGCCTATATTGGAAATATGGTACAGGGGATGCATGAGAAAAAAAGCATCCGAAAAGAAAAAGGAGCATATAGACCTTTAGAGGAATGGGTTAAGGTGGAACATACTCACGAAGCTATTATTGATGAAGAGAAATTTTTTGCTATTCAAAATCTTAGAAAAGAAAAAAGGGATATCGCAAGAGAAAAACATAATTTATATACCAATACCAAAACAATTGACAATAAATATAAAGGACTTTTGATATGTAAAGAATGTGGACAATTATTAAAATCACGCCATATGAATACATCCAACGATCATGCGGGAATAGAAAATAAGGAGCAATATTATTTCTTTTGCAGGGGAGAAGATTATCTGTTTGAAAATAAAGTACATTGCAAAATATGGGAAAGTGAAATTGATAAAATCCTGTTTCATACTGTAAAGGAAATTGTAGGAATTTTAAGTTCAAAAGACGACTTGAAGAATAGACTGAAATATTTTTATAAATGCCAATTAAAAGATATGGAGATCAAGCTTAAAACCTTACAAAGTAAGAAGGAAGATGAATCATTGGAACTTCAAAAGAAATATGAAGAGTATGTAAAAGGAGAACTTTTATTAAGTAATTATCAAAAGGAAAAAGTTGCTATTCAAAATCAAATTCATTTTCTCGAAAAAGAAATTAGGATATATTTTGATAGGCAGAAGAAAGTAAAACAAAAAAGAACGGAATTGGAACACTTTATAAATTCCATATTTGATATGAAAACGAAAGATATGGACAGCATAGATGAGGAGTTTATCCATAAAATCATTGATTCTATTCAAATATCAAAGAATAGAGAAGTGATAATACACTTTAAGTTCGATATATCAAAAGAAATAGAAGTCTTAGGAGGTCTTAGTTATGAATAAATTAGCTATGTATTTGAGACTATCCATAGAGGATTATCAGAAAAAGGGAGAAAGTGAAAGTATTCATAACCAAAGAGAATATATCAAAGCTTATATTAAAAAGCATAGAGATCTGATGGAATATGAAATATCGGAATACGTAGATGACGGATTTTCAGGAACCAATTCCAATAGACCGGCATACCAAAGATTGCTTGAGGATTTAAAAAATAATCAGATAGATAGTATTATTGTAAAAGACATGTCCAGATTCTCAAGAGATTATATTGAAATGGGAAACTATCTGGAAAATATCTTTCCTTTTATGGGGATTCGATTTATTTCCATAAATGATGGTTATGACAGCTTAAAAGAAGGAAGTAACGGAACGGAAATTGATACCCAATTCAAAAGTTTATTATATGATTTTTACTCAAAAGAATTATCTCAGAAAATAAGAAGTATATCTCAAGAACTAAAATCACAAGGGAAAAATACGAATGGATTAGCACCTTTTGGATATATAAAAGACCCGAAGGATAAACATCATATTCTTGTTGATGAAAAGACGGCATTTATCGTAAGAGAAGCCTTTGAGCTTATCTTACAAGGATATTCTTGTAATAAAATAGCAAGAGTATTTAACGAAAAGAGATATATTACCCGTTCCGATAGAAAAGAAGAGCTTGGACTTACAAGTTATAAGCATAACTTAAAAACCGGAACAGAAGTAAAAAAGAGAATGTGGCAAGGACCGACAATTGCTCAAATGACCAGTATGGAACTATACACCGGAGATTATGTGTATAATCAAATGAAAGAAACTCATATAGGCGGACGAAAAACGGAAAGACTACCGAAAGAAGATTGGAAAAAAATAGAAAATACGCATGAAGCAATTATTTCCAAAGAAGTTTTTGACAAAGTTCAAGAAATAAAGAAACTGAATAGAGTAAAAAATTTTAAATGTGGTAGCACGAAAAAGAAATACTATGGTATGCTCGAGGGAAAACTATTTTGTAAAGAATGCGGAAGAAAATTATTTTATAGACAAGACAGTCAAAAAACAAAAAATGGGATATCCGTTTACAAAAAGTATTATTGTAGTTTTTGTAAAGTAAATCAAAACAGCAATATTGTAAAAGAGGAAAAATTAGAGGAGTTACTCTTAGATAAGATAAAAAATATACCTGTAAAAGTAGATACAGAAAGTACAAAAATTTCTATTCAGGAAAAGAAGAATCTTTCTTGTGAACTAGAGAGCATAAAAAACAATTTACAGAAGCAATATGAGAAGTACAAAAAGAAAGAGTTATCGAAGGAGGAGTATTTACAGGAAAAACAAAATCTCTTACTTAAGAAACAAAAGATAGAGCAGGAATTAGAAAAAGAGAGTATTTTTGAATCTACAAACGAGATTCCTGATCTATTCGACAATGGTAAAATTACCAAAGAGATTGTAGATACTATGGTGGAGAAGATTGTGGTATCAAGATACGGAAGTATAGAAATACACTTAAGAAAATAGTTATAAAGTATAAATTACGTGAAGTATAGTGAATATATTTTGATTGATATAAAACTCGCCAAACATAAAATTACTACGCCAAAACGAAAATAATAGCGAAGAAAAAATGAAACCATCTGGAAAATTACTTATATTTCTAGGTTATTGAAAATATTATAATTCCCTCGATTTCGAGGGGATTATAATTTAAAACAGAATTAAAAAGTATAGTTTATGATAAAAAAGTTTACTTAGGAAAACAACGAATGCTATAAGTAAGAAAAATAATTGAAAATTTTACTTAAAGCTGATATACTTGAGCTAAGTAAAATAAATTTAACTTAAAGGATTAGAATTATGAAATTAGAAACGGATAGAGCAGGTATTTTGAAGAGGATGCAAAGTAATTATGAATGTTTTGTTCCTCATGATTTAAAATATTTGAAATTTAACATAGATGAAGAATTTCAGAATTTAATAAATAGGGCTTATCTTCTTTTAGGAAGATTAGACGGTATGGCAACTACATTACCGGATATTGATCTGTTTGTATCTATGTATGTGCAAAAAGAAGCAGTTATTAGTTCACAAATAGAAGGGACACAGGCTTCACTGATTGATGTTTTACAAAAAGATAGAAAAAATGAAAAAATAAAAGATACCGAAGAAATTGTCAATTATATAAAAGCAACAAATTATGCGTTTAAAAGATTAGAAGAGTTACCCTTATGTATGAGGTTGATTAAAGAAACACATTCCATTTTATTATCAGGTGTTAGAGGCAATGAAAAATCACCCGGAGAGTTTAGGAAATCTCAAAATTGGATTGGATATGCAGGATGCAAATTAAATACAGCAAGTTTTGTTCCTCCTGCTCCTGGCGAAATGGAAAAGTCCTTAACTGATTTAGAGAAATATATACATGAAGATAGCTTTATTCCAAATCTGATAAAAATTGCTTTGATTCACTATCAATTTGAAACAATACATCCTTTTTTGGATGGTAACGGGAGAATGGGAAGATTACTTATTGTATTGTTTTTAAAAGAGCGAGGGCTGATTGAATATCCCGTTCTGTATTTAAGTTACTTTTTCAAAAAAAATAGAAACAGGTATTATGAATTATTGAATAATGTTCGTGTAAAGGGAGAATTTGAAGAATGGATCAAATTTTTCATAAAAGGTATATGTGAAATATCCGAAGATGCAATTTCATCTATTCAAAAAATTATAGAGTTAAAAAAAGCTGATATTGAAAAAATTCGTAATATACCAAAGGGCAATATTTCAAATCTTCTTTTGATATATGATTACCTGTTAAGGCATCCATTCTTGGAAACGGAAGATATCAGACGCTTGTCGGATTTAAGCAAACCAACGGTAAATAAATTACTTGAAACATTGATAGAACTTGAAATATTGGAACTTGTAGAAGAGAAGAAACGATATAAACAGTATGTATATAGAAAGTATGTCGATATTCTTTCAGAAGGAACAACATTATAAAGAACGATTAGAAGAATCACTTAAAGAAATTTAGGTGATTTTTTATATCATATACTTGACATTGTAGGGAAAAACGAGATTTTATGTAAAGCCGAACTTAATGCAGATGCACTCGTCATATTGCGTAACCGATCCGAAAGGAACGATAGTCCTTGAATGTGGAAAGATGCTTGAAGATAACGGCTATGAGATAAAAATCTTAAATACCATTAACTTCAAAAAGTCTATGAAATACAATCCTTTTGCTTATATCCGTTCTGAGAAAGATATTTTGAAATTGGTGCAGACAATTATAGCAAATACGAAAGGAGAGGGAGAAAAAGCAGGTGAAGATTTTTGGGTCAAAGCTGAAAAGCTCTACTATACAGCCCTTATCGGCTACATCTTCTATGAAGCTCCAAGAGAAGAAAAGAACTTTGCAACACTTCTCGATATGATAGACGCTTCAGAAGTTAGAGAAGATGATGAGAGCTATATGAATCCGATAGATAGACTCTTTGAAGCACTGGAAAAGAAAGAGTCTACACACTTTGCAGTGAAGCAATATAAGAAATACAAATTGGCTGCGGGAAAAACGGCAAAATCTATTCTTATCTCTTGTGGTGCAAGGCTTGCTCCATTTGATATTAGGGAACTTAGGGACTTGATGAGTGAAGATGAACTTGAGCTTGATACACTCGGAGATAGAAAAACAGCACTATTTGTTATTATCTCTGATACTGATGATACCTTTAACTTTGTAGTATCCATTATGTACTCACAACTTTTTAATCTATTATGTGATAAGGCAGATGATGTATATGGCGGACGATTACCTGTCCATGTGAGATGCTTGCTTGATGAATTTGCAAACATTGGTTTAATACCTAAGTTTGAAAAGTTAATTGCAACAATCCGTTCCAGAGAAATATCAGCAAGCATCATACTTCAAGCACAATCTCAGTTAAAGGCAATCTATAAGGATAATGCCGATACAATCGTAGGTAACTGTGATAGTACCTTGTTTCTTGGTGGCAAGGAAAAGACCACATTAAAGGAACTTTCTGAAACACTGGGAAAAGAAACGATAGATTTATATAACACATCGGAAACAAGGAGTAATCAAAAGAGCTTTGGACTTAATTACCAAAAGACAGGTAAGGAGCTTATGAGCCAAGATGAGATTACCGTAATGGACGGTAGCAAATGTATCTTTCAGCTTCGTGGTGTCAGACCATTTCTATCAGACAAATTCGATATTACAAAGCATAAGAACTATAAGCTACTTGAAGATTATGATAAGAAGAATGTGTTTAATATTGAGAGCTATATGAAGCGAAAAGGAAAAGCAAAATTAAATAGAGAAACGGTTATTACAAGAATGCAGTAAGCCTTAAAAAGATTTGCTGTTTTTTTATTCAAAATCAGGAGGCAAGATGATAAGGATCAGAAGTCCCACTAAGAAAAAACTAAATAGAAAGAGTATCAGCGATTGGAAAAGTAATACTCCAGTCGCTTTTTTTATTGAAATGAAAAGGAGAAATTTAAAAAGATGAAACAAGAAATGATTAACATCAACGCCAACTTAGTGGCGGAACCTACTTTCTCAAACTTTGAAAAAGACGGAGAAACGGTAGAAGTTGCAAACTTCACGCTTGTAAAAAAGTACGGTAAGGGTAAGGAGTACATCAACTGTGCAGCCTATGGAGAAAAAGCAGAGAAGGCAAAGGACTTTGAAAAAGGTGATTTAATCCATATCTTTGGCTACTTTAAGAAGCGTGAAAAAGAGGGAAAGACTTACAAAAACTTTGTAGTGAAGTCCTACAACAAAATTGAAAAGAAAGAAGAAAACGAGGAGGAATAACTTATGGCATTTTTTACACAGGCAGTTAATGTATTAAAGATTTTGGTTATGGCAGTAGGTGCAGGACTTGGAGCATGGGGCGTCATCAATCTTATGGAAGGATATGGTAATGACAATCCCGGAGCTAAGAGCCAAGGTATTAAGCAGCTTATGGCTGGAGGAGGTATCGTTCTTATCGGACTTAAGCTCATTCCACTACTTGCGGGTGTACTCAATTAAGAAGAAAAGGAGAGCTTAGATGTTTGGAATATTCGACAAGATAGAAGAATTCTTTAAGGAGCTTCTACTGGGCGGTATCCAAGCAAACTTAGAGTCCATGTTTCTTGATATCAACGATAAAGTTGGTACGGTGGCAACAGATGTAGGTAAAACGCCTATGGGGTGGAACGGAGATGTATTTGCCTTTATCAAAAGCATTAACGATTCCGTTATCATTCCAATAGCGGGACTAATCATCACAGCAGTTCTTTGTATCGAGCTTATCAATATGGTAATGCAAAAGAACAATATGCACGATACAGATACCTTTGAATTTTTCAAGTACATCATCAAGATGTGGATTGCTGTATGGTTAGTATCCCATGCCTTTGAGTTTTCAATGGCAGTTTTTGATGTGGCACAGCACATGGTAAATAAGGCGGCAGGGGTTATAAACACCTCTGCTACCGTTTCCGGAGATCAGATAGTAGCAATGATGGATACCCTAAAAGAAAAGGGGCTTGGAGAACTTGTCATGATTCTCTTTGAAACCTCACTCATCAAGGTTGCTATACAGGTAATATCCGTTGTGATTATGCTTGTAGTTTACGGAAGAATGTTTGAGATTTATGTTTACTCATCGGTTTCAGCTATTCCTTTTGCCACAATGGGAAACAAGGAGTGGGGACAGATTG
Organism: Eubacterium nodatum ATCC 33099; assembly: GCA_000510425.1. GTDB lineage: Bacteria > Bacillota > Clostridia > Peptostreptococcales > Anaerovoracaceae > Aminicella > Aminicella nodata. The sequence continues at coordinate 73,838 of AZKM01000019.1, read as the reverse complement.
GAACAAACTACATCAAAGGACTATTTGCACTTGGACTACAAGGACTCTTTTTAATGGTTTGTCTTGGAATTTACGCAGTTTTAGTTAAGACGATTAAGATAACAGATATACACACAAGTACCATGACGATACTTGGCTATGCGGTTTTGCTGGGGTTAATGATGCTAAAGAGCGGAACATTGGCCAAAAGCATATTAAATGCACACTAAAAGAAAGGAAAGATAGTATGAATAAAAGAAAAACAATATTTACAGCAGTAGTAATCGGAGCAGGTATTATGGCGATAATTGATAGGATCAAGCTTCATAATAAGGTGGAAGAATTGGAAGAAAAAACAGAGGACATTGGTCGCTGCCATAACGATTTTTACCTAATGCAGCAAAGATATAACAAGAACACAGACGAACAGCTTGCGACTATTCAGGAAGAAATCGGCTCTGTATATGAACACTTTGAGGAGCTGTCAAAGGGTAAAGAAGATGGGAGGTAAGATATGGCATATGTACCAATCCCTAAAGACTTAAATAGGGTAAAGACAAAGGTTGCTTTTAACCTAACGAAAAGGCAGCTCATAGGCTTCACACTTGCAGGACTGGTTGGAATACCAGTCTATTTATTTATGAGGAAGTTTGTGCCAAATGACATAGCTGTCATATTCCTTATCGTATCCACGCTTCCTATCTTTTTCATCACACTATTTGAAAAAGACGGACTGACATTTGAGAAATACTTTAAGCACATTTATCTTCATAAGTTTTATCAGCCAAAAAAGAGAGTGAGAAAGGAGGTTTACCTTGAACAAGAAAAGAAAAATTCAGCAAATAAAACTCATGCAAAACGAAAAGGCATTGAGAAGTCAAAAGCGGGACTTAAAGAAAAGTAATTGCAAGTCAAAAAAAGATAAGGGAGGAATCCTTGACCTTATCTTTAAGAAAGAACCGAAAAGATATACGGTAGAAGATACCATTCCCTATCTAAGGCTTTTAAAAAGCGGAATATGCCAGCTTGATGAAAGGCACTTCAGTAAAAGTATAGCCTTTCAGGACATTAACTATCAGCTTGCCTTAGATGAAGATAGGGACTTGATTTTTAATCAGTTTGCAAACTTTCTAAATTCCTTTGATCCGAGCATCAGCATTGAGTTTTCATATATCAATCAGCTCGGACGAAACGAAGAAATGAAGTCGGCAATTCAGATACCGGATAAAAAGGACGGTTTTGACGATATACGCTTTGAATTTAGAGAGATGCTTAAAAGCCAGATTGTAAAGGGAAATAACGGACTTAAAAAATCAAAGTATGTAACCTTTACAGTGGAAGCGGATAATTTAGAGCAGGCAACATCAAAACTTGAAAGACTGGAGATAGATATATTATCTAATCTAAAGAGCATGGGTGTGAGAGCAGAAAGCCTAAACGGAGAAGAAAGGCTAAAGATACTTCATGATGTTTTAAATCCAAATAAAACATTTGAATTTTCCTATAAAGACCTAAAGAAAAGAGAAAGCACAAAGACATATATTGTGCCTGATGAGTTTAACTTTACACCGAGTAGATACTTTAAGTTTGGCAAATTCATCGGAGCAACGAGTCATTTTCAAATCCTTGCCAGTGAGCTTTCAGATAGGATGTTATCCGAGTTTTTGGATATTGACGATAACATCAATATTTCCTTTCATATTAGGGCAATCGACCAATCGGAAGCCATTAAGATGGTAAAACGAAAAAACACCGATATTGATAAGATGAGGATTGAAGAAAATAAGAAGGCGGTAAGAAGCGGTTATGATATGGACATTCTTCCATCAGACTTAATTACCTATGGTGAGGATGTAAAGAGCCTCTTAAAAGACTTGCAGACAAGAGATGAGCGAATGTTTGTGGTAAGTATCGTCTTTATGAACTTTGCAAGGACAGTGCAAAAGCTCGATAACACAATTGCTCAAATAAGCTCCATTGCAAATAAGCATAACTGTAAGCTGAAAAGACTTGACCATTCTCAGGAACAAGGTTTAGTGAGCGTGTTGCCTCTTGGTGTAAATAAGATTGAGATAGATAGAGGACTGACAAGCTCATCAACGGCAGTATTTATGCCATTTACCACAGAGGAGCTTTTTATCAATTCAAGTAATAGTCTTTACTACGGACTAAATGCCCTAAGCCATAACCTGATTATGGCAGATAGAAAGAAATTAAAGAACCCAAACGGTCTAATCCTCGGAACTCCGGGCAGCGGTAAATCCTTTAGTGCCAAAAGAGAAATGGCAAATGCGATTTTAGTAACGGATGATGATGTGATTATCTGCGATCCGGAAGGAGAGTATGGAAACCTTGTAAGGCAGTTTAAGGGAGAAGTCATTAAGGTCAGCAGTAAGTCAAAGGATTACCTGAATCCCCTTGATATAAATTCAAATTATGGAGATGGGGACGCACCTCTTAAAGACAAGGCAAACTTTATCATGAGTATGCTTGAGCTTGTAGTTGGCGGTAGTGGACTTACAGCAGAAGAAAAGTCCGTTATAGATAGATGCCTGCCTAAAATTTATGAAAAGTATTTTGAAAACCCAGAGCCTTGTAATATGCCAATACTGCAAGACCTATACGATATGTTAAAAGGACAGGAAGAAAAGGTTGGTAAGAAGCTGGCAACAGAGATGGAAATCTATGTATCGGGTTCTCTTAATGTCTTTAATCACAGGTCAAATGTGGATTTAAATAAGAAGCTCCTTTGCTTTGATATTAAAGAACTTGGAAGTCAGTTAAAGAAAATAGGAATGCTTGTTATTCAGGATCAGGTGTGGAATAAGGTATCACAAAACAGAGGAAACAAGGCTACAAGGTACTATATCGACGAGTTCCATTTGCTTTTAAAAGATGAGCAGACAGCATCCTATTCCGTAGAGATTTGGAAAAGATTTCGTAAATGGGGAGGTATTCCAACAGGTATTACGCAGAATGTCAAAGACCTACTTATGAGTAAGGAGATAGAAAATATCTTTGACAATACAGACTTTGTCTTAATGCTAAATCAAGCATCGGGAGATAGAGAGATACTTGCAAGAAAACTTAAAATCTCACTTCCACAGCTCAGATATGTTACTAATTCAAATGAGGGTGAGGGACTCTTATTCTTTGGAAATACCATTGTGCCTTTCCTTGATAAGTTTCCGAAAGATACAATTTTATATCAGAAGATGACTACCAAGCCGGAAGAAGTGAGGTAGCCTATGGGAAAGAAGCTGAAAAAGGATTTTAAGGAAAGGCATAAGGCAAGCCTTGAAAGAGAGATGTTTCATAGTAAAACAGATACGATACCTGAAGAAAGTAAGCTAAAACATAACGATGATTACAGAGGTAAAATCGTTCATGAGAAAGAACGGTTTCAGGATAAAGTGCATGAAAAAACAAGTAAGGTAAGTGCTGATAATGAAAAGTCTTATGGAACATCCAAGAGAAACGAAAAATATAGAGATTCAGATAAGGGAGACGTAAATTCCGCAATTGAAACGGGAAGATCAGATTATATTACGGAGGTTAAGGATGAAAAAATCTATGATCCTTTAGGAAAAGAACTTGATAATGATGGGATTATAGACAGATACGACAATGACTTTAGGGATAGCGATTATTTTGAGTCAGCCTATGATGTCGAGGATAATCTTCATCATAAAGCAGAAAATACAAATAGCTTCTCAAAAAGCCAAAAAGCTCAAAAGAAAAATTATAAGAGAAAAAACTATACCGAAAGCCTTTATACAAGGAAAAAGGACGATGCACCAAAGGAAAATAAGACTGAAGATAAAAAGGCGGGAAAAGATGCTGTCAGCGAAAAAGTTGATAGCAGCCTATCAAAAGACCAAAAGAAAAAGCTAAAAAAAGATATGGTAAAGGTATCTGCCCTTTCAGGACTTGCCAAAGGAAGTGAAACCGTAAGAGATTACTTATCTCATGGAAGTGATGAAAATCAGGGTGTAGAGGCAGGAGAAAAGACAGCAGATACAAGCTCAAAACTCATTCATGGCATAAAGAATTACTCGGATAGGAAAAAAGCGAATAAAGGTTATGACCTTACGAAAAAGGACTATAAAATCAGAAAGCGTAAGTCAAAGTTGGAATTTCGTGATGCCAAAAAGGAACTGAAAAAGACGGATGAGTATAAAAGAGCAAGTGCATATAAAAGATTTCAAAAGAAAAATCAGGTAAAGGCAGCAATTTCTCGTGAGAATAAGTCAAGGCTTAGAGATCGAATTAAAGAGGGACTTATCGGAACACTGAAAAGCTCAAAGGATATGATTATCCGAAAAGCAAAAGGACTAATGCTTATTTTCATAGGTATCATTATCTTAGGGACTTTTGTGATTAACTTTGCAGGAACGGGAATGACAGGCTTTATGAATTCTACAAGCTCTGTGCTTACAACAAACTATTTATCAAAGCCAAATGTCCTAAGCGAAATCAATCAGAACTTTTCTGCTATGGAAAAGGAACTTCAAAATGAGGTTGATAATGTCAAAAGTAACCATCCCGGCTATGATGAGTACATCTTAAATAACACAGAGTATATCGGTCATAATGTTCATGAGCTTTTATCCTACATTACATCAAGGTGCGGAGAGGTAAAGAGTGTATCGGAAGTAGAATCCATATTAAAAGAATTATTTGATTCCATGTATGACCTTGAGTATAGGGAAGAAATTGAAATCAGATACAGGACGGTTACAAAAACCTATACCGATGAAGATGGCAATGAATATACCGAAAGCCACGAAGAACTTTATGAGTATAAAAAACTCATCGTAACGCTTCATAAAAAAGAGATGGACAGCATTATCCGAAAGGTCTTTGCAAACTATCCCGATAATCTAAAGCACTATGAAGCCTTGTTCCTTGCACAAGGTAATATGAGAGAAGCCTTTGGTAATTCTGACCTTATCAGTGCAAATGGAGGTATCGGCGGTGGAAAAGAGTATGAGGCATCTACGGAAGTACAAAAGAAGATTGTTAATGCTGCATACATTACGCCATCTCCGGGTGCAGGCTGGTGTGCCATGTGGGTATCACAGGTCTATCAAAATGCAGGACTTGGATATATAGGCGGGAATGCCTGTGATATGTACCGAAACTATACCTTTACATCAGACAGGTCAAAGCTAAAAGTGGGAATGCTTGTGGCAGTCGAAAGCAGCAGTAGCGGAAGCAGTGCAGGGCTTACCTATGGTCATGTAGGTATTTACATTGGAGATGGAAAAGTGATTGATAACATCGGTCGAATAAGAGTAACTACCTTAGATGATTGGATAGCAACATTTTGTAAGCACCATCCCGTAGGATTCGGTTTTCCGCCAAATGTAAAGAAATAGGAGGTAAGAATTTGAAAAAGGAACTGATAGCAGTAAAAAACAGAATAAAGAAGTTAAAGGATAAAAAGACTCTGATTGATGAAGAATTGGAGCCTTTATTCATTCGTGAAGAAGAGCTTGAAAATGAAGAAATCATAGCGATTTGCAGAAAGAATAACATCACAATCAGCGATTTGATGGCAAAGGTAAACAGACAAAAAGCAGAAATGAAAAAGGAGAAAATAAATGAAAACCAGTTTGAAAAAGAATAATAAGTTTTGGACGGTAGCACTTGCGGTAATTGTAAGTATTAGTTGTATTTTAGGTCTTTGGACGGTTGTTTATGCACAGGAGCAAAAGTCTGAAGCTCCAACAAAAAACGAAGCTGTTCAAACGGAAGTTGAAGTAAATGTAAGGTATGTCTTTGAAGATGAAAAGGTCTTTAAGGAAGAAAAGATAAAGGCTGAGAAAGGACAACTTATTGATAGCGGAGATCTTCCAATGCTTCCTGATAATATGAAATTCATTGATGAATTTCTGTTTTATGAGGTAAAGGGAGATGGAAAAGATGAGATTATCCGTAAGGTAGCAAAGATAGAGGTTAAGGATAAGGGAACGCAGACAGAGCTTTCTAAAGACGATATTTCAAAAATAGAAAAAGAGGCAAAAGAGCTTCAGGATAAACTTGATAAGTTAAATTGCGAACTTAAGGATAAAGACAAATTAAGTGATAAGCAAAAGAATAAAATTAAAGACCTTGAAGATGAAATTGATAGCCTGAAAGAAAAAATGAAGAAAGATAAGGGAAATAAGGACTTATCAGAAGATATGAAAAAGGAAATAGATAAGCTGACGGAAAAGGTGAAAGAGCTTGAGAAAAAGGCAACTGAAACAAATAAAGCTCCTGTAACATCACAATCAGTTACACCGATTAATCCTATTTCCGGAATTAAGACAAGTTCAGGTATTTCTCCTCAAACACCACAGACTTCTGTAAGTAGTACCGGTAAAGGCTCATCGGATTCGGTAAGCTCAGGTAATACTACAAAGGATACCGGCAAAGGCAAAACGGAAGTAAAGGAGAAAGAAAAGGAAGTTCGCTATCCCAATAAGTTGACGGCAAAAGCTCCTGCGAATAACAGTCAGGATTCATCAATGGGGTCTGCAAGTAAGAGTGTAAACACCAACAAGGGAGTAGCTTCATCTCCGTCAAAGGCGAGAGCATCCGTTACGGAGAATAAAGATAATGCAAATAAGGAGTATCCGATTCATCATGGAGATAGCAGCGATAACAAAGAAACGGATCAGTATTCGGCAGATGCAAGGCAGTTTATTACCTTTCAAACGAAAAACGGTAAGACCTTTTATTTAATCATCAATCATGATGAAGATAGTGAGAATGTAATGCTTCTTACGGAAGTATCTGAAGATGATCTCTTAAACATGGTGGAGAAAAAAGAAGCACCAAAGCAGGAAGTAGTAAAAGAAGAACCTGTTAAGGAAGAAGTAAAGCCTGAGAAGAAGGACGAAAAGGGTAATTTAGGAACCTATATTATTTTGCTTCTTGTAGTAGGTGGTGCATTAGGAGCAGGCTACTATTTTAAGGTTGTGAAAAAGAAAGAAGATAAAGAACTTGAAGCCTTAGAGGAGGAAGATGATGATTTCTTTTCTGAATCTGAAAGCGAGGAAGAAATAAATGATGCAGATGAAGTAGATGATGAAGAATAAACGCACCTAAAAACATATTGTTTTGGGTGCAAAGTTAGGGCGGGAGAGTAAAATCTTTCGCCCTATTTTGATTTATAACAGGAGGAAAACACAGATGAAGTTAGTTATTGCAGAAAAGCCGAGTGTTGCAATCTCCATTGCAAAGGTTATTGGAGCAAATAAAAAGAAAGACGGATATTATGAAGGAAACGGATATAGGGTGAGCTGGTGCGTTGGACACCTAATTCAAATGGCAAATCCGGACGCTTATGATGAAAAATATGCTAAATGGAATATTACAGATTTACCGATTGTTCCAAAGAACTATAAGTATGAGATAGCAAAATCCACGAGGAAACAGTTTAACATCCTTAAAAAGCTGATGAATGATAAAGAGATTGATATGGTTATCAATGCGTGCGACGCAGGTCGTGAGGGAGAAAGCATTTTTAGACTTGTATATAACGAAGCTAAATGCAAAAAGAAGATGAAACGCCTTTGGATTTCATCTATGGAAGATAGTGCTATTAAAGAGGGCTTTGATAATCTAAAAGATGGAAAGGACTATGACAATCTCTTTGAATCGGCACAGGCAAGAGCTATTGCGGATTGGTTAGTCGGAATGAATATTAGTAGGCTCTACTCTTGTCTGTATCAGCAAAATTACAGTGTTGGCAGAGTGCAGACACCTACCCTTGCCATGATTGTAAAAAGAGATGATGAGATAGCAAACTTTAAGAAAGAAAAATATTATGCAGTGGAGCTTGCTACAAATGATTTTACACTATCAACGGATAGAATTGATGATGAAGTTGCTGCTGAACAGCTCTTAAATTTAGTAGGCGATAAGATTGAAATAACCGATATTATTCAAAAAGAAAAAATTACAAAGCCCGATTTGCCTTTCGATTTGACAACGCTTCAAAGGGAGTGCAATAAATATTTTGGATATAGTGCCAAGCAGACACTTGACTATACTCAAAGCCTGTATGAAAAGAAACTGATTACTTACCCCAGAACAGACAGCAGATGTTTAACAGAGGATATGATTGTGAGTACAGTCAACAACATTTTGGGTAAAAATGACTTTGATACAGAGCGTATCAAGGTAGTATTTAACTCTAAAAAGATTACGGACCATCATGCAATCATACCGACAATCAGTTCAGTAAAAGAAGATATTTCTGAATTACCTTTAAGTGAAGCAAAAGTTTACTTCCTTATATCCGATAAATTTCATGCAAGTGTAGGCTATCCGCTTATTGAAAATACAACAAAGATTGTAGCTTCATTTGACGGTTTTGAATTTACAAGTTCAGGTAAGGTAATTAAGGATGAAGGCTTTAGCAAATACCTTAAAGAATACAAGTCTAAGAAGAATGAGGACATAGAGCTTCCTGATGTAAAGGTAGGCGATGTTATAAGCATTGATAATAAAAATATTAAAGAGAAATTTACCCAACCTCCAAAACACTTTACGGAAGATACGCTCTTAAAGTCTATGGAGATTGCGGGAAATGATGCCTTAGAAAAAGGTGTAGAGGTAGAAAGAAAAGGTCTTGGCACTCCGGCAACAAGGGCAGGAATTATTGAAAATCTAATCTTTAAGAGATTTGTCGAAAGAGATAAGAAGAATCTAATTGCAACGCATAAAGGAATCAGCCTTGTAACGATTGTAGCAGATACCTTTAAGTCGGCAGAAACGACAGCAAAGTGGGAAATGGAATTATCTGATATTGCTCAGGGTAAATCATCTAAGAAAGAATTTTTAGATGCGATTGAAAATGAGATAAAAGAAGCGGTTTTGACATATCGCAAGTAAGACAGCACGAATTTCAGCGTGGAAAAAATGCTCTAAAAATGCTATAATGCAAAGTAATCAATTTAATGATTGAGAGGTGATTATATGTCTAAAATAAATGTTGAAGGTTCAGAAATCAGCATTATTGCCATAGACAATAGAGATTATATTTCTTTAACGGATATGGTTAGAAATATTGAGAACGGTTCTGCTTTGATTGAAAAGTGGCTCAGAAACAAGAATACAATAGAGTTTTTAGGTATTTGGGAAGAAATGTATAACACGAATTTTAATTCCCCCGAATTCGAGGGAATTAAAAATGAAGCAGGTTTTAACCGTTTTATATTATCGGTCAAGCAATGGGTGGAAAAAACTAATTCTATCGGTATCGTTGCGAGAGCAGGAAGATATGGTGGAACTTATGCTCATAAAGATATAGCATTTGAGTTTGCTTCTTGGGTATCGCCATACTTTAAATTATATTTAATCAAGGAATTTGAACGCCTAAAGGAAGAAGAACAAAAGAAGTTAGGATGGGATATTAAGAGAAATTTGGCAAAAATCAATTATAGAATTCACACAGATGCCATTAAAAACAAACTTGTACCGGATAAACTTTCAAAAGAAAAAATCAATTTTATTTATGCAAGTGAAGCGGATATTCTTAATGTTTCTCTGTTTGGAATAACAGCTAAGGAGTGGCGTGATGAAAATCCAGATTTAAAAGGCAATATTAGAGATTATGCGGATATATCACAGCTTGTCTGCCTTTCTAATCTTGAGAATCTTAATGCGGTATTTATAAATGAAGGCATGAGCCAATCTGAAAGATTGGAAAAATTAAATGCAATAGCTATTGAACAAATGAAGATACTATCTGAAAGTGAATCAATTAAAAAATTGAAATAGAGTGATAATATTTGGTATATAGCGAAGGTGATTAGAGTAAAATCTAACCGCCTTTTTTGTTTGAAAAAAGAAGGAGGTAAAAATGCGAATAAATGATTTTCATAACATTTTGGAGCTAATAAAACAAGATGTTTTGTATAATGAAGCAGAATATCTGAAGCTCCTAAAAGTTGTCGGAAACAATCAAAAGTATGATTTTAGAAGTCAATTAAGTATATATGATAAAAATCCTGAAGCGACAGCCTGTGCCAAGTTCGACTACTGGAGGGAACGCTTTAACCGAACGGTTATGCGAGGGCAGAAAGGTATTCCAATCTTAGAGGACTACGGCACATATAAAAAGGTGGACTATATCTTTGATATAAGCCAGACAGTTTCAAAAAACAGGGATGTCAACGAGGTCAATCTTTGGAGATTTGATAAAGAAGCCCACCAAGATGTCTTAAAGGAAATGATAAAAAGCGAGGGCTATGAGGAAAGTGAAAGCACACTTGAAAACATCTTTTCTTTAAGCAGACTCTACGGTGATGAAAAAATAGATACCTTAATGAATGAACTTAGAGTAGCGGATGAGGATAGAATATCATTTACCAAGTTTGTAAGGGACTCGGTAAGCTATGCGGTAGCTTCAAGATTTAAGTTAGATTATCCGATGGATAACGAACTTTTAAGAGAAAATTTTCAAAGACTTGATAGTATATCTCTTATGAGTCTTGGTGAAACCGTATCGGATATTAGTGTGAATATTATTGATGAAACCATTCAGAAAAGTAAAGAGCTTGATAAAGAGGTTTTAAGAGGTAAAGAAGCAGAATATAATAAGATTAGAGAAGAAATTGAGGAGGTAGAAGAAAATGTACTTCGACGAGATGATCAGAAAAGAAATGAAAACGAGCGAGTTCTCCGAAATGGAAAGTACAGACGAGATAATAGAGAAAATCAGGGAGAATACGCTAAACAGCTTGGAGGAAGAGACGGACTTCATAAGGAAGTATCCAAATCCGACCTACGCAGTGATGAGGCTGGAGTTTCTTTCACAGAGCGAGGAGCAGAGCTACTTCGAGATGTTAGTAGATCTATACAAGGAGAAGAAACTGACAGGACACCTGATGGATATTCAGAAACAGGCGATAGAATTTATGAGGACAGAGAAACCGAAATTGATGGCAGCTTGGAAGATAGAGGACGAGAACGATCCACAGTATGGGGCGATGATTTCAGCTCTGAAGGAAATGACAATCAAGGAAGTAGTGGAAATTTAAAAGATAATACTAATGTAGAGTTAAAAGAAGCTGATAAGGCTTCTTTTTCTTTACCCGAAAATACTTACGGACAAATGAGGCTTACCATTCCACTAACTCAGAAGGATATAGATACCGTTCTTATTAACGGAGGAAATCACGATGGAAGTAGACTTCCTGTTATTGCAGAGTTTTCTAAAGGAAAAAGTAATGGAGAATTGGGAGAATACCTCAAAGATACCTTTAGGGGTGGAAATGGATTTTACATTGACGAAAGAGAAGTATCTTCCTGGTATTCGGATAAAGGTATTCATTTAGCTTACGGGACTTCTGCAAGAGAAGATGATACGCAAATTTTAAGTTGGAATGAAGCAGCAAGTAGAATAAATGAGCTTTTGGAAACTGGAGGATTTGTCACAAATATAGAGATTTCTGAAGCACTTGATTATGAAAGAGATAGAATTTCAAAATCCCTATGGTATCTATATTACGATTTAAGCGAAGAAGGAAAAGCACATTGGTATTTTGATTTTATAGAAAGAGGTGGTGGCTTTCCGGAAGAAACGAAAAGACTATCTGAGGCATTAAAAAATCCTGAATATCTAAAGGAAACAATCAAAGAATATGGCAGGTTTTTAGAAGGATACAAAGAAAACAGAAATGTATTAAGGTTTCACTATTACAAGTTAGATAGCCTTTATCAGAAGTTGCAAGAACTTGAGCTGCCACGAAAGGAATATAGTACCAATCTGACAGAATTTCCTAAAGTAAAGCCCTTTATTACAGATGACGAAGTTCTTGCTACCCTGTCAAGAGGAAGCGGAATAGATAAGGGAAAAGAGCGGATTACAAAATTTTTCAAAGAAAACCATACACTTCAAGAAAAAGTTAACTTCTTAAAAGATGAGTATGGCATCGGAGGAAGCTCTCATGCTGTTTCAGGTGCAATGGGAAGTGATGAATGGCACGATGCTAAGGGACTTAAATTACAGAAGAAGAATTGCAGTGATGTATTTCTTACTTGGTCAAGTGTGGCAAAACATATGGATGAGCTGCTTTCTAAAAATCTGTATGAAGAAAAGAAAATAGAGAGCAAGACAGAGATAGAAGAATCAAAAGCACCACAATATTATTCTAAAGATGATCCTGAAAACTTAATGACCGATGAAATGCTTAAAAGAGTGCCTGAACTTTATGCACAGGAAGATGTATCTTTAGCAGATAAGCAAGTTCATGCTGCATATATCATTCCGTTTAGAAGCAATTGGACTTGGTATATGACAGAATACGATAGAGAAAGTGGAGATGCCTTTGGACTTGTACTTGGGATTGAACCTGAATGGGGATATTTCAATCTTGAAGAATTGAAAGAATTAAATGCCCAAAGGCTTATTTTAGAGGATTTTCCAAAGACTTTTAGAGAGCTTAAAGATACAGAACTTATTAAGCAGATGGATGAACAGGAGCTTCAATCAGTCTTTAACGGAGAACTTAGCTTTGAAGATAAAGAAGAACTTGAAATATCTGAAGAAGTAGAAGAAAGAGTAGCTGTAACACCTGTTCAGGAAACACTATTTGATTATCTGAAGGAAAGAGAAGAAGTAGAGCTTAACGAAGAAAAGGGAAGGCTTTCAGATGAATTTGCAGTTAAAGAGGGCGATACCGTCTATTTTAATCATGAAGAATATACTGTAAGGGAGATTGCTAAAAACCAAATCACAGGAAGAAATGATTTATGGCTTGATCCGGTAAGAAGTGGAAACCATCAAATCCCTATTGTAGCTTTTATAGATAATGAAGATTTATTAAGACAAGTAAGCCCTGAAAGACCTGCGTTTATCGTTGGAGATGAAATTAAATATAAGGACAAAAACTATACCATTACACGCTTTGATGATATGGGAAATAACCTAAAGACGGTAACCGTTAAGGACAATGCAGAGTATCTTGGCGGTATGATAACAGGCTCCGATGTCATTCCTTATCGTCTTGAAAGCAATCTTGAGAGAGTATTTGAAAATCGGACATATAAAAAGTCTGAGCAGACTACTGAAGAAGTAGAAATAAAGAAAAATGAAGCTCACAATTTCAAGATTACAGAAGAAACGCTCCCTGAAAAGTTATCTCCAAGCGAGAGATTAAATAATAACCTTGAAGCACTCTCGATGCTTAACAGAGTGGAAAGCGGAGAACGAGAGCTTGATATTATAGCTCAGGAAGTGTTGGCAAAGTATGTAGGATGGGGCGGACTTTCCGAAGTGTTTAATGAAGAAAAAGGCGGACAGTGGAAAGAAGCGAGGAGCTTTCTAAAAGAGAACTTATCGCAGGCAGAATATGAAGCTGCAAGAGAATCTACTTTAACGAGCTTTTACACACCGAAAACCATAATTGATGGAATATATAAGACGCTTTCGGATATGGGATTTAAACAGGGAAACATTTTAGAGCCATCAATGGGCATCGGAAACTTTATAGGCAATATCCCTGATGAAATGAATAAGTCCAAGTTTTATGGCGTAGAACTTGACTCGGTAAGCGGTCGAATAGGAAAACTACTATACCCTGAAAGTGAAGTGCAGATTAAAGGACTGGAAGAAACTTCTTTTTCCAATAACTTCTTTGATGCGGTTATCGGTAATGTTCCATTTGGAGAATACAAGGTAAATGACAGGGAGTATAACAAAAACAACTTCCTTATCCACGACTATTTCTTTGCTAAGTCCATTGATAAGGTTCGTAACGGCGGCATTATCGCCTTTATCACATCAAGTGGAACAATGGATAAAAAAGATGAAAGCGTAAGAAGGTATCTTGCAGCAAGAGCCGAGTTTTTAGGAGCGATAAGACTTCCGAACGACACCTTTAAGGGTGTGGCCGGAACAGAAGTAACTTCAGATATTATCTTTTTAAAGAAAAGGGACAGTATCAGAGAAAGGGATGAGGACTGGATTCACCTTGCTGAAGATGAAAAGGGGTTTGTATATAATAAATACTTTGTCGATCATCCTGAACAGGTACTCGGCACAATGCGTGAAGTTTCAGGAAGATTTGGAAACACACTTGCGTGCCTGCCGAAAGAAAATGCCGACTTAAAAGAGCTTCTGACAAAAGCAAGTGAAGAAATATCCAAAGGATCAACTTATGAAGAAATAGAGCTTTTAGATGATGAAATTACTTCAGTTCCTGCAACGGATGATGTCAAAAACTTTTCCTATACCGTTATTGATGGTGAAGTCTATTACAGAGAAAACTCACTTTTCGTAAAGAAAGAAGTAACGGAGAAAAATAAGGAAAAGATTAAGGACTATCTTGAACTGAATACTGCCCTTAAAGATGTTATCTACAAGCAGAAAGAGGACTATTCCGATGATGAGGTAAAGAAAGCTCAAGAAAAGCTCAATGAAGTCTATGACAACTTTTCAAAGAAGCATGGCTTTATAAATAATTTAAGCAATACCAGAGCCTTAAAAGAGGATAGCAATTTCCCACTTGTTTCCTCCATAGAAATCCTTGATGAAGAAGAAAATTTTAAGGCAAATGGCGATATTTTCAGTAAGAGAACCATCACAAAGGCAAAGATAATCGACCATGTAGATACTTCTCTTGAAGCTCTTGTGCTATCTATGTCTGAAAAAGGTTATGTGGACTTTGACTATATGGGAAGTCTTACAGGAAAAGACAGACCAACGTTGATAGAAGAATTAAGGGGAGAAATCTACTTAAATATTAGAGAAGAACAAAACTTTTATAGACCGTTATCCTTTAATCTCGAAGATGGAGATTTACCTTTTGCCTGTGCAAATGGCAGCAATTCATATAAATATGGTTATGTAACAAAAGACGAGTACCTATCAGGAAATATCAGAGATAAGATTGCGATTGTTGACAGTTATCTATCAAAAATTAGACAAACAGAAAGAGAACTACCTCATCTTGGATATGCGGAAGATGGCAAAGAAAAAGAACTGATAAGCTATGAGATGAACCGATTGGAATACCAAAAGGCAGAGCTTACCAAAGTTTTACCAAAGGAGCTTGAAGCAAGTGAGATAAATGTTCGTCTTGGAGCAACTTGGATACCGATAAAAGATATTGAAAAGTTTATCTTTGAAACACTGAAAACTCCGGGCTGGGCAAGATGGGATATTAAGGTTAAATTTTCAAATCTCACAAGCGAATGGAATATTGAGGGAAAAAGCAAGGACAGAGGAAATGACCTTGCTGAAATGACCTACGGTACATCAAGGGTAAATGCCTATAAGCTGATTGAAGATGCCCTAAATTTAAAAGAAACAAAGGTATTTGACCAGATTGTAAATTCGGACGGCTCAAAAACTTCTGTGCTAAATAAAAAAGAAACGCTTCTTGCAGGACAGAAGCAGGAGCTTCTAAAAGAAGAATTTAAGAATTGGATATTTAGTGATCAGGAAAGAAGAAACAGGCTTGTAAAGCTATATAATGAGCGTTTTAACTCCATCCGTAACAGAGAATATGACGGAAGTAACCTTTCTTTTGAGGGAATGACCACAGAAATTGATTTAAGATCTCATCAAAGAAATGCTATTGCAAGAAGTCTGTACGGAGGAAATACGCTGCTTGCCCATGTAGTGGGAAGTGGTAAGACTTTTGAAATGGTAGCTTCCGCAATGGAAAGTAAAAGACTTGGAATGTGCAGTAAATCTCTTTTTGTCGTTCCGAATCACTTGACAGGGCAAATCGGCAGAGAGTTTATGCAGCTATATCCGTCAGCTAATATTATGGTGGCAGATAAGAAAGATTTTGAGCCGAAAAACAGAAAAAGATTTATCGGTAAAATTGCCACAGGAGAGTATGATGCCGTTGTCATCGGGCATACGCAGTTTGAAAAAATTCCTATGAGTAAGGAATATCAGGAGAAACATATTCAGGATCAGATTGATGAAATCATTAACTATGTGGAGGAATATAAGCATGATAGAAATCAGAACTTTACAGTAAAACAGCTTGAAAAGACCAAGAAGAAACTTGAAACAAGACTTGAAAAATTAAATGATGATTTTAAGAAAGATGATGTTATTACCTTTGAAGAACTCGGCGTAGATAAGCTATTTATCGACGAAGCACACAATTACAAAAATCTCTATCTCTACACAAAAATGAGGAATGTAGCAGGTATTGGTCAGTCTGAAGCATTTAAGTCATCCGATATGTTTATGAAGTGTAGATATATGGATGAAATGACAAATGGTAAAGGGATAGTTTTTGCTACAGGAACGCCTGTAAGTAACTCTATGACAGAGCTTTATACCATGCAGCGTTATCTTCAGTATGAAAACCTAAAGAAAAATCACTTGGAGCATTTTGACTCTTGGGCTTCTACTTTTGGAGAAACGCAGTCTGCTTTTGAGCTTTCTCCGGAGGGAACGGGGTATAGAGTTAAGACAAGATTTTCAAAGTTTTATAATCTGCCTGAGCTAATGAGTATGTTTAAAGAAGTGGCTGACATTCAAACAGCGGATATGCTCAATCTTCCAACACCTGAAGCACACTATGAAGTTATTAAGACTTTGCCAAGTGAAGAGCAAAAGGAAATCCTAAAGAGCCTATCTGAAAGAGCTGATGATGTCAGAAACAAAGCGGTAGAGCCTGATGAGGATAATATGCTGAAAATCACCAATGACGGTAAGAAACTTGCCTTAGACCAGCGTTTAATCAATCCTCTACTACCCGATAATCCTGACAGCAAGGTCAATGTCTGCGTGAAAAATGTGTTTGCCATTTGGGATAAGACTAAAGATGATAGGTCAACACAGCTTCTATTTTCCGATATGTCCACACCGAAAGGCGATGGAGAGTTTAATATCTATGATGATATTAGAGAAAAACTTGTTGCAATGGGAATTCCGAAACAAGAAATAGCCTTTATTCACGAAGCGAACTCAGACAAGCAGAAAGATGAACTCTTTGCAAAAGTGCGTAAGGGAGAAATTCGTATCCTCATGGGATCAACACAAAAAATGGGCGCAGGTACGAATGTGCAAAACAAGCTAATTGCACTTCATGATTTGGACGTGCCTTGGCGTCCTGCTGATTTAGAGCAGAGAGCAGGAAGAATTGTAAGACAGGGAAATGAAAATAAAGAGGTTAATATCTATCGTTATGTAACGGAGAATACCTTTGATGCGTACCTTTGGCAGACCATAGAAAATAAGCAGAAATTCATTTCACAGATTATGACTTCAAAAACTCCCGTTCGTGTTGCGGAAGATGTGGACGAAAGCTCCCTTAACTACGCTGAGATAAAGGCTCTTGCAACAGGTGATCCAAAAATCAAGGAAAAGATGGATCTGGATAATGAAGTTACAAAACTTAAAATGCTGGAAGCAAACTTCAAGTCCAATCGTTACAGGTTAGAGGATAAGGTCGCAAAAAACTATCCGGAAGAAATCGCAAGGACGGAAAAACTCATTGAAGCTGTAAAGAAAGATATGGCAAATGTAGAACCTAAAGCAGAGGGTGAGGAAAAGTTTACTTCGATTACCATAAAAGACGAGAGAATATTTGATAAAAAGATTGCAGGAGAAAAGCTACTTGAAGCTATCAAGACCGTAAAAATCAATGAAAGTAAGATGATAGGCAAGTATAGAAATATGGATTTAGAGGTCAGTTATAACTTCTTTACCAATGAGCATAATTTCAGCTTAAATGGTGCTGCAAAGCATTCAGGAGAGCTTGGCACAAGTGCAGACGGTAATATCATAAGACTGGATAATGCCATTGAGAAAATGCCTGAGAAATTAAATAGACTTGAAGAAAAACTTATCAGCACAAAGGAACAACTGGAAAATGCCAAAGAAGAATTAAAAAAGCCTTTTGAAAAAGCCGATGAGCTGAAAGGTAAGGTATTAAGACTTGCAGAACTGAATAAGCTCCTTGATATGGGAGAAGTGGAAGAAAAGAGAAATGATAATCCGCTTATAGAAGATATAAAAAGAGCAATCATTGACTTCTGTAATAGAGAGTACGAAGAAAATCATAGCTATGATGAATTTAATACCTTGTACCCTGATTTGAAGCATATAGGCATCGCCTATACCAATACACCCGATGAAAGGCATGGTATTCAGTATGAACTGAATTTAGAGGATAAGACATGGACTCAGTATATTGATGACACGCCAATCAAAGCAGAGAGCTTTGATTACGAAAATAAGGGAGAAAATGAAGCTCTAAAGAATATGAAAAATGAAATAGAAATGTCCTCTTTTAGTGATTTAGTTTATGTTGATTCCGAAGATTTAAGAGCAGCAATGGGACTCGATATTGATGATGAAGGAAACTTCTATGATCCACTTGCAAAAGACCTCGATAATGACGGTATTCCGGATAGATATGATAATGACTTTAAGGACAGTGATTATTTTGAGTCAACCTATGATGTGGAGGACAATTTTCATATCAAAGAAGAAAACACACAAAAATCAGAGGATAAGCCGTCTATTTTAGATCAGATAAGAGCCTATCAAAATGAAAGTAAAACAGAAGAAAAGCAAAAAACAAAAGAACAGGAAATTTTAAGATAAGGGGAGGGCAATCTCCCTTTTGCCATGAAAGGAGATAAAAACATGGATTACAAAGCAATGAGAAATCAAATAGAAGATATGGTAAATGATAACCACAAGGACTTTGTAAAGGCGATTATAAGCATGGAAAAAGGCATCAATGATGAAAGTGCTTTGGACAAGCTATATGACGCTTATATGGACAATGACACCGTTAATTTGCTACATGAGGAATTTGACTATATGATTGAAGAATTAAGAGAACAGGGGCAGATAAAAGACCTGCCTTATGTACAGACAGAAAAAGATAACCTTGTCAATATCGTTGGAAATATTGTAGGAAAGGTCGATATAGTTGAAAGGGAGAATAAGAACGGAGAAACCTTTAAGGTGGCGAATTTCTCCGTTGTTTCAAAAAATGATGAAGGAGATAAAGTATATCATAATTGTTCCGCTTATGGAGAAAAAAGTGATATTCCAAAGGACTTTAAGCAGGGAGATTTTGTTAAGCTTTTTGGACAAATCAGAACTTCTGTTGATGACAACGGTAAAGAACATACCAACATCAGGGTACTTTCTTCAAAACTGTTAAAGGCAAAAGAACAGATGAAAGGGCAAGAAGAAAAGAAAGAGTCTGTACTTGGAGCTATCAAAAAATATCAGGTTGAAGATAAGGAAAAGCCTAAAGAAAAGAAAGAAACATCAAAAGAAGCTGAGAGATAAACTTATGGTCGGTGTGGTCTTGGGACTGCACCGACTCTTTTTTTATTTGCGAAAAAAAGAGATAAAGATTATCTCTCCATCTCCTTACCCATATAAATTCCGTAATTTTTTCGTATCTTATAAAGCTCGTCCATAGTGGATTTTGAGGAAGAATACTCTTGCATAAGGCTATTCTTTTTTTCTTGTAATTTATCAAGCTCAGCTAAAATATCCTTTGAATTTGGGAGCTTGGAATAAGATTTTTTAAGCTCTGAGAGAGCATTTTCATATAGGGTAATCTGAGCTTTGTACTCTTCAAAAAATGACTTATCAGACGAATTTGCCTTATATTCCTTGTAGTATGCCCTGTATTTTTTAACGGTGTTAACTTGTTCCATAGTGGCAGAAAGCAACAGCATTTCCTTATCAATAACCTTGATTTTATCCTGT
The DNA here is from genome assembly GCA_000510425.1 of Eubacterium nodatum ATCC 33099. Classification (GTDB taxonomy): domain Bacteria; phylum Bacillota; class Clostridia; order Peptostreptococcales; family Anaerovoracaceae; genus Aminicella; species Aminicella nodata. The sequence goes on along the minus strand of AZKM01000019.1, from coordinate 54,148 downwards.
AAATTTTGCCTTTCGTCGGCTGCTTTTTGGATGTACTCATCAAGTTGCTTAACGGATTTAATACCTTGTTCTCTGAGGAAGATAACAGACTCAGCCATTGTATTAAGGTTATGTTTGGTTGCCCAATATTCATAGCCTTTGCTTTCTTTTACTTTAACATTTGTGTTCATATCAATAACATTGCCAATGCGTTTTTTGACGGCAGGGGTTTTAATAGACGATATTTCTGCAATGCGTTCTTTTAACCTTTCTTCAGTATAATCTTCTCCGATTGTTTTAGATCTTGTAAATCTCGGCTTATCTTTCGGTTTAAAAGCAATGTGTTTGCCATACTTAATTTCATAGCCAAGATCAGCCATTGTCTTTAGAAAATCGTCCCAATCCTTAGACTGTTTAATCATTCTGTCAATGTCAAATTGAAGTCTACTTTTCCAAGAAGTACCACGCTTTGCCTGTTCATTCTCATACCAAGATTTACCGTTAGTCTTGTATTTTTTCTTATAATTTTCGTAAAACTCATCAATGACAGATAGGTTGTTTTCTTTGCATAGCTTATCGCTCTGATACCTGATTTGATGATAGCTTTTCTTGTTGGATTGGTAGCATCTACCCGTTACCATATTTACATTATTGAAGATGATATGATTGTGAATATGTCCTTTGTCTATGTGAGTAGATAAGACAAATTCATACTCATTTTTTAATATCTTTTTACACAGCTCCATGCCGATCTGGTGTGCTATTTCAGGCGTAGTTTCTCCCGGTAAAAAGGATTGAATAAGATGCCTTGCAAGAACATTTCCCTTTGTTCCTGCATCATTTCGTGTCCTTAAAAATTGTGTATGGGCAGTTTCTTGATGGCATTTATGAGTGCTGACTAAAATCTGCTCATCTGTTTTATCTCCATTTACAATGTAGTCGATAGCAAGATTAAGAGTCGATTTTATTGGATGTATTTTTGTAATAGCCATAAAAACTAATCACCTCCCGAAGTCCTGTTGAGCAGCAGCGAATGAATTTGCCATAGCTCTTTTGAGAAATGTTCAATCTCTTTTTTTATGTCATTGATGTCCTCTTTATAGATTATGCCTGTTGAATTAACTCGCTTTGCAATCTGATTGATGTTGTTTGTAGCATTGGAAAGCAAGCCTTGTAAATCTCTGAAAGGTTCTAAATCTACTTGATATATTTCCTTTTCTAAAACGCATTTGCGGATAAAATGGCTCATATTTCTGCACTTCGCAAGTTTTCGTTTCTCTTCAAAAAGAGTCTTTTCTTCTTCGGTCAATTTAATTTCAAGTCTTTCATTTCGTATTCTATTTGCCATAGGTAATTCCTCCTTTAGATGTATTTCGGGGTCTTAGGGTTCTCCCTAACAAGTCAAAAATTGATAAAAAAAGAAGCAGATCCCAAAGGGCTGCTTCATCAAATTTTCCGTAAGTGTCCGTACACTTACTGTGCTTGCTACAAAAGAATGATTAAGGCAGCAAGCATTAAGCAAGTTTTGAATTTATAATTATATTATACCATAGTTTTAGAAATAAAAAATACATGAATTTTTGAGGGTTGACATCATTAGTTAGATTATGCTAACATATAGTAAACACTGTTATCTTAGATAGAGGTGAAAAATTAGTGAGGAACAAAGAAGCTACAATTAAAAAAATCTTACAGAGTGCAAATGATGAGTTTACAGAGCATGGATTTGAACAGGCATCTGTGCGAGTAATTGCTAAAAATGCGGGAGTTACACCGGGTGCAATATATAAACACTTTAAGTCTAAAGAAGATATTTTTAAGGCTATTGTGAGTCCAATATTAAACCATTTATACACAAGAAATAAAGAACTTACAAATCAGGCAATAAATGAAATTAAATTAAATGGATTGGAGTGTTTTGAAAGAAAGTCTGATAATAGCAACGAAGAATTATTAAGGTTTATTTATCAGAATTTTTCTGTGTTTAATTTGCTTTTTAACTGTTCGCAAGGTACTGAATACGAATTTATTCGTAATGATTTGGTGAATTTAGAAGTTCAAGGAGCAAAGAAACTGATTGAAGCTTTAAAAGAAAAAGAGATTGAAGTGAATGAGTTGAATGATGATGAACTTCACATACTTTACACGATGGCTTGTACTCCCTTATTTGAGATAATAACGCATCAATATTCTTATAAAAACGCCTTGAATTTTATTAGCATGATGGAGGCTGCGATGAATTTTGGATGGGGGAGGATTATTAAATGAAAACATAAACAGAGTAATTATATAAAAGACTTTTGAAATCGGGTTAATCCCGATTTTCTGCATTTTTAGGGGAAGTAAACAGAACTAAAAATTATTTACTAAATAACGGAGGCAATAAAAATGAATGAAAACAAATTAAAAATAAAAGATTTAGTCAATATAGGAATTTTTTCGACTATATATATGGTTGTTTCATTGCTAACAATGGTTTTAGCAATGTTTTCTCCAATAATATGGTTGCTATGGCCATCAATAGCAGGACTTGTGTGCAGCTTTGTTTATATGTTTTTGGTTACAAAAGTACCTAAAAGAGGAACAGCATTATTACTTTCTTTGATAACTGGACTTATATATTTTATATCAGGTGAATGTACATGGACAATGTTGATGAGCTTTGCAATTGTTGGAGTATTAGCTGAAATTACAAGAGCAATAACAGGATATAAAAGTGTAAAAGGAGCGGTAATATCATCAGGAATTTTAGCAATGGGGTTTATAGGCTCTCCGCTTCCAATGTGGTTATTCCAAGAAAGCTACATGAAATCAATTATTGATATGGGGATGGATCCTAAATATGTTAGTCAGTTAAAAAACATGATTTCTATTGGTTCTTTGATAGGCTGTTTGGCTTTAGCTTTTGTTGTAGGAATGATAGGTGGAATTATAGGTAAGGTTATTCTAAAAAAACATTTTGAGAAGGCGGGGCTTATATAATGGGCGTTATCCCAAATGGAGTAATTAAGTTAGACGATAGGGCTAAGATAATTTTACTATTATCAACAAGTATTTGTGTTTTTTCTACAGGAAAATACATTGTTGTAACTGCTTTTACTGTCATACTTATGTTACTTTCATTTTTACTTGGGATTGGTAACAAAATATTTACAGCAGTACTCAATTATGCTTTTGTAAGCATAATTGAGTATCAACTTTTCCCTATAATGCCTGAAGTTTTGGTGGCTAATTTTAACATTCTTATTGTTACTGTTATCAAATTAACTCCTTGTTATTTAGCTGCTCAGATGTTAATACAAACTACATCGATACGAATGTTGATGCAAGCCTTAGAAAAAATTAAGTTTCCTAAGGCACTTATTATTGCACTGGTAATTAGCATGAGGTATTTCCCTGCACTTAAAGAGGAACGACACCATATTTCAGATGCACTAAAGTTGAGAAATATAAAGGGAATTAAAAAAATAAAGTTTGCTTTAATGCCTTTAATGGTTTCGGCATCGAATACGGCAGAAGAATTAAGTCAAGCAATTATAGCTCGTGGAATTGATAACCCTGCTAAAAGAACATATGAAATTCAATCGTCAATTCAGGTGATTGATGTTTTTGTTATTGGTGCAAGTTTTTTAGCAGTCTTATATTTGTTAATCGGTAATGTTTTGTATTAGAGAGGTGAATTTAATGATTGAAATGAGAAAAGTATTCTTCTCGTACAAAGCAGGAGATGAGATACAAGTAAGTGATTTAAATATAGAAATCAAAGCAGGTGAATTTGTTTTATTGTGCGGAAAAAGTGGATGTGGAAAAACTACTATATTAAAAATGATAAACGGTTTAATTCCACATGCTATTGAGGGCAATTATCAAGGTAAGGTTACAATTTACAATAAATCAGTAAGAGAGATGGAAACATTTGAAATAGCTGAAAAAGTTGGTTCTATATTTCAAAATCCCAAAACACAATTTTTTAATTTGGATTCTGATGGAGAATTGTCATTTGGATTAGAAAATATGGGGATAGAACCTTGTTTAATAAAGGCTAAAGTTCAAAACACGATAAATGAATTAGATATAGAGAATTTAAAAAATAGGAATGTATTTGAATTGTCAGGCGGAGAAAAGCAGATTCTTGCAGTTGCTTCTGTATACGCTACAAATCCGGAGATATATGTGTTTGATGAACCTTCTGCAAATATTGATGAGTGTGGCATTGAAAAAATGAGAGAAATGCTTATTAAACTTAAAGAACAAGGTAAGACAATTATTATATCTGAACATAGATTGTATTTTCTTGTTGATTTAATTGATAAAGCAATTTATTTAGAAGATGGAAAGGTGAAACATATTTTTTCAAATACAGAATTTTCTCTGATTGATAATAAAATGAGAAAAGGAATGGGGCTGAGAGCCTTTACAAAAAAAGATAATATTGATTTTGTAAATCCAATTGAATTTCATAAAACAGATGAGTTTGTAATATCAAATTTAAATTATAGGAATAATCATAAATGTGTTTTGAAAAATATGAATATTTCTGCTAACAAGGGAGATATTATAGCAATTACCGGTAAAAATGGGCAAGGAAAAACTACATTGATGAAAATCATATGTGGTTTATTAAAAGAAAATGCTGGGACTATAAGCTATAATGGTAGTCTTTATAAATACAAAAAAAGAAGAACGCTTTGCTATATGGTGATGCAGGATGTGATTCATCAATTATTTTCCGAGAGTTTGATGGATGAATTCACTTTGTTTGATTCAAGCGTTGATAAAGAACAAATAGATAGTATCTTAACTAAATTAGAACTGATAAAAATGAAAAATAGACATCCTATGTGTTTGTCAGGCGGACAAATGCAAAGACTGGCTGTAGCAGTTGGTATGTTAATGAATAGAGAAATTATTATTTTAGATGAGCCGACGAGTGGTTTAGATTATTTGAATATGATGCAAATAAGTGAAGTTATTAAAGAGTTCTCAAAAAATAAAATAGTATTTATTGTAACGCATGATAAAGAGCTAATTGATAACGCTTGTAACAAATTATTTGAAATATCTGATGGAGAAATATACGGATTTAGTGAAAGAAGGTAAAAGATGGAAGTATTAAAAGAGCATAAGGGAAAAGTATTTACATCTGCTTTAATTGCAATAATAGGAGTTGGTTTAGATGTTGTTCCTTACTTTTCAGTTGCAAATATTATTAACAATATTGTTGAAGGAAAAGTAGAAATAGGTGCTTATATTCCATATATATTAGCAGTGTTGGTTGGGCTTTTAGGCAGTATATTATTTCATGAGCTTTCAACCATTATTTCTCACAATTTAGCATATAGAGTAATTGAGGGAAAAAGAAAAAAATTAGTTGATAAGCTAAGTAAAATTTCCATGGGAGAGATTGAAAAAAGAAGTAGCGGTCAATGGTCACAATTTATGGTAGAAACGCTTGACAAGATGGAACAGCCTATTGCTCATGTAATCCCAGAGGTAATTGCAAATTTACTTATACCAATTGTATTAGTCGTAATAATTTTTATTATGGATTGGAGGATAGGAGTAGCTAATTTACTTACGATTCCACTTGGTTTGCTATTTTTTATGATGATGATGAGGGGGTATGAAGAAAAATCAAAAAGGTACCAAGAAGCATCTAAGGCTATGAATACTACAATGGTGGAATATGTTAATGGTATTAAGGTCATTAAAGCATTTAATAAGTCAGCATCGTCATTTGGAAAATTTAAAGATACGGTTAATGAAAATAAAAAGGCAATGCTTGATTGGTATTTAAGCGTTTGCTTTTCGATGACTGGGGCAATGGAAACTATACCTGCAACGATGATTTTTGTTTTACCAACATCATTATATTTATTTATGCAAGGAAGCGTAGAAATGAGTTTACTAATTATGTGTATTTTATTGTCTTACGCTTCATATAAACCTCTTATAAAAGCAATGAGCCATTTGGAAACTATGGCAAATATAAAGATTGTGATGAAAGAAATAAATAAAGTTATGGAAATTCCTGATCTTGAGCGAGCAAAACAACTAAAACATATAAAATCATATGATGTAGAGTTTCAAAATGTATCATTTGCATATGATGAGTCTAAAAATGTATTAAATAATATTTCATTTAAAGCAAATGAAAAGGAGCTTACCGCAATAGTTGGGGATTCCGGTGGAGGAAAGTCAACAATTGCAAAGTTAATAGCTGGTTTTTGGAACATTGACAAAGGCAAAATTCTTATAGGAGATGTTGACCTTAACGACATGCCATTGAAACAAAATATGGAACTTATCACCTATGTATCTCAAGAAAATTTTCTTTTTAATAAAACTATTTTAGAGAATTTAAGAGTAGCAAAAGAAGATGCAAGCATGGATGAAATCAAAGAAGCTTGTGTGAAAGCAAGTTGTCATGATTTTATTATGAATCTCCCTAATGGATATGAAACGGTTGTAGGGGAGGGAGGTTCAAGTCTTTCAGGCGGAGAAAGACAAAGAATTGTAATTGCGAGAAGTTTTCTTAAAAATAGTCCGATTGTATTGCTTGATGAAGCAACTGCATATTCAGATCCAGATAATGAAGCTATTATTCAAGAATCAATTGATGCATTGATTAAAGATAAGACAGTTATTATGATTGCTCACAGGCTCTCAACTATTGTAAAGGCTAATAAAATTATAGTAGTAGATAACGGAAATATTGTTGAGGAAGGTTCTCATGAAAAATTACTTGAATTAAATGGCAGGTATAGAGAAATGTGGGATGTATATACAGAAGCTAAGGAAATTGAGGTGATTTAAAGTGAGAGAATTATTAAAAACTTTGTACGAGGTTTCTGGTTCATATTCTAAAAAAATAACCAAAATGCTCATCTTTGATGTAATAAAAGGGATATTTGAAGGGGTTTCTTTAGGTGCTATTCTCTTTTGCTTAATGAAAATTTGTGAAAGTATTTTTAACGGTCAAAGCATTGTAATTAAGGATATTTATACTGTTTTTGCAATTGCAACAATGAGCGTAGTTGGAAAAATTTTATTTGGTTATTTGGCAGATAGGAATAAATACATTGCTTCTTATAGCTTAGGTGCTGAAAACAGACTGTATATAGGCGATCGCCTTAAGAATGTAAATATGGGATATTTCAGTACAAATTCTTTGGGAAATGTATCAGGCGGATTATCAACTGTTATAGGAGAACTTGAAACAGTTGGAGTTTTAATCATTGAGCAAATGCTTGTTGGAACAATACAGACAATGATAATGGTATTATTTGTTCTTCCATATGATTTAATAACAGCTATAATTATCCTCTTAACTTTGATTGTTGGAGTCTTAGTTAACATGTCAACACAAAAAAAGACAGATATTTTAACTGGAAAATTACTGGGACTTAAGTTGGATTTGAGTTCGAAAATAATAGAGTATGTAAAAGGAATTGGAATAATAAAAGCGTTTGGAAAAGATGAAAATACAGTTAAAGAATTGAACGATAGTATCACAGAGAGTCGTAAAGGTTTTTTTGCAGTAGAAAAAATTTTAGTACCTACACAATTTCTATTTCTGTTGGTATTTAAAATAGGTATATGTGTAATTATATTTAGTTCTTTAATGAGATATTTTTCAGGAAGTATCTATGCGACTAAAACTATTATATTGATTGTTATGAGTTTTGTAGTTTTTTCCGGGTTTGAATTAGCAGGTAGTATGCAAAGTATTAAAGGGGTTGCAGTTCAAAATTTAAATAGCGTGATAAATTTAAGAAGTTTACCTGTAATTAAAGAGGGCAATAAAACGAAAGTTGACACAGTAGAAATTGAAATGAAAAATGTTTCTTTTTCTTATGATGATAGTGAACTTTTTAAAAATCTAAGTTTGAAAATTCCTGAAGGAAAAACAACAGCTCTTGTCGGATTCTCCGGTAGTGGAAAAACAACTTTATGCAATCTTATGGCGAGATTTTGGGATGTGCAATCAGGTGAAGTAAAAATTGGTAGCAACAATGTCAAAGAATATAATTATGACCAACTTTTATCTAATTTTAGCTTTGTATTTCAAGATGTATATTTATTTGATGATACAGTAAAAAACAATATTAAATTTGGTAATCCAAATGCTACTGACGAAGAAGTGATTGATATTGCCAAACAAGCTCAATGCCATGAGTTTATTATGAAGCTTCCTGATGGATACAATACCATTTTACAAGAAGGAGGCTCTAATTTATCCGGTGGAGAAAGGCAAAGAATATCTATAGCAAGAGCAATGCTGAAACAAAGTAAATTTGTAATTCTTGATGAAGCGACATCGAGTGTAGATCCTGAAAATGAAAAGCAATTATTAATTGCATTAAAAAATTTATTAAAGGGCAAAACTACAATAGTTATTGCACATAAACTTTCTACTGTAAGAAATGCAGATAAAATAATTGTTTTGAAAAATGGAGTTATTGAACAAATAGGGACACATACTGAACTGAAGTCTAAAGACGGTATATATAGAGATTTTATTACAAATAGAAGAAAATCTGAAGAATGGGTAGTTTAGATGTTTGAATATAAATAGAGGTGATGTAGATGGAAAAATCGAGATATACAATATATATAGCTGAATTTATACTAAACTCACCTTTTTTCAACATATTCTCAACTACTACTAAATAAAGATAACGAAAGAATAAAATTCTTCCATTTTCGAGGACTTCTTATGCCTATGTGCAGAAGTCCTCCTTTTTTGTCTTAAAACGCAGACAAAAAATAAATGGAGGAAGCATATATGCCAAAAGAATATTACCTTTATGTCAATGGGCGAAAGGTCAAAGTCAGCGAGCAGATATATAAAGTCTACTGGCGGGAAAGAGAACATGAAAAGTATTTAGAGCAGGTGGACAGAAAAAACCACTTGCTCTTTTTTTCATCATTGGATCAGGATGGACATTTTGTGGATAGTATTATTGATGAGAGTGTTGATGTAGAAAAGATTGTGGAAACTCAGATGATAATTGAAGCAGTCAGAAATGCTATATCAAGGCTCAATGCAGAAGAAAGAGATATTATTGAACGCTTGTTTTTCAATGATGAAACTTTATCAAGTGTTGCAAGAGATAAGGGAGTAACTTATCAGACTATACAATGGCGAAAGGATAGAATTTTAAGAAAGCTCAAAGAGATTTTAGAAAAATTATTGTAGAAAATACTCTGTATGTGAGGGCGGATTTTCCTTTATAAAGTGAAGGGAGATCTGTCCTCTTTAATTTTTTAGAAGATAGGAAATGAAATTCAAGATATTTAAAGGGAATTCTCTCTTATAGCCATTAGGCAGCTGTTCTTTGACAATTGAATAGACCAAGACGGGACTTTTAATTACTTAGTGAGCAAAAGATATTTACGCCATGAATTTCCTGCTGATTAAATTCGGTTTAAATGAATACTGCCATAAGCGAGGATATAAGGAAACGAGCGATAGATAAAGATTCTAAAGCAAAGAACAAGGACAACTTTGTGAGCCATGATCTAAGTGATGATAATGATACTTCTTTAGTGAAAGCCGGCTCATCTTAACAGGGGCGGTGGTGAGATTCCAATGTTGCTGATCCAAAGCACCCGTCAATGTCATAAAACTTAAAAATGAATTTTAACGAGGAGGGTTTAGAATGAATAACGAATTACTAAAATATAGCCTCCAATTATCTATGCTATCTATCTTGCTATCTAAACATTTACTAAACGATATTGAATACAGAAAGATAAAGTTAAAACTGATGAAAAAGTACAACATTTCAACAGAATTATATTTATAATGTTTTGCGAGTGTGGTATAATAGAACTGCATAGAGAGATACAAAAAAGGAGGCGGATGCAGTGAAGAAAGATGTAAAAGTTATTAAAGGTGATACCACACTGAAAAGAACTGCATCAGGCTGTGTTGAACGCTCAATAAAGAGAGTGGCAGCGTATTGCAGAGTTAGTACGGATACTGAAGATCAGATTAACAGCTATAATTCTCAGGTAGAACATTACACAGAATTTATACAGAAAAATAAAGAGTGGACTCTTGCCGGAATATATGCTGACGAGGCGATAACAGGAACACAGGTTGATCGAAGAATTGACTTTCAAAGGTTAATAAATGACTGTATGAACGGCGATATAGATATGATAATTACAAAGTCTATATCAAGATTTGCAAGAAATACATTAGACACCTTAAAGTATGTAAGAAAGTTGAAAGAGTTTAATGTTGCGGTCTTTTTTGAAGAGGAAAACATAAACACCTTAACAATGGACGGAGAGTTGCTTTTAACAATTTTAAGTTCAGTTGCGCAACAGGAAGTAGAGAACATTTCAGCCAATGTCAAAAAAGGTTTGAGAATGAAGATGGAAAGAGGAGAAATGGTCGGATTTCAAGGGTGTTTAGGCTATGACTATGATCCGGAAACTAAAAGCATTTCTATCAATGAAAAAGAAGCTGAGATTGTAAGATATATTTTCAGAAGATATATTGAAGGTGTTGGCGGAATGGTAATCTCCAGAGAACTTGAAGAACAAGGATATTTATCGCCAAGAGGAAATAAAAGATGGACGGAAACAACAGTTTTAGGAATCATAAAAAACGAGAAATATAAAGGGGATCTTATGATGGGAAAGACCTATACGGTTGATCCTATTTCAAAGAGAAGATTGGATAATTTCGGAGAACAGGATAAGTTCTATATAGAGAACCATCACGAGCCAATCATTTCGGAAGAAGATTTTGAAAAAGCTCAAGGTATTAGATTAAGAAGGTCAAAAAACAGAAATACCGTTGCTAATAATGGCGGTAAGAGAGAAAAGTATTCAAGAAAATATGCTTTTAGTAGCATGCTTGAATGTGGATTTTGCGGTCATAATCTTTCAAGAAGAAATTGGCATTCGAGTTCAGAGTATACAAAAGTTATATGGCAGTGTGTCAATGCTACTAAAAACGGAAAGAAGTATTGTCCGCATAGTAAAGGGATTGAAGAAGAAGCCATAGAAAAAGCATTCATGGAAAGCTATCGTCAGGTATGCCACAATAATGTGGAAATTACTAATGAATTCCTTAAAACTGTGGAAGAAGAATTGAAAGACAACAGTTTAGCTAAAGACCTGAAGAAGATAACAAATCAACTTGATAAGATACTAAAGAAAGAAAAGGATCTTGTTGAGTTAAGGCTGAATGAGTCAATCAGCATGGATATATATCAGGATAAGTATAATGAAATAGCTATTAGTAAAGAGAAATTACTTGCAGAAAAAAGGACTTTAGAAGTAACACTCACTGATGAAAAAGCGTTGAAGAAAAGGCTCGAGGGGTTTAAAAAATTACTTGAGTCCAATAAATATCTTGAGGAATTTGATAGAGCAGTATTTGAAAGTATAGTAGATAAAATCATCATTGGGGGAACTAACGATGAAGGTGAAATTGATCCTGCAATGATTACTATCATATATAAGACTGGAAAAAAAGATTCTCAGGACGGAAGATTATTCAAGAGCAGAAGAAAAAATGCCAAGGAAGTTAATGAGGAAACTGACAACAAATTGTATCCTCATTCAAGCGACGAGGTCAATAATTTGTGTTCCTATCCTATGGACAACACATATGGTGTTGGAGAAATTGAAAACAAAATCAGATAAAAATCTTTTCAGGAAATTAAATGAGCATTCTAAGGATTTACAAACTAAACAAGAGGAAATAATCAAGAAGCACAATTCATTAGCAGCACAGTATGAGGAGTTGGAACATCTGAAAGTTAATATGAATGATTATCTTGGTAGAGATAAAATTGAAAAGGAAAAAGAGTCAATTATTAAAACCCTAAATAGAGAAAAGGTTAGTTCTAAGGATACAACAAAAGAGACTGCAAGAAATAAGAGAAAAAATCCAAAAGAAATTGATTTATAAAGCAGACTCATATTTAATTCTATTTTCAAACACTATAGCTTATGATATAATATATGACATATAAATGTAGAATAAAAATTTTTAAGGAGAAGATTGGTATGGAGCTTTCTGAAATCATTAAGACCATTCGTTCAGAATTAAATTTATCTCAAGAAGGATTAGCCAGAGAACTACATGTCGGCTTCAGTTCTGTGAATCGGTGGGAGAATAATAAATCAAAACCTAATCAAATAGCAAGATATGCCTTGATAGAGCTTTGTAAAAAGAAAAATTTGGATCAGGATTTGATTTCGTTATTGGAAGATATGAATTAAGTTAGATAAGGATGATGAATATGAAGAACGAACGGCAAATAGAGAATGAATTTATCAAAAAATTGATAGATTTAAAATATGTTTATCGTGAAGATATTAGAGATAAATTTTCATTAGAAGAAAATTTCAGAAAGCATTTTGAAAGATTGAACCGTGTAAAATTAAGTGATTCTGAATTTATAAGATTACGTGATAGCATAATAAATTCAGATGTTTTTGAGAATGCAAAAAAGCTCAGAGAAATAAATACTTTTAAAAGAGATGATGATACGCCTTTGCAATATACTCTTGTGAATCTCAAAAACTGGTGCAAAAATGAATTTGAAGTAGTTAATCAGCTGCGTATTAATACAGAAAATAGTAACCATCGTTATGATGTTATTTTGCTTATTAATGGTATCCCGGTAGTTCAGATTGAATTAAAGACTTTACAAATCACACCTAAAAAAGCGATGGAACAAATAGTGAATTATAAAAATGATCCGGGAAATGGATATACAAATTCTCTACTTTGTTTTATTCAGCTTTTTATTGTTAGTAATGAAACTAATACCTATTATTTTGCCAATAATCGCAAGGAGCATTTTTCATTTAATGCAGATGAGAGATTCTTGCCTATTTATGAATTTGCAGATAAGAACAATAATAAAATAACCAATCTATATGAATTTGCGAATTGTTTTTTGCCTAAGTGTACTATTGGAGAACTTATCAGTAAATATATGGTTTTGGTAGTGAGTGAGCAAAAATTATTGATTATGCGACCATATCAGATTTATGCTGTGAAAGCCATTGTGGATTGTATTGAGCAAAATCGAGGCAATGGATATATTTGGCATACTACAGGTAGTGGCAAAACTCTTACATCATTTAAGACATCAACACTTTTAAAAGATAATCCAGATATTGAAAAGTGCTTGTTTGTTGTGGATAGAAAAGATTTGGATAGACAGACTCGTATAGAATTTAATAAGTTTCAAGAAGGATGTGTGGAAGAAAATACAAATACAGAAAGTTTAGTTAAGCGTCTCACATCTGATGATTATAAGGATAAAGTGATAGTTACTACTATTCAAAAACTTGGACTTGCACTTGATGACGATAGTAAGCGTAATCAAGAAAAAAGAAAAAAAGGAGAATTGACTTTTAAAGAAAGACTACTAAAGCTTCAAGATAAGCGTATGGCTATTATTTTTGATGAATGCCATCGTTCACAATTTGGAGATAATCATGAAGCAATAAAGACTTTCTTCCCAAAAGCACAATTGTTTGGTTTTACCGGCACACCAATTTTTGAAGAAAATTCAAATTATAAACAAGTTGATGGGACGATAGGTTCTTATAAAACAACAAAGGATGTCTTTGAAAAAGAACTTCATTCTTACACCATCACAAATGCGATTGATGATGGTAATGTTTTACGTTTTCACATTGATTATTTTAAACCTGATGATACTCAAATTGCGGCAAAAGCAGATACGAAGATAAGCAAAAGGAAAATAGTAGAAGCTATTTTATCCAAGCATGATGCAGCAACATATAATAGACGTTATAATGCTATTTTTGCTACAGCAAGTATCAATGAAGCAATAGAATACTATGATTTATTTAAAGAGGTTCAAAAACAATATACAAGTACAGATGGGAATTTTATTCCACTAAACATTGCATGTGTTTTTTCACCGCCTGCTGAGGGAAATAAGGATGTGAAACAACTACAAGAGGATCTTGTGCAAGAAAAAGAAGATAATAAACATGAGCCAGACAAGAAAAAAGAGGCATTAAAACAAATTATAGATGATTATAAACAACAATATGGAACTAATCACAATATAAATGAATTCGATTTATATTATCAAGACATACAAAAACGTATAAAAGACCAACAATATACAAATGTGGATTATCCACATGAGAATAAAATAGATATTGTTATTGTTGTAGATATGCTTTTGACAGGTTTTGATTCCAAATATTTAAATACTTTATATGTAGATAAAAACTTGAAGCAACATGGATTAATTCAAGCTTTTTCAAGAACTAATCGTGTGCTTAATACCACTAAACCTTATGGCAATATTATTGATTTTAGAGGACATGAAGATGAAGTTGATGCAGCGATTAGACTGTTTTCAGGAAAAGAAAACAGTGAGAAAGTTAAAGAAATTTGGCTTGTGGATCCAGCTCCTATTATGATTAAAAAGTTGGAAAAAGCAGTGGATGAACTTGAGCAGTTTATGAATACACAAGGACTTGAGTGTAAGCCTGAAGCAGTAAGTAACCTTAAAGGTGATATGGCTCGTGCCATGTTTATTGATAGATTTAAACAAATACAGAGGCTTAAAACCCAACTTGATCAGTACACAGATATAAAAGAGGAGCAAGTAGCTACTATTGAGGCGTTATTACCCGAAGATACAGTTCGAGCATTTAGAGGAGCATATTTGGATATTGCCGGAAGGTTAAAAGATGAACAGGAAAAAGATAGTCATAATATGTCTCCGGAAGTAGAGCAATTGGACTTTGAATTTGTGTTATTTGCTTCAGCGGTTATTGATTATGATTATATTATGGCACTTATTTCTCAATATACTCAATCTAATGTGCCAAAGAAAGAAAAAATGACGAAAAAAGAACTGATTGATTTGATTGCTTCTACTTCTAACCTTATGGATGAGCGAAAGGATATTGAAGAGTATATAGAGGAGCTTGACCGATTTATTAAATCTTCAGAAGAGAATAACGGCTTAAGTGAAAAGGAAGTAATGGAGGGATACCAGAAATTTAAATCTGAAAAATCTTCTAAGAAGCTGATTTCCATATCTGAAAAGTATGGGATTGAGTCTGGTTCTTTAGAGGCTTTTGTAAATGGAATTATGGAAAGAATGATTTTTGATGGAGAAAAATTGATTGATTTACTTGAACCTCTGAATCTTAGTTGGAGAGAGCGAACACAAAAAGAATTGGAGCTTATGGATGAATTGGTTCCGTTATTAAAGAAAATGGCAGATGGACGAGAGATTGTGGGGTTAAAAGCGTATGAGTAAAAATATTAAAGGCGTAATTCCTAAATGGAGATTTCCTGAGTTTCACTTAACGAATGGATGGTACGAAAAAAAAATTGGACAACTATTGCGAATAGGTAACGGAAGAGACTATAAGCATTTATCAAAAGGTAATATACCAGTATATGGATCTGGTGGATATATGTTATCGGTGAATGATTATTTATACGATGGGGATAGTGTGTGTATAGGAAGAAAAGGTACAATAAATAATCCATTCTTCTTAAGAGGAAAATTTTGGACAGTGGATACTCTATTTTATACTCATTCATATAAGAATTGCATACCATTATTTATATATAGTGTTTTTCAAAAGATTAATTGGTTAAAGTATAGTGAAGCGAGTGGAGTTCCCAGCTTATCTAAAACAACAATTGAAAAAATTAATATATTTGTACCACAAGAAGAAGAACAAAAAAAAATTGCGGATTGTTTATCTTCTATTGATTACCTGATTTCTGCCGAAGAAAAGAAATTGTCATTGCTAAATGACTACAAAAAAGGCTGGCTGCAAAAGTTGTTCCCAAGCGAAGGAAAAACTGTTCCAGAATGGAGATTTCCAGAGTTTAGAGATAGTGGAGACTGGGAAAATACCACTATTGAGAAAATTGCAGATTATGAAAACGGCAAAGCACATGAAAATAATATTATTGATAATGGAAAATATATAGTAGTAAATTCAAAGTTTATTTCTACAGAAGGAGAAATAATAAAATATACCAATGAAGCAAACTTATTAGCATATAAAGGAGATATTCTTATGGTACTAAGCGATGTGTCAAATGGTAGGGCTTTATCTAAGTGTTATTTGGTTGAAAAAGACAATGTATATACAGTTAATCAGCGTGTCTGTAGGATAATTCCCGAAAAAGTAAATTCAACATTGCTTTTTTACACTATAAATAGAAATAAATATTTTTTATCTTTCGATGATGGGGTAAAACAGACAAATTTGAAAAAAAATGATGTGTTATCTTGTTCAATAGTTATTCCAAAAGAGCCGGATGAACAAGAAAAAATTGCCGATTTTTTATCTGGGATAGATGAGTTGATAAGCAGTCAAAAAGAAAAAATAGAAAAACTAAAACAACATAAAATAGCATTAATGCAAGGATTATTTCCCGCCGTTGAGGAGGTGTTGTAATGGACTATATTTCAGATGAAAATGTCAAAAAATTGGCACAACACCTTATTGGTATCAATAGAAACATCATATTGATTTTTGCATTTAATGGCACGGGTAAAACAAGACTTTCAGTAGAATATAAGAATGTTACTAAAGAAGGGAACAATGGAAGTCATTCAGGTGTGTACTACAATGCTTATAGTGAAGACTTATTTGTTTGGAATAATGATGCGAAAAATATAGGGGAATCTATTAAATTAAATGTTATATATTCCAATCTTAATCAATATCATTCATCGATTGATGAAGAAAAACTTAGAGAAAAGCTTTCGGCTTATAAACCAAAATTTGACTTTAAATTTAACTTTAATAGCGATATTGCTCTTGGAATTGAATCAGTTAGTTTTTATCCTTTGACAGAAGAAAATGAGCTGGATCCAATAAAAATTTCTCGTGGGGAGCAGCAGATTTTTATTTGGTGTTTATTTCTTACTATGTTTGATATTCAAGGTTGGACAGGTCAGCAAAATAGTCATTTTTTTATTGATGATCCTGTTTCAAGTTTAGATGATCATAATATTTTTGTAACGGCATCAACAATAATGGATCTAATTGAAGATCATTGTGATGAAAGGAAGATAATAATTACTACTCATCATGTGGGCTTTTTTTCGATTTTAGCAGATTGGTTGACAAAAGGTGAAAAAGCATCTTCATACAAAAATAAGACAAAGATGCTAATCTTAAAAAAATCAAATGATGAATTGAATTTTATTGATTGCAAAAAAGATGTATTTTTATATCATCTTGAATTATTGCAAATTTTGAAACATGCAATTGATGATAAAAAACTGTTTGCTTATCATTTCGCAATATTAAGGCAGGTTTTGGAAAATATTTCTTCTTTTCTTGGTGTCGGTAGGATATCCTATGTACTTGAACAGATTGGAATAGAAGATGTTGATGATATAGCAAGAATAGTCAATACATTATCTCATAAAACTGTTTTTCGTTACGAAGCTAAGGAATTGGTTCCGGATAATGAGGAAATGTTCTTAGATATATTCAATAAATTGCAAAATAAATATAATTTTATACTACATGTGTGAGGTGTTAATAATGAATGACGTACAACAAAAACAATTAGGATCAGCCCTTTGGGGAATCGCCGATAAACTTAGAGGCACTATGAATGCGGATGACTTTCGTGATTATATGTTGTCCTTTCTTTTTTTAAGATATCTTTCAGACAATTATGAAACTGCGGCAAATAAGGAGCTTAGCAAAGACTATACAGATTGTGAGAAAGAAATTGAAAACATAAAAAATAGTGGAAACATAGATAAGGTTATAGCCGAGTTAAAATTAAAGATAACGGATTATTTTAATACATTGCCTGTAAGTAAGCTTCCCGTAAAGGAAAATGAGACAAATAATGAGGTCATTAAAAGAGCAAGACAAACTCTTGTCGATGAATATGCCAGTTTACTTGAAAGTCAGAAGCTAACCCCTTTGAGTTTATGGTATATCAATAATTTGGACCAAGTATCCTTTTTTGAAAAGCAGATGCGCAAAAAGGTTCATTTTGTCATTAAGCCACAGTATTTATGGAGTAATATCTATGAGTTATCTCGAACACAAAATAATCAACTTTTGAAGACTTTGCAAGCCGGTTTTAAATTTATTGAAAATGAATCGTTTGATAGTACATTTCATGGACTATTTTCAGAGGTGAATCTTGATTCGGATAAATTGGGGAAAAATTATCAATTACGTAATGAAATGCTTTGCTCTATAATAACGGAAATTGCTGAAAAACTTGCCGAGTTTACCAATGAAGTAGATTTGTTAGGCAACGCTTATGAGTATTTGATAGGGCAATTCGCAGCTGGTTCCGGTAAAAAAGCCGGAGAATTTTATACCCCACAGCAGATTTCTAATATTCTTTCCAGAATTGTTATATTGGATAGCCATAAACCGGAGTTAGGAAAAAGGGATTTTATAAATAATCTTTTGGATTTCGCATGTGGTTCGGGGTCTTTACTTATCAATGTAAAGAAACATCTTGAACCGAATAGTATTAGCCAAATATATGGACAAGAAAAAAATATAACAACATATAACCTTGCACGAATGAATATGCTATTACATGGGTTTAAGGATTCGGAGTTTCAAATTTTTCACGGAGATTCTTTGTTAAATGATTGGTCATTGCTGAATGAAATGAATCCGGCTAAAAAGTTGGAGTGTGATGCTGTAGTAGCAAATCCTCCTTTTAGTTATAGATGGGAACCGGATGATACATTAGCCGAAGATTTTCGTTTTAAAAGTTATGGACTTGCACCAAAGTCAGCAGCTGATTTTGCGTTCTTGTTACATGGGTTTCATTTTTTGAGTAAAAATGGAACAATGGCGATTATCCTACCTCATGGAGTATTGTTCCGAGGGGGTGCAGAAGAGAAAATTAGAACTAAACTTCTGAAAGATGGAAATATTGATGCGGTAATCGGATTGCCGGCTAATTTATTCTTTTCAACAGGAATACCTGTTTGCATTCTTGTATTGAAAAAATGCAAGAAACCTGATGATGTATTATTTATCAATGCAAGTGAGTATTATGAAAAAGGCAAACGACAAAATGTTCTTTTACCAGAGCACATAGATAAAATTGTCGATGCATACCAATTCCGTAGGGAAGATGACAAGAGGTATTCACGTCGTGTATCTATGGAAGAAATTGAGAAGAATGGATACAACTTAAATATTTCTCGATATGTAAGCACAGCTCCTGAAGAAAAAATAATTGATATTGAAGAAGTGGCAAAAGAATTGAGGACAATAGAGTATGACATCAAAAAGGCAAAAGATGCTCATAATGTATTCTTGAAAGAGCTTGGTCTTGAACAACTACCATAGGTTTATGTTTATAACAAGTGTAAAGATAAGGAGGTGTATGTTATATGCCAAATTTAAAAGCAAAAGAATATAGGCGATTTGAAGATATTAAGTATGTTAGACAAGATGGAAGCGAATATTGGAGTGCAAGAGAACTTGCTGATGTACTTGATTATTCTCAGTGGAGAAACTTTGAAAGGGTCATTGATAGAGCGATGATTGCCTGTGAGAACAGCGGACATAAGGTCACATACGATTTTGCTGAGGTCAGCAAAATCGTGGAGGCTGGAGCTACAAGGAAGTCTATAAAAGATTATGAACTTACGAGATATGCTTGCTATTTGATTGTGCAAAACGGCGACCCGAGAAAAGAGGTAATTGCACTTGGACAAACCTATTTTGCTATACAAACATATAGACAGGAAATTGCAGACCATTTTAATCAACTTGATGAAGATAGAAGAAGGCTCGTTGTTCGTGGAGATATTAAACAATGGAATCAACTTCTGGTAGAAACAGCACACGATGCAGGCGTTATAACAAATGAAGAATTTGCTATATTCCAAAATGCAGGATATATGGGATTGTATGGTGGATTAGATGTAGAAGATATACATGACAGAAAAGGCTTAACTGCAAGACAAAAGATTTTAGATTATATGGGAAGCACTGAACTGATTGCTAACCTATTTAGAATATCTCAAACAGAAGAAAAGCTAAGAAAAGACAAAGTTGAAGGTGCAGAAGCGGCAACAAAGGTTCACTATTCGGTAGGAAAAGAAGTTAGAAGTGCTATAGAAAAGATTGGTGGAACTATGCCGGAAGATTTACCTGTTCCGGAGAAAAGCATTCAACAGATAGAAAAAGAACAGATGAAGCGTCTAAAAGATAAAGCGAAAAAGGGCAAATTGATGTTGGATGAGTGATGTTTGCTAATAGGAGATTACTATTATTGTAGTATCAATGTTGATACTGTTTTGATACTAAAAAACTCAAAAACTATAAAAAATAGGCATAAAAATGCCGGATTTTAGAAACTTAGTAGATACTGATGATATACAAAAGAAACAAATATGCTATGGTAATTATTGAGTTTGAATAGGAAATATTTTACTGAAAATGGCTTATTTTCAAGGTTTATAGCCTATTAGAATAAGCAACTGGGACAAAATTGGGTAAAGATTTCAAAAAGAATAAATCTGATAATAGCTTCAAGTGGCTTTACAAATTAAGATAAAAAATCAGACCATAGCTTAGTTGTTACGGTCTTTTTGTGTTTATTTAAAAGAGAGGGAAGAAAAAGTCTGTAAATTAAAGAATAAATTAGCATCCTGTGGTATTATAAAAAATAGCATAGGAGGATAAAAAATGAAACCATGGAGTAAACTTCAAAAACAATTATACTTGTTGGTAGATCCAAATCTTGATTTTCAGATACATTGTAATGCATATCGAATGAAGAGTCAGCGTGGAACTACTTCACTCCCTAGATACTGGATTGTTTTGAACAAAGAAATAATATTTGACTATCCAAAAGACTTTTTGAGTAATTTAATACCAAGGGAAGGTAGTCGAGAACTACATCCGACGGGTACTTCGAGGTGGTTGTTGAACAGGGATTTGCCTGTGGAGGATTTGTATCCATATTATACAGAGGTTCAAGATATTTCTTGTGTGATTCGAGAGTATATTGATACCCCGGTTAATGAACTGTTTGGTAAAACTTTTGAAGGGGATAAATGGAGACTAACAGATATTCTAAAGGCTGCAGATAAAAGATTGGGGAAAAACAAATTAATACAGATAAAACAAGAAACTTCAAGCAAAAGTGTGTTAAAAGTAATTATCGCTAGAGGAATATAGCTTTGAAGTGAATTTGATGTTAGTATATAGAGAAGATAATTTGGAGAAGGGTGACTATGTTTTGGGATAAAGTGGCAAATTTTTATGATATTTTTGCAAACGTATATAATGGAAAAGTGAACAAACAACTTGTATTTGAAGTTTCAAAGCTAATTGAACCTGAGGATATAGTTTTAGAGTGTGGATGCGGTACGGGATTGATTAGCAAAGGGATTGCAGCTATATGTAACGAACTTATTGCAACGGATTTTTCCACCGGGATGTTAAAAAAAGCAAAAAAGAACTGTGAACATCTAGAAAATATAGCGTTTCAAAAAGCCGATATAATGAATCTTGAATATGATGATGAAACCTTTGACAAGGTAGTTGCAGGAAATGTAATCCATCTGTTAGATGAACCATATAAAGCGTTGGATGAATTGCTGAGAGTATGCAAAAAAGACGGTAAAGTAATAATTCCAACATATGTAAGCAGCGAAAATAAAAGAAAATCACTAATGCTAATTGCCGTATTAGAGAAAATTGGAGTTAAATTTAAAGAGAAGTTTGATTTTAAATCCTATAAAGAGTTTTATAGTAGAACGGAATGTAGAGATGTTGAATTCATATTAGTGGAAGGGAAAATCCCTTGTGCAATAGCCATAATAAAGAAGTAGATTATAGTTTCCGGAGGTGAATTAATGTTTAGAACAATTCGAAAAAAGAAAAATGAAATCGGCAAAGATGAGATAAGAGAACTCCTTCATTGTTCACGACGAGGAGTGCTGGCAGTTAATGGTGACAGTGGTTACCCTTATGCAATGCCGATTAATTATTTTTATGATGAGAATACAAATAAAATTATTTTTCATGGAGCTAAAGCAGGTCATAAAGTGGATTCGTTGAAAGCATGTGACAAGATTTGTTTTACTGTTTACGGAAATGAGACTATCAGGGAAAAGACTTGGGCACCGTATCTGCAAAGTGTAATTATATTTGGAAGATGCCATTTAGTTAAAGATGATGAAACTGCCATGGAGCTGCTAAAACAATTTGCTATGAAGTATTATCCAAGTGAAAATATGGTTGATGATGAAATTAAAGCTGACGGTAGAGCTACACAGATGTTTCAAATAGAGATAGAATATATCAGCGGCAAAGAAATACAGGAAATATAAATATAGAACAGCAACACACTTCATTACCCCTAAACGAGTTTTAACCTCCTAAAATAGGGTATAAACACCGCAATACCGAAAGGTAAATATGAAATACATATAGTTAGGATTGGAGGTAAATATGAAAAAAATTGATCTTTTAATAACTCTTACGGCTCATGAAAATGATGCGAATAATGTTACTATTGCTTTTACCATGGGGGTGAATGCCGCTGAGAAAGGTCATGATACAGTCATTCTGCTTTTATCTAATGCGGTTTCCCTTGCTGAAAAAGGATATGCAGATAAAATTGATATTGGAGAACCGTTTAAGCCTATAAAAGAACTTTTATCTGAATATTTAGCAGCCGGCGGAAGAATTGCTGTTTGCTCGTCCTGCATGAAGCATAACGGCGTTGACGAGAAGAACCTTATAGCCGGGGCTGAAGTTGTAACAGCTGACTTTGTGGTTGATGGTATAATGGCTGCCGAAAAGAGTTTACAATTAAACTAAGGTAAGCAAAGACAGTTTATAATTTTAAAGCTATTGAGAGATAGAATCATTTATATAAAAGAAAAAGTAGTCGAGAGGCTACTTTTTCTATATGAGAGGCAATGGTAATGAACCTTTGGGATAGCATACCTATGGAAGGTAGGGATGCCCTATGGTACTATTTATACCGGGTGGATTTGGGGAAATGGAAAAAGAACCGGTGTCCGGTATTATGTATTTTTGTAATACAGGTGATATGATTTATAATATTGATAAAGAACGAAAACCTTTAAAGTCATAGGAGGAATTAAAATGTTAGGAAATTTTAGTTATAAGAATGCAACGAAGCTGTATTTTGGAGATGACTCTCTTAAATATTTAAGCAAAGAACTTAAAAAATATGGAAAAACGGTTCAGCTTATTTACGGTGGTGGCTCAATTAAGAAAAATGGTATTTATGATTCCATTGTAGAAATTCTTAGAGAAAATGGCAAAAAAATTGTGGAAGATGGGGGAGTTATGCCAAATCCTACAGTGGAAAAACTATATGAGGGTATTAAAATTGCTGGAGAAAACAATGTTGATTTTCTTCTTGCAGTAGGTGGAGGTTCTGTATGCGATTATGCAAAGGCAGTATCAGTTTCTGTTCATTGTGATGAAGATCCTTGGGATAAATACTATCGTCGCTTTGAAGAACCGACCTGTAAGATTGTTCCGGTAGGATGTATTCTCACAATGGCGGGAACCGGCTCGGAAATGAATGGTGGAGCGGTTATCACAAACAGTGAAGCGAAGCTTAAGATCGGTCATGTGTTCGGTGAAGAAGTCATGCCGAAATTTTCTATATTAAATCCCGAATTTACCATGACTTTGCCGAAGGAACAGATGGTATCCGGAATATATGATATATTCAGCCATATCTGTGAGCAGTATTTTTCAGGAGAAGATGACAATACAAGTGACTACTTGGCAGAGGCGTTAATGAAATCAGTAATCAGTTCATCGCTTATTGCTATTGATAATCCTAATGATTATGAAGCACGTTCTAATATTATGTGGACTGCCACGTGGGCATTAAACACACTGATTTCAAGGGGGAAAACTACCGATTGGATGGTTCATATGCTCGGACAATCGGTAGGTGCGTATACAGACGCCACACATGGAATGACCTTAGCGGCAGTATCCATTCCATATTATCACTATATCATGCCTTATGGATTAAAAAAATTTGTTAGATTCGCAAAAGAAATATGGAAAGTTGATGCTGAAGGAAAAAATGATGAAGAGATTGCCAAAGAAGGATTATATGAAATGGAAGAATGGATGAAAAAACTGGGAGTTGCAATGAATCTTTCCGAGCTTGGAGTGACGGATGAGATGATTGAGGAGATTGCAGACGGAACAATTATTCTTAAGGGTGGATATAAGAAATTAACACGA
The DNA here is from genome assembly GCA_000510425.1 of Eubacterium nodatum ATCC 33099. Taxonomy (GTDB): domain Bacteria; phylum Bacillota; class Clostridia; order Peptostreptococcales; family Anaerovoracaceae; genus Aminicella; species Aminicella nodata. The sequence continues at coordinate 29,896 of AZKM01000019.1, read as the reverse complement.
GATGAAGTGGTCGGCATTTTAAGAGAGAGTTTATGAAGTTACAAAATTTGATTCACAAAGTTACCTTATCCGAAAATTATGAAATTTATTGCAATAAAGCAAATTATGTAGTATTATCGTAATATAAAGTAAAATATGGTTTTGCTAAAGATTTAGATTTTACTATCATAGAGTTTAAGGCAGATATATTATCTATAGGAGCTGTGAACTTTATAGCGCTTATAATGTTTATGTGATGTGGCAATGTGAGTTGTTCAAACCGTGAAATTATAAAGGACTGTTATTTCAATTATTAAGGGTTTGCTTCACCTTTTAATAATGTTTCTAAAGGAAAGGAGTGGTTTTATGTTACGCGGTATTATTGAGCAAAAGGAAATTTCGAAAGAAAGCTTTGCAGCAAAAAAGGATCAAATTAAGGAGCAGGCTTTGAAGCGTTTTATTGAAAATGATTCAGGAAGTGACTCTACTCTTGAAAAGGTGAGTATTAAAGATAATACTTTGAAATCAAGAGGAAAATTGCTGAATGACTATGATTCGATTGCTATGGAGCGAATTCTGGGGAAAAGTGATCTCTTCCCGATTTCCTACTTGCAGATGGGAACCAATTCCGGAAATTCCATTTGTCGCATTCAGATTCGTGATGACAAGGGGAGTTTTATTGGTTCGGGAACCGGATTTTTAGTTTCAGAAAATGTACTGATGACGAACAATCATGTTATCGACAGCATGCGAACTGCCCTAAATTCCCTTGTAGAGTTTAATTATCAAGATGATGTAAACTTTATGCCTTGCCCTACATGCACTTTTCGTCTGGATCCTGAACAATTTTTCATTACAGATGAGGAACTTGATTTTACGCTGGTTGCACTGAAAGATAATCCTTCAAGCGAGAAACATCCTAAAGATTTCGGTCATCTCAATCTCATTCCCGGAGAAGGAAAAATTCTTGAGGGAGAGTATGTTTCCATCATCCAGCATCCAAAGGGGGGACCGAAGGCAGTCACTATCAGGGAAAACAGGGTCAGCTCGATTTTCGATGACTTCGTTCACTATTTAACCGATACTGAGCCCGGATCTTCAGGTTCTCCGGTATTCAATGATCAGTGGATTGTTGTAGCACTTCATCACTCGGGAGTACCTGATCCGGATAAAAAGAATACATGGATTGCAAATGAAGGAATCCGCATCAGTTCCATTTCAAATTATTTTGCAAAGAAATACAACTCTTTCACCGAAGGAGAAAAGATATTCATCAAGGGGATTTTCCCAAACTTGGATATTTGCAGCGAGCCGGAGCCTGTACCACCTGCTCCTTCGCAAGGAGATGAGGGATATGACAGTGCCTTTCTCGGCTTGGAGCACAGGGTTGACCTTCCGCAGCTCTCTGATGAGATGAAGAAGGATGTCTCTTGCATGGACAATGGAAGCTATGTTTTGGATTATACACACTTTTCAATTGTAATGTGTCGTTCTCGTTGCCTTGCATATTTCACTGCTGTAAATATAGACGGGAATCAGGCTAAAAATATCAAGAGGAGCGGAGACAGTTGGAATTTCGATCCGAGGATTCCTAAAGATGCCCAGTATGGAGATGACCTGTATGCCAAAAATGATTTGGATAGAGGACATTTAGTAAGAAGATTAGATCCGGTATGGGGAGACAAGGCTGTCCAGGCAAATAGCGATACTTTTCATTTTACAAACAGCTCACCTCAGCATAAGAACTTAAATCAAAAGATTTGGTTGGATTTAGAAAATTATATTTTACAAAATGCACAGAATCATAACCTGAAGGTATCCGTTTTCACCGGTCCGGTATTTAGAAGTGATGATATGATTTACCGAGGGAAATTCAAGATACCTGCAGAATTTTGGAAAGTTGCAGTTATAATCAGGGATGACGGTGAGATGTCTGCTACCGCATACCTTCAAACTCAGAAAAACATGATTGAAGACCTTGAGTTTGCCTATGGAGAGTACAAAACTTATCAGGTTCCTGTGGCTCACATAGAGGAAATTACAGGTTTAGACTTTGGCAAACTGTCGCAATGTGATCCGATTGCAAACATTGAATCGGCAGGTATGGTTGTTGAAGCTCCGGAGCATATCAAACTGTAAGAAGGGGGTAGTTATATTTATGAAAGTATTTTACAGACAAAGAAGATTTATGAAGGGTGACAAGACCGGCGAACCACTTACCACAGGTTGGCTGCCACCTCTTCCGGATATGAGAGATTACTCGAATGACCATCCTGTCATCTCTAAGCTTTCTATGAAACTTGGTATTGATGAATCAAATAAAACAAAAACTGAAAACAATCTCCCCGAGTGTGTTGATCTTAGGGAATGGTGTTCGCCGGTGGAGGATCAGCTTAGTCTGGGTTCTTGTACGGCAAATGCCGTTGTAGGCATGGTGGAATATTTTCAAAAAAGAGCATACGGAACCCATATCGAAGGTTCCAGATTGTTCGTATATAAAGCAACGAGAAAGCTTATGTTCTCCACCGGAGATTCAGGAGCCTGGCTCCGTTCTGCGATGGGTGCTCTGGTCTTGTTTGGGGTTCCTGATGAAAAATATTTTCCGTATACACTTGACGGAGAAACCGTGAATCCCGATTGGGACAGCGAACCTGATGCTTTCCTTTACTCTCTGGCGACTCACTACTCTGCCATTAACTACTTCTGTCATGATCCACTGGGTAAAAAAACATCGAAAAAAGATGTTCTGAGAAATGTAAAAACATATTTAGCCGCAGGGATTCCGTCGGTATTCGGCTTCTTCGGCTTTCCGTCTTTTGAGAATTCGGATTATCCGGGCTCAATTCCATATCCTTGTAAAAATGAACAGGCAGAATGGGGTCACGCTGTGATGGCGGTGGGATATGATGACAACAAGATTATTATTAACACGAAGAATAATGAGAAAACAAAAGGAGCCCTGATGATACGAAACTCATGGGGTAGAAATTGGGGGCAAGATGGCTATGGCTGGCTTCCTTATGACTATGTACTCGATGGACTTGCAGAAGATTTCTGGTCTATTCTTTCAATGGAATGGATAGATACCGAACAATTTGGCTTATCACTTTGAGTGAGGATAACTGTTTCTATGGTTCTATCAGTATGTTGCCTTAACCGGATATTGTAGAATTAAGTATATACTGTTAAGCAAAATTAAATCTGCCTGCTTATGAAGCCGGCAGATTTTTAGATTATATGATAAATATTGAGAGTGAAGAAAATCCCTAATACAAGTAAAACATGTTTTAATATTGCAGCACCGTTTTTCTGCAAATATAATGATAATGGTTGATAGAGTAAAGTTGCAGTGATATTATGTGGTTAAACAGGATAAACCTGAGAAGAAAAGACAATTTAAAAGGACTTTGTCGGTAGATTTTAAAACGGGTTAACTTCAATAAATCTAGGAGGAGAAGGATATGAGGTATCAAGTTATAGTTTCTTTAAGCAGTGATGAAATCCCAAAAGATAAAAATAGGATGTTTCTTTCATTGATTAAATATCATATCACAGAGAATGACAAGCAATTCTTTGAGTTGCTGTATGCCGAAGGGGAAACGAAGCGAAAGGATTTTACATTTTCACTGTATATGCCGGAATGTGAGTTCCTTATGGATACGATCAAAATCCCAAACAAAAAGATTTTTTTAAATTTTTCCACATATGATTTGTTTACCGGAATACAGTTTTATAATGCTATGATCAATGGGCAAAGAAAGGAATATTCGTATAAAGGCATCATAATGAAAATTGAGAAAATTGAATTGAAAAAAGAGAAAACTTTTATGGGTAAAACGGCGATTTTTAAATCACTTTCTCCGTGTGTGGTTAGAGAACACAATGATGAAACGAATAGAGACTGGTTTCACAGTTTGGATACAGATAGAGGAAAAACTTTATTTATAGAAAATTTAAAATATCAGGTTTTAGAGAGTATAGAAGACTCGATTTATGATTTGGAGGATATAAAAATTTCGATTATAAAAAATAAGGAAGTAAAAGTAAAGCATTATGGAATAGAAGTACTGGCTAATATATGCGTTTTTGAAATGGAGGCAAAGGCGTACATTTTAGAGTACCTTTATAAGGCGGGGATAGGTTCATTTAAGAGTACCGGTTTTGGTATGCTTTCAACTTTATAGGAAGGCTATGATGAATGAAATAAGAATAAAGAATTCTGACTGGTTATTTAATTGTGGGATTTTGGGATTATATAATATTTTGACATATAATAATGATAAAAGGGTTATTCTTTTACAAGATGAATTGATATTTCCTGTTTCAAGGTTGGAGAATTTTGAAGAAAAATATTTTTCTTATTTAATAGATATTTATGAAAAAACATTTTCAATGTATAGGATTACTTCATTTGAAACATTTTTAAGAAATCATGAAGAAACGAATTTTGAGAATTTCAATACGGCAAGCTTGGAACAACTTAATTTTCAAATTGAACAAGTGAAAAAATATTTAAAAAGTAATAGCTATATAAGTGCGTATAAAGCAATTAATTCTGAATTTAGTCCTATAGAAAAAGAAAAAAATTAAAGAAAGTGTTCCTGAAAAAAACTGAGACTAGAGAAAAATTGGACCGTATAAATTATATTGAAGAATTAATGGGAATAGAGGGAAATATTAGAAAAAATATTATGAAGCATGGAATAACATTGTAAAGCAAGATATCAATTTTACAAAACGTATAAAAAATCCACCGGAAAATATGATAAATACTTTATTATCTTTCGCAAACTCTTTAGTGTATACAACTGCATTATCGGAAATATATAAGACGCAGCTAAATCCGACTGTAAGCTATTTGCATGAACCGGGAACGAGCAGATATTCGCTGTCCTTAGATATTGCAGAAATTTTTAAGCCTCTCATTGCAGAAAGAATGATTTTTTCACTATTGAATAAAAACATGATAAGTGAATCCGACTTTGAAAGAGAATCCAATTATTTGTATTTAAAAGAATCTGCAAGAAAAACTATAGTGGAAGAATATGACAAAAGGCTTCAGCGTACCATAAGGCATAAGGGATTAAATAGAGATGTATCATATAGATATTTATTCAGATTGGAGTGTTATAAATTAATTAAGCATTTGACCGATGAAAAAGAATACGAGGGTTTTAAGATATGGTGGTGATATAAATGTATTGTATCTTGGTTTATGATATTGAAATGAGTAAAGATGGTGCAAAAGTTTCACGGAATATATTTAAAACATGCAAAAAATATCTGACTCATATACAAAAATCTGTTTTTGAAGGTGAGATAACAGAACTTCAATATATGAAATTAAAGGTTGAGTTATCAAAACATATACGAAAAGATATTGATTCTATAATTATTTTTAAGAGTAGAAATGAAAAATGGTTAGAGAAAGAATTTTGGGGCTTGGAGGATGATAAAATGTCTAATTTTCTTTAAAACTGTAAATATGTTTTCAGATAATCTAATACAGATAATTGGTTATGTGAAATAGATAATTATGGCAAAAAAAATAAGAAATGTGATGTCCTAATGCGATAAAAACGAAGAAAAACTATTGTTACCAGATTTTTAAGAACATGTCACAAATGACATAGTGTTATAGGTGTAGTGATATTACGGAAAATTTGCTTAGATTAAAGGAAATCCTGTCTTTTCACTTGGAACATCCTTATCAGGAATAGTATGACAAATTTGCTTAGATTAAAGGGCGTGCCACAAATAACTAATTATTATAGAGGTATTACGGAGAATTTATATCAATAATTGGAAATGAGCTTGAATAATTCATACAGTTTGGGTAAAATAGTGCTACAGAAGATATTATTTTTTATTATTGATGTCGATATGTAATAATGTAAAAAGTACAGGACTTCGACAGAACTTTGTACAATGTTGAAATCAAAACATTTGATGGGCTTTATGAGAAATGTTGAGTGTAAAAAGCATAACAACAAAATTGTATAAAAAGAAGATGGACAGAAATGCTATCCCAAGATATTGATATAACAGCGATACAAAAGAACGGGTTTTAATAGAAGCATAATGGGCTTGAGATATAATAAGGATACAGAGGAAAAAGCTTGATAAATAGGAGCTTTCAGCACTGTATCCCTATTTTTAAAATCAAACAAAATATCAAAAAGGAGGCTTTTATGATATGTAAAAAAATATTTCAAGCCATTGTGTCAGTTATTCCATTAGCAAAGGCGGTGGAGAATCAATGAGATGGATAATAAAAATAATTTTGTTTCCAATCAGCTTATCGCTAAGTATCCTCACTGCATTTCTGACATTCTTGCTTAGCGTAGGAACAGTGATACTGTACTTGCTCATGCTGATGTGTGTATTTGCTGCCATAGGCTCGTTCTTTATGCTACACGATACAAAAGCAGCAATAGAAGCACTTATCCTTGGATTTCTGCTAAGTCCTTACGGAATACCGATGATCGGAGCAGCAATCATAGCTTTTATACAAGGAATCAATGAAGCCATAAAATCAATATAAAAAATTTCATAAAAATGGTTACCAAAGGCGATAGATAAAACTATCGTCTTTTTTAGTGGAAATTTTAAAGAAAGGTGGGAGGTGAAAGATGGACTTTGATTATTTTTACAATCGAGATACGGAAAGATTCAGCTTTTATATGCTGCCTAAAGTTTTGGTAACCGAAGATTTATATAAAAATTTATCTTCCGATGCCAAAATACTCTATGCCTGTTTATTAGAGCGTTCAAGCCTGTCATTCAAAAATGATTGGATTGACGAGCAAGGTAGAGTTTACATCGTGTTTACGGTTGAAGAAATCATGAAGATGTTAAATAAGTCCAATAAAACAGCGGTAAAGATTCTAAATGAGCTTGATGCCAACACAAAGGGAATCGGACTGATTGAGAGAAAAAGACAGGGACTTGGAAAGCCAAACATCATTTATGTGAAAGACTTTATGAGTGTGTTTCGCTCCGAGTGTAAAAATTACACTTCAGAAGTGAAGAATTTACACTCCGGAAATGTAGAAATTACACTTCAAGAAGTGAAGAATCTACACAGTAGTAATACTAATATAAATAAACCTGATTATAGTAATACTGATTTTAGTAAGGGGCAAACCGGACTTGGAACATTTCAAAATGTATTTCTCACAGAAAAAGAAACAAAAGAACTAAAGGAGATATTAGGCTATCAATTTGACAACTACATTCAACGCCTGTCAGCCTATATTCAAAGCACCGGAAAGACCTATAAAGACCATAAGGCAACAATCCTTTCTTGGTTTTATAAGGATCAGGGAAACAAGAAAGCGGATAAGCCATCCAATATCCCGACATGGGAAGAATATGACAAAGGAGAGCATTTATGATGACTGAAATAAAAAAATAATGATTGAGGATACCGAGTATTCCTACGATCCTGAAAAAGAATATATCAAAGACGGACACGCCTATTGCAAGAACTGTCATGAAAGAAAAGACGGAAAAGCCTTAGAGATGCTTGGTAAAAAGAGAATCTATAAAGTTTCCTGCAAGTGCGACAGAGACAGAGAAGCCAAACAAAAGGCAAGAGAAAAGCAGATGGAGATTGAGCGATTAAAAAGAAGTTGCTTTGCCTCCCTTATTCAGTGGACATACACCTTTGAAAACTATCAGGGAGAAGAAAATCAGAGCCTTACCATTGCAAAGAATTTTGTAAAAGAGTATGAGCAGATGAAGAAAGAAAACATCGGACTTCTCTTTTATGGCTCGGTAGGAAGCGGAAAGACATATCTTGCCTGCTCCATTGCAAATAGCCTTATTGAACAGTATCAAATAGGCGTTAAAATAAGAAATTTTGCACAGATAATCAACGAGCTGCAAAAAAGCGGATTTGATTTTGACAAGAACGCATATATTGAATCCCTTGTAAATACTTCCGTTCTCATCTTAGATGATTTGGGAATAGAAAGAGATACCAGCTATGCCAAAGAACAGGTATATAACATTGTCAACAACAGATACCTGAAACAAAAACCGACCATATTTACAACCAATCTTTCCTACGACACCATTTCAAACTGCACAGAAAGTGTGGAATATCAGCGTATCTACTCAAGGATCATAGAGATGTGTATTCCGGTGATGGTTGTCGGAGAAGATCACAGGAAGAAAATTCAAAAAGAGAAGTTAAACCGAAATAAAGAACGATTACTAAACGGAGGTGATAGAAGTTGATTAACGAAGAAATTGCAAGAAAGACACTAAGCCTTGAGGTTAAGGCTGCCAAAGTAACCGGAAAACTTCTTTTAGCCCTGCTGAAAAAACTGATGAAAGAAGCGAAAAAACTGGGAGGACTTGAAAAACTCGTTAAAGTAAACGGAAATGAAGTCAAGCTCAAAGATATGGCGAAAAAAGGACAACTGGAAGAAATACCGGTAGAAGAAGCGGAACTGAAAGAACTGAAAAAAGAATTGAACAAATACGGTGTTAAGTTTTCGGTGATGAAAGATAAGGAAACAGGCAAATTCGCCGTATTTTTCCAAGCCAAAGATATGAAAATGATGGAGAAAGCCTTTAAAAATGCTCTTGCAAGATCAGAAAGAAAAACGGAACGGAAAGAATCCATTCGTAAAAATATCGAGAAGTTTAAAGAGATGGCAAAAAATACCGTTTCTAAGGATAAAGTTAAGAATAAACAAAAGGAGCAGAGCCTATGAGCAGCTTGATAACATTTGAAAATATGGAATTTGGAAAACTCACTGTAATTGAAAAAGACGGTGAGTTTTTCTTTATCGGAAATGAAATCGCAGAATTGCTTGGGTACAGCAATTATAGAAAAGCAGTTATGGTTCATGTAGATGAAGAAGATAAGCTGCGTTCCCAAATTGGGTACGCAGGTCAAATGAGGGAAGTAACCTTAATCAACGAGTCCGGTCTTTACTCTCTTATCCTATCTTCCAAGCTGCCACAGGCAAAAGAGTTTAAAAGATGGGTTACCACAGAGGTATTACCGAGCATTCGCAAAAATGGCGGATATATAAGAAATCAAGAGAATTTATCGAAAGAAGAGATACTCGCCAATGCGGTGCTTCTTGCCAATAATCTCATTGCTGAAAAAGAAAAAGTGATTGAAGATTTAGAGCCGAAAGCTAAGTATTTTGATGAACTGGTGAATAACCATCTGCTTACTAATTTCAGAAATACAGCAAAAGAGCTTCATATTCCACAAAAGGTATTTATTCAATTCCTCATAGACAAGGAACTTATTTATCGGGATAAGAAAAATAGACTTCTACCCTATGCCAAGAACAACAAAGGATATTTTGAGGTAAAGGAATGGTGCAAAGAAGGCAGCGAAGCGGTCGGGATACAGACCTTTGTAACACCGAAAGGCAGGAACTACCTATTACTTTTGATTGGAGGTGAAAAGACTCATGATAAATAAGATATTAAAAGACATCAAAGGCTTATTCAAGGTGCAAGATAAGGCAAAGTTTATGAAACAAAACATTCCCTATCTTGCATTTTTCTATATTGGCAACATCTTCTCTCATCATGTAAGAAGTTATGTAGGTGGAGATGTGATTGACAAGATATTTCAGGGAATATTAGAGCTTAATACAATGAGTTTTCTCCCAAGTATTTATTTTGTGGATATACTGACAGGAATAGGAGTTGCTGCTATAATTAAATTCATTATCTATACCAAAGGTAAAAATGCCAAGAAGTTCAGACAAGGTAGAGAGTATGGCTCAGCAAGATGGGGAAATAAAAAAGACATAGAGCCATATATGGATGAAAAGTTTCAAAACAATATCTTGCTAACACAAACAGAACGACTGACAATGAATGGCAGACCGTCGAATCCAAAGTATGCAAGGAATAAGAATGTACTTGTTATAGGAGGATCAGGAAGTGGAAAAACCCGATTTTTTGTAAAACCGAACCTAATGCAAATGCACTCATCATATTGTGTAACCGATCCGAAAGGTACGATCATTCTTGAGTGTGGCAAGATGCTTGAAGATAATGGCTATGAGATAAAAATCTTAAATACCATCAACTTCAAAAAGAGTATGAAATACAATCCATTTGCCTATATTCGTTCTGAGAAAGATATATTAAAACTTGTTCAGACTATCATTGCAAACACCAAGGGCGAGGGAGAAAAAGCAGGAGAAGATTTTTGGGTAAAAGCCGAGAAACTCTACTATACAGCACTTATCGGATATATCTTCTATGAAGCTCCAAGAGAAGAAAAGAACTTCGCTACTCTCCTTGATATGATAGACGCTTCAGAAGTCAGAGAAGATGATGAAACCTATATGAATCCGATAGACAGACTCTTTGAAGCATTAGAAAAGAAAGAGCCTACACATTTTGCGGTGAAACAATATAAGAAGTACAAATTGGCAGCCGGAAAAACAGCAAAGTCTATTTTAATTTCTTGCGGTGCAAGGCTTGCTCCCTTTGACATTCAGGAACTTAGGGACTTGATGCAAGAAGATGAATTGGAACTGGATACTCTTGGTGATAGAAAGACTGCCCTCTTTGTTATTATCTCCGATACCGATGATACTTTTAACTTTGTAGTGTCCATTATGTACTCTCAGTTATTTAATCTCTTGTGTGATAAGGCGGATGATGTATATGGTGGCAGGCTTCCTGTCCATGTGCGATGCCTGCTTGACGAATTTGCAAATATCGGCTTAATTCCAAAGTTTGAGAAGCTGATTGCAACCATCAGAAGTAGAGAGATTTCAGCAAGTATAATACTTCAAGCACAATCTCAGCTAAAGGCAATCTACAAGGATAACGCCGATACAATTGTAGGTAATTGTGATAGTACCCTATTTTTAGGCGGAAAAGAGAAAACAACTCTAAAAGAGCTATCAGAAACGCTTGGTAAAGAAACCATAGACCTATATAATACTTCTGAAACAAGGAGCAATCAAAAGAGTTTCGGATTAAATTATCAAAAGACCGGTAAGGAACTAATGAGCCAAGATGAAATTACAGTTATGGACGGTGGTAAATGTATCTTTCAACTTCGTGGTGTTCGCCCTTTCCTATCGGATAAATTTGATATTACAAAGCACAAGAACTATAAGCTACTTGAGGATTATGATAAAAAGAACCTGTTTGATATAGAAAGCTATATGAAAAGAAGGGGCAAGGCTAAACTAAATAAGAATACGGTTATTATGAAGTTATAACTGTTAGATATTATTTGCATTTGGTATAATAATCAAAGAGAAATACACAAGGAGGAAACATTATTGAATGACAAGGAACTGATTGGAAAAGTTCATTCCTCAATGTATCACCAATTAAAAATACGAGGATATGCAACAGCAGTAGATGTGCTTATGGATTTGGAAATACTTTCAAAGGTCAATTATGAGCGTTGGAGAAACGGACAAGTTCCATATTTGGAAAAAGTATGTAATATCAATCTTAAAAAGTTGTCCACAATCCTACATGAGATGAGAGACTATGCCAAAAAAGGAAATTTGAAGCCCTCCCCTTGTGTATATAAGAAATGGGCGGTTAAGAAAAAGAACGGGCAAGGGAAAAAGCCGGTTATCAAACTACGATTTAGTAAGAGCGGTTCTGAAGATATTGAAAAATGGTATGCCACTCACTTTGTAGACACGAAGAAGATAGAAAAGATAAAAGAAGAAAAACAAGTAAATAACAGTGATGATAAGCAGTAAGTCTAAAAATAGATTTGCTGCTTTTTTCATGTAAAAAGCAGGAGGAAAGATGATCAGGATCAGAAGTCCTACTTAACAGGCAGAGAAAATTTAATATCGGGGTTATGGAGCGATTGAAAACTTAAACTTTCAGTCGCTTTTTTTATTGAAATGAAAAGGAGAAATAAAAAATATGAAGCAGGAAATGATGAACATCAATGCCAACTTGGTTGAAGAGCCTACTTTCTCAAGTTTTGAAAAAAACGGAGAAACGGTAGAAGTCGTTAATTTTGCACTTGTAAAGAAGTACGGGAAAGGCAAGGAGTATATCAACTGTGCCGCTTACGGTGAAAAGGCAGAAACAGCGAAAGACTTTGTAAAAGGCGATCTCATTCATATCTTTGGATATTTCAAAGAGCGTGAAAAAGACGGTAAGACTTACAAAAACTTTTTAGTAAAGTCATACAACAAAATTGAAAAGAAAGAAAACAAGGAGGAAGAATAAAATGGAATTTTTTACACAGGCAGTAGATGTACTGAAAGTATTGGTAATGGCGGTAGGAGCAGGACTCGGTGCGTGGGGCGTGATCAACCTGATGGAAGGTTACGGGAACGACAACCCCGGCGCCAAGAGTCAAGGCGTGAAGCAGCTTATGGCAGGGGGCGGTATCGTCCTTATCGGTTTAAAACTCATTCCGCTTCTTGCCAATGTACTAAAGTAGGAAGAAAAGGAGCGATGAAATGTTTGGGATATTCGACAAGATAGAAGAATTTTTCAAGGAGCTTCTACTGGGCGGTATCCAAGCAAACTTAGAGTCCATGTTTCTTGACATCAACAATCAGGTTGGGAAAGTGGCAACAGATGTAGGACAGACACCGATGGGATGGAACGGAGAAGTATTTAACTTTATCAAGAGTATTAACGACTCCGTTATCATTCCAATAGCAGGACTAATCATAACGGCAGTCCTTTGTATCGAGCTTATCAATATGGTCATGCAAAAGAACAATATGCACGATACGGACACCTTTGACTTTTTCAAATACATCATCAAGATGTGGGTTGCCGTATGGTTAGTATCCCATGCCTTTGAATTTTCGATGGCAGTCTTTGATGTGGCACAAAGTATGGTAAACAAAGCGGCGGGGGTGATTAACACCTCTGCTGTTGTTTCCGGAGATCAAATTGTTCAGATGGTAGAAGCTTTAAAAGATAAGGGACTTGGAGAACTCATTATGATTCTCTTTGAAACCTCACTCATTAAGGTTGCCATACAGGGAATCTCCATTGTCATCATGCTCGTTGTGTATGGAAGAATGTTTGAAATCTATGTTTACTCATCGGTTTCAGCCATACCGTTTGCGACAATGGGCAATAAAGAATGGGGACAGATCGGAACAAACTACATTAAAGGACTGTTTGCCCTTGGACTGCAAGGACTCTTTTTAATGGTTTGCCTTGGAATTTACGCAGTATTAGTTAAGACCATACAGATTACAGACATTCATACCAGTACCTTCACGATACTTGGGTATGCGATTTTGTTGGGACTGATGATGTTAAAAAGCGGAACACTGGCAAAAAGTGTTCTCAATGCTCACTAAAAGAAAGGAAGATAGTATGAAGAAAAGAAAAAAATATGGAAAGCAGCCCTTCTTGTAACAGGCATTGCCTTTGTGATGGATAGCATAAAAAAACATAAGAAAATGAGAAAATTAAGCGAAAGAATCACAAGAATCGGACATTGTCATAATGATTTTTGTCTGATGCAGGGAAGAATCAATCAAAGCACAGAGGAACAGCTTGCCAGTATTCAGGAAGAAATCGGCTCCGTATATGAACACATGGAGGAGCTTTCAAAGGAAAAAGAATATGGGAGGTAAATCATGGCGTATGTACCAATCCCGAAAGACTTAAAGAAAGTAAAAACGAAGGTCGCTTTTAACTTAACCAAAAGACAGCTAATCGGTTTTACTCTCGCAGGACTGGTAGGAATACCGGTCTATTTATTTATGAGAAAGTTTGTAGCAAATGATATAGCAATTCTATTTCTCATCGTGTCCACACTTCCCATTTTTTTCATTACACTTTTTGAAAAAGACGGACTGACCTTTGAAAAGTATTTTAAGTATATCTATTTACACAAGTTTTACCAACCTAAAAAGCGTGTGAGAAAGGAGGTTTACCTTGAACAGCAAAAGAAAAATTCAGCAGATAAAGCTCACGCAAAACAAAAAGGCGTTAAGAAGGGAGAAACAGGAATTAAAGCAAGATAAAACAAAGATGAAAAAAGAGAAAGGCGGATTTTTAAGCCTTATCTTTAAGAAAGAGCCGAAACGCCATACCGTAGAAGATACCCTTCCCTATCTTAGAATGTTGAAAAACGGGATATGTCAGCTTGACGAAAAGCATTTCAGTAAAAGCATAGCCTTTGAAGATATTAACTATCAGCTTGCCTTAGAGGAAGATCGAGACCTTATTTTTAATCAGTTTGCCAACTTCTTAAATTCCTTTGATCCGAGTGTCGGGATTGAGCTTTCGTATATCAATCAACTTGGAAGAAACGAAGAAATGCAGTCGGCAATTCAGATACCGGATAAAAAAGACGGCTTTGATGAGATACGCCTTGAGTTTCGAGAGATGCTAAAAAATCAGATTGTAAAGGGAAATAACGGACTTAGAAAATCAAAGTACATTACTTTTACCGTCGAAGCGGACAATATGGAGCAGGCAATCTCAAAACTGGAAAGACTGGAGATTGACATCTTATCTTCCCTAAAAAGTATGGGCGTGCGTGCAGAAAGCCTAAACGGAGAAGAAAGGCTGAAAATCCTTCACGATGTATTAAATCCGGGCAAGACCTTTGAGTTTTCCTACAAAGACCTAAAGAAAAAAGAAAGCACCAAAAGCTACATTACTCCTAATGAATTTAACTTTACACCGAGTAGATATTTTAAGTTCGGGAAGTTTATTGGAGCGACAAGCCATTTTCAAATCCTTGCCAGTGAGCTTTCAGACCGTATGCTTGCCGAGTTTTTAGATATTGATGATAACATCAATATTTCCTTTCATATCAGGGCAATCGAGCAGTCGGAAGCCATCAAGATGGTAAAACGAAAAAATACCGATATTGATAAGATGCGAATTGAGGAAAATAAAAAGGCGGTAAGAGCGGGTTATGATATGGACATTTTACCCTCAGACCTAATCACCTATGGGGAAGATGTGAAAAGCCTACTCAAAGACTTGCAGACAAGAGATGAGAGAATGTTTGTCGTAACCATTGTCTTTATGAACTTTGCAAGGACAGTGCAGAAACTGGAAAACACCATTGCACAAATCAGCTCCATTGCCAATAAGCATAATTGCAAGATAAAAAGACTTGATCATGCACAGGAGCAAGGACTTGTAAGCGTACTTCCTCTTGGCGTGAATAAACTGGAGATTAACAGAGGCTTAACTTCCTCATCAACAGCCGTCTTTATACCGTTTACCACAGAGGAGCTTTTTATCAATTCAAGTAATAGTCTTTACTACGGACTGAATGCACTAAGCCATAACCTGATTATGGCGGATCGAAAGAAACTCAAAAATCCCAATGGGTTAATCTTAGGAACACCCGGAAGCGGTAAGTCATTTTCGGCAAAGCGTGAAATGGCAAATGCGATTTTGGTAACGGACGATGATGTCATCATCTGTGATCCGGAGGGTGAATATGGAAACCTTGTGCGTCAGTTTAACGGAGAGGTCATTAAGGTTAGCAGTAAATCAAAGGACTACCTGAATCCCCTTGACATCAATATGAACTACGGCGATGGAGATGCACCGTTAAAAGACAAGGCAAACTTCATCATGTCTATGCTTGAACTTGTCGTTGGAGGAAGCGGACTGACGGCAGAGGAAAAGTCGGTTATAGACAGGTGCTTACCTAAGATTTATGAGAAGTATTTTGAAAATCCGATTTCTGAAAATATGCCTATCTTACAAGACCTATACGATATGTTAAAAAATCAGGAAGAAAAGGTCGGGAAAAAACTGGCAACGGAGATGGAGATTTATGTAACAGGCTCTCTTAATGTCTTTAACCATCAGTCCAATGTGGACTTAAATAAACAGCTCCTTTGTTTCGATATTAAGGAATTGGGATCGCAACTTAAAAAAATAGGTATGCTTGTGATTCAGGATCAGGTGTGGAATAAAGTGTCGCAAAACAGAGGAAATAAGGCAACAAGGTATTACATCGATGAGTTTCACCTACTTTTAAAAGAAGAACAGACCGCCTCCTACTCCGTAGAAATATGGAAGCGTTTCAGAAAATGGGGAGGAATTCCGACCGGCATTACGCAGAATGTCAAAGACCTACTGATGAGTAAGGAGATAGAAAACATCTTTGATAACACAGATTTTGTTTTAATGCTCAATCAAGCAAGCGGAGATCGGGAAATTTTAGCAAGAAAACTGAAAATCTCCAAACCGCAGCTTAAATATGTTACCAATTCCAATGCGGGAGAAGGACTGTTATTCTTTGGGAACACCATTGTTCCCTTTATTGACAAGTTCCCGAAAGATACCATTCTCTATCAGAAGATGACAACGAAACCGGAAGAAGTGAGGTGATAGCTTGTGGAAAAGAAATTAAGGCGAGATTTTAAGGAAAGGCAGAAAATCAAAGAGGAAGCAAAACTGTTAGGGAAAGAATATATGGATGCGGATGAAGCCGGTAAATTAAAGCATGGCGATGATTATCGAGGGAAAATTATTCACGAGAAAGACCGATTTCAGGATAAGATCCACGAAAAAGAAAGCAAAAGAAATTCCAAGAATGAGCTTTTGCAGGGAAGTCCTAAAAGAAAGGGAAAACAGCCTAAAATTGTTCTAAAAGACAAGGAAACAGATTCACCTATGGATAAAACTCAGGACAAATTTGTATCAGACCATCAAAGTGTTGCTTTTACTTCCATTGCAAATGATGAAATAACAGTTGGTGAGAGAATTTCTGCACCGAAAAGCATAAAAACAGAAAAGGAAATCTCCTTTGAAGAACAAAAAGCCGAGCTTTTAAAGAAAAGAAAAATGGCTGAAAAGGTCAGAAAAGACATAAACTCAAAAGAAACATCTCAGCAAAATGAAGAAGTCTACGATCCTTTAGGAAAAGACCTTGATAATGACGGGATCATCGACCGTTATGACAATGATTTTAGGGACAACGACTATTTTGAATCGACTTATGATGTGGAAGATAATCTTCATACCAAAGAGGATATAACGGAAAGCTCTTCTAAAAGGCACAATGCTCAAAAGAAGCGGTATAAACGAAAAAACTACTCGGATAAGGTCTATACAAGGAAAAAGGAAAATATTCCCGCAGACGATAAAACGGAAGGGAAAAAGTCTTCCAAAGAGATGATTCAGGACAGGGAAAAGAAAAATAGGATTTTCAAAGAACAGGAAAAAACCAAAAAGAAAAAAGTTGCCAAGGTATCCGTTCTGTCAGGCTTAGCAAAAGGAAGTGAAGCCGTAAGAGATTATCTATCTCATGGCAGCGATGAAAATCAGGGTGTCGAAACCGGAGAAAAGATTGCAGATGCAAATTCAAAATTACTTCATGGGATAAAAAACTATGCCGATAAGAAAAAGGCTAAAAAAAGCTATAACCTAAGCAAAAAAGATTACAAGATACGAAAGCGTAAATCCAAGCTGGAGTTTCGGGAAGCCAAAGAGGAATTAAAGAAAACAAAGGAATATAAGCAAGCAAATGCCTTTAAAAAGTTTCAAAAGAAAAAGCAGATGAAATCCTCGATTGGAAAACGAAATAAATCAAGGCTTAGAGATCGTATCAAAGAAAGTCTGATCGGAACATTGAAAAGCTCAAAAGAAATACTGATACGAAAAGCAAAGGGACTTATGATGATTGTCATAGGTCTTATTATTTTGGGGACTTTTATCATTCAATTTGCAGGCACCTCCATGACCGGAATGATAAATTCTACAAGCGGCGTATTAACTACAACCTATCTTTCCGACCAAACTGTCTTAACGGAAGTTAATCAGCAGTTTTCAGAATTGGAGGAAGGTCTGCAAGACGAAATCAGTTCCGTAGAGGAAAATTATCCCGGCTATGATGAATATCTCATAGAAAAAGAGGGAGAAATCGGACATGATGTGCACCAGCTTCTGTCTTACATTACTTCAAGATATGGAGAAGTCAAAGATTCAAAGGAAGTGCAAAGTATCATCCATGACCTTTTTACAAAGATGTATGATTTATCTTATCGGGAAGAAATTGAAATCCGATACAGAACGGTTACGGAAACATATACCGATGAAGATGGCAATGAGCATACCGAAAGTCATGAAGAAGCCTATGAGTATAAGAAGCTCATAGTAACACTGAAGAAAAGAGAAATGGACAGTGTCGTAAGAGAAATCTTCGCAGAGTATCCCGATAATGTTCTTCACTATGAAGCCTTGCTTGCCTCTAAGGGAAACATGGAAGCGGTTTTTGGAAGCGGAAACGGAAATTTATCGGAGATTGTGGACAATCCAGACTTTTCAAATCCGGGGATTGCCTTTGACGATGTAACGGTGAAAGCACTGTTTAACGAAGCGGAAAAACATATCGGAAAGAGATATGTATTTGGGGCGAACGGGCCGAATAACTTCGACTGTTCGTCCTTTGTGTGCTGGAGCTTTACCCATTCGGGCGTAAAAAATATGCCACGAACGACGGCTTGGGGGATTTACAAAACTTACTGCAATCCCGTATCTCCAAGTGAAGCAAAGGCGGGAGATATTATCTTCTTTAAGAACACCTATGACAGCGGCTCCCCTATTTCTCATGTCGGCATTTATGCAGGAAACGGAATGATGATACACGCCGGAGATCCGATTCGATTTGTCAGTATCAACACGCCTTACTGGAGGGAGCATTTCTACGGCTTCGGCAGAGTTAAGTAAAGAAAGGACGGTAAAATGTGAAAAAAGAACTTACAGCAGTGAAAAACAAAATTCAAAAGTTAAAGGATAAAAAGGCTCTGATTGATGAAGAATTGGAGCCTTTATTGATTCGTGAAGAAGAACTTGAAAATGAAGAAATCATTGCCATTTGCAGAAAAAACAATATTACGATTACAGATTTAATGGCAAAGGTTAAAAAAGAACAAACGGAAATAAAAAAGGAGAAAACAGATGAGAACAGTTATGAAAAATAAGGTATTTACAAGGTTAATGACAGCGTTACTTCTTGCTGTTACGGTCATTATGGCATCTTACCCATCGGTAGCCTATGCACAGGTTGATGAAAAAGAAGCAGCACAGGAAACACTAAAAGAAGAACCGAAAAAACCGGAAATTACAGTTATTAAAAAGGAAGAAGAAAAAGAAGTGCGTTATCCGAACAAGTTGACTGCAAAAGAGCCGGAGAATTTAAAGCAAAAAATGGCTTCAAACGGAGAAATAACCAATACCAATAAAGGGATTCCGACCGAACCTACCAAATCAAGGGCAAGTGTTACGGAGAATGTAAACAATGCCAATCAGGAGTATCCCATTCATCATGGAGATAGTAGCGATAACAAAGAAACAGATAAATATTCTGCGGATGCCAGACAGTTTATTACCTTTAAGACGAAGAACGGTAAGACTTTTCACCTCATTATCAATCATGATGAACAGGGAGAAAATGTAATGCTCCTTACCGAAGTTTCCGAAGATGATTTGCTCAATATGGTTGAAGCAAAGGAAAAACCGAAAGAAGTAGTCAAGGAAGAACCCATAAAGGACGAACCGAAAGAAGAAGCAAAGCCTGAAAAAAAGGAAGAAAAAAGCAGCACCGGAACATATATCCTGCTTGCTCTTGTAACTTTGGGGGCATTGGGAGCGGGCTATTATTTTAAGGTGGCAAAAAAGAAAGAAGATAAGGAACTGGAAGCCTTAGAGGAAGATGATGATTTCTTCTCGGAAGCGGAAGGCAGTGAAGAAACGGAAAATGAAGAAGTTGAAAATCAGGAACTGGAAGATGAAACAGAGGACAGCGAAGAAGATTAGGAGTAAAAAAGATACTATTTGCTGTAAAACACAGGGCGAGAGAGTAAAATCTTTCGCCCTACTTTATTGAAAAAGGAGGAAAAGCGAAAAATGAAGTTAGTGATAGCAGAAAAACCGAGCGTTGCACTATCCATTGCCAAAGTGATTGGAGCAAAGAATAAAAAGGACGGATACTATGAGGGAAACGGCTATAAAGTATCTTGGTGCGTGGGACATTTAATTCAAATGGCAAATCCCGATGCTTATGATGAAAAGTATACCAAGTGGAATATGGCGGATTTACCGATTATTCCAAGTGAATATCAGTATGATGTGGCAAAGGCGACAAAAAAGCAGTTTAACACTCTTAAAAAGCTGATGAATGATAAGGAGATTGATACAGTTATCAATGCCTGCGATGCAGGACGGGAGGGAGAAGCTATCTTTAGACTTGTATATCTTCAGTCAAACTGCAAAAAGAAGATGAAAAGGCTTTGGATTTCCTCCATGGAAGATAGTGCTATTAAAGAGGGCTTTGATAATCTAAAAGACGGAAATGTTTATGATAATCTCTTTGAATCAGCACAGGCAAGAGCGGTTGCCGACTGGCTTGTTGGAATGAACATCAGCAGGCTCTATTCTTGCTTATATAAGCAAAATTACAGTGTTGGGAGAGTTCAGACACCTACCCTTTCCATGATTGTAAAAAGAGATGACGAGATAGCCAACTTTAAGAAAGAAAAATACTATACGGTAGAACTTGAACTTAACGGCTTTACGCTTTCGACAGAACGAATTGACAGCTTGGAAGTGGCGGAACAGATTAAAAATTTACTCGAAAACAGAATAGAAATTACGGATGTGATTCAGAAAGAAAAAGTTACTAAGCCTGACTTGCCATTTGACCTTACGACACTTCAAAGAGAGTGCAATAAGTATTTTGGATATTCTGCAAAGCAAACTCTCGACTATGCTCAAAGTTTGTATGAAAAGAAGCTGATTACCTATCCAAGAACAGACAGCAGATGCCTTACTGAAGATATGATTACAAGTACCGTCAATAATATTTTGGGCAAAAATGACTTTGATACAGGTCGTATCAAGACGGTGTTTAACTCAAAAAAGGTTACGGATCATCATGCGATTATTCCTACAGTAAGCTCACTGAGTGAAGATTTATCGGGTATTCCTGAGAGTGAAGCAAAGGTATATCGACTGATTTCTAATAAGCTCCATGCAAGTGTGGGCTATCCTTTAGTGGAAAATACAACGAAGATTGTAGCTGAATTTGACGGCTTTGAGTTTACAAGCTCAGGTAAGGTAATTGTAGATGAGGGCTTTACAAAGTATTTGAAAGAATATATGTCTAAGAAAAATGAGGAATCTGTTTTGCCGGAGGTAAATGTGGGAGATGTCCTTGAAATAAAGGAGAAAGAGATTAAAGAAAAGTACACTCAAGCTCCGAAACACTTTACAGAGGACACACTTTTAAAGGCGATGGAGATAGCCGGAAATGACAGTTTAGACAAGAATGTGGAAGTCGAACGAAAAGGACTGGGAACTCCTGCAACTCGTGCCGGAATCATAGAGAACTTGATCTACAAAGGCTTTATTGAAAGGGATAAGAAAAATTTGATTGCAACACCGAAAGGAAAAAGCCTGATTGAGATTGTTGCAGATAACTTTAAATCAGCAGAAATGACGGCACAGTGGGAAATGGAGTTGTCTGATATAGCACAGGGCAAATCTTCCAAAAAAGAGTTTTTGGAGGGTATAGAGGCGGAAATAAAAAATACTATAACTAAGTATAAAGAGGTTTAGCCTATGTTTGATACTTTAATGAAACTTGATGAAAATAGAGAGATTTTAGATTTTTATGCAACTGATAAAAGAGCCATAGAAGAACTTTTAAATAGAGAAAAATTCAGAACAACAGTCTATGAGCCTGCGTGCGGACAAGGACATATTGGTAAGGTGCTTAAAGAATATGGATATAAAGTGAAAGCGACAGATATTTGTTACAGAGGTTATGGAGAAGAAAGAGAAGTAGATTTTTTCACAGTTAAAGAAAATACCTTAGACATAGTAACTAATCCGCCCTATTTTTGTGCTGACAAGTTTATAAAACACGCTCTTGAAATATCTAAATCAGGAACAAAAATAGCGATGCTTTTTCGTTTGGCATTTTTGGAAGGACAAAAAAGATATGAGATGTTTAAAAAATATCCGCCTGAAAGAGTATATGTATTTTCCAAAAGGCTTAATTGTGCTAAGAATGCTGAATTTGAAAAATATAAAAGCAGTGCCATCGCTTTTGCATGGTTTATATGGGAGGTGGGCTATACAGGAATAACAGAGCTTAGGTGGATAAAATAATTTAGTTTAAATCCCTCGAAATCGGGGGAATTAGAAGAAGGAGGTAAAAATGCGAATCAATGATTTTCATAACATTTTGGAGCTTGTAAAACAGGACATTCTGCATAGTGAAGCGGAATATTTAAAGCTCCTGAAGGTTGTCGGGAACAATCAAAGATATGACTTTAGAAGTCAATTAAGTATCTATGATAAAAATCCTGAAGCAACAGCCTGTGCCAAGTTCGACTATTGGCGTGAACGCTTTCATCGAACCGTTGTACGAGGACAGAAAGGGATTCCGATTTTAGAGGACTACGGCACATATAAAAAAGTGGACTACATCTTTGATATAAGTCAAACCGTTTCAAGGAACAGAGATGTTAATGAGGTAAATCTTTGGAAATTTGATAAAGAAGCCCATCAAGATGTCTTAAAGGAAATGATAGCAAGCGAAGGCTATGAAGAAAGCGAAAGTAATCTTGAAAATATCTTTTCTTTAAGCAGAATTTACGGTGATGAAAAGATAGACAGCCTGATGAATGAGCTTAGAATCACTGATGAGGACAGAATATCCTTTACTAAGTTTGTGAGAGATTCAGTGAGTTATGCGGTAGCTTCAAGGTTTAAGGTGGATTATCCGGTAGATTATGAACTGTTGAGAGAAAATATTTCAAGGCTTGATACCATTTCCCTTATGAGTGTTGGAGAAACGGTATCGGATATTAGCGGAAGTATCATAGATACAACCATTCAAAAGAGCAAAGAGCTTGAGAAGCAAAAAGAAGTTTTAAGAAATAAAGAAGCAGGATATAATAGGATTAAAGAAGAAATTGAGGAGGTAGAAGAAAATGTACTTCGACGAGATGATACGAAAAGAATTAGTGAAACAGAGCGAGTTCTCCGAAATGGAGAGTACGGACGAGATAGCAGGCAAAATCAGGGAGAATACACTGAACAGTTTGGAGGAACAGACGGAATTCATCGAGGAATACCCGAATCCGACCTACGCAGTGATGAGGCTGGATTACCTTTCACAGAGCGAGGAGCAGAGCCGCTTCGAGATGTTAGTGGATCTATACAAGGAGAAGAAGCTGACAGAACACCTGATGGACATTCAGAAACAGGCGATAGCGTTTATGAGAACAGAGAAACCGAAACTGATGAAAGCTTGGAAAATAGAGAGCGAGAGCAATCCGCAGTATGGGGCGATGATTTCAGCACTGAAAGAGATGACCGTCAAGGAAATCGTGGAAATCTAAAAGAAAATACTGAAGCAGAGATAAGAGAAGCTGATAAGGCTTCTTTTTCTTTGCCTGAAAATTCTTATGGACAGATGAGGCTTACTATTCCTCTTAATCAGAAAGACATAGACACTATCCTTATTAACGGAGGAAACCATGATGGTGGTAGGCTTCCCGTTATATCAGAGTTTTCCAAAGGAAAGAGCAATGAAGAATTAGGAGAATACCTCAAAGATACCTTTGGGGGTGGAAACGGATTTTACATTGATGAAAGAGAGGCATCTTCCTGGTATTCGGATAAAGGCATTCATTTAGCTTATGGGACTTCAGCAAGAGAAGATGATACGCAAATTTTAAGCTGGAATGATGCAGCAAGTAGGATAAATGAGCTTTTGGAAACCGGAGAGTTTGCCACAAATGTAGAACTTTCTGAATCCCTTGATTATGAAAGAGATAGAATTTCAGAATCCCTATGGTATCTATATCACGATTTAAGCGAAGAAGGAAAAGCACAGGGATATTTTGATTTTATAGAAAGAGGTGGTGGCTTTCCGGAAGAAACGAAAAAATTGTCTGAGGCATTAAAAAATCCTGAGTATCTGAAAGAAACAATCAAAGAATACAGCAGGTTTTTAGCAGGATATAAAGAAAATAGAGATGTACTAAGATTTCACTACCACAAGGTAGATAGCCTTTATCAGAGATTACAGGAACTTGAGCTGCCACGAAAGGAATATAGTACCAATCTGATAGAGCTTCCTAAAGCAAATCCATTTATTACAGAAGATGAAGTCTTTGCTGCAATTTCAAGAGGAAGCGGAATAGATAAGGGAAAAGAGCGAATCACCAAATTCTTCAAAGAAAACCATACACTTCAAGAAAAAGCTAATTTCCTAAAAGATGAGTATGGCATCGGGGGAAGCTCTCATGCTGTTTCAGGGGCAATGGGAAGTGATGAATGGCACGATGCTAAGGGACTTAAATTACAGAAGAAAGATTGCAGTGATGTTTTTCTTACTTGGTCAAGTGTGGCAAAGCATATTGATGAGCTGCTTTCTAAAAATCTTTATCTTGAAGAAAAGACGGTAGAGGAAAAGAGAGAGGAAGTTCAGAAACCAAGCTATTACTCAAAAGATAATCCTGAAAACTTGATGACTGAGGAAATGCTGAAAAGAGTACCGGAGCTTTACGCACAGGAAGAAATTGATTTAGCGGATAAGGAAGTTCATGCAGCATATATCATTCCTTTCCGTTCTAACTGGACTTGGTATATGACGGAGTACGACAGAGAAAGCGGTGATGCTTTTGGTCTTGTTTTAGGGATTGAACCTGAATGGGGATATTTCAATCTGAATGAATTGAAAGAACTTAATGCTCAAAGACTTGTGTTGGAAGATTTTCCAAAGACTTTTCAAGAAATCAAAGATACCGAGCTTGTAAAACAGATGAGCGAGGAAGAAATAGACCGAGTATTTAACGGACAGCTTTCCTCAAAAGATAATCAAAAGGAACAGGACATCTTTTATCTTAGCGATGAAATGGGAATTTCATTAGAAGAAGCCGAGGGTATTATCAACGACAGGAGCAGGTTGTCAGGAGTTAGTACAGAGGATACCGAGAACAAAGGAACTTCACCTGATGAAAAAAGTCCTGTCCAATCTACCCTGTTTGACTACATTCAGCAAAAGGAAGAAGTAGAGCTGAATGAAAAAGAAGAAAGTCTTGCAGAACAATTTGCAGTGAAACAAGGTGATACCGTCTATTTTGACCATGAAGCATATATCGCAAGGGATATTGAAAAAAATAAAGTAAACGGAAAGCCGGAGGTATGGCTTTATCCGGCAAGAGATGGAAATAGGCAAATTGCAATCGTACCGTTTATGAATAATGAGGAGCTATTAAGAAAGATAAGCCTTGAAAGACCGAGCTTTTTAGTTGGCGATGAAGTGAAATACAAGGATAAGGACTGTACCATTACCCGCTTTGACAATATGGGAAACAACCTAAAGACCGTAACGGTTATGGACAATACCGAATATCTCGGCGGTATGATAACCGGATCCGATGTCATTCCCTATCGTTTGGATAGCGACCTTGAGAGAATATTTGAAAATCTGACATACACGAAAGCTAAAGATACGATTCAAGATATTGATGAAAAGGCAGAAAAACCTAAAATAGAAGCTCATAACTTTAAGATTACCGAAGAAATCCTCCCTGAAAAATTAACGCCAAGTGAAAGGTTAAACCAAAACCTTGAAGCAATCTCCATGCTTAAACGAGTGGAGAGTGGACAAAGAGAGCTTGACAATACAGCTCAGGAAGTCTTGGTAAAATATGTCGGTTGGGGAGGATTATCTGAAGTATTTGATGAAGAAAGAGGTGGTCAATGGAAAGAAGCAAGAGCATTCTTAAAAGAAAATCTATCGCCATCAGAATACGAAGCTGCTAAGGAATCAACCTTAACAGCTTTTTATACGCCTAAAACAGTCATTGACAGTATCTACTCTACCCTCTCAGGAATGGGCTTTAAGAGTGGTAATATCTTAGAGCCGTCAATGGGCATCGGAAACTTTATCGGTAATCTTCCTGATGAAATGAAAAAGTCCAAATTTTACGGTGTAGAGCTTGACTCGGTAAGCGGTCGAATTGGAAAACTTCTATATCCTGAAAGTGATATACAGATTAAAGGATTTGAGGAAACTTCCTTTTCCAATAACTTCTTTGATGCGGTGATTGGAAACGTGCCGTTCGGAGAATACAGGCTCAATGACAGAGAGTACAACAAAAATAACTTCCTGATACATGATTATTTCTTTGCCAAGTCCATTGATAAAGTCAGAAATGGCGGTATTATCGCTTTTATAACATCTTCAGGGACGATGGATAAAAAGGATGAAAGTGTCAGACGATACATTGCAGCAAGGGCGGAGTTTTTAGGAGCCATCAGACTTCCAAACGATACCTTTAAGGGCGTTGCAGGAACGGAAGTAACATCGGACATTATTTTCCTAAAGAAAAGAGATAGTATTAGAGAAAGGGATGAGGACTGGGTACATCTATCTGAAGATGAAAAGGGACTTGTATATAACAAATACTTT
The DNA here is from genome assembly GCA_000510425.1 of Eubacterium nodatum ATCC 33099. Lineage (GTDB taxonomy): Bacteria > Bacillota > Clostridia > Peptostreptococcales > Anaerovoracaceae > Aminicella > Aminicella nodata. The sequence continues at coordinate 3,489 of AZKM01000019.1, read as the reverse complement.
GTAGATCATCCCGAACAGGTACTCGGCACAATGCGTGAAGTATCAGGAAGATTTGGAAATACCCTTGCTTGTCTACCGAAAGAAAATGCTGACTTAAAGGAATTACTTACAAAAGCAGGTACAGAAATATCAAAGAACGCAAAGTATGAGGAAATAGAGCTGCTTGATGATGAAATCACATCTATCCCTGCCACAGATGATGTCAAAAATTTTTCATATACTATCATTGATGACGAAGTGTATTACAGGGAAAATTCTCTTTTTGTAAAAAAAGAGATAACGGACAAAAACAAAGAAAAGATTAAAGATTATCTTGAGCTGAATACTGCCCTTAAAGATGTCATTTACAAACAAAAGGAAGATTTTTCAGAGGATGAAGTGAAAAAATCACAGGAAAAGCTCAATGAAGTCTATGACCGATTTTCTAAAAAGCATGGATATGTCAATAACCTAAGTAATACGAGAGCCTTAAAAGAGGACAGTAACTTCCCGCTTGTTTCCTCCATAGAAATCCTTGATGAAGAAGAAAACTTCAAAGCCAAGGGAGATATATTCTCCAAGAGGACAATCACAAAGGCAAAGACCATCGACCATGTAGATACTTCTTTGGAAGCTCTTGTGTTATCTATGTCGGAAAAAGGCTATGTGGACTTTGAATATATGGAAAGCCTGACAGGAAAAGATAGACCGACTTTGATTGAGGAGCTTCGAGGGGAAATCTATCTAAATATCAGGGAAGAACAGAACTTTTACAGACCGCTTTCCTTTAACTTGGAGGACGGAGATTTACCTTTTGCTTGTGCCAGTGGCAGCGATTCTTACAAATATGGTTATGTTACGAAAGACGAATACCTATCAGGAAATATCAGGGATAAAATTGCCATTGTTGACAGCTATCTTTCAAAGCTAAGACAAACAGAAAGAGAACTACCTCATCTGGGGTATGCGGAAGATGGCAAAGAAAAAGAGCTAATAAGCTATGAGATGAACCGTTTGGAATATCAAAAATCGGAACTTACCAAAGTATTACCGAAAGAACTGGAAGCAAGTGAAATCAGCGTTCGTCTTGGTGCAACTTGGATACCGATGAAGGACATTGAAAAATTTATCTTTGAAACACTGAAAACTCCGGGTTATGCCAAATGGGATATTAAGGTTAAATTTTCAAATCTCACAAGTGAATGGAATATTGAAGGAAAGAGCAGAGATAAGGGTAACGATCTTGCAGAAATGACTTTTGGTACATCAAGGGTAAACGGATATAAGCTGATTGAAGATGCCTTAAACCTTAAAGAAACAAAGGTATTTGACCAGATTGAAAATCCGGATGGCTCAAAAAGTTCTGTCTTAAATAAAAAGGAAACTCTCCTTGCAGGACAAAAGCAGGAGCTTTTAAAAGAAGAATTTAAGAACTGGATATTTAGCGATCAGGAAAGAAGAAACAGACTCGTAAAACTGTATAATGAGCGTTTTAACTCTATCCGAAATCGTGAATATGACGGAAGTAACCTCTCTTTTGAGGGAATGAATACGGAAATAGAGCTTAGACCTCATCAAAGAAACGCCATTGCAAGAAGCCTTTACGGAGGGAATACCTTACTTGCTCATGTGGTAGGAAGTGGAAAGACCTTTGAGATGGTCGCTTCCGCAATGGAATCTAAAAGGCTTGGAATGTGTTCTAAGTCTTTATTTGTTGTGCCGAATCACTTAACAGGACAGATAGGCAGAGAATTTATGCAGTTATATCCGTCAGCCAATATTATGGTGGCGGATAAAAAAGACTTTGAGCCAAGAAACAGAAAGAGGTTTATTGGAAAGATTGCTACCGGAGAATATGATGCGGTTGTAATCGGTCATACGCAGTTTGAAAAAATCCCAATGAGCAAAGAGTATCAGGAGAAACATATTCAGGATCAGATTGATGAAATTTTGAACTATATTGAGGAATATAAGCACGACAGAAACCAAAACTTTACGGTTAAGCAACTTGAAAAGACCAAGAAAAAACTGGAAGCAAGGCTTGAAAAATTAAATGATGATTTTAAGAAAGATGATGTTATTACCTTTGAAGAACTCGGCGTAGATAAGCTCTTTGTCGATGAAGCACATGGATTTAAGAATTTGTATCTTCATACAAAAATGCGTAATGTAGCAGGTATCGGTCAAAGTGAAGCATTTAAGTCCTCCGATATGTTTATGAAGTGTAGATATATGGACGAGATGACAAATGGTAAAGGGATTGTCTTTGCAACAGGAACGCCTGTATCAAACTCTATGACGGAGCTTTACACCATGCAGCGTTATCTTCAGTATGAAAACCTAAAGAAAAATCACTTGGAGCATTTTGACGCTTGGGCAAGTACCTTTGGAGAAACACAGTCCGCCTTTGAACTTGCTCCTGAAGGAACAGGATACAGAGTGAAGACAAGATTTTCCAAGTTCTATAACCTGCCTGAGCTGATGAGTATGTTTAAGGAAGTAGCAGATATTCAAACAGCGGATATGCTAAATCTTCCAACACCTGAAGCACACTATGAAGTTATTAAGACCTTGCCGAGTGAGGAACAAAAAGAAATCCTAAAAGGATTATCTGAAAGAGCGGATAAGGTTAGAAATAGAGTGGTTGAGCCGGATGAAGATAATATGTTAAACATCACCAATGACGGTAAGAAACTGGCTCTTGACCAAAGGCTGATCAATCCCCTACTTCATGATAATTCGGACAGCAAAGTCAATGTTTGCGTGAAAAATGTCTTTAGTATTTGGGATAAGACCAAGGAGAATAAATCCACACAGCTACTATTTTCCGATATGTCCACACCGAAAGGCGATGGAGAGTTTAATATCTATGATGACATCAGAGAAAAGCTCGTTGTAATGGGAATCCCGAAACAAGAAATAGCCTTTATTCATGAAGCTAATTCAGATAAACAAAAGGACGAACTATTTGCAAAGGTGCGTAAGGGAGATGTGAGGATATTACTCGGTTCAACACAAAAAATGGGTGCCGGGACAAATGTTCAAAACAAGCTGATTGCACTTCATGATTTAGATGTCCCTTGGCGTCCTGCGGATTTAGAGCAGCGTGCGGGTAGAATTGTTCGTCAGGGAAATGAAAATAAGGAAGTGAATATCTATCGCTATGTTACGGAGAACACCTTTGATGCATATTTGTGGCAGACGATTGAAAATAAGCAGAAGTTCATTTCTCAGATAATGACCAGTAAAACACCTGTCAGAGTGGCGGAAGATGTGGACGAAAGTTCCCTTAACTATGCAGAAATTAAAGCTCTTGCCACAGGGGATCCGAAAATCAAAGAAAAAATGGATTTGGACAATGAGGTTACAAAACTTAAAATGCTTGAAGCAAACTATAAGTCCAATCGTTATAGATTAGAGGACAAGGTTGCTAAAAACTATCCGGAAGAAATTACAAGAACGGAAAAACTCATTGAAGCTGTTAAGAATGATATATCAGAGGTTGAACCG
>AZKM01000018.1 GCA_000510425.1 Eubacterium nodatum ATCC 33099 | reverse complement strand
CCATTAAACTTATTCTACCAGATGGCTTCCTTTTTTTAAGTTTTTTGTCACATATGTTTGACAATCATAGAATGCTTGGGGTGAATATGAAATTTGGCAGTAGAAAAAACGGCTTAAAAATGGTATAATGTCTGCGATCATTGAGAGAGGAATTTGAATTTATATGTGAAAGGGAAAACACTGTGAAGGAAATTTCGAGTTTTGTATACGATAAACCATGGATAATAGTTGTCGTTATGACGATAATGTTCTATATAAGTGTAGGATGTTTGGTATACCGGCAGTCTAAGCGCAAGAAAGCTTTTAAGACTATTAAGAGTATGAGAAACAACAATGAATTATCCAAAGTGTACCTTAGGATAGATAACGGATATGGTGATTTCTATGATGTTGTAGTCAGTGCTGATGGTGAAACATGGCATAGAGCCTTATTTTCCGAAGAAGTATTGAGACCATCGATATTACTTCCGCCTGGACAATATATTATGAAATTTTCCATAAAATCGCGTTCGGGAGTTTCAGCGTATCACAGCAAAAAGGGGACTTTTTATACTGAAGTTACAGTAGAACCGTTTATTGATACGATGATCGTATTTGATAATAATACATTGGATAGTTGGCAAGAAGATTATAAGGAGGAAAATTTAGATGGGTGATCTAAGAATCAATTTCATTGACAACTGGGAAAAGAAAGATGTTAATTTAGGAGAGCTTACACATGCACTGGAGGATGGTAATTCTTCTGTTTATACGGATGCGAGTCTTAAGAAGGTATCAGCCAAGTGGAAGAAATTTAAGGATAGAGGGGTTTCAAACCTTTACCTTATTAAAGAGCTGGAGGATGATGGCGTGGCATGTGCATACTATGCGTATTCAATTACTGACGGTGTAATTGACGATGAGACTTTAGAGAAAATCAGAGAAGTTTGCGCACAGAATCTATCTTCAGGTGAGATGAGAGCCGACGGTTCGTTTTCAAAGCCGGATGAATGGTGGGATACACATCCTCTGCGTTCGATAAAGGCTGTTGAGTCCGGTTCAGCAGACAGCTTACACCAGTATTTATCAGCTGAGTTATATCCAAAGGGCATCGTGCTTGATTCTAGAAGCATCAAGGCAAAGCATGCAAATAAATTAGCGTGCTCAGCAGTTGCGTGGGGTGTGAGTACATCATTTTTCAAAAAAGGTGCATATATGAGCGTTCTCATCCATAACGATTCACTGTAAATCTTAATTTTAATAGATTGATAAAAGCGGGGCATTAAATTGGCTGTTTAAAATGAATATGAAATAAATTCGAAGTTTTTTATTGTGGAATTGAAGTTTCCGACAGATCCCGGTTTCGTACAATAAAGGTGTAGATGAAAAAAATCATCTACACCTATTTTTATATATAATAGAGAAGTAAATGGCAGAGTCAATCCCTGTGTAGTCATAGCGCCCGTTTGACAATATGTATTGTGCAACCAAGTGATGTATTTGTAGCCAGACTGAAAGAATACCTGCATACGCAGAAATCGTTGCAAGAACCGGTTGAGCTTCTTTTTCAGGCGTTGGATTTGGCGAGTGGATAGATTAAGTTCTTCTGCGGCATCTTTAGCGGTCAATTGCCCGTCGATAACTTCTTGAATAAGGCGGTAACGATTGAATTGTTCCTTTTTTAAAGAAATCACATCCTGTTTCATGATAACAGTTTGACGTTAGTATGAGTTATCTTTACTAAAAAATGTGCTTGAGATTTTAGCAAGTGGAGAAGAGTTACCGGCAAAAAATAAAGACCATCAATTAGAGGGTGATTTTGTAAATTGTAGGGAATGTCATATAACTTCTGATTGACTTTTGATTTATGAAATAGTGGAAGAAGAATTGTATTTATATTTAACAAGAGCAGGAACACATAGCGAGTTATTTTAGAAAAATTTACGAAAAAATTGTAATGAAAAAACAGTTGAAAAACTGTCTTTTTTAGTGCAAAATATATACAAAAATAGCCCTCGGCGATTGAAAGCACAACTCCAACCCTAAGGCTAACTCGTAGGTATATAGATTGGCAGAAATATTATATAAAAATCAAATAATTTAAGGAGATAAAAAAATAGGAATGATTGCAAACTATCAATATCTAAGTGACAAAGACTTGGCAGAGCTTAAAGCGTTTAACGGAGAGGAAGATGATATATTTGAAAATGTAGAAGATTGGGATGAAGAGGAGGAGATGCTGCCGGACATAGATAAGATGTGGGAGGTACTCCATTTTGTGCTTACGGGAATAGACAGCAGTGAGCCTATAAAAGGCAATCCTCTCAGCGAAGCTGATGTTGATGAAATAAAATGGTAAGGAGATAATATTTTGGATTTTTATATAGCTGAAGAAGGAGTTCCATTAACCATCGGTGCTGAGGGTGCCGACGTTGCCTATTGCGGAAGTGAGATAGAACTCCACTATGAAACGGAATCGCCACATGGAGATTTTATTTTTTCTGCGATGCTTACAATCCTAAATATTGAATTGCCCTTTTGGATTTATGGCAGGAATCTGATATTCCTGGACGCCTATTATATGGTAGCGGAAACAGTTGAGAAAAACACATGGAATCCTATAACAACTGCACTTGTTAATATTCATATGGGCAAATATGCAAGTCTCGGACATTGGTATAACCACATATCAGTCAAAGATAAAGTAGAGTTAAAAAATGAATTTGACGGCAATTCATTGGTTTTAAATAATATCGATAAACTAAAGTGGATTAGCCTTAGGTAAGGGTGAAAATATAAGTCAGAATGTCATGTGCCGATACACAAATATGAGTTGTATATGGGTTGTATGTGAGTTGTATATGAGTTGTAAAATAAATTTCTTGCAAAGAGTCGCTCAACATGCTAAACTGGTCTGGTACGAGGACATTCTCTGCAGTCGGCTTCCGTGGCTCAGTTGGTAGAGCAGCGCATTCGTAACGCGCAGGTCAGCGGTTCGATCCCGCTCGGAAGCTCCATATTTTTGCCCCTTATAAATACTATAATTTCAATATTTATGAGGGGCTTTTTATTACAAAATGATTTTACGATTTATAAATTATATTCCCTTTTGTTTTATTAAAGTTGAAAGAACATTTTCATAATGTTTTTTCTCTTTTTGTGCTTCTTTTTCTTCTTAAGAGCATATTCATAAGCCAAATTTAATTCTTTTAATTTAAGTTTTAAATAAGATGTTTTTATACTTATCTGCAATCTATTATTCATCCTATTGAGTTGCTCAAAAGATTTTTCTATTTTTTTCGTGTATTTTCTATAGTATTAAATTTTACATTATCAATCAATACATCATATTCATTATTAAATGAGCGTATAATTTGTTTTACATTATCTTTTATCATCGACTTTACTTATCTATAATACTCGGTTGGTGGTTAAACTATACCAAATGATTATATAAAAAATAACCTGAATCGGAAATATTTTTCCTATTTATCATTTAACTGTCAATTTTATAAAATGCATCTGGTAAATTTTGCTTGCAGGTGTTTGTTCTGTTTGGTATAATGAATGTGTTATTTATGTGAAGAAACAGGATTTTTACGGAGATTTTGTTTATAGGCTACAGGAATTGCTGTGATTTTGCCGTGTTATGTGTGTTTTTATAATTGACAGGAATATAAACTTTATAAATGCGTGAGTGTGGGTATTCTTGCCGATTTTTATAAAAGGCTATAATAAAATAAGGAGGATGATGCAAATGAAAAAATTAGCTAAAAAGTCCATGAGCTTATTGACAGCTCTACTGATGGTTGTCGTATTCACCGGTGCAGCGAATGTATTTGCCGGCGAGCCTTTGCAACCTGAAGATTACAAAGTTATAAGTAATTTAAGTGTAAGTGGCATTTTTATGTCGAAGAAAGTTACAGGAACCGTAGATATTAGTAAAACAATTAAGTCCTGTGAGTTGGTACAGGTTGCCGGAGAGGAAGATTTATACAAAGGCAATATAGAAGCAAGCGTAGAAGCTTCTGATCTTTTTGAAGGAGCATATAAAGTATATAAAAAGAAAATAAAGGGACAGGGAATTGGACCTTGGAAATGGGAAAACCTGGTTATGTTTTCTAAAGGGGAAGAATTTCCGACTGCTCAATACACGATTTATTTTCCGAAGAACTTTGATGTGAAATTAGATGATATCACCTTTTCGGAAAATACATCAACAATTAGTAAAATAGAAAAATCATATGATGAAACAAATAATTCCGTAACATTCACTTTCAATCTTGGAAACTGGAATGATTATAAGGAATTTTTCAAATTGGTTGCAGGTGAGAGAGGGCAATCAGGACACAGAATCAACTTAAAAATACCATACACAGTAAAAGGCAATGGTGAATCTCTCGGAACAATAACAGGTTCCGGTAGTTGCTTGTTGTACAAATATGGTAAAAATCCTGTTGCAGATCCGATAGTGAGGATTACATCCCCTGTTGTATCTATTGATGTTAAGCGCCCATAGTAGAATAGGAGAAACAGAGTTATGAAAATAGTAAAAAAACTGATATTATATGTGTTATCTTTTCTTCTGGTCATATCAAGTGCTTCGGTATATACAGTATTTGCTGAGGGAGCACAACCCCTTCCATATCTTTGTGATGAAGAAGGAAATGATGTGTTAACGGATAAGACGATGAAAAATGTGTACTGGATTGACTTGGAAAAAAGAACTGTAAAGGATGGTATTGATTCAGAACTTTATTATGGTTTATTTCCTAAATATTTGACATCCCACGATGAAACTACAGTTTCTGATATTGCATTCAATTCATTAGGTGGATTTAACGGACTTGAAAATGCGGGTATAGTTGATAGTGAAAATACATATTGGATGCTTCCGGGTCTTCAATACAGGTATGGATATCTTGCCGGAAACGATACGGCAGAGGGTGATAAAGAAGCCGGAAAGCACCCGGACAAACCGATTGAGAATCGTGTTAATCCATTTGGGTTTAAAGAAAATGACTTATTATCACAAGAGGAAATAAAGAAGCCTCTGAGCAATTTGCAAATATACGGAGACCTGAAAATAACAGGCAGCGAAAATTCAAAATCAATTGGACAGTTTTCACCGAGCAGTAAATTAAGCCTTGATTTTTCTCTTAATGCTTCCTGGTTTAAACGATATCTTAATAGTTGGACTTTAAACTATACAAGAGTTGGAGGTTTGCAAGATGATGAAATTACCAAATTTCGCAATAGTTTTGGTAAAGTAGATGCCGGTATAGTATATACGCTTGATATTCCTGATGGTGTAGAATTAGCAAAGAATATTTCTGCAAAAGTAAGTGGATTATCGGGATTTTCAGTGTCAGTCAGAAAGTCTGAAAATGGCAAAACTCTTATTATTACACTTAAAAAGGATAATGCGGGAACTGTACAGAAATGGGAAGATATTCTTAAATCAGTTAATAAGACAGATACCGGTAATATAAAAATTACAGTATCAGGGCTTTCCGTAAAAGAGAGTGTTGCTGATGACCAAGAAATTAGAATTCGTGGAACAGCATCAGGTTTCTATGATTTTGTAAACTCTTATACTAAAGATTTTATTAACCCTGCTCCTGTAGATGATGAGGATGATAGGGATAATGCGAATGATAGGGCTAATCGACAGTATTTGTTCTTTGCTGCACAGCAAAGTAAAGATGGACTGGATGAAGGAGGGGAAGCCGACAAGCAAAAACAGATTTCATACACTTTCAGAGTAAATAAACCTGCTAATAATACTGTAACCTTTATCAACGGAAGCAAAACCCATGCAAAAGTAAAGGTGGAAAACGGAAAGAGTATTGATAAGGATGCTTTAACGGATCAATCGATGCCGAAGGATCCTGTTAAGAATGGTTATAAGTTCAAAGAATGGAATACTGAGAAAGACGGAACAGGTGCTAAGTTCACAGGATCTACAGTCGTAAACGAAGATATGACCGTGTATGCCATCTATACCGGGGACGGCAATAAGAAGCCGGCTCCGTCAAAGCCGGATACAGGTGATAGAACCAATCTGCCACTGTATGTTGCCTTGCTTGGGCTGTCAGCAGTGTCACTTGCTGTCGCAGGTCTTAGAAAAAGAAGAAAAGAGAATTAACAGAATTAACAGAATTAGTATTTGCTGACTTGAAATAGGACATTAAAATCCCGACCTTTGTAACAGATTTAAGCTTATTACAAAGGTTGGGATTTTAAATTTGGTGTCCGAAATCTTTGAATGGCGAATCGCTCCTTCATTGTTTCAGGAAAAACCTTCAAGATTTTATGTTCACCTCAAACCGTATTTGACCTAAAAATGGGTCAAAGATTTGAACCGCTTGACCTAAAAATGGGTCAAAAATACCTTATGCTTGCAGAATATGTATTTTATAGATTAGAAAAAGCGATAAATGTGAGACTGAAGGATGTAATTTGTGGTGAGGTTGATTAAGGGATATAATTTAAAATTTTTATTAAAATTTTAAAAAGACGAAACCCTTTGCAAAGACCACATTTAATCTTGTAAGAAAAAACAAGTTTTCATTGGTATAAAAATTGGCACAGTAGTTGCTTTATATATTAGTATAAACGAGAATAGAACTATTCATATAAATGGAGGATTTCAAAGTGAAGAACAAAAAAGATTTAAGAAAAGCTTATGACCGTGCTTATGCACTGGCTATGACAGTTCAGACAGAGGAAATGAAAGAAAATATTATTACTAATGTTATGGAAAGCCAGTTAAAAGGAAAGTTCTCACATTCAGAGATTGTTGAATATGCACAGAGAGAACTTCGTAAGGTTGAAGAATCTCAATTCAAGTTTCAGTTTTGGTCCTTCAACATACTATCTAATTAGTATATAGTTTAAAGATGCCCATAATAACACCAAAATATGTCCTCAACAATTTTGGAATTGGAAAGCCGCTTTACAGCGGCTTTCTTTTTGTGTATTACGAGTATGCCGTCAATATATGGTGAAAATAACCGCATTATAAATCAAAAGGTTTACTGCTTTTTGTTTACAAAATATAAGAGAGGGGAGAAAAAAAGTCCCCCCTACCTGATTGTAACAAAATGCAAATGGCGTGAAATTGTTTTTTACTCGGTAAATTCAGCATCGCAGTATATGCAGCGGTATACTTTCTTTTTCCTGTCTACAAGTTTGAATTTATGTGGAATTTCCTGCTCTATGGAAGTTATACATCTTGGATTTTTGCACTTGATTACATCTGAAAGCCTTTCCGGTAAGTCAAGATGTACTTTCTTCTCCAGTTCACCGTTCTTTACAATATTAACAGTGATGTTGCTGTCGATGTATCCAAGGATGTCAAAGTCGAGGCTTATGTTGCCATCAACTTTTATGATGTCTTTTTTACCATATTTTTCGCTGTCAGCATTCTGAATTATAGCTACACAGCAGTCCAACTTTCCAAGACCCAGCAGCTTGTATATCTGCATACTTTTTCCCGCCTTTATGTGGTCTAAAACTACACCTGTATTTACTCCGTCTATATTCATAAATTTCCCTCTCTTTCCTTTGATTTATATGTTAAGTTAATGGTAATTTTTTATTTCATTCCCAGTAAATATAGGATCAGTGCCATTCGAATGTACTTTCCACAGAGTGCCTGATAGAAATAGCAGGCTCGGGGATCCTCATCTACTTCGACAGAGATTTCATTAACTCTTGGCAGTGGATGAAGGATTATAAGATCTTCTTTTGCAGGCTTTAAGAGGTCGAGACTGAGTATGAAGCTGTCTTTAAGTCTTATATAGTCCTCTTCATTAAAGAAACGCTCTTTTTGGACTCTTGTCATGTAAAGGATGTCAAGCTCGGGCATTGCATCCTCCAGCTTTTCATATTCCACCCATTCTGCACCTGCACTGTCCATAGTTTCCTTTACATAGTCCGGGATACGCAGTTCCGAAGGTGAAATCAGAGCAAATTTTACATTCTCGTAGCGAAGCATAGCTTCAATTAGGGAGTGAACGGTACGACCGAATTTAAGGTCGCCACATAAACCGATTGTGCAGTTTCCCAAACCGCCTTTTTTACGGCTGATGGTCAGGAGGTCTGTAAGGGTCTGTGTTGGATGGAAGTGACCTCCGTCCCCTGCGTTTATGATAGGAACAGTGGTTTTTGTGCTTGCAATTACGGGAGCACCTTCCTTAGGGTGACGCATTGCGATAATGTCTGCATAGCATCCTGCCATGATAACCGTGTCGCTGACACTTTCACCTTTCTTCGTGGAGCTGGTGCTTGCATCGTCAAATCCGAGAACATTTCCCCCCAGTTCCATCATTGCGGCGGTGAAACTCAGCCGGGTTCTTGTACTGGGTTCAAAGAAGAGAGTTGCCAGCTTTTTGTGTGCACAGATATTCTGATATTTTTCAGGATTAGCCATGATATCATCTGCGATTTCAATTAAATGGTCGATTTCCTCCATGGTGAAGTCTGTAATGTTGATGAGATTGCGAATTTCATTCATATTCTACCTCCATATATAGTTGAGTACTGATTTATTTGGCTTTTAAGTGTTTTAAGCTTCATTGATTATTTCTCGTTCTGCACCTGAAGCATTAAATCCATATTTTATAAATTTTCTCACTGCCGTCGGATTATTTATCGGCTTATTTTTTCATCCAGTTTGTATCAGAAGGGTTTTCTCTGAATTTTAAAATCTTTGCTTTATCTTGGGGCTTAATATAGCCGGATTGAGCAGCTACTTCCACCAAAGAATCTAAATCGCTCAAGCTGTGATTTTCGATATTTTTTTCTTTCAGACGGTCAAGCCCTTTTTTCATGCCATAGGTGAAGATGCTTGCAACTCCAAGCACCTGGGCGCCGGCTCCACGGAGAACTTCCACCGTTTCACAGCAGGAGCCTGCAGTTGAAATCAAATCCTCAATTACTACTACTTTTTGTCCCGGTAATAATTTGCCTTCAATCTGATTAGTTCTTCCATGGTCTTTTTTGCTCCCACGGACATAACCCATAGGCAGATCCATGATGTGTCCCACGATTGCGGCATGAGCAATACCTGCGGTACTGGTTCCCATTAGAACCTCTGCCTCGGGATAAAACTCTCTTATGGTTTTTACCAGAGCTTCTTCAATATGGGTTCTGACAGCAGGTGCCGTAAGCGTTAGCCTATTGTCGCAGTAGATTGGACTTTTGATTCCGCTTGCCCATGTAAATGGGTCTTCCGGTTTCAGAAAAACGGCTTCAATTGACAGCAGATCCTTTGCAATTTCTTTGTTAATCATTTAAAAACTCCTTTGCTTTGAGTATTGGTTTTAGATTTACAGATTATATGTTTCTATAAGCGTCTTTATTAGCGACAAAACCCTTCAACACATCTTTTATATGCTGATACAGGGTCATCCGCTCGGGTGATAGGTCTGCCTACTACGATAAAGTCTGAGCCGATTTCTCTTGCTCTTTCCGGTGTGGTGATTCTGGTTTGGTCATCTGCTGCACTTCCTGCAAACCGGATACCCGGAGTTATGGTCATGAATTCTCTTCCACAGTGTTTGTGAATAGATTCAGCTTCAAGAGGTGAACATACGACGCCGTCAAGACCGGCTTTTTTGGTGTTCTTCGCATAGGCGATAACTGTATCTTCGATACTGTGAGGAATCAAGAGGTCATTTTGCATTTGTGCTTGACTGATTGAAGTCAGCTGAGTGACAGCAATTAGAATTGGACTTGTACCATCGGGTCTTGTCAATCCTCTTCTGGCAGCTTTCATCATCTCTATGGTTCCTCCGGCATGGACATTGGTCATATCAACATCAAGTTTTGATAGGGATGTCATTGCCTTTTCAACGGTATTTGGAATATCATGCAGCTTCAGATCCAGGAAAATTCTGTGCCCTCGAGCCTTAATTTCTCTCACGATTGAGGGTCCTTCTGCATAAAAAAGCTCCATACCGATTTTTACGAAGGGTTTACAGCCGGTGAACCGATCCAGAAACCTCAGTGTATCTTCTTTGCTTGGAAAATCACAAGCGATGATTACATCTTTTCCCATTATTTAACTACTCCTATAATTTCATTCAGATTTTGTATTCCCAAAGCCTTCATTTTGTCCGGAAGATCTTCAATTATTTCTTTGCATACATAAGGATTTACAAGGTTTGCCGCACCGATTTGAACTGCTGTAGCTCCTGCCATCATCATTTCGATAACATCGTCGGAAGAAGAGATTCCTCCCATGCCTATAATCGGAATATTGACAGCCCGGGCTACCTGATATACCATTCGGAGTGCTACCGGAAAAATTGCAGGTCCGGAGTACCCGCCCATTTTGTTTGCTAAAACAGGTTTTCTTTTATTTATGTCTATTCTCATTCCAAGCAGTGTGTTTATCATTGATATTCCGGCGGCACCGGCATCTTCGCAAGCCTTGGCGATGCCGACGATGTCAGTTACATTCGGGCTCAACTTCATGAAAATCGGTTTTTTCGTAACTGACATCACTGCCTTTGTCACTTCTGCAGCATCTTCGGCAGAAGTGCCAAAGGCCATGCCGCCGTTGTGAACATTTGGGCAGCTTATGTTTACTTCAATTATTCCGACCTGTGATTCCTTGTCCATAGCTTTGGCACAGGTTACATAGTCATCTATTGAAAATCCGCTTATATTGGCGATGACGGGTTTTGAATAGATCCTTGCAAGTGCGGGAAGCTCAGAAGATACCACCGCTTCAACCCCGGGATTTTGAAGTCCCACAGAGTTCAACATTCCCTCTTTGCATTCGGCGATTCTGGGGAGCTTATTACCAAATCTTTCTTCGGGAGTTGTTCCCTTAAAAGAGATGGAGCCTAAAATGTTTATATCGTAAAGCTTTGCAAATTCCTGCCCGTAGCCGAAGGTACCGCTGGCGGGGATTATTGGATTATCCAGAGTTAAGCCACATAGCTGTACACAGGTATCTATATCTGGATTCCGATTTATTATATCTTTTTCTTTATTGTTTACCATATAATTTCATCCCTTTCTAAAACGGGCCCGTCAGTACAAATTCGTTTACTGCCGTATTTGGTTTTACAGGTGCAGCCCATACAGGCTCCGAACCCACATGCCATTCTTGCCTCAAAGCTGAATTGTCCTTGGGGAGCCGATTCATGAATCGCTTTTAACATAGGTTCAGGTCCGCAGGTACAGACATAGGCATTGGGCTGTGTGGCTAAAATATCTGCAAGCGGTTCTGTTACAAGCCCTTTAGCTCCGTAACTGCCATCAACTGTTGTGACTATCGGGGAAATTCCCATGGTGTTAAATTCTTTTTCTAAAATCACATCATTTTGGGAATTGAAACCGGCGATTACTGTAGGAATAATTCCTTTTTTCAATAAAGCCTTACTCAGCGAGAGCATCGGTGGAAGTCCAATGCCTCCGCCTATCAAAACTATGGGATTTTTTTTCTCGGGATGGTTCTTATTTCCTTTGAAAGGTATTTCGTCCTTTAAGACAGGATTTACACCCTCCGATGAAATATGGTTGAGTCTTGCTGATTCATCTTTGCTGTAGTTGAGTTGACTTTCAATTTTGTTCAAATCGAAACCGTTGCCCAAAGGCATTAGAACCTGAAGCGTTTTTCCTACACGAAGACTTGCCATAAATTTTGTACCTTTTCCCACAGTTTTGTAGATAATTGTCAGGGAAGATTCAGTGTAGTCGGCAATTGAAATGGGACGCCTCAGGAAGAAGCCGTCAAGTTTTATATTTACAAATTGTCCGGGAGCGGTGATTTCTGAGCAGTCTCCGGCAAGAACCATTTTGAAAATATCATTTTGGAGCTTTTTCACCGACGAAATTGTTAGAATTTGATCTTTCAATTTATTTAAGTCCTTTCTTTAATAAGTTTTTTTAATCAGGATTCCGCATAAACAATTTCACCATTTGAAATTGTCATTTGCAATTTACCGAAAACCTTCCAATGCTCAAAAGGGGTCGCCTTCCCAAGACTTGAAAACTTTTTAGAGTCTATCTCGTAGTCTGCGTCTAAATCCCATACTGAAAGCTGAGGGATTCCACCGTTTTTTATTTCTCCGCCCGGCAGCCTGAAACGCTTTCTCGGATTTTCTGCCATGACTTCCACTAATTTTTCAAAGGTTATAAGTTTGTCTTTTTTAACAAGATTTGTATATAACAGTGGAAATGCGGTTTCAAGTCCTACGATTCCAAAGGCGCTTTTTAAAAGTCCTTTAGATTTTTCAGCTTCGCTATGGGGAGCATGGTCTGTGGCTATCATGTCTATGGTTCCGTCATAAAGTCCTTCTCGGAGGGCTTCCTTATCTGAGGCATCTCTGATAGGCGGATTCATTTTAAATCTTCCCAGATCTTCGAGATCCATATCTGACATCAGAAGGTAGTGAGGTGCGGTTTCACAGGTTACATCAATGTCGCTTTTCTTTGCCTGCCTGATTATTTCTATAGTTTCTTTTGTAGAAACATGACAAACATGGTAACCGCATCCGGTCTTTGCTGCAAGTTCTACATCACGCTCAACCTGTTTCCATTCGCTTTCCGAAGAAATTCCTTTGATTCCCATCAATTTTGCAAGTTTTCCGTCATGTATAGCATTTCCCCCAAGCAATGTTTCATCTTCACAGTGGGCAACTATCAGTTTTCCGAGGTATTTAGCCCTTTTCATGGCATCTTCCATGAGAAGCTTTGTTTGAACGCCCCTGCCGTCGTCACTGAAAGCACAAACATAGGGTGCTAACTCCTCCATTTTAGACAGGGTGCTTTGTCCATCCTGCTTCATGGTGATTGTTCCGTAGGGGGTGACATTTATGCAGGCATCTTTTTTTATTATATCAAGCTGCTTTTGTAGATTTTCTAAGGTGGATGGTGGCGGATTGAGATTCGGCATCGTGCAGACATGGGTGTAGCCTCCCTTGGCAGCTGCCAGGCATCCTGTTTTTATGGTTCCTTTATAAGAAAACCCGGGTTCACGAAAGTGTACATGTACATCCGCAAAGCCGGGTAGTATAAATTTATTTTTTAAATCAATAACGGTTTCTATAGGTTCATTGCAATTCGCCGATTTATCAAAAACAAAAAGCTTCTCCCCGGTAACGAGTATATCGACCCTTTGGAAAAGCTTGTTCAAATAGACATCAGCATTTTTCAGTAAAAGTGCCATGAGATTTCCTTTCACAATATAAAAAACTTAAATCTTTAATTTTATATCACAAACCCTGAGTGCTGTCAATAGTTTTAGAAAAATTCATTTTAGGAATTACCCGTGTATTTTGTATTCAATTCGGTGCAAAAGCCCACAAAACACTTGAACCTATTTGTAATCTATTGTATAATCTTGCGTGTATGAATAAGTACAAATTTATGAAAGAAGCTTTGCAAGAGGCAGCTTGTGCAGGTGAACTGGGAGAGGTTCCTATAGGTGCTGTAATCGTAAGAGACGGAGAAATAATTTCTCGAGGTCATAACCTGACGGAAACTTTCGGAGACCCTACTGCTCATGCAGAAATACTTGCTATTAGGAATGCTGCACAGAAACTAGGTGGTTGGAGGCTTTCCGGTTGCGAAATGTACGTGACCTGTGAGCCTTGTTCTATGTGTGCGGGGGCTTTGGTATGGAGCCGAATTGATAAGCTTTATATCGGTACCATGGATCCGAAAGCCGGTGCATGTGGCTCTGTCCTGAACATTGTTCAGGAAGATCGGTTTAATCACAGTTTGGTGGTGGAGACAGGTATACTGGAAGATGAATGTTCCCAAATACTGAAGGAATTTTTTGTGAAGCTGAGAAAAGACAGAAAAAAGAATCGGAGGAGTAAAATATGAAAAGAATTGGCGCAATGTTAAGTGCCATCCTAGTAATAGTGATGATGACAGGAGTAATGAGTTTTGGAGCGGAAAACTTCAAGATAGATAAGACCTTTCCGGAAGACGGAACGAAGAATACTATTAAGGACAACATGTGTGTAAAGGTTTTCTTCAGCAAAGAGGTCGGTAATGATGCTTCAAAGAAAGCTAACAGAAATGCGTTTAAAATCACAGATTCTTCGGGGAAAGAATTTCCTTCGATTATTGCATATGATAAGAAAAATCCCAAGTATGCCCTGATTCTGGTGGATACCACGAAGGTAAAAACGGTAGGTAAGGGAAAATATGTTCTTCAGGATGATACGGAATACACCTGTACTATTTCCAAGGATTTCGTTGACAATAACGGAAATTCTCTTGGAAAAGATGAAAAAATCACCTTCAAAACCATAAATCAGAGCAGAAACACTATGATTTATATGGTTATGATGGCACTTCTTTTCGGCGGTATGATTATTTTCAGTATAAGACAGTCGAGAAAGTCCCATGAGGAAGAAGGCAAAGAAAAGGAAGCAACTTTCAATCCATATAAAGAAGCAAAGAAGACAGGAAAGTCTGTTGAAGAAGTGATGGCAAAACACGAAAAGGAAGTTGCAAGGAAGAAAGCGAACAAGATTCAGCTTCCGGTAGAGGAAAAAGAAAAGAATAACACAAGTGTTTATAAGGTTTCCGGACCTAGACCGATTTCGGCTGCGGGAAGTACCTACAAGACAGGAAGAAAAGCCATTGCAGAGGCAAAGAAGGCAGCAGAAGAAGAACGAAAAAGAGAATTGAAGGCAAATAATTACGCTAAAGCACCGAAAAAAGCTAAAGCAACAACGAGAAAAAGCAGCGGCAAGAGTAAACGCAGAAGATAAGGAAATAACCCAAGAGTCAGATTTGCGTTGGGGAATCAAGAAAGGTTCTTGTTAAGATAATAAAAAAGAGATACTATGAAAAAAATTACTGTTAAGTCCTACGCCAAGATAAATCTTTCGATAGATGTCGGGAAAGCACAGCCAAATGGATTTCACGATGTGGATATGATTATGCAGCAGCTTGCCTTTCATGATGATGTTGAGATTTCTTTTGAAGCAAATGCTGATTCACCTAATCAAGATAACTCCGGAATTGAGTCAGATAGGGGGAAACCCTGGGAGAAATTTCAGATTAAACTCACCACGAATCGGGTTTATCTTCCGACAGATGAAAGGAATCTGGCATACAGAGCCGCTGAACTGATGATAAATCGTTTCGGTGAAAAGAAAAACGGTGGAAAAATTATAATCAGTATTTTTAAAAGGATTCCTGTCGGTGCCGGAATGGCAGGAGGCTCCGGAAACGGAGCGGCAGTTGTGCATGGAATAAACGCCCTCTGGAAGCTTAAGCTGTCACTTGCCCAAATATGTGATATATGCGAAGAACTTGGTTCAGATGTTCCATTTTGTGCGTTGGGTCAGGCAAAGATGAATAAGAAGCTCCCTGCGCCGGTCGGAAACGACAAAATGGCTGCAAGTTGTGTACGAGCAAGGGGTAGAGGCACGGAGATGAAGAAACTGCGTGGAATAAGTAAAGCTGTAGTCATTGCAAAACCTAATTTCAGCGTCTCCACTGCAGAGGTATATGCCAACATAGATGATGCCGTTGTTGATAGAAGACCGAATAATGACAGACTGGAAACTATGCTCAATGAAAAATCCTCTGACATATATGAAGAGTTTATCAATGTGTTGGAAAATTATACGCTGAAGGCTTATCCTGCTGTCGGTGTATTGAAATCTAAAATGGAAAAATATAACCCCCGGGTGTGCCTGATGAGTGGCAGCGGGCCAACGGTGTTTGCTGTCTTTGATGATATGAATGATGCCATGATGCTGTCAAATGCCTTGAGAAAAGAGGGATATGAGTCCTATTGGACCTACACTGCGAGATAGAAAGAAGAAAGAGGAGAAATGTTAAATTTTGAATTACAAAATCATAGACCTTTGAGAGAAATCGTTTATGAACAACTTAAAATTCAGATTTTGACCGGCAAAATTGCACCGGGAACTAGAATGATGGAGGTTGAACTGGCTGAAGACCTTGGAGTGAGCCGTACCCCTGTTCGTGAGGCTATCAGAAAGCTGGAGAAGGAAGCGTTGGTGGTAATTGAACCTAGGCGGGGAGCCTATGTTTCTGATGTTTCCGTAAAAGAAATGGTAGATACATTGGTGGTTCGTGAAGATTTGGAAGCGCTGGCAGCTTCTTTGACTGCCAAGAGAATTACCAAAGAAGAACTGGAGGGTTTGGAAAAAAAGTTACCGACTATTCGGAAGCCATTGCCTCCGGAGATATGGAACAGATTATACGGGCAGATGAAAGTTTTCACCATAAGATTGTTGCCTTATCGGGAAACAAAGCTCTGATACAGCTTTTTTCATCGGTTCAGGAACTGTCTCTCCGTTTTAGATACCTTTATTACGAAGACTTTACAAGATACGAAAATATGCCGGTGGAGCACAAAGAAATTTTGGAAGCGATTAGAACAGGCGATGGCGATGCGGCCAGAATTGTTTCAGATAACCATGTAAAGAAGCTGAAAGAGTTCGTTGTAAACGAGGGAGAATCAGCCTTCAGATCCCGTAGCAATAATAGTGAGTAGGGGATAAGTTATAAATTTTATAAAAAGATAAAGAATTAGCACCGAAAATTTTCGGTGCTGATATTATTATAAAAAGAAGTACATTATGTCCCGGGATGCAGGGGCTTTTTTCATTTTGTGGAATTTGTGTTATAATGCACCCAAAATCATTTCTCCTATAATACTATAATGTGCTTAAAATCAGCGGATAGATAATTATTGACAGTATGAAATGATTATGGAATAAAAATAGAGAGATTTTCTGCCAATTAGAACCTTAGGGATGGTATATGATATATCTGATTTGAACTAAGATTGAAGCGTATAATAGAGACGAAGGGGATGCTATGAAAATTTTGATTGTAGAAGATGATGAAAATATAGTAAGAGTACTTAGCAGTAATTTGGAAAAATGGGGTTATGAGGTTCTTGCCGCAGATGATTTTAATAATATTATGGAGATCTTTCATAGCTTCAAACCCCAACTGGTACTTTTGGATATTGTGTTGCCGTTTTTTAACGGGTACTATTGGAGTGACGAGATACGGAAGGTTTCGACAGTTCCCATTATTTTTATATCATCAAAATCAGAGGATATGGACATAATTATGGGTATGCAGTTTGGCGGAGATGATTATATAACTAAACCATTGAATATGGAAATTCTGATTGCCAAGATACAGGCTGTTTTACGGCGAAGTTACAATTTTGTGAATGAAATTGAATACTTGAAATTCGGGGATGTACAGCTTTATCTTTCGGAAAACAGAGTGGAGTTCTGCGGAGCAAGTGCAGACCTTACCAAAACGGAACTTTTGATTTTGGACACTTTGTTCAGGAAGCAGGGAGGCGTTGCAAAGCGTGAAGAAATCATGGACAGATGCTGGCAGAGTGATAACTTTATTGATGATAATACTTTGGCGGTGAATATAGCCAGACTGAGGAAAAAACTTCAGAGCATAGGGCTTTCGGACTTCATCAAAACGAAGAAGGGAAGCGGATATTTTATTGAGAGGGATTTGTAACATGAAAAAAGCTGATAAATGGTACGGATATATTAAAGGGATTCTTCCCGCAGTTATCTGTGGAATTCTCTGTATATGTGTATTTGGGATTACCTTTTATATTGCAAATTTAGAGATGGAATATTTCAAAATGGCTGCGGAGTTTATTCTTTTCATCTTAGCGATATATATAATAGTGTATTTTATCATGTATCGAAAAAGAATGACTTTAAAAGAGGAATTATTTAAGATCAAAGCGGAGAACAATACTCTTCGGAGCGAAAATCTTTCGGAGCGTAAAGACTTGCAGGAATATTTCCTTACATGGGTTCACCAGATTAAAACCCCCATTACAGTATCCAGGCTCCTTCTGGATGAAATGGAGGATACGGATAACATAGAGCATTTAAAGACGGAAATGATTTATATTGAAGGATATGTGAATATGGCGTTAAGCTATCTCAAATTGTTTAATCATGAAAGGGATATGGATATTACCTCTGTGGAGCTGGACAAAGTGATAAACCCTATATTGAAGAGATATTCAAGGATATTCATCAGAAATCATATTGGACTTATTTATGAAAATCGGGGTGACAGGGTTATAACCGATGCAAAATGGCTTTCAGCTTTGCTGGAACAGATAATATCAAATGCGGTGAAATATACGAAAAACGGAAAGGTTAAAATCAGTTTTGACAGAGCGAAAAACAGACTGGTGATTTCAGACAGCGGAATCGGAATACGAAGCGAAGACATTCCTAAAATCTTTGACAAAGGCTACTCCGGATTTAACGGAAGACTAAACCAAAAGTCAAGCGGGATAGGTCTTTATATGGCAAAGAAAATTGCTCATAAACTTTCGATGACCATAGATGTGGAGTCCAAAGTGGGAAAAGGAAGCAGCTTTTTCGTTTATTTCAATGAATTACACCGTAAAAACGGAGTTTAGAATGTGGGCTTTGTTGGAATTGGAACAGTTCTTTAATATATTTCCTGTAGGACCATACAGCCTTTGAACTCATTTTTGTCGAATAAGGTGCGTTTCTTTCAATTTTGTAAGGTTGGATTTGATATTGTCATGTTAGATAAATGCAAGGGCTGTAAAAAATCCGGTAAGATAGCCTCATATAAAGGAGGCATAAGGATATGAGAATATTAGATGTAGAAAATGTAAGAAAAGTGTATGGTGGAACAGGCGGAAGGGTTGCCGTGGAAGCACTGACAAATGTAAGCTTTTCCGTGGAAAAAGGAGAATTTATCGCTATTATGGGAGAGTCCGGAAGCGGAAAAACGACGCTCCTGAACATTATAGCAACTCTTGATAAGGTGACAGACGGAAAGGTTTTAATCGGAGGGAAAGAAATCGGCGAACTTAAAGACAGTCAGGTTGCAAGTTTCAGGAGAAATGAACTTGGCTTCGTTTTTCAGGATTTTAACCTGCTTGATTCCTTTACCAACAGAGATAACATTTATCTACCTCTGGTGTTGTCAGGAGTCGGACATAAGGAGATGGCGAGGCGTCTGGTGCCGATTTCAAGCAGTTTGGGAATTGAAGAAATAGTAGATAAATATCCATACGAGGTATCGGGGGGACAAAAACAGAGGATTGCCATTGCCAGAGCTTTGATAACAAATCCCGGATTGATTTTAGCCGATGAACCTACCGGGGCATTGGATTCCGGTGCTTCGGAAAATATAATGAACATTTTTTCGGAGATCAACAGGATGGGACAGACAGTTTTGATGGTAACACACTCTTTAAAAAGTGCATCCCATGCCGGCAGAGTGCTATTCATCAAGGACGGAATGGTTTATCACGAAATTTTTAAGGGGGCAGATGATTCTCAGACATTTATGGAAAGAATCAGCGCAGCTCAATCTATGTTAAATAGAAAGGAGCTGTAAAAATGGATGTAAAGATAGCGACAACCTTCGCATTTCGGAATCTGAAGGCAAATAAGATTTTATATATACCGTTTATTATATCTTCCGGTATAATGATAGGATTGTTCAACATAATGATAAGCCTCTTGGGAAATAATTATGTAAGAACAAGGCATGAGATGCTTCCAAATTTGATTATATTCGGAGTGATTATAGTAGGATTGTTTTCTGCCATATTTGTAATCTATGCGGCAAGGTTTTTGTCAAAACAAAGAAGTAGAGAATATGCGTTATATACGATTTTAGGGTTAGAGAAAAAGCATATTAGAAGGATAATTTTCATAGAATACTTGATAAACATGGTGGTTATTTCGGTACTCAGTGTGGTACTTGGACATGTACTAGGAAAATTCCTTTTCATAATGCTGAACAGAGCAATGCACGACATGAATGTGGGTTTGATGAATTATCCTTTCTCACTCAATGCTTTAATAGTTACGGCTGTATATATTTTAGGGATTTTCACACTCTTATTTATTGACAGTGTGTGGAGTTTAAGGAAGATTTCTGCCATTGAGCTTATGTCACAGAGCAGGTCTAAGGAGAAAGAACCAAAATTAAAATTTATTCCGTTGCTATTCGGTATTGCATCACTGGGAGCAGGTTATATACTTGCACTCAATGTTAAAGGAACGGTAGAAAGCCTAATATATTTTTTTCTTGCTGCAGTGTTGGTTGCTATAGGAACCTATCTGCTATTCACATCTCTTTCTATCGCAGTTCTTAAGATGATGAAGAGGAATAAAAAATATTACTATAAGAAAAAGAATTTCTTATCGGTGTCGGGGATGATGTACAGGATGAAAAGTAATGCA
The DNA here is from genome assembly GCA_000510425.1 of Eubacterium nodatum ATCC 33099. Lineage (GTDB taxonomy): Bacteria > Bacillota > Clostridia > Peptostreptococcales > Anaerovoracaceae > Aminicella > Aminicella nodata. Next base: position 152,605 of record AZKM01000018.1, on the reverse strand, counting down.
TTGGGTCTTGCCAGTATCGCAGTGCTTTGCACAGGTGTAATCATTACGATTTCAGCAACACTGGCTATCAACAGTTCAATGCAAACCGTTGTTTCAAAGACAATGAGGAACGATTATACCATAAGTAACAATAAAAATTTTTCTGTGAATACTCCACAGAAGGATATTATTGAGAGCAAGAAAAAAATGAAAATATTCGTGGAAAACTCCATAATATCCAATGAAAAAATTGAAAACTTTTTCGTAAGAGAAGAGTTTTTTGTGCATGTAAAAAAAGATGGTGAGATTATCAGGTCCTCTTTGGATAAAAAGAGTGGAGAATACATGTATCTCCAGGTATATACTCTTGATGCCTATAATAAGCAGGAAGGAACTGATTATACTTTAAGAAAAGACCAAGTGCTTGTTACTTCCAATCGAAAAAAACTACTGAAAGTCAACTCATTAACATTGGGTGGCAGCAAAAAACATATAATTAAGGTTAAAGACAATATCAGCGGGAACTTTACGGTAGAGTCTTACTCCGTGGTGGTGCGGGGTCATAAGGAACTCATTGATTTGGCAAGGTACTATAAGCTCGAAGATGTGGAAAAGGGAAAAATTACAACTCCGGAAATATCCTTGAACGGCGAGTGGAATGTGGGAAATGATTCAAAAACCTATCTGAATAAATTGAAGAAAGAATCCGAAAAGAAAGGCTACAGGTTAAATGCCAAACAAGAAGTTAGAGCTATGATATATGACTTTAACGGCGGATTCTTATTTTTAGGGATAATAATAGGATGTATATTTTTAATCGGAACCGTTTTGATAACTTATTATAAGCAGATCTCCGAAGGATATGAAGATAGACGGAACTATCAGATCATGAAAAAAGTCGGTCTTCCGGACACTCTGATTAAAAAGACCTCTGCATCGCAAATCGTTTGGATGTTCTTTATTCCTCTGATCGTTGCACTGCTACATTCAATGGTTGCATCGAAAATTGTGTATCAGTTGCTTGGACTTTTCGGTTTGGATTCGTATATTAAATATCTGAGCCTTATGGCCATGATAACAGGAGGCTTTGCGATAATATACTTTATAATTTTTAAACTGACCTCAAATATATATTACAGGATTGTCAGGTAATATTGAGACAAAAGCAAAAATACCACAGTGAAAAGTCAAAATCTAGGTTCAATACGAAAAGCGACCCTCATTTATCAGATATTTTCGTCTGCTTTGGGGGTCGCTTTGTTTTTCTTTCTCGTCCGATAAGAGACCTTTGCCTTATGTAGTAGAGGCAGAGCCCGTTATCATATTTTATTAAATTTACTGCTGACCTGAAATCAAAGTGACAGAGGTGTTTATTTTTTGCTTGTTTCTAACTATTTCAATTTTTACTTTGTCTCCTGCTTTATGTTTTGCCAGGGCTTCCCGCAACTGGTTGGCTCCCGTAATTTCTTTCCCGTCGAAGGAAGCAATTCTGTCACCGGCTTTTAATCCTGCATCTTTTGCATAAGAACTTGCAACGGAGGCGATGAAAACACCACCTTTATCGTATCCTTCTCGACGCGCTTCGCTTTCGGATAATTCATGAATAGTCACACCTATCAAGGCGTTATTTTTGTTGCCGGAGTCTGATTTGGATTTTATATTACCGCTTTTGATCAAAGTCTTTGCAATCTTTGCAGCATGGTTAATCGGTATTGCGAATCCTAACCCCTCTACATTAGAGCCTGCGGATTTTGCCACAACAATTCCTATCAGGTTGCCGGAACCGTTGAATAATGCTCCGCCGGAATTTCCGGGATTGATGGAAGCGTCTGTTTGCAGTAGATTCAGTTTTTTATTGCCTATCGTTAATTTGCGATTCAAAGCGCTGATGATCCCCGTAGATGCAGTGTTGCTGAGCTCACCCAAAGGATTTCCGATTGCCACAACATGGTCTCCCACTGCAAGCTTGGAACTGTTGCCATAGGTGGCTGTATTCAATCCTACAGCGTTAATTTTTAAAACAGCGAGGTCATCATCAGGACTTGCACCTACAAGCTTAGCATCATAGCTTTTATTGTTACTCAAGGTAACTTTTATTTTGCTTGCACCCTGTATTACATGGTTACATGTGAGGATATAGCCGTTTTTCTGAATTATTACACCGCTGCCCGCACCTTTTTTTACATAGTTTTGTGCCCAACTGTCAGTGGAAACGGATTCTGTAACGATGGAAACTACGCTTGAATTAGTCTTTTTTACTATGCTGTCGGATGATAACTGCTTTGTATCCTTAGAAAGGGTGTAGTTGGTAGCCTGATGACTTCCGTTTGAGAAGTAGTTTTCATAAAGAATCATGCCTCCTACGGTTAGAGCAGAGGTAAGAAGCATGGCAATTATGAGAATGATGATAAAAGCTTTCTTTGATATTCCATTGCTGCTGTTTTTATAATCAGCGTAACTTCTTCCTCTTGGACCGTAGTCGTTGTAGGTTCCGTAGTCAAAATTCGGACCGAAGAAATCGGATGTACCCTCTGTAGTGTTATTCGCAATGTCATCCACAGTGTTATCGTCAAAGTTTAGATTGTACGGTGTTTCATCAGCCGTAGAATTGTACTGCTGAGTGCCATTGGGTATAGAATCATATTCCTGCATGTCATCAGTCGCAGAATTGTGTTGCTGCGTGCTATCGTGTATAGAATTGTATTCCTGTATGCCATCAGTCGTGGCATTGTACTCCTGCCTGTTATCGGGGCTTGAATTCTGCCGGGGATCCTCATTTACTAAAACAAAGCCATGGGAGTATTCTGTTTTTTGCTCGGAGTCTTTGTTCATTGACTGCCATGGGTATTCAGGTGGCAAGTTCTTGTTGTCCATAATTTATCTCCTTATACAATTTTTCCATAGTTTTTCTATGTTAAAAGTCTTTCATAAAACCTATAATAATATTAGCAGTACCATATTACTACCCATTTTTGAAATATTTATATAGATTTTATGTTATTTATGTTACATAGAGGCAAATAACTTTAAGTATTTAAGTAAAGAGTAACCGTTGAATTTTGTAAGCAATGCAAATATAGTTAACAGTTAATGAAAATGAGAAAGTCGATGGTGATTGCTCAATCAGTTTTCTCAGAACTTGTCGGTCTATATTGAAGATAACAAAGTTAAAGTCTATATAGTGCCGATGGCAGATAAAGCTTTTTCTTTTCATCGGTGCGTAGGATAAAATTATCATAGAATAATAATAAAATAGAGTCTGCACAGTTTAAAATTACTGAAACTTATGGTAGAATGTTAATTCGAAAGTAACGGAGGATTATGGAGAAGAAATTAAACAAAAAAATTGATAGAATAGGTGTTTTCTTCGGCGGAAAATCCAGTGAGCATGAGATTTCCCTTCTTTCAGCAGAGACAGTGATAAATGCTATTGACGGAGAAAAGCATAAGGTAATTCCCATAGGCATAACCAGGGAAGGGCAGTGGAAGGTTATTGATGGAGATTTTGGAGATATTGCAAATGGGCGATGGGAAAAGAAAAGTAGACCTATTTCCGTTAACGAAGCCTGTGAAGGGATTGATTTTGCTTTTCCTATTCTTCACGGACCTTTTGGGGAAGACGGCAGGATTCAGGGGCTTTTTGAAACTATGAACATTCCATATGCAGGAAGCGGTGTCATGAGTTCAGCTCTTTGTATGGATAAGGCTTTTGCAAAGGAAATTTTTAAGCAGAATGGAATTCCTACGGTGGATTCTCTGTTAGTTACTAAAAGACTCATTTTTGAGGATATAGAGCTTGTTATCAGAAGATGTCAGGACAGATTTCGATATCCTGTCTTTGTAAAACCTGCAAATTTAGGCTCCAGCCTGGGAATATCAAAGGCAGGAGACAAATTTCAGCTCAAGGCGGCACTGCGGCTTGCGGCTCAGTATGACAGAAGAGTGCTGGTAGAACAGGGAGTTGATGCAAGAGAAATTGAGTGTGCGATTATAGGAAATGATCAGCCTGTTACTTCGGGGCTTGGAGAGATTTCGGCAGCCCATGATTTTTACGATTATGAGGCGAAGTATACAGATGAATCGGGTACAGAGATATGTATTCCCGCTAATATTGATACAGCCACTACAGAGAGAATAAGAGCTTACGCAGAGAGGGCGTATAGAGCCCTTGACTGTGCAGGATTTGCAAGGGCGGACTTTTTGATTGATAAAGAAAGTAATGAGATTTTTCTAAGTGAGTTCAATACCATTCCGGGATGTACCAAGTACAGTATGTTTCCTATGCTTTGGAAGGAGCAGGGAATCAGTTTTACCGAAATTATTGAAAGAATTGTGAGGTTTGGCTATGAAAGACATCATGTTGAAAATAATTGGTAAGCAATTTTCCGGAGACGAAGCGGAAGAACAGATGGAATTTGTCACGGAGGGAAAGCTTTATGAAAAAAACGGAGCAACTTATCTGATATATGAGGAAAGCGAATTTTCGGGCTTTCCGGGATGTAAGACAAGTTTGAAGCTAAAAGGAGATACCATAAGGCTTAAGAGAATCGGTGATGGAACAGAGTATGGAATGGAAATTGAGTTTAAAGAAGGACAGAGGTTTTCAAGCAAGTATGATACTCCTTACGGACCGATAGGTATGGAAGTACTTACCGACAGCGTTACAAACGATTTGTCTCCCGAAGGTTACGGCAAAATCGGAGTTAAATATCAGGTGAGCCTGGGCGGAATGGCAGAAGGAAGAAATGAATTGAATATAGAGGTTATAGGAGATCAGGGGGTCTTATCTGAGACTGAGAGGACTTAAAACCTTAAACTTTCAATAAATTAGTACTTAATTATGATGGGGAGGTTAACATGAGCGATGAAAAAAAGCGTAAGATTGCAAGAATAATAGTAGTTGTTGTTGCGGCTACTATGATTGGCACAAGCGTAATGTGGGCTTTGCAGGCAATGGCGTAGGAGTAGATAGTGATGGAAATAGGTTTTAGTGCGGAAAAATATATAGAAGAGCAGTCAAAACACATCAAAGAAAGGATTAACAGGGGTAATAGCGAAAGACTTTATCTGGAATTCGGCGGTAAGTTGGTTCAGGATAAACATGCAGCAAGGGTTCTTCCCGGTTTTGATGAAAATGCGAAAGTGAAATTGCTTCAGAGACTTAAAGACGAGGCAGAAATAATAATTTGCATATATTCAGGGGACATTACTACTAATAAAACAAGACACGATTTCGGCATTACCTACGATCTTGAGGTTTTGAGGCTGATTGATATATTTCGCACTTATAACCTTAAGATTAACAGCGTAGTGGTCACAAGATATGAGGATGCTCCGGCAGTCAATATGTTTATCAACAATCTGCAGCGAAGAGGAATCAAAACTTATAAACACTATTTTACAAAGGGATATCCGACAGATGTGGAAACTATCGTAAGTGACGAGGGATACGGTGCAAATCCTTATATTGAAGTTACTAAGCCGTTAATAGTCGTTACAGGTCCGGGGGGCGGAAGCGGTAAACTTGCAACCTGTCTCTCCCAGCTTTATCATGATTATAAGAGAGGGTTGAAGGCACGCTATGCAAAGTTTGAAACTTTCCCGATTTGGAGTCTTCCCCTTAAACATCCGGTTAATATTGCATACGAAGCGGCTACAGCAGACCTTAAAGATGTTAACCAGATTGACTCATATCACCTTGAAGCCTACGGTGAAACTGCCGTAAATTATAATAGAGATATGGAAGCATTTCCTGTGGTTAAGAGGATTATTGAAAAAATCACAGGGGAGGCGGAATACAAATCGCCTACTGATATGGGGGTAAACCGTGCAGGCTTTGGAATAACCGATGATAAGGTCTGCAGAGAAGCTGCGAATCAAGAAATTATAAGAAGATACCTTATTGCAGAGTGCGATTACAAGAAAGGAAAAATTACGGAAAGTTCTCTTGAAAGGGCAAAACTTCTCATGAAAGAGGTGGGACTGGAAGTGGAAGACAGACCTGTGGTTCTGCCTGCCAGAGAGTGCGCAGAAGAAAAGCGCAGGAGAGAAAAGTGCAGTGAAAATATAGTTGCCATGGCAATTGAGCTTCCGAATGGCGAGATAATAACAGGGAAGAGTTCACGACTTATGGTTGCGGCGGCAGCGATGATTTTAAATGCAATAAAGCATCTTGCAAATCAGCCTGATGAAATGCTGTTGATTGCAGAAGAGATTTTAGAAACAACTCAGAGATTGAAAACTGATATTTTGAAATCGGACAGGTCGATTCTGAACTGCGAGGAAATCTTAATTGCCCTTGCCGTATCAAAGAGCGGAGATAAGGCTGCAGAGCTTGCAGCGAGCAAACTCAAGCTTCTGAGAGGTTGTAGGGCACACTGCACCGCTATTTTAAGCGATCAGGATGAGCAGACTTTAAGGTCACTTGGAATTGATGTTACCTGTGACCCGGAATATGTTACAACAAATCTATATACGAATTAGGAGAAAATGAAAAGTAAAGCAGAGCAAAGCCTTAGAGCAATATCAAAGATAAAGTATCGTTTAATCTTGCAGGGTGCGGTTATCGGTGCCTTGGCAGGATTGCTTGTGTCGATGTTCCGTTCAATCCTGGCTAAAGCCGAAGGATTTAGAACCCTGGCGGTTCAGGGCACCATGACGAACGGTAAGACTATGATATTTGTTCTACTTGGGTTATCGGTCTGCTTTTTGATTACACGGATTTGCCTTAAACTTGAGCCTTTATGTGCAGGTTCGGGAATTCCCCAGGTTGTGGGAGAACTTAAGGGGAAAATTTTTCAAAACTGGTGGAGAATTATAGTTACAAAATTTGCAGGTGCAACATTTGCAATCTGTGGAGGACTTTCCCTTGGACGAGAAGGTCCGAGTATTCAGCTCGGAGCCATGGTGGGAAAGGGTTTTGCTCAGGTTACGGGAAGACTTGCCACAGAAGAAAAACTCCTTATGACTTGCGGAGCTGCAGCAGGATTATCTTCTGCCTTCAGTGCACCCCTGGCAGGGGTAGTATTTGCTCTTGAGGAGCTTCACAATAATTTTTCTACGGACATACTGCTTGGGTCAATGGCAGCATCGATGTCTGCAAATTTTGTAGCATACTACATATTTGGGCTTGATCCGGTGTCCTCTTTGAGCTTGCATGACTCGTTGCCTCTATATCATTATGGAAGTCTGTTGCTGCTGGGCATATTTCTTGGGCTGTTCGGAGTTATATATGTGAAAGCCGTTGATTTTTCACAGAATGTATACGGCAAAATTTCAAACAAGACGATTAGACTTGCTATACCTTTCCTTTTAGTTATAGTTTTTGCAGCTTATTACCCATCGGTTTTAGGTGGAGGATATGAACTGGTTTCAGAGGTGGCAAAGGGAAATTTTCTTCTGGGTGCACTGGGGCTTTTGCTGCTTTTAAAATTCGGATTTTCCATACTCAGTTTCTCAGCAGGAGCACCGGGAGGCATTTTTATGCCTCTCTTAGTAATCGGCGGGATTGCAGGAGGATTTTTCTTTTCTGTGTTCCGTGGACTCATGGGAATAGAAGAAGCTTTTATAGTTAATTTTGTAGTATACGGAATGGTTGGCTATTTTGCCGCTATTGTTCGTTCGCCGGTAACAGGTGTAATCTTAATAACTGAAATGGTTGGGGATTTTAGAAATTTTTTATCACTGAGTATCGTCGCTTTTACAGCCTATATAATTGCTGATTTAATGAGGAGTCTTCCGATATATGATTTGCTTCTCAGCAAAATTTTATCAAAGGATGAGTCGTATGGCATGGACGAAGAACTCCGTACCAACAAAGTTTTGTTATACAGCGATGTATACATATCAAGCTTCATGGACGGAGAAAAAATTGAAAACATGGGTCTTCCGGCAGGAACCCTGGTAGTTGCGGTTAACCGTGGAAAGAGGGAAATAGTTCCCAGGGGCAAAACTGTCCTCAAGGGAGGAGATAAACTTACAGTTTTGTGTAATCAGGGTGATATGGCAGAGGTTGACAGTATTTTAAAAGAGATTTGCAGAAGTGAAGGGAAAGTTCGCTAAAAGACTAATCAGATCTTTAAATAAAAAGAATTTAAAAGATTTTATGAGAGCATTTAATTCTTTGGAAGAAATAAGGTGACAGATTATGAATATCAGATTGGACAGTTCATTTTCAGAGGAAAAGGAAATTGCAGCCGGATATGGAGATTTAAGCGGTGAAGCACTTGATTATCTCTGGACTTCAAGTTGGGTAACGGATGGGATAACGCCCGGTTCTGAAAAAATAGATAAAGACTTAGCCCGGTCTATTGATGCATTGAGATTCTCATGTGAGAAAATATTTGTCGTAGCCGGTGGCTGTATATTATCCGGAATTAAAGGAATTTTAAGAAGCTGCGATAGTACAGATAATATTATTTTATTGGGAGATACCCTATCACCAAGTGTGTACGGAGAAATTTTAAATTCCGTTGAGAATCGGAGTATCGGACTTATCGGAATTTCCTGTAAGGAGGAACCGGTTGAGCAGATTGCAGGGTTTTCCATAGTAAGGGAAATAATCAAAAAACGCTGTGGAACTGAAGAATTTGCGAAAAAAATCGTTATTATAACCGGCAAAAATGCCGATTTCTTTCCGAAAACAGCATCTGAAGGGGCTGCACAGTTAAGACTTCTTCCTGCGGATATAGAGGAAGAAAACGCCTTGAATACAGAAGCTGTGATTTTTCCCGTGGCTGTTTCCGGGGCTAATACGGAGAATTTTCTAAGAGGTTTTAAGGCAGTTCTCACCAATACTATGTGGGATCTGGACGGTGACAGATACAGCATCCTTCTAGCCGACATTACAAGAACCCATGGGCGAGCTGAAGATATAATCTTTTGGCAAAATGAATTTTCAGAAACGGCAGATTGGATTTGCGGTTTGCATAGGAAACTTGGCATTGATGCAAGAGCGGTGTATGCTCCGGGTCAGCTGGATACTATTAGACAAAGTGCTTTTCAGACACATATTTTCTGCAATGAAGAGAATGTAGATATTATGACACCTGTATTCCCCGGTGCAAGCATAGAAGGCACCCTGAGTCAGTTGGTTAAAGAAAAGCAAGAATCCTTTTATCGCGATTCTGCTAATAAAAATAAAAGATTTAAAATTTCTATAAACCGGTTTGATGAAGAAAATATTGGTGAAATGATGGCATTTTTTCAAATTTCAAATGGGATTAGCCGTTACATTTCAGAAAATTCATAGATTGATTTTGAAATTATTGAAACCGTTGAATTCTCGTGGACTATTGATAGTAGTGAATAAGCAATTTAAATGTCCCAATGGATATTTATATAAAATAGAGTATTGTTTTTTATAAATGGTCTTTACTTTAGCATATATTGTGTTATAATCTGTGTATAAGAAAAAGTTAATTTTTTAACAACTTATTTTATTAAAACAAAGCATTTGCATAAATCGCAATAGGAGGTTTCAAAATGAAGAAGATTGGCGTACTAGGAACCGGCACAATGGGTGCGGGAATCGTGCAGGTATTGGCTCAGAACGGCTACGAAGTGGTTATGAGAGCCAGACATCAGGCTTCCATCGATAAGGGAATTGCCAAAGTAGAAAAAGCTCTGACAAAGATGGTTACCAAGGAAAAAATCACTGAAGAGGATAAGGCAGCGATTCTTGCAAGAATTAGCGGTTCAACAGAACTCAGCATTATCAAGGACGTGGACATGATTATTGAAGCTTCAACAGAAGATAAGGAAGCAAAGAAGGCTCTTCTTAAGGAAGTTGATGAGCTGACAGGACCTGACTGCATCATTGCATCAAATACTTCTTCACTGTCAATTACCGATATTGCAATGGCTACATCAAAGCCTGACAAGGTTATCGGAATGCACTTCTTTAACCCTGTTCCTGCAATGAAACTGGTTGAAGTTATCAACGGTTTATTGACTTCAGAAGAAACTAACAAGATTGTCACAGATCTTGCTGTTGAACTGGGTAAGACTCCTGTTCAGGTTAAAGAAGCTCCGGGGTTTGTAGTAAATAGAGTTTTGATTCCTATGATCAATGAAGCAATCGGAATTTACAATGAAGGAATTGCGTCAGCTGCAGATATTGATACAGCAATGAAGCTTGGCTGCAATCATCCTATGGGACCTTTGGCATTGGGTGATTTGATTGGGCTTGATGTTTGCCTGGCAATCATGGAAGTGTTGTACACAGAATTTGGTGATCCTAAGTATCGTCCAAACATCTTGCTTCGCCAGATGGTAGCTGCAGGAAAACTTGGAATGAAGAGCGGCGCAGGATTCTTCGATTACAGCAGATAGAGAAAGAGCCAATAAGACTAAAAACGCCGGGGAAAATATAGATCGTGTTACCTAGCGTTCTGATAATAATTTGAATTAAGTCAATTTAGAGCACCGGGCAGAGTCACATAATGTGTAGACTGCACCGGTGCTTTTTGACACAAACAACTTGACACTGCTGATATAAACTATTAAAGTATTTTGTAAGTATTATTTTCCGGCAAGCCTTGAAAACTTTTAACCGATTGAAAACATCAGTTTTTAGGGTTTGTCCGGCATGCATTAACTATTATTAAAAGCCTGGAGATAAAGGTTTGACCCAAGCTGGAGAAAGGTGGCGATTATTATGAATATGGTTTGTTTAGATATGGAAGGTGTACTTGTACCGGAAATCTGGGTGGCGTTTGCAGAAGTAACAGGTATTCCCGAACTTAAGAGAACTACCAGAGATGAACCTGATTACAATAAACTGATGGAATACAGATTGAATATTTTACGAGAGAATGGCTTAGGACTGAAAGAAATTCAAGAAACCATTGCAAAGATTGATCCGATGCCGGGTGCAAAGGAGTTTCTGGACGCATTGCGCAGGGAAACACAGGTTATTATACTGAGTGATACATTTGAACAGTTTGCAAAACCCCTTATGGAAAAACTGGGTTGGCCGACTATTATGTGCAATACTTTGGAGGTTGCGGAAGACGGTAAGATTACCGACTTCAAAATGAGGGTCGAGAAGTCCAAATACAGTACGGTTAAGGCACTTCAATCCATAGGATATGAAACCATTGCAAGTGGAGACAGTCACAATGACCTGGGGATGATTGAAGCAAGTAAGGCAGGATTTCTGTTTAAAAGTACAGACGAAATTAAAAAGGAGCATCCTGAGTTGCCTGCGTATGAAGAATATGATGAACTTTTAGAAGCTATTAAAGAGGCACTCTGATGAGAAATTCAGAAAACCCGGAGAAGGTTATCATGAAACCGGGAACCATGCTTAATCCGCTTCCGGTTGTTCTGGTATCCTGCAGTGACGGAGAAAGGGACAATCTTATAACTATTGCATGGACAGGTATTATCAACAGTGATCCGCCTATGACCTATGTGTCCGTTAAAAAATCTCGGTATTCTCACAGTATGATTACAAAGTCAAAAGCTTTTGTAATAAACTTAGTTACAGAAGATATTGTCAGAGAAACCGACTTTTGTGGTGTAAAATCCGGAAAAGACGTAGACAAGTTCAAAGTGTGCGGTTTTACCGGAATTGCTGCAGATAAGGTGAGAGCACCTTTGGTGAAAGAGTCACCGGTCAATATAGAATGTATAGTAAGGGAAGTTAAAGAACTGGGTAGTCATGATATGTTTATTGCAGAGATTGTATCGGTTCACGGTGATAAAATTTTGTTCGACAACAGAAATCGATTTTGTTTGGATGAAGCAGGTCTTGTGAGTTACAGCCACGGCGAATATTTTGCCCTGAAGAGAAAGCCTCTGGGAACTTTCGGGTATTCGGTGATGAAGCCCGGAACAAAGAAACGCAGAGAACGGGAGGCACGCAAATTCATAAAAAGAAAGTAAAGGGTAAAGAAAGGAGTTTGATTATGGATTCCAGATTAAAAGAGCTTATAGATGCAAGCAACAGTATTGTATTTTTTGGTGGCGCCGGAGTTTCCACGGAAAGCGGGATTCCCGACTTCCGTTCGGAAAAGGGACTTTATCATGCACAGAAGGTATATGGGTATTCTCCGGAAACGATGCTTTCTAGGGGTTTTTATGATAAACACTGCGAAACTTTTTATATGTACTATAAAGAAAATCTGATTCATGAGAAGGCTGAACCGAATGATGCCCATTTTGCCCTTGCAAAGCTGGAAAGAGAAGGTAAACTCAAGGCCGTAATAACCCAGAACATAGATGGACTTCATCAGAAAGCCGGAAGCAAGAATGTGTATGAACTTCATGGCAGCGTGCTGAGGAACTTTTGTCAAAATTGTGGTAAAGGCTATGGACTGGAATACATTATGAATGATGATAATTGTGTTAGAGGAATACCGAAATGCAGTTGCGGCGGTACTATTAAGCCGGATGTGGTTTTATATGGAGAAGCTCTCAATAATGAGGTAATAGGCGGTGCAGTTGATGCTATTTCTAAAGCGGATTTAATGATCATAGGAGGAACATCTTTGATTGTTTACCCTGCCGCCGGGCTGATAAATTACTTTAACGGGAAAAATCTTGTTTTAATAAATAAGGATGAAACGCCTTATGATAGCAGGGCGAATCTGGTAATTCATGACTCTATAGGAAAGGTAATGAAACTTTAATGAACATACTGGTTGTAAATGATGATGGGATAAATGCAAAGGGATTAAGTGAACTGGTAAAAGCTTTGTCTGAAAAAGGAAGTGTTTATGTGTGTGCACCGGACTCTGAGAGAAGCGGCTCAAGCAGATCTATAACTTTGGGAGAAACCATCAAAATAGAGCATTGTCATTTTGACGGAGCAAAGGAAGGCATTGTGACCACCGGAACTCCGGTAGATTGTACGAAAGCGGGTCTTGAGTTTTTTGCACATAAAGGTATCAAATTTGATATGGTTTTTGGCGGTGTAAATTTAGGGGGAAATTTAGGCAGAGATATTCATTATTCCAGCACCGTTGGGGTTGTTATAGAGGCAGCTCTTGAGGGTTATCCTGCCGTTGCCGTTTCTGTAGACAGCCATAGTCCCGGCTACTACGATACGGCTTGCCTTTGGGCAAAGAAAATGGTGGATTATATAGCAGAATTCGGTTTGCCCGGAGGAAAATATCTTAACATCAATGTTCCCGACTTGCCGTCAGAGGAGATTAGAGGAAGTCGAATAACCAGAATAGGAGGAAGGCATTATGATGACAGCTTCTATTTGCAGGAAAATGGTGAGTATCTTTTGGATGGAGATACGGTGATAGATGATGATGACGGTGATGATACCGACACAGTAAGCATAGCAAATCATTATGTGTCCATAACTCCGGTGACCTGTGATGAAACGGCTTACGACATTATGGGAAACCTTGGAGCTCTCGTCGAGTGAAAAATTTGTCTCGGAAAACTGAGTTTTTCAGGAAATGGGACTGTAAACTTTCAGCTAATAAAAGAGGGGAATAAAGTGAAGACTTTTGCGTAATAAAGTAAGGCTATTATCTTGATTTTTTAATATTCATGTAGTAAAATATTTATGAATAATGTTTCAAAAGTATTGGCAATAATTTGCTTATTATACGCTTTAATTTATAGGAGGTATGCAAAATGAAAGATGTAGTAATCGTTGGTGCTGCTAGAACAGCTATTGGATCCTATGGTGGTTCACTTAAAGGTGTTTCTGCTAGAGAACTTGGAAAAATTGTAATCAAAGAGGCTATCAAAAGGGCAGGAATTCAGCCTGAGCAGGTAGAAGAAGTTATCATGGGTGATGTTCTTCAGGGCGGTCTGGGTCAAAATGTGGCAAGACAGATGACTTTGGATGCCGGTATTCCTAAGGAAGTTCCTGCGATGACAATCAATAAGGTTTGCGGCTCCGGTCTGAGAGCTGTTGAGCTTGCTGCTCAGATCATCAAAGCCGGCGATGCTGACATCATCGTTGCCGGTGGAGCTGAAAATATGTCAGCAACTGCATACGCAATGCCTGCAGCCAGATGGGGACAGAGAATGGGTAACACTAACATGGTTGATATGATGGTTAACGATGGCTTGTGGGACGCATTTAACGGATACCACATGGGTATCACTGCAGAAAATGTTGCAGAAAAATGGGGACTGACAAGGGAAGAACTCGATGAATTTGCTCTGGCTTCACAGCAGAAGGCGGAAGCGGCCATCAAAGCAGGCAGATTCAAGGATGAAATCGTTCCTGTAGAAATCCCGCAGAGAAAAGGAGATCCAATCGTATTTGATACAGACGAATATGTTAAGATGGGTGCGACAATTGAAAAGATGGCTAAGTTAAAGCCTGCATTCAAGAAAGACGGTGTTGTTACAGCTGCTAATGCGTCAGGTATCAATGATTCCGGTGCCGCTGTAGTAGTTATGTCTGCAGACAAGGCTGAAGAACTGGGTCTGAAACCTTTGGTTAAGATTGTAAGCTACGCATCAGCAGGTGTTGATCCTTCAATCATGGGTGTTGGACCTGTTCCTGCTTCACAGAAAGCTCTGGAAAAGGCTGACATGACAATTGCTGACATGGATCTTTATGAAGCAAATGAAGCGTTTGCAGCTCAGTCCCTTGCAGTGGGTAAGGAACTTGGATTTGACACAGAAAAGCTGAATGTAAACGGTGGTGCTATCGCTCTCGGTCACCCAATCGGAGCATCAGGCTGCAGAATCCTCATCACTTTGATTTACGAGATGATGAAGAGAGAAGATGCGAAGAAAGGTCTTGCTACACTTTGCATCGGCGGCGGAATGGGAACAGCTCTTATCGTAGAAAAGTGCTAATCTCATAAACTCGGCAGATTAAAAAGAGGCTGTTGCAAAATAGCTTTGGGAAAACGGCTGACTCCTTATGAGAAAGCCGTTTTTTGATTATGGAAAATGTTGAAATCATTGTCATAAACACTACGATTTTCGGATCCCAATTCGCTATTATCTGCTCTGAGAATAGTGATTTATCATGCAACATATGTAATAGAATTTGTAATGGAATCCATCAATCAGGAACACAACCCTTGAAAAAAAGTCTGAAAAGGTATAGTATTGATGTGGATTAGTGCCGATTTTGCCAACGCCCGTGAATAAGAGTAAAAATAGGCACGGTTTCCCCCTTAACTTGGAAAAAGAATAGGAGTAAGCACAATTTTAAAATTTTTTGCTAAAATGGAGGTAAAGTTATGCTTGATAAAAAAGTTAAAGAATTACTTAATACTCAGGTAAATAAGGAGTTTTTCTCTGCATATTTGTACTTGGGATTTGCTAATTATTACGAGGACGAGGGGCTTAGCGGTTTTAATAACTGGTACACGATTCAGGCTCAGGAAGAGAGGGATCATGCAATGCTTATGCTGAAGTATTTGCAGATGAACGGTGAAACAGTTGATCTTCTGGCGATAGAAAAACCTGCTCAGGAGTTTAAAGACCACATGCATCCGCTAAAAGAAGCACTTGCCCATGAACGCTATGTGACATCTCTGATAAATAATATATATGGAGTTGCATACGAACTGAAGGATTTCCGAACAATGCAGTTTCTGGATTGGTTCGTAAAAGAACAGGTTGAAGAGGAAGATAATGCAAGCAACCTTATCCAAAAGATGGAAATGTTCGGAACCGATGCAAAGGGGCTGTATATGCTGGATCAGGAACTGGCGGGCAGAGTTTATTCGGCACCGTCACTGACATTGGATTGATAGAGCAAAGAAAAATATAGCTGTGGAATGAAAGATAAAGTATAAAAAGACGGCAGTTCGGATTTTATTCTGAACTGCCGTCTTTTTAGGCATTATTCATTTTGTTTTCATTCTTGTTTACAAATATTCTTTAATATTGCATAATGAAAGCGTAAACATCTAAGGGATATATAGTGGTCAGATATTGTTTCAAAAAGAGAGAATGTAGAAAACAATGAAAGAAATAGTAATTCCTAAAAAAGTAAATATAATATTAAAAATGTTGGAAACAGAGGGCTATGAAGCTTATATAGCCGGAGGCTGTGTAAGGGATATTTTGCTTGGACTGATTCCAAAAGATTGGGACATTGCAGCCTCGGCTACCCCCGAGGAAATTAAGAGAATTTTCTGCGAATACAAAATTGTGGATAAGGGAGAGCGTTTCGGGACTATTGGTGTTTACGAAAAACAGGCTCCCGGCGGTCTGTATGAAATAACAACTTTTCGTAGAGAAACAAGTTACAATGACGGAAGACATCCTGCGGGTGTGATTTTTACAGAAGAAGTTGAAGAGGATCTTGCAAGACGAGATTTTACTATAAATGGAATGGCATTTAATAGAAAAAGGGGTCTGATTGATTTGTTCGGAGGATTAGATGATTTGGAATCCGGAAAGATAAGAGTAATAGGTTCTCCAAAGAAACGCTTTGCAGAGGACGGACTTAGGATTGTTCGAGCTATGAGATTCGCATCTAAATTCGGATTTTCCATTGAAAAAAATACAGAATCTGCTATATATGCCTTTAAAGATATAGCGAAGCGAATTGCATCTGAGCGGCTTTCCTCAGAATTTGAGGAATTGATTTTGGGAGACTTTGCAGACGAAACAATACACAGGTATGGAGATATTTTAAAATATATTTTGAACATAGACTTTAGAAATAACTGCAGATTAAATCACTTGCCAAAGGAAGCTTCAATTAGGTTTGCAGGAATAATGCCGGGGAACTTTGAAAATCTGAAAATCAATAAGAAAATTTTGAACAGAGCTGAAAAAATTTACTTGGCAGGCAAAGAACTACAGGTAGGTAACAACAGACTATCTAAAGAAATGTCCGACCCTGAATCTGGCACTACCGACATTGAATCCCATATTAAAATGGCTATGAAGAAATATGGATATGAGGAAACAAGAGCAGGAGCCATATTAAATGGTGAGAATCCCGGCTTTATTGATGGAATCAGGAACAGTGGACAGTGCTACAGCTTGAATCAACTTGAGATAAACGGAAAAGATCTTGACTGGCTGGAGGGAAAAGCCGTTGGCATAGCTTTAGAAGAACTTTTGAATTTAGTAATTTCAGGAAGAATAGAAAATAAGAAGAAAGTTTTATTGGAATATGCAATGAAGCATTTTGGGTAATAAGATCGGATAAATAATTTTTAGCAATGAGTCTTGATAATAGGATTCAGCAAGGGCATTTGCAAATATTTTCGGTACAGAAATTAACTTTTCAGTACCTAATGGGATGGGAATACTTGCAGTTGTATTTGTAAGATGTTATTATAAAGCAATGAGCAAAAGAACACATGATTATGAACATGAAAAGTACAGTCCTGAGGTAATCAGACGGTATGAAGATCCTGAATATGCCAGGCGTGCAGAGGCATATGAACGGGAACAGAGAAGAAAACTGAAGAAAAGAAGCGGTAAATTTGGAAGAGGTTCGGATGCACCCGAAAATTCACATTTAAATAAGCCGCCAAAACGCAAGAACTATCGCATAAATAAACTAAAAATGGTCAGAAATGTCCTTTTGATTTTAGTAGTGCTGGCTGTTGCGATTTTTGCGTATGTGCTGTCAATAACTTCCAATCTTGACAGAGTTGACACTACAGGGAAGAATTTTGCAATCAACAGTCAGGTGGACAAAGATCTGGACGGATATAGAAATATCGCAATCCTAGGTTCAGACGCAAGGAAGGGAGAAGGTTATGACGGCAGCAGAACTGATGCCATTATAATTTTAAGCATAAGAAAAAGAAATGGTCACATTAGAATGATTTCTGTTATGAGGGATTCCTATCTGAAGATGAAGGGATCCTCGGGAGACATGGTTTTAGATAAGCTTACCCATGCACACGCCTTCGGAGGAGGTGTGAACACCATTTCCGCACTGAATAGAAGTTTGGACCTTAATATCAGGGAGTATGTGGTTTTCAATTGGAAAACCGTTGCTGACACCATAGACACTCTGGGAGGAATCACTGTAGATGTTAAATCTAATGAAATCGGTGATTTGAATCACTGGGGACCGGAAACCGGCGAAAATGTCGGTCGTCCATACAAAAAGATAAAGAAAACAGGGGTTCAGACAATAGACGGCGTACAGGCAACAACCTATTGCAGAATAAGAAAGAACTCAGGCGGTGATAAGGGGAGAGCAAACAGGTACAAGAAGGTTATGGCGGGCGTTCTTAAGAAATCTGCTACATCTCCGTGGAAATTCGGTGAACTATCCAAGAAAGTTATGCCAAAGGTAAGAACCAATATGACGCAGTTTCAGGTTGCAACATTACTTTTGAGAACGCCTACCTTTGATATGGGTAAGAGTATAAGTTATCCTAAAAGTTATTATGGAGGAATTATAGGCGGAGTTTGGTATGCAGTTCCAACTACACTTAATAACAATGCAAGGTGGCTTCACAGGAAAGCTTTTGAGCAGAAAAACTATACGCCGTCGGCTACCTTGTCAGGCATAAATGATGAGATCATCAATACTACGGGAGTTTCTGCGGGAAATAATTAAATACTTTTCCGTATGGAAATATTGTGGTTTTCGAGAGGAAAGTCACTGCCGCTTTCAAGAAGGAATTTATTTTTACTTTTCAAGGTGATGTTTATGCTGTCTTTGGAGGTTGCGATAGCTGTTTACATTGTTTATAGAAGAAAAATACTTAATAGTATAGCGTTTGAATGGGAGAAAATAGATGAGCGAAAATAAATCCACCAATTTTATACATCAGATTATAGATAAAGATAATGAAGAAGGGGTGTATGGGAATAAGGTTTACACTCGCTTTCCGCCGGAGCCTAACGGCTACCTTCATATCGGTCATGCAAAGTCAATCTGTCTTAATTTTACAACTGCACAGAAATACGGCGGAAAGACGAATTTGCGTTACGATGATACCAACCCTGTAAAAGAGGATGTGGAATATGTAGATTCCATAGAAGAAGATGTAAAATGGCTGGGGTTCACATGGGAAAAGAGGCTTTGGGCATCCGACTATTTTGACACTATGTATGAGGCCGCAGAGGAGCTTGTAAATAAGGGTCTCGCCTATGTGGACGACTTGACCCCTGAGGAAATCAGAGAGTATCGTGGAACCCTAAAATCACCGGGGAAGGAAAGTCCCGCAAGAAACCGGAGCATAGAGGAAAATCTCGACCTTTTCAGAAGAATGAAAGCAGGGGAATTTGCAGATGGAGAGAAGGTCTTGCGAGCAAAAATTGATATGGCATCGCCTAATATCAATATGAGAGACCCCATTATTTATAGAATTGCCCATATAAATCATCACAATACAGGAGACAAATGGTGCATATATCCTATGTATGACTTTGCACATCCCATAGAAGACGCTGTTGAGGGTATTACCCATTCGATATGTACCCTGGAATTTGAAGATCACAGACCTCTGTATGAGTGGGTTTTGGAAAATGTCGGATTTTGGAAAAATCCGCCTAAGCAGATTGAATTTGCCAGGTTGAATTTAACCAATACTGTTATGAGCAAAAGACTTTTGAAAAGCCTTGTTGATGAAGGGCTTGTTGACGGCTGGGATGATCCGAGAATGCCAACGATTGCAGGACTGAGGAGAAGAGGTTATACACCTGAATCCATTAGAAATTTCTGTGAGGAAATAGGTGTGGCGAAAAGCAACAGCACTATAGACTCTGCAATGTTGGATTTCTGCATAAGAGAAGACCTTAAGAAAAAAGTTGAGAATAGAAATGTAATAGAAGATCCTATCAAGGTTGTTTTAACAAACTATCCGGAAGATAAGACAGAGATGATAACTGTGGAAAATAACAGAAATGTTCCGGAGATGGGAAATCGTGAAATTCCATTTTCTCGAGAAATATATATAGATGGAGCCGATTTTATGGAAGTTCCCGTTAAGAAATATTTTAGACTTTTCCCGGGAAATGAGGTTAGAGTCAAGGGGGCATATTTCATCACCTGCAACGAAGTGATAAAGAATGAAGATGGCAGTGTTGCGGAGCTTCGCTGTACTTATGATCCGGAAACAAGGTCGGGAAGCGGCTTTGAAGGGCGCAAGGTAAAGGGTACAATACACTTTGTAGATGCAAAGACTGCGGTACCTGTCAAAGTTCGCAACTATAATCCTTTGTATATAGAAAATGAAGAGGGTGAAAATGTGCTGAATCCAAATTCGGCGGAAGAAAAGATTTGCTACGCAGAGCCAATGATTGCAGAGGCTAAGCCCGGAGAAAGATTTCAGTTTTTCCGTCACGGTTATTATATCGCAGACAGTAAGCTGACCACCGATGAAGAAAAGGTATTTAACAGAATTGTGGATTTAAAGAGTTCTTTTAAACCAAAGAAGTAAAGAGCAAGGAGAGAAGATGGAAATTAAGGATATTCATTTAAGGGCGCTGCATATGAATCCCTCGAAATATGCAGATAAAGAGGTTATTGTCAGAGGCTGGGTTCGTCAAAACAGAAATTCAAACAAGTTTGGCTTCCTTGCGATAAATGACGGATCATTTTTTAAACCCGTGCAGGTTGTTTATGAGGCAAATGAAATAGATAATTTTGAGGAAATTTCTAAAGCTAATCTTTCGGCGGGAGTTATGGTCAAAGGTATCTTGACACTTACTCCGAATGCGAAACAGCCGTTTGAAATCCACGCCGTAGAAATCAGGATAGAGGCTGGTTCTGACAGCGATTATCCACTGCAGAATAAAAGACATTCCATGGAATTTCTCAGAGAAATTGCACATTTAAGACCCAGAGCGAATACTTTTCAGGCAGTATTTAAGGTTCGTTCGCTGGTTGCCTATGCAATTCATAAATTTTTTCAGGACAGAGGTTTTGTATACGTACATACCCCTATAATCACAGGAAGTGATGCAGAAGGCGCCGGAGAGATGTTTCAGGTTACTACACTTGATTTGGGTGATACGCCTAAAACTGATGAGGGAAAGGTTGATTTTTCAAAGGACTTCTTTGGAAAAGCCTGTAATTTGACTGTTAGCGGACAGCTTGAGGGTGAAATCTTTGCTATGGCATTCCGTGATATTTATACCTTTGGACCTACTTTTAGAGCGGAAAATTCCAATACAGCAAGACATGCATCAGAATTCTGGATGATTGAGCCGGAAATTGCTTTTGCCGATTTAGAAGATGACATGAACCTTGCAGAGGACATGGTGAAATATATTATAAGCTATGTTTTGGAAAAGGCTCCCGAAGAAATGAATTTCTTTAACAGCTTTGTGGACAAGGGTTTATTAGAAAGGTTAAACCATGTGGTAAACTCTGATTTTGAACGAGTTACATATACTAAGGCTGTTGAGATTCTGCAGGGGTGCGGAGAAAAGTTCCAGTATCCCGTTGAATGGGGAATAGACCTTCAGACGGAACATGAACGCTATCTTACGGAAAAAGTTTTTAAAAAACCTATATTCGTAACAGACTATCCTAAAGACATCAAGGCTTTTTATATGCGACTGAACGATGACGGAAAGACTGTTGCTGCCTGCGATATGTTGGTTCCGGGAGTCGGTGAGATTGTAGGCGGTTCCCAAAGAGAAGAGCGAATTGATGTACTTCGCAGCAGGATGGCAGAACTTGATTTGCATGAAGAGGATTACTGGTGGTACATGGAACTTAGAAAGTATGGTGGCGTGGAACACGCCGGATACGGTCTTGGGTTTGAGCGAATCATCATGTATATTACAGGAATGAGCAACATAAGAGATGTATTGCCGTTTCCGAGAACTCCCAAAACAGCGGAATTTTAGAGAGCACTGTTGTATAAGAGACAGCAGAGTAAAGCAATACTCAATGGTGTAATGATATATTGGGCTGTTAACGAAAGAGGATATTGAATTATTGCCGAAGGGCTCAAAGCTTGCACATATACTCAGAGTGGATAGATGATTGAGTACAGAGATGATTGAAATAAATATAGTAAAAGGGGAGCGAAACTGCTGAGAGGTATGCTGAAATGCACTACGACCCTGAACCTGATTTGGATAATGCCAACGGAGGGATGTGGAAACGAATTTATGCGGATTATCCGGAGGGGTAATGCCGCATTTTTATTGTCTTTTTCAAAGCGCATCAGTAAAAAAATTATATTATAATTTTTTGATTTCAAGTTTGTAGAAGGAAATTAGTAAAGATAATGTCTTTATTGAGAAACAACTTGATTAGTATAGCTATTTAATTTTAACTTTGTAGAAAAGAGGTTGTCATGAAAAAACGATATTACACTCAGATGGAAGCTGCCGGAAAGGGTATAGTTACACCTGAACTGGAAATTGTTGCAGCGAAGGAAAATCGTTCTGTTAAAGAATTACTGCCGCTGCTTGCTTCAGGTAAAATGGTAATTCCAGCCAACATTCATCACGGTGCACTGTCGCCTAACGGCATCGGGAGAATGCTCAGAACCAAAATAAATGTAAATTTAGGCGTCAGTAGAGATTGCAAAGACTATGATTTGGAGATGGAAAAGGTTATGCGGGCAGTTTCTCTCGGTGCAGAGTCAATTATGGATTTATCAAGTCATGGGAACACTGAGCCCTTCAGAAAAAAACTATGTGAGGAATGTCCTGCAATGATTGGAACAGTTCCTATTTATGATTCTGTAATTCACTATAAGAGAGATTTGGTAACCTTGTCTGCAAAGGACTTTATAGATGTTATAAGACTTCATGCAGAAAACGGAGTGGATTTCGTCACCTTGCACTGCGGAATCACAAGAAAGACCATTGAACAGATCAGAAATGGAGGAAGGATGATGAATATCGTCAGTAGAGGTGGGAGTCTTGTGTTTGCATGGATGTCAATGACCGGCGAAGAAAATCCTTTTTACGAATATTATGACGAAATCTTAGAGATTTGCAGAAAGAATGATGTCACAATAAGCCTTGGGGACGCCTGCAGACCGGGCTGTTTGGCTGATGCTACTGACGGATGTCAGATTGAAGAGCTCATAAGGCTTGGGGAGCTTACCGAGAGAGCATGGGAAAAAAATGTTCAGGTCATGGTTGAAGGACCGGGGCATGTTCCTCTTGACCAGATTGAGGCTAATATGAAGGTACAGGAAACCATCTGTAAGGGTGCGCCGTTCTATGTTTTAGGACCTTTGGTAACAGATATTGCCCCGGGATATGATCACATTACAGGGGCAATAGGCGGTGCCGTTGCTGCATGGCATGGGGCAGCCTTTTTATGCTATGTTACACCGGCAGAGCATCTTGCTTTGCCCAATGTTGATGATGTTCACCAAGGCATTATCGCAAGCAAGATTGCAGCCCATGCAGCAGATATTGCAAAGGGTGTTTCAGGAGCAAGGGAAAGAGATGACAGAATGGCTTATGCCAGAAAAAATCTGGACTGGGATTCGCAATGGCTTGAAGCACTGGATCCTGAAGCCGCAAAGATTATAAGAAAAAGCAGAAAGCCGGAAGAGGATCACGCAGATACCTGCAGCATGTGTGGCAAATTCTGTGCGGTAAGAAGTATGAATAAGGCTTTGGCAGGAGAAGTCATTGATATTTTGTAGACTGCGGTTATATAAAATACTTAAAATAAATAGTGCTGTTCACTAGAACGCCAGCGGACTTATCGAACAGTACCAACAGTTAAATCCTCCTGATTTTTTAATGATTTATAAAGAATCTTAGCCATGAATAAAACATATAAAGCCGTTGCATAGCAACGGCTTCTGTGTTAAAATATTCTCAATATTGAGTGATGAATTATCGCGACTAAAAAACGGTTGTAGAACTGTAACTTTACAAGAGAACAGGAGGAACTCTAGTATGAAAGGCTACACAAGTGAAACTATTAGAAATGTTGCTTTATTAGGTCATGGCGGTTGTGGGAAAACCACATTTCTTGAGGCTGCACTTTTGGAAACAGGGGTTATCAACAAGCTCGGAAAGATTGATGCAGGAAATACCGTATCTGACTATGATAAGATGGAGATAGAAAAGGGATTTTCCATTAACACTTCAGTTGTACCGATAGAATGGAAGGATAGTAAGATTAACTTCATTGATACTCCGGGTTATTTTGACTTTGTGGGAGAGGTTAATGCGGCACTTAGAGCTTCGGAGGCTGCTGTAATCATGGTTGATGCGGGAGCTGGGATTCAGGTTGGAACAGAAGCTGCGTGGAAGGCATGCGAGAGATATTCCACACCTCGTTTTATCGTAATTACCAAGAGAGACAAGGACGAATTTGATTTTTATAAGACCTTCGAGGAGTTAAAAGATAAGTTTGGTGAAACTTTAATTCCTCTTTCATGGCCTCTTTCCGCAGACATTGACGAAGAATTGAAAGAGGCAATTGCATCGGCTGATGATGAACTTATGGAAAAATACTTTGAGGGTGAAGAATTTACCGATGAAGAAATCAAAAAAGGATTAGTTAAAGGAATTTCAGAGGGAGTTATAGTACCGGTTTGCTCATCGGCTTTTGAACTGGGTCACGGTGTTGCGGGACTTTTGGATGTTCTTTTGACTTATGTTCCTACACCACTTCAGCATGGAGCCTACAAGGGTTTTAACAACGCCAACGAGCCTGTTGAGAGAATGTGCGTAACTGATGCACCTATGTCGGCATTTGTCTTTAAAACTATCGTAGACCCGTTTGTGGGCAAAATTTCTATAATGAAGGTTGTTACCGGAAAGATGAATTCGGGAACAGAAGTTTATAACGAGAGAGTAGGGAAATCCGAAAAACTGGGAAAACTGTTTTTCCTCAGAGGTAAAAATCAGACGGAACTTAACTATGCGGAAGCAGGAGATATTGTAGCTGTTGCAAAGCTCCAGTACACTCAGTCAGGGGATACTCTTTGCGATAAGAGTGATGTAATCAGGTATTTGCCCCTTGATTATCCGTCTCCGACCTATTATATTGCCATAGAGGCAGAGGACAAGGGAGACGAAGAAAAGATGGGAACAGGACTTGCGAAGCTCAGGGAAGAAGATCCTTCCTTTGTAGTAGAAAGAAATGCGGAAACACATCAGACTCTTCTTGGAGGTCAGGGTGATATGCAGTTGAGCATTATTATGGCTAAGCTGAAAGACAGATTCGGAGTTAATGTTAAGACTGTTCCGCAGAAGATTGCGTATAGGGAAACAATCAAGGGAACTTCCGATGTACAGGGAAAACACAAGAAGCAGTCAGGTGGAGCAGGGCAGTACGGCGATGTTCACATAAGATTTTCACCGTCAAGTGAGCCCGGTCTGGAATTCAGTGAGGAACTCTTTGGCGGTTCGGTTCCTAAAAACTATGTTCCTGCAGTGGAAAAGGGACTTTTGGAATGTATGGATAAAGGACCTCTGGCAGGATGCAAATGTGTAAATGTAAAGGCTGTGCTCTATGACGGATCATACCATGATGTTGACTCAAATGAAGTCTCTTTCAAACTTGCTGCAGGGCTTGCATTCAGAAAAGGCATTGCGGAAGCCAATCCTTGTCTGTTGGAACCGATCATGCACATGGAAATCTATGTTCCGGATGAATACATGGGCGATGTAATGGGAGATATGAATAAACGCAGAGGCAAAATCCTGGGAATGGAACCTCAGCAGTCAGGAGAGCAAAAACTTCTTGCAGAGGCTCCACAGGCAGAGCTCTTTGATTATGCCTTAGGGCTTCGCTCTATGACACAGGGACGGGGAACCTTTGAAATGAAATTCGAGAGGTATCAGGAAGTTCCTAAAGCCATGGCGGACAAAATTATTGAAGAGCATCAGCCAAGGGAATAAAAATAGCTTTGACAGTAAAGGGAGATTATGGCAAAAAAAGCAAAAACGGTATTTGTATGTCAAGAATGTGGATATGAAAGTCCAAAATGGCTTGGTCAGTGTATATGTGGAGCTTGGGGCTCCATGATAGAGGAAAAAGTAGTGGAGATAGCACAAAATGATGGGAGAAGAAGGGGCAGTGCTGTTTCCACTCAAAACACCAATAAAGCGGCAAAGCCGTCACAGCTTAAGAATATAGGTTCCGCAGACAGAAAACGATTGGATACGGGAATTGGGGAGCTGAATAGAGTGCTTGGAAATGGTATGGTAAAGGGTTCTCTAACGCTGATTTCAGGAGAGCCCGGAATAGGAAAGTCCACTCTTATAATTCAAGTAGCTGAGAATATGGCAAGGAAATACGGACCGGTTCTGTATGTATCAGGTGAAGAATCGGAAGAACAGATTAAAATGAGAGCAGACAGAGTCTGCGGTACGGCTGACTCCGGTGGTAAACCTGTCAGCGAATCCGGAGGAAGTATTAGCGAGAATCTCTTCGTACTTGCTGAAACCAATATGGAAAATATCATGACGGTGTGTGAGACTGTAAAACCGATTTTTCTGATTATAGATTCGGTACAAACAATGTACACACAGGAACTGGATTCTGCACCGGGAAGTGTATCTCAGGTGAGAGCCTGCGGGAATATGTTGATGCAGATAGGAAAAAGTGAAAATATTCCAATCTTCATCGTAGCCCATGTTACAAAAAGCGGGGAACTTGCAGGTCCCAAAATTGTGGAGCATCTGGTAGACTGCGTACTTAATTTTTCCGGTGAGCGTGACCATGAAATAAGGATTCTGAGGTCTTTTAAAAACAGGTTTGGAACTACCAGCGAAATCGGAGCGTTTCAGATGGCAGAGGAGGGGCTTGTTGAAATCGAAAATCTTTCGGGAAGCTTTCTGGAAAGTACAGAGGTTAATACAGAAGGTTCGGTAATTACTGCGGTTTACGAGGGAAGCCGTCCTGTCTTTTTAGAAATTCAGGCATTGGCAACCCCTGCAAATATCGGCTTTGCCAGAAGAACCGCTGTGGGAATAGACAATCAAAGACTTGCCATGATTTTAGCAGTGCTTGAAAAAAAGCAGGGGCTTAATCTCTTGAATCAAGATGTATATGTAAATGTTGTAGGGGGATTGAAACCGGACAGTACTTCCGTGGATCTGGGTGTTGCACTTGCCGTTTATTCCTCCGTGCGGGGAAAAACTTCACCAATGAGGACTGTGGCAATCGGAGAAGTCGGTCTGACCGGAGATTTAAGGTCAGTTGCTTCTGCCGAAAAAATTGCCTCGGAAGCCATACGGCTCGGCTATGAAAAAATAATTATGCCTGTAAAAAATGCAAAAGCATCAAAGGGCATCTCCCAAATCGACACAAATAAGATTGTTGGTGTGAAGAATCTGTATGAAGCTGTCAGAGCATTTTCAGAATAAAAGGGCATGCTGTGAATGATAGAATCAAATTATACAAAGCTGCGATATTAATTCTAAATCGCAGCTTTTATTACTGTTTGTTTTAGGTTGTAAATCCAAGTTACCAATACACACTGAAATGAATTACAGTATTCCCGACAGTGGCAGTCTTGATCCATTAGAAGCATTGTCGTCCCCTTTGGTTTTACCCCGTTTGGATTTTTCCATAGGCAGTTCAAACCAGAAGGTACTGCCTTCGCCGAGTTTGCTCTTAACATCAAAGCTCGCCTTATGGAGTCTTAGGATTTCCTTTACGATGGAAAGTCCAAGACCGCTGCCCTCTGTAGGACGAACATGGTGGGTGCTGGATTTATAGTACCTTTCCCAAACATGTGAAATTTCATCAGGTGATATTCCTTTACCGTGGTCTGTTACGGAGAAACGGACTTTGCGACCGACTTTCTTCAGTTTTACAATTATTTGCTTATCGGCACCACAGTACTTTACCGCATTGTTTATAAGGTTGTTCATAACCTGCTTGAGCTTTGTCTCATCACCGTTTACTATGAATTTACCGGGGTCTTTGTGAAATTTAATGTTGTAGGAATCATTTTCTATAAGAATATCATAGGCTGCAAGGGTTGAATCGGCCGCTTTCCCTAAATCGAAAGCTTTCTTTTCTAAAACAATACTCCTCGATTGCATTCTGGATAGATTCAACATATCCGTTACAAGAAGATTCAGTCTGTCTGCCTCCTCTATTATTACTCCCAGGTGAGCATCCCGTTTAACAGGGTTGTTTCCGGAAAGATCTCGAACCATTTCGGCATAGGATTTTATCATCGTGAGAGGTGTACGAAGATCGTGAGATACATTTGCAATCAAGTCCTTCTGATACATGTCTGTTTTTTCCAGCTCTGCCTCTGCGTTTGCCAGCGTTTCTGCCAGTTCGGTAATCTCCGTGTAGTGTCCCCCTGAGAATTTTACCACATAGTTCCCTTTTCCCATCTCTGCAGCTGATGCAGTTATAGCTTTTAGAGGCTTGGAGATTCTGTTGGATAGGTATAGTGCCATGGCAAGCGAAAGAAATATTGCGATTATAGTGATATATAAAAGCTGTGAGCGTAGGATATGTATGGTCGATTGCATTGGTGCCAAAGGAGCAAATACATACATTATGTACGCTTTCTTTTGGTTTTCATCCTTTAGGTATCTGGCGTATCCGACGGTTCTCTTGTTAAGTTTGTCGTTGTTGGTAAGGCTGGCACTGTTTAAGCCTGAATCGTTCAGCTTTTTGTTCAGCTTGGTTACGGCATCTGCGTATTTCAGCGTGTAAAAAGTTTGTGGATTAAAGGCTTCCAGTGATTCATTTTTGATTATATACTCGTTGCTGGTCACATCATAGACATAGATTGTTAAATCATTAGTGGAAGATTCCTTTGCAACGGTTTTCTCCAAAAGAGCTTTGTCATATTTGCTGGCGGCAAACTTATTTTGAATATCGTTGGAAATTTCCGCCGTCTGAGTTTGTTTCATAGCTGAGTAATAGTTGTTCAGAAAAATTATCTGAAGAGCCCATATCAGAAGTAGAATCAGCATGGCAAAACCTATAAAGTAAGTCCACAGCTTAAATTTTATGCTTTTAAAATCAAAATTTTTATTTCTCATAATAAAATTTATTCTTCACATTCAAATTTATATCCTACACCGCGAAGTGTCACAATATAGTCACGGTAGTCGCCAAGGGCATTTCTGAGATTCTTGATGTGCGTATCAATAGTTCTGTCATCTCCGAAGAAATCATATCCCCATATATCCGATAGGAGTTTATCTCTGGACAGAGCGATGTTTTTATTATCTATTAAATAGAACAGCAAATCATACTCTTTTGGTGTAAGCTCCACCCTTTTGCCGTCAACAACCACGGTGCGGGCAGCCATATTGATTTCAAGGCCGTTAAATTTCAGTACATCACTCTTGGCGGCGGTAGAAGCATTCCTGCGGCTTAAGACTGCGTTGACTCTTGCCATCAGTTCTTTCGGGCTGAAAGGCTTGACTATGTAGTCATCGATTCCAAGTTCAAATCCGAACAATTTATCGTATTCCTCTCCTCGTGCAGAAAGCATTATCGTAGGAATATCCTTTATTTTCTTGATTTCTTTGCATGTTGAAAACCCGTCTAATTTAGGCATCATAATGTCTAAGATGATCAGGTCGTAATCATTTAATTTGCACAGACCGACAGCGCTCATTCCGTCAGTTGCTTCTGTTACCTCATGTCCGTTGAATTCTGCGTACTCCTTTATGACCTCACGGATTTTAGGTTCGTCATCTACCACTAGAAGTCTGCTCATAATTATTCCTCCTCGTATCTTAATTAAATTGATTTTCGTTTTTTAACATCCTTATAATATTGTTTTTTTGTGTTTTTTAGATGTGCTTATTATATGAATTTTACCACAGTTATATGTGATTTGAAAGAGTCGGAAATTTTGACGGCATCGAGGACAAAGAACTCTTAGAAGGTATCAAAGGTGTTAGGGAAGGAAAAGTTTTCTTTTCAGAATAATATCTTTTAGCCGGGGGTATAAGGCGGCTTCACAGAAACCACACCTTCTTTTTCGTAAAAAGTCTTGACAGAAAAAATTTACCCTGCTATTATGTTTAAAAATATTTAATTAAAAATATTTAATTAAAAAACTAAAGATAAATTTGCCGAAGAGATAAAATTCGGCAAGGAGAAATTTTCGGAGGTAGAAAAATGAATTTTGAAAAGATTAAACAGATTATGGTTGATACTTTGAGCTGTGATGAGGAAAAGATTACTCTGGATGCCAGTATTGCAGATGACCTTTCCATAGATTCACTGGATGCAGTTGAACTTGTAATGGCCCTCGAAGAAGCATTTGACATTAAAATTCCTGATGAAGAACTCACAAACATGGAAACTGTTAAGGATATTGTAGACTGTGTTGAAAAATACCAGGGCTAATTATGAAAAAGAAGGAAATTTTTGAGCTGATTGAAAAATTTCAGGATGCAAATATCTCTTTGCTGGAATATGAAGATGCAGAGGGCAGGCTCAGGCTGGAAAAAGGACAGAGACTCATCGGCATGGGAAATGAAAACGGTACTGAATCTCAGAAACGGAGTTTTCCAAAGTCAGGTGAGGCAGAGAAAGCATTAAAAGGCAAAGATGAATATGCAGATTCTCCGGAGAATAAGGTTGAGGAAACCGTTGGAAGAAGTGATGAGAAAAGGAAAAGCAGTACTGCAGGAGAGGATAATGCTGCCGAAATAATAAAAGCTCCACTGGTTGGAGTTTTTTACAGAGCGGCAAACCCGGACAGCAAGCCCTTTGCAGAAATAGGCAAGAAGATAAAGAAGGGACAGCCGCTATGTATCATCGAGGCCATGAAAGTTATGAATGAGATAAAGGCACCTTGGGATCTTATCGTTAAGAACATAATGGGAATAGATGGTGAAATGGTGGACTGTGCAACGGAAATTTTTGAGGTGGAAAGATGCTGAATCGCATTCTCATCGCCAATCGTGGCGAAATTGCGGCAAGAATAATAAGGGAGTGTAAGGACAATTCCATTGGAACAGTGGCAGTATATTCTGAGGCGGATAAGAACTCTTTGCATGTGATTCTGGCAGACAGGGGAGTATGTGTGGGAGCCGCTCCGTCTCCGCAAAGTTACCTTAATATAGGAAACATCATAGAAAGTGCCAGGAATACCGGATGCGATGCTATACATCCGGGCTTTGGATTTTTGTCTGAGAATGCTGATTTTGCAAGGTTGTGTGCCGAAGAGGGGATAGAGTTTATCGGTCCGTCGCCGGAGGTTATTGAAAAACTTGGTGACAAAGCGGAAGCAAAGAAAACCATGAAAGCTGCGGGAGTACCTGTGGTTCCGGGGTCTGAAGGTCCTGTTGGAAGTGCAAAAGAAGCAAAGGAGATTGCAAGTTCAGTCGGACTTCCTGTTCTGATAAAGGCATCAGCAGGAGGCGGTGGTAGAGGAATGCGTGTTGCAGAGACTTTGGATGCGATTGAACCGGCATATAATGAAGCTTCTATGGAAGCTGAGAAATGCTTTGGAGACGGAAGGGTGTATGTGGAAAAACTCATTAGAAATCCGAGGCATGTGGAATTTCAGATTCTGGCTGATAAGTTTGGAAATGTTATTCATCTCGGTGAACGAAACTGCTCTGTTCAGAGAAGAAATCAAAAGATGCTTGAAGAAGCACCGGACTTTGCACTTTCTGAAGAGATGCGAATTTCAATGGGAAAAGATGCTGTAAAGGCGGCAAAGGCTGCAGGGTATGAAAATGCAGGTACTGTAGAGTTCATCGTAGATGGCGGAAACTACTATTTTATAGAGATGAATACCAGACTTCAGGTGGAGCATCCCGTAACAGAGATGATTACAGGGATTAACATAGTTAAGCAGCAGCTCAGGATTGCATCGGGGCTTCCGCTGGAGATAGCACAAGAGGATGTTGAATTTTCGTGTCATGCAATAGAATGCAGAATAAATGCAGAGGATATTTTTAATGATTTTGCTCCCAGTCCGGGTCATGTGAGCTTTCTGCATTTTCCTCTGGGAAATCAGGTCAGAGTTGAAAGTGCCCTTTATAGCGGGTGTGACATCAGCCCTTTCTATGATTCCATGGTGGCGAAGATAATCGTTTGTGGAAGCACCAGACTTGAGGCTATCAGAAGAATGCGCAGAGCTTTGGAGGAAACCATTATTCAGGGCATAAAAACCACACTTCCCATACAATTTTTAATAATGTATAACAGGGAATTTCTAAGAGGTAATTACGATACAGGCTTTGTAGAGAAAAATATGGCGGAATTATTGAAGCTGTATGAAGAGGCAGGTGGAAGAGATGAATCCGTTCAGTGAGAAAAAAAGCATATTGGATTCTATCAACAGTTTGATCAGACCGGACTTCAAAAAGGCTAAGGCGGATGAAGAGAAGATTTACAAGTGCAAGAACTGTGAGAATAAGTATACCAAAGCAATTCTAAGGGAGAACCACTTCGTTTGCCCCGGCTGCGGTTATTATGGCAAGCTTTCTGCAAGAACCAGAATTTCAACGATTGCGGATAAAAATTCCTTCAGGGAGTTTTCCAGAGGCGTAGTTGCAGAAAATCCTCTTGATTTTCCTGAATACGATGAAAAGCTTAAAGAAGCGGGAAAAAAAACAGGCCTAAAGGAAGCTGTAATAACGGGAACCTGTACTATTGAAGGTAAAAGGGCTGTTTTGTGCGTGATGGACAGCAGGTTTTTAATGGCAAGTATGGGAAGTGCCGTAGGCGAAAAAATCACCAGAGCCTGTGAATATGCCACGAAGAAAAAGTTGCCGATTATTGTTTTTTCCGCATCGGGAGGAGCCAGAATGCAGGAGGGAATCCTTTCTCTAATGCAGATGGCAAAAACCGGTGCTGCCTTCGGAAAGCACGGAGAAGCAGGACTTTTATTTATTTCTGTTTTGACAAATCCTACTACGGGGGGAGTTACGGCAAGCTTTGCAAGTTTAGGTGATATTATACTGGCAGAGCCGGGAGCCTTAATCGGATTTGCAGGTCCGAGAGTAATTGAACAGACTATAGGAGAAAAACTTCCTGAAGGTTTTCAGAGTTCTGAGTTTCAACTGGAGCACGGTTTTGTTGACGCTATCGTCACAAGGGAAGAAATGAAAGAAACACTTGGAAAAATTATTGGACTTCACAAGAAAGCGAAGGTATATTGATGAAACGAGTTTTAACGGCAGGAGAAAGAGTTAAGTTTGCCCGAAGCCTTGAAAGACCCCGTGCAAAAGAATATATTGACGGAATCTTTGATGATTTTGTGGAGTTGGCAGGTGATGGAGCCTCCGGCGAAGATAAGAGTATGATATGTGGAATTGCAAAGTACAGAGAGCTTCCTGTAACAGTTATCGGACAACAGAAGGGCAGAGATTTTGAAGAAAATATGGTGTATCGATTTGGAATGCCTAATCCGGAAGGGTACAGAAAAGCCATAAGACTTATGAAGCAGGCGGAAAAATTTAAGAGGCCTGTTATAACCTTTGTGGATACTCCCGGAGCATATCCCGGGAAAGAAGCAGAGGAAAGGGGGCAGGGACAGGCAATTGCAAAGTGTATACAGGTTATGAGCATGCTCAGAGTCCCTACGATTACATTTTTCATAGGTGAGGGCGGAAGCGGAGGAGCCTTGGCAATTGCCACATCGGACAGAAGAATAATGCTTGAAAACAGTATTTTTTCCATTCTCTCCCCGGAGGGCTTTGCAAGTATATTATGGCACGATGCAGAACGCTGGGAGGAGGCCAGTGATGCTATGAGGCTTACAGCAGGTGATATTCTTCAGCTCGGAGCATGTGATGAGGTTATTCCGGAGCCTGATATTATGGATGAAAAGGGAAGACGGATTCTTTTCAAAAAAGTAGACAGAGCCATCGATAGAAATTTAAGGGAACTTTTGAGGCTTTCTGAAAAAGAACTTCTTAAGCGCAGGTATAGGAATTTAAGAAATATGGGAAAAACAAATGTCGGGAATTAGAATTTTAGGTCACGGATTATCTCAAGGAGATGAGGTAATTTCTAATTTTGATTTAGAAAAAATCGTTAGAACCAGTGACAGCTGGATAAGGGAAAAGACAGGAATAGAAAAGAGATTTTTTTCCAAAAATAAAAGTAACTTGGATATGGCAGAAGAAGCTGCGGTACGAGCCATAGAAAACAGTAATGTAAAGGCAAAGGATATAGATTTAATATTAGTTTGTACTTTTACGCCTGACTATGCCACTCCCTCGGTGGCATGCGGCATAGGAGGAAGGCTTAATTTAGGAGAAGGCGTAATGTGTCTGGACATAAATGCAGCATGTTCGGGCTTTGTATACGGATTAAGCTTTGCAAAATCAATGCTGGAAACAAAATCGGCAAAATGTGTTCTGCTGATTGGCAGTGAGAAGATTTCTCCGCTCTTGGACATGGAGGACAGGGGAACCTGTATCCTCTTCGGTGACGGTGCGGGAGCATTGCTTTTGGCTGAGGATTCCCGTGGCGAATTTGAAAGTTCCGCAGGGGTTCTGTATGATGATGAGGTTCTATTCTGTGACAGGTTTGAGCCTAGAGTTTCGATGAAAGGACAGGAAGTGTATCGCTTTGCTGTTAATAAAGTTCCTGAAACGATAAGAACCGTCTTAGAAAAAAGCGGTTCTTCCGTGGAAGATGTGGACTGGTTCGTCTTTCATCAGGCAAACCTTAGAATTATAGACAGTGCGGCAGCTAAGCTCAAGATTCCTGAAAATAAGCTTTACAAAAATATACAGATGTATGGGAATACTTCCGGTGCAAGTATAGGAATATGCATGGCTGAAATGAGGGAAAAGGGTCTTTTGAAAAATGGTATGAAGGTGGTTTGCTGTGGTTTTGGTGCAGGTTTAACCTACGGTGCGGCAGTTTTTACGGTAGGAGAGTAGATTTATGAAAATAAAGAGATTGTTTGGAATAAAATATCCGATTTTTCAGGGAGGAATGGCAAATATCGCAACGGGAAAATTTGCCGCAGCAGTTTCCAATGCAGGTGCTATGGGAATTATCGGTGCCGGAGGAATGGACACTGAAACCCTGGAAAAGGAAATTGAGCTTTGCAAGGCGGAAACGGATAAACCCTTCGGTGTAAATATAATGCTGATGAATCCCTGTGCAGATGAAATGGCAGAACTTGTTGCAGATGAAAAGGTTTCCCTTGTAACTACGGGTGCAGGGAACCCCGGTAAGTATGTGGATATGTGGAAATCAGCAGGAATTAAAATTTTTCCTGTGGTATCATCCGTTGCCCTTGCCAAAAGGTTATCCTCTCTGGGTGTGACGGGACTCATTGCCGAAGGCTGTGAAAGTGGAGGTCATGTTGGAGAATTGACGACCATGGTTTTGGTTCCGCAGATAGCATGGGTCACAGATCTTCCCGTTGTTGCAGCAGGGGGAATCGCATCGGGGAAACAAATGGCAGCGGCAGACATTTTAGGTGCTGACGGAATTCAGGTCGGAACTATTCTTTTGGCAAGTGAGGAGTGCCCGATTCACGAAAATTATAAGCTGTCAATTCTGAAGGCAAAGGATAATGATACGGTGGTTACAGGCAGAAGTGTGGGTGCACCTGTTAGAATCCTTAAAAATCCTATGGCGAGAGAATACCTTAAACTGGAACGGAGTGGAGCGGACAAAATGGAGCTTGAGAAGTTCACTTTGGGTGCTCTGAAAAAGGCTGTTTTTCAGGGAGATGTTAAAAAGGGTTCTTTGATGGCAGGTCAGGTCGCTTCTATGGTGGATGAAATCAGACCCCTTTCCGAAATTTTATCGAAGCTTGAGAAAGATTATGAGGCAGTGCTATGTACAAGATGTCAGTCCCTATAATTCAAGGAGGAATGGGAGTTGGAATTTCCATGGGCAGCCTTGCAGGTGCAGTAGCAGCTGAGGGAGGCATGGGAGTGATTTCCACTGCTAATATAGGCTTTAGGGAAAAGGATTTCTGGTCCAATCCACAGGAGGCGAACTGCAGAGCTTTGGAGAAGGAAATCCGCAGAGCAAGGGAAATTTCAGATGGAAAGGGTTTGATTGCTGTTAATGCCATGGTTGCAACGAAAAACTTTGCGGAAATGGTGAAGGTGGCTGTTAAATCAGGAATTGATGCAGTTATCTCCGGGGCAGGTTTGCCCCTTAATCTTCCGGATTTAGTTGATGATAAAACTTTGATTGCCCCTATTGTGTCCGGCGAAAGGGCAGCATCACTTTTGATGAGGACATGGAAAAGTAAACACGGCAGAAGCCCGGATTTTCTCGTGGTGGAAGGAAGCAAAGCGGGAGGTCATCTAGGATTTAAGAAAGAAGAGCTTATTGAAGGCAGAGAGTCCAAGCTGGAGGATATAATATCCGATGTGACTTCGGTTGCGATGGGCATTTCCGTATTTGGAGCCGGGGGCATCTTTGATTCAGAGGATATTAAGACTATAAAGGACAGAGGTGCTGCAGGAGTCCAGATTGCAACAAGATTCATTGCAACGCAAGAGTGCGATGCCAGTCAGGGTTATAAAGATAGGATTTTATCGGCAAAATCCGAGGATGTGAAAATTATTACCAGTCCTGTGGGAATGCCGGGCAGAGCACTGAACAGTCCTCTTATAAAGAGGGTTTCAAAGCAATTGAGGATTGCACCTAAACGCTGTATAGACTGTATCATAACCTGTAATCCCGGAACTACCCCATATTGTATCAATTCCGCCCTTATTGCAGGATTTTATGGTGATTGGGAGAACGGATTATTTTTTGCGGGAAGTAATGTGGGAAGAATTAATGAAATGACCACAGTGAAGGATTTGATTAAGGAGCTTGACCGATGAAGTTAGGAATTATATTTGCAGGACAGGGAAGCCAGAAGATTGGAATGGGAAAGGACTTATATGAGGTTTACCCGGAGTTCAGGAATTCTTTTGACCTGCTTACAGAGGAGCATAGGCGGATTGCCTTTGAAGGAACTGCAGAGGAAATTAAAGCTACTGTAAATGCCCAGCCGATTTTATTGGCATTTGGAATTGGGGTTAGTAAAATTCTGGCGAAAAAAGGCATAAGAGCAGATTATACATGTGGACTCAGCTTAGGTGAATATACGGCACTGACAAGTGCAGGAGTTTTTTCGGAGGAGGAGGCGATGGCACTGATTCAATTCAGGGCAAATGCCATGGCTAAGGCATCAGAAGGTTTGGATACTGTAATGAGTGCGGTGTTAGGTTTGGAAAGGAATCTTTTGCTAAGTCTTTGCAAAAAAGCAAATGAAAAAGCAAAGGTTGAGATTGCAAATTATAATTGTCCGGGACAGATTGTTATTTCCGGTACAAAAGATGGTGTGACCGAACTTGAAAGGCTTGCAGAGGAAGCAGGTGCAAAGCGCACTATGAGGCTTTCCGTGAGTGGACCGTTTCATACATCATACATGGAACCTGCCTCTAAAGCTTTGGCAGAAAAATTTAAGGAAGTAGCCTTTGGAGAGATGAAAATACCGGTTATTTTCAACTGTATCGGCAGAGAAAGAGAAAATGAGAGGATACAAGACCTTTTGACTGCACAGGTTTGCAGCAGTGTGTATTTTGATGATTCTATAAAATACATGAGAGATAAAGGCGTAACTAAGATTATTGAAGTCGGACCGGGAAAAGCTCTTTCCGGATTTGTAAAAAAGATCTGCAGAGATATTGATGTTATAAGCATTGAAACTGCAGAGGATATCAGAAAGGTGGAAAAATGGCTGGAGAAGTAGCACTTATAACAGGGGGAAGCAGAGGCATAGGAAGGGCAGTTGCGATTTCCATGGCAAAGCTTGGCAGAGATGTGATAATTAACTATAGTGGTAATGAAGAGGCAGCAAATGAAGCTGCAGAAGAATGTATGAAAAGCGGAGTGAAGGCTGTAATCGTACAGGGCAATGTCGCCTCTGAAGATGATTGTCAGAGGATCTTGGATGTGGCTATGGATACCTTCGGTCGCATAGATGTGCTTGTGAATAACGCAGGGATAACGAAGGATAATCTTATGATGAGAATGTCTGCAGAAGATTTTGACAGGGTTTTGGCTACGAATTTAAGAGGTCCCTTTATTTTAATGAAGCTGGTATCAAAGGTTATGATGAAGCAGCGATATGGCAGAATCATCAATATGGCATCTGTTTCGGGAATTTTAGGAAATATAGGTCAGGCAAATTATGCAGCAAGCAAAGCAGGGATAATCGGCTTGACCAAGACGGCGGCAAGAGAACTTGCAAGTAGAAATATAACGGTTAACGCTGTTGCTCCCGGCTTTATTGAAACAGACATGACAAAGGCTATGGGACAGAATGTTTTGAAGCAGATGTGCGATCAGATTCCATGCAAGAGACAGGGACAGGCTGAAGAAGTTGCAAATGCAGTATCGTTTTTTGCTGCAAAGGAAAACGGATATGTTACCGGGCAGGTGCTTTGCGTAGATGGTGGAATGTGCATGTAGTTTTGCATTTTAGAAAGCAGGAGGAGCTATGAAAAGAAGAGTGGTTATCACAGGTATGGGAGCGATTTGTGCAATTGGAAACAGTGTAGACGAGGTTTGGAAAAATGCTGAAAAAGGCGTTTGCGGAATTGAAAGGCTTAAGCCCTTTTCCGATACTGAGATGAAAGTGACGGTTGCGGCTCCGGTGAAAAACTTCGACCCTACAGCATTTATGGACAAGATGGAGGCAAGGAGAAGTGCCAGATTTACTCAGCTTGCCATTGGAGCCGCACTTGAAGCTATAAAGCAGAGCGGAATCGACATAGAGAAGGAAGACCCTGTAAGATGTGGAGTAAATATTTCCAGCGGAATAGGAGGACTTGATGTAATTGAAGCTGAGCATTACAGAGGTATAAAAAGGGGATTTGACCGGGTTTCGCCTCTGTTCGTACCCTCCTCAATTACGAATATGGCAGCAGGTCTGGTGGCTATCAGACTTGGGTTTAAGGGTAGCTGTACATGTGTAGTTACGGCATGTGCATCCTCTACAAATGCCATAGGAGAAGCATTCAGAAGCATTAGGGACGGCTACGCTGAAGTGATGGCAGCAGGTGGAAGTGAAAGCTGTATCACAGAATTCGGCATAGGCGGCTTCACCGCCATGAGAGCTCTATCAGAATCAAAGGATCCTTTCAGGGCATCCATTCCTTTTGATAAAGAGAGAGACGGTTTCGTCATGGGTGAAGGCGCAGGCGTTTTAATACTGGAGGAATATGAGCACGCAGTAGCACGAGGTGCGGAAATTCTAGGAGAGGTATCGGGTTACGGAGTCAGCTGTGATGCCCATCACATGACAGCTCCATTGGAGGACGGAAGCGGAGCGGCACTTGCCATGAAGGGAGCTCTTGAGGATGCGGGAATCAAGGCAGAAGATATTTGTTATATCAATGCTCACGGAACGGGCACGCCTATGAATGACAGATGTGAAACTTTAGCTGTAAAAACTGCCTTTGGCGAACATGCAAACAAGCTTAAGATTTCATCTACAAAATCCATGATAGGACATACTCTTGGTGCCAGTGGTGCATTGGAGGCGATTGTCACAGCTAAAGCGCTTGAAAATTCAGTTGCACCGCCTACAATGGGATATGAGGAATTTGATGAAGATTGTGACCTCAATATAATACCTCTCAAAAGTCAAGGCATTGACGGGGAATATGCCATGTCAAACTCATTGGGTTTTGGAGGTCATAATGGTTCACTCGTATTAAAAAAATATTCAAAATAGATTATGGGAAGGAGGAGTACGATGCAGTTAGGAATTAGGGAAATAAAGGAGTTGATACCTCACAGATACCCGTTTTTATTGATAGATAAGATTACGGATATGGAAACGGGAAAATGGGCATCGGGAATCAAATGCGTTTCTGTAAACGAGATGCAGTTTATGGGACATTTTCCGGACTATCCGGTGATGCCGGGGGTTTTGGTCATTGAGGCTCTGGCACAGACAGGTGCGGTTGCGCTTCTGTCCGAAGAAGAAAACCGAGGAAAAATTGCCATGTTTGGAGGGATCAGAAGCTGTCGTTTTAAGAAAGAGGTTATTCCGGGAGACGTACTTGAGCTCTATTGTGAAATTGAATCGAGGCGGGGACCTATCGGCTTTGGCAATGCAACTGCGTGTATCGACAATGAAATCGTTTGTCAGGCAAAGCTCTCTTTTGTGATTAAGGATAAGAATTGATTATGGAAGTAAAATTTGTTAAAATAACTTCGGAGGGTGATAATGATAAAAGATAATTTCTCAGGTATTTACAACAAGTTTAAACTTCTTTTATATTCAAAGATGATGACGGATTTCGACAATCGCAAAGATGAGTCGTTGTCGTATTTCGAAGTCTTCTGCATGGAGATAATAGTTGCACTTGAGAAACCTACCATCAATAAATTTGCATCGCTGGCAAATATATCTGCACCCAATGCGGCATATAGAGTTAACAAGCTTATTCATAAAGGCTTTGTCAAAAAGGTGCAGAATGAAGATGATAAGAGAGAGTATTACCTTTATCCGACGGAAAAGTATATGGAAGTATATGGGAGCATGTTCGACTATATCGAACTTGTTTCAAAGAGAATAGAATGCAGATTCGATGAAGAAGAGCTGAAAACCTTTGGCCGTGTACTTGAAATTATTGATACTGAGTTGATGCCGGAAGCGGGTAAACTGGATAATGGAAAGTAGAGAAAACCAAAAGAAGTGCAGGACTAATAAGGGCATTTTAAAACCGGGTATTATGATTCTTATTTCGGCTTTAGGATGCTTTTTTAGTGAACAAATTTAGTGATGGTGTTAACGCTCCCAATTTTAGTGTAAAAACCATACACTGTTTGATGAGGTTTTAGGTGAAGAGTTAAATGTCGAATTTTAGTGTAAAAACCATACACTGTTTTAGTGATGGTGTTAACACTCCCAAAGGCTACAAGATAGAGCTTTCGGGTGAAACGGAGTCGATAAACCTGGTGTTGAGGGATGTGGGACTGATGACGCTATTCATTGTGCCGATTCTCTACGATATATTTAACGGGAAAAGAAAGCAAAAGACGAATAAAGCATCAAGGCGGGGAAAGAGAAGTTTGCTATGGATTTCAAAGCATTAAAAAAGGAATGTAAGAAACTGAAAAGATACAAAAAACCGTGGTTTTTTGCATAAATCAAAGGTTTAGTTTGCGTTTACATAATATTTATTGTATAATATTGTGAAATATAACTTAAGGTGGGTAAGAATATTATGTTAGATTCAAGCATGGCATTGATGCTTTTAGTTCTGCTTGGAGTCATAATTCTTGTGATTTTAGCCGTTATATTCCTATATAAAATAGGCAATATTACCAATGGCGTTCAAAAAAATCTAAATGAGATAGATAAGTCTATTTGCAGGCTAGAGAGTAAGATTGACACGAGTAAGTATGTAGACACTGTTGCAAAAAGAGTTGAGGCAACAGTTGAAGCTTCTGTAAAAGAGGTGGGAAATGCTCATAGTGAGTTAAAAGAAAGGCAATCTGTAAGTAACGATAAAATCCCTTCGGTTTCGGGGGATAACTTGGTTAAAGGCACTGAGCATTCTCGTGAAGTTGAGGCGTTTTGGGAAAACTTGGAAAGAGAGAAGCCTGATAGCAAGCAGGTTGGGGTTGATTCAAATATCAGGAGCGACCGCAACCAATTTGGATTTATTCCGAAAGATAAGACCATTGCTGTAGATATTACCGAAATCAGAGAAGAGCCCGTTCATTCTATTGATGCCGTTATGGCAGGCATGCAAAGTAAACCTGCAGGGAACTTTTCGGAACCGAATTTTGCAAATACAGCAGAACCTTCGGCGAACAGGGTTTTGGGCACAAGAAATAATGAAAGAAAGCCCCATGGATTGGATGCTATAATCAGTGCAAATAATAAACCTCAAAATAAGGAGAGAGAATTATCCTTTGCTGAGAGGTTAAAGCA
Source organism: Eubacterium nodatum ATCC 33099 (assembly GCA_000510425.1). GTDB lineage: Bacteria > Bacillota > Clostridia > Peptostreptococcales > Anaerovoracaceae > Aminicella > Aminicella nodata. The sequence continues at coordinate 110,933 of AZKM01000018.1, read as the reverse complement.
AGAAACTATAAGATTAAAAGAAGAAGAATTCAGCAAGAGAGAAAGTGCAAAACAAGTTGCCGGAGTTCAGCCGGCGGCACAGGAAAAAGTTATCAGATCTATTGATGCCGTACGCCGGCAGAGTGTCAATTCGGGGGCAAACCAGGCTGTACCGCATTTTGTGGATAGAGAGAGCGGAATTGATAGACAAGGTAGAGTTTATTCTGTTGAACAGTTAAAAGAACAGATTAAATAGGTTAAATAATTCTATGCAGGAGGCAGGTATGATTTGTAAAGAATGCGGACATCTGTTAAATGAGGGGAATAGGTTTTGTCCGAATTGCGGCGCCAAAGTCGCTGCGGTGGGACCGACTTCAAATGTGGGAACATCAAAAAGTAAACTGGATGATCTTATGTCCAACCTCGATCAGACAGCAGACCGGCAAAACATGTCGGACAGTTGGACAACAGAGGCGCCTAAAAACAAGAGGGACTTCCATTTTGACAAGATCAACTGGAATTTAGATGGATACCCTTCAGAAGGAAAGAAAAAGACTGAGGAAATCGATTTTAACTGGGAAGCAGTAGTTGAGCCAAGTAATCCTGAGGTTGAGGAGATTGCCTCAGAAAAACCGTCTGAAACTGAGAGGGGCGGAACTTCTTACTTGGGAGAAGTTAACGAGGAGTTCCGGAATCCGGCAAGAGATGACATGGAAACCTTCAGAGCCATGGAAAAAGATGAGCCGGGCTTTGAGGAGTGTGTAGCGGATAAACTGGAAACCCCGGAAGATAAACCTATAGTTCCTGAGTTCATGGAAGGTCAGAACTATGCTGTGGTAGGGGAAGAATCAGAGAAACTCATTTCTCGCAAAGAAATGAGACAGGAAGACCCCGTAAGAGGGGACGGCTCCTATTTGGGAGAAGTTAACGAGGAGTTCCGGAATCCGGCAAAGGACGATAGGAATGCTTTCAGAGCCATGGAAAAAGATGAGCCGGGCTTTGAAGAGTGTGTAGCGGGTAAACTGGAAACCCCGGAAGATAAACCTATAGTTCCCGAGTTCTTAGAAGGTCAGAACTACGATGTTGTAAATGAAAGCACAGAACCTGCGGAGAGCCTCGAAAAGGAAGCTTTAGAAATAGCAGCACCAAATTTGTTCAGCGGTAGTGAAGAGACTTCTGCACCGGAAGAGTCCGGTAGTAAACTTGACAAATTCTACACACCTAATAAGAAAAATGCAGAGTTTCAGGCTATTTTAGATAAGGAATACAATCGTCTGACAGAGAATAATGAAGCTTCGGATTCAGAAAACGGGTCATATCTTGGGGATGTTAACGAAGAATTTAAGGACCTTTCAGAAGACGACAGAAATACTTTTAGAGCAATGGAGAAGGAAACCCCTGACGCTGATGAGCATATAGCTTATGAAATTTCAACTCCGAAGGATGCTTTGAAAATTCCTGAATTTATGGAAGGTCAGAATTATGATGTTGTAGGAGAAGCCTCGGAAAAAACTCTTCAAAATGGTAATGAAATACCTGAAAATAATGTCGACACAAATCCGGAAAGAGATGTTGAAGAATATATAGAAAATCTAAATTCAGAAGAAGTATCCCTAGTGGAGCTTTTAAAAGCTGCAGCCAGAGATGAAGCGGAGAAAACACCTGCACCTTCTTCGGTTATTTCGGAAGCACAGGAGGAAGTTCAGGCAACTCAAACAACTGATGATTTTATGAGGGATAAGGGCTACAATGCTTTCAGCAGTGAGCCACAAATGACTGAAGAAATAAAATCGGATTCGCCTTTCATTGATGCGACGCCTGCTGAGGATGTTGAATTTGTAGGTGTGGCACAGCCTCAAGAACAGGCACCTATATTTGCCGCAGCTCCGGAGGATATTCCTGCATTTACGAATGTTGCCTCAGAAGGAGACGATTTGGGCAAAGATAACAGGGAAGATTTAATTTTTGCAGACAACTTAGCTCCTCAGAGTAAAGGCAATGAGTTTGATTACGAAAAAGCTTTCAGCGGATTTACGGCGGAAAAAGAAGCAAACAAAAATGAAAACTCCCAGATTATTGAAGATATGATAAAAGACGATGCGGGGGGTGACACTGCACATCCTGACGACAGGATTACCTTCCAGGATGTTTTCAAAGAAGAAATAATGAGTGAAAAGGAGACTACCAAGGACGCCAAGCCTAAGAAGCATATCTTATTGAAGGTTTTGTTTATCATTCTCATGATTTTGATTTTACTGGAAGTAGTAGTTATCGGAATTAAATACTTGGCACCGACCAGCGGAGCGGCTACGGCAATTCAAGATATTTTTAACGCTGTTTTCGGAAAGTTAGTGGGGTAGCTGTTTATCTTTTACCTAAGCATATGAGAGAGAACAACCTGACAGTGACAGGCTTTCAGGTAGAAAGGAAGTTCTTTTGAAAAGGGCAAGATATGTAAGAAAAAAACCTAACAAAAAATTATCAGTAGTCCTTGCTTTTCTGATAGTTATTTTAGGGCTGCTGGTTATGTTGGTTAACTTTATAACCGACTGGATGTGGTTTTCTGAGATGAGCTATGTAGATGTTTTTTTTAAGGGACTGTATACACAGATAAAGATTTTCATACCTATATTTATCATAGTTGTGTTGATGTTAGAATACTATCTGCACAGGCTACGCAACGATTATTTTAAAAATATTGAATCACATGAGGTCACCGACATGAAAAGGCTTAAGCTTTTGACGAATGTTATGGCTTTTGCATTTTCTGCGGTGATGTCTTTTTATGCGGCAAACCGGCTTTGGTTCAGAACTTTAGAGTATATAAACAGCACATCTTTTGGAAAAAGAGATCCTATCTTCGGTCTTGATATTTCCTTTTACATATTCAAATTAGAATTTTTGCAGAACCTTAATCAGATTCTGCTGGTTATAATTTTGCTTATGGTGGTGCTGACAGTGATTTATTATGTGATGCTGCTGATAATGCACAGCCCGGATATAATAGATTATGATACCAGTGCTGATTTTACAGAAGATGAGCAGAGCAGTTTTCAAAACCCTTTTGGAGGGGAAACTATTCTCGGTAAAATTTTTGACGGTGTGACACAAAACAATAGAAAACCCAAGCCGAAGAAGAGCTTTAATCGTTCAAACTATACTCAGCTTTTGGAGATTGCGTCACACCAGCTTACTGTTTTAGGGGTGATTTTTTTCCTGATGTTGGGAATAAATTTCTTCTTAAAGCAGTTCGATTTACTTCATGAGCACACAGGTGCCGTATATGGAGCAGGCTTTGCAGATGTAAAGGTTACACTGTGGGTATATAGACTGTTGATGCTGCTTTCCATTGTGAGTGCAGCAGTTACGGTAGTATCCATCAAAAGGAGAAGGCTAAAGACTCTTATAAAGGCTCCTCTGGCGATGGCAGCAGTCGGAATTATCGGTGTGGCATTATCTTCGGCGGTTCAAAATCTGGTGGTTGCACCTGATGAACTTAATAAGGAAAAAGAATATCTGGCTCAAAATATTGAATTTACCCAGCATGCTTATCAGCTGGATAATGTTTCCGTTAAGGCATTCGGTGCAAACAGGAATTTAAATGCCGCAGATATAACAGCTAATAAAGATACCATATCAAATGTCAGAATTAATGATTATACGCCGGTAAAAACATTCTATAACCAGACACAGAGCATCAGACAATATTATAAGTTTAATGATGTGGATGTTGACAGATACAATATCAACGGGAAACTTACGCAGACCTATCTTTCGACACGAGAGATAGACGAGAACAAGATCAGCGACACATGGCTGAACCGTCATATAAAATATACTCATGGGTACGGAGTTGCACTATCAAAAGTTAATACGGTGACAGAAAGCGGCCAGCCTGATGTACTTGTAAAAAATATCCCGCCGCAGTCAGAAGTGAAAGAAATTGACATAAGCCAACCGAGAATTTACTTCGGCGAACTTACCAATGACTATTCATTGGTGAATACCAGTGAAGATGAATTTGATTACCCGGACGGTTCGGAAAATAAATATACTCAGTATAAAGGCAAGGCGGGAATTAAGCTGAATCCTTTTGCCAGAGCCATGTTTGCAATCAGAGAGGGGAGCTTGAAGCTTCTGGTTTCCACCAACATAAAAAGTAAATCCAAGATTATTATTTACAGAAATGTTGAAGAACGAGTAAAAAAGATAATGCCTTATCTGAAGTATGAGGATGACCCGTATGCGGTTACAGCAAACGGCAGAATATACTGGATCGTAGATGCCTATACAACCAGCTCTTACTATCCGTACTCAGAGCCGTATGGCGGTGTTGAAGGCGGTACGAATTACATTAGAAATTCCATTAAAGTTGTGGTGGATGCCTATAACGGGGATGTGAATTATTATGTGGTTGACAAGAAAGATCCGATTGCAAAGACATATCAGAAGATTTATCCCGGACTTTTTAAAAATATGAGCAGAATGCCGGAGGAATTAAAATCACACATAAGATATCCTAATTCTCTGTTTAAGATTCAGTCAAACATCTACTCAAGATATCACATGAATAATGTTAAGGTATTTTATCAGAATGAGGATCTTTGGAGCATAGCCAACGAAATTTACGGAACAAACCAGAAAGCGATGACTCCGAATTACTACATCGTGAAGCTTCCGGGAGAAAAGAAAGCTGAGTTCATCAGTTCCATACCTTTTACACCTCGGTCAAAACAGAACATGACGGCACTTATGATTGCACGAAATGACGGTGAGGATTATGGCAAGCTTGTACTGTATCAATTTCCTAAGAGCAAGACTGTTTATGGACCAAGGCAGATTGAGGCACAGATTGACCAGAATACGAAAATTTCTCAGGACTTCTCACTTTGGAGCAGTGCGGGCTCAAAATACAGCAGAGGAAACCTCTTCGTAGTACCTATTAAAGATTCACTGCTATATATCGAACCTGTGTATTTAGAGGCTGAAAATTCGGCAATTCCGGAGGTTAAAAGAATCATTGCTGTTTATGGTGACAGGATTGCTTATGAATCCACCCTTTCAGAAGCGCTGAATAAACTCTTCGGCGGATCGGGGAATTTGGATAAAAATGAAGAAAAAGGCAATAATAAAGCGAAGTCAAAGTCGCAACAAGACTATATCAAAAATGCCCAGAAAGCATATAAAAATGCTCAAGAAGCCATAAAGAAGGGCGATTGGGGAAGCTATGGTCGATATATGGATGAACTTTATGAGAATCTGAAGAAATTATCGAAGTAGATTAACAAATATGAAAAATTGCTGTTTGGGACATTCAATTGGGATGTCCCACAGTTTTTTGAAACACATAAATGGGAGAAAACAAGTATGCGAGAATTCGATATTGAAAAAATGCTATTTACCATATCTCCGGAAAAGCATGGGAAGGAGGAAGTTATAAATCTTCTTTGTCAGCATCCGGAAGTACAGTTTGTATCTTTTGTCGGAATAGACCTGGGTGGTCATGATACGGATGAAAAGATTCCTGTCAAAACATTTATTCAGGATATGGACAAACTTCTCAAGTATGGCGTGCAGACCGATGGTTCCAGCGTTGCCTTACCTAAAATCGCTGAACTTGGAAATGCAAAAGTCGATATTATTCCGGACTTATCTGTAAAATGGTATGTGGATTACAACTATAGAAATATAGACAGAACTGTGGGACTTCCGGTGGGAACACTTAGAATTCCATCGTTTTTGGTTCATAATGAAAATTTCCGGTGTGGCTCAAGATCAATTTTAAAAAATGCACTCACCCACATGAAAAAGGAAGTTTTTAATGCGATGAAGGAGCATCCCTATGTGTTTGATTATATAGAGGGGATAGATAGTGTAGATGAGATAGAAGATCTGATCGTTACCAGTGCAACCGAACTTGAATTTTGGGTCAAGACTCCCGATGACAAGGGGGACAGAGAGCAGCTTTTTATTGCACAGACACTGAAAGAACAGTACTGGAAGCGAACCTACGGTGAGGTTCGCACTGCACTGGAAGAGACCCTGACTGTTTTGGATTATTACGGCTTTGAAGTAGAAATGGGTCATAAAGAGGTAGGCGGTGTAAAGGCGAAGATGGGAACAGGCGGACATTACAATCATGTTATGGAGCAGCTTGAGATTGATTGGAAGTATTCAGATGCGATTCAGGCGGCAGACAATGAAAATCAGGTTAAGTATGTTGTTCGTGATATTTTCACCAAGTTCGGTCTTGATGTAACCTTTATGGCAAAACCCTTTGACGGAGTTGCAGGAAGTGGTGAACATACCCATATCGGACTTGCGGCAAAATTAAAAAATGGCAAAATCGTAAGTATATTTGCCCCTAAAGATATGAAAAAAGATTTCTTGAGTCCTTTGGGATTCGGTGCTTTGATGGGTATTCTGAAAAACTATGAGGTAATCAATCCATTTATAAGTGCCAGCAACGATTCATTAAATAGGCTGAAACCCGGTTATGAGGCTCCGGTTTGTATAGTGACTTCTTTAGGGAGAGGTGTGGACAAGCCATCCAGAAACAGAACTGTTCTTGTGGGGTTGATTAGAGAAACTGAAAATCCCATGGCTACGAGATTTGAACTGAGAGCACCCAGCCCGAAGAGCAATACATATCTGGTTTTAGCAACGGCATATATGGCTCTGGCAGACGGGATAAAGCATATACTGGCGGCAGAAAAGACCCCGGGAGAGCTTGAAAAATCTCTATCAAAGAGTTACGGCACAGAAGACTTCTATTTAGAAAAGTATAGGGAATACAGAAGCGAAGAGGATGTATTTGTATTCTATTCAGAAGATGATAGAGAAAAACTCTTTGGAAAGGCTCCTGCAACGGTTTGGGAAAATCTGAAAGCCTTTGACCTGAATCCGGAAAAAGTTGCAATACTCAAGGCGGGGAATGTGATTGGCGATAAAATACTTGAATCCTACAGGGCGCAGATTTTATCCCAGTGGAAACTTGAGCTTCATGACAGATTGATTCCTACCACAATGGATTTTGTTCGTTCATGCAGAAAGAAACATAGCGATGATGATTTCTCAGATTACGATATTAAGAACTGGATTGCAATTGATAAGATTAGACATGAAATCGGCAAAGACACGATTACAGAAAAATGTTTGCTGACCAGAGCAAAGGAAGCTTTGGACAATGAAGAGTACGAAAAAGCATCGGAAATTCAGCTGGAGATCAAAACTAAAGTTGCGGCATTAACGGCTCTTTATGATGTATATAAGAAAAACTTGTTGTAGATTTTGGAGTAGCACAGATTATGTTGGAGGCAGAAGATGTTAGATATCAAGAAACTCAGAGAAGATTTTGAGGGAATCAGAGAGAGAGTTGAATATAGAGGAAAAGGAGATTTCGGAATTGACGATATCAAAAAGTTTGATGAAGAAAGACGCAGTATTCTTGCAGAAGTTGAGGCTATGAAACATAGACAGAATACTGTTTCAAGAGAAATCCCCAAGCTGAAAAAAGCAGGAGAGGATACTTCTGAAATAATGGCGGAAATGAAGACCCTGTCGGGTAAAATTAAAGAACTTTCCGGTAAGCTTTCCGAGATAGAAGAAAACCTTAAAGATGCCCTGCTTAATGTTCCAAATACGCCGGCAGAGGGCGTTCCATTCGGAAAAGACGATGAAGATAATGTGGAAGTTCGTAAATTTGGAGAACCTGCAAAGTTTCAGTTTGAACCCAAGGCGCACTGGGACATCGGTGAAGATTTGGATATTCTTGATTTTCAGAGAGCCGCAAAAGTTGCCGGTGCCAGATTTACCGTTTACAGGGGCTTAGGAGCAAGGTTGGAGAGAGCAATTGCATGCTTTATGCTCGATTTACACACTATAGAACAAGATTATACAGAGATTATACCGCCGTATATGGTTAACAGGGATGCGATGGTTGGAACCGGACAGCTTCCTAAGTTTGAAGATGATATGTTCTACATTCCGCAGAAGGATTTTTTCTTGATTCCTACAGCAGAAGTTCCTGTTACAAACCTTCGTGCCGGTGAAATAATAGACGAAGAAGAACTTCCTATTCACTACACGGCATTCACACCTTGCTTCCGTGCAGAGGCGGGTTCTGCAGGCAGAGATACCAGAGGAATTATCAGGCAGCATCAGTTCAATAAAGTTGAGCTGGTTAAATTCACAAAGCCTGAGGATTCCTGGGATGCCCTTGAAAAACTGACTAATGATGCGGAAGAAGTTCTGATACAGCTTGGGATTCCGTACAGAGTAGTGAAATTAAGTTCGGGAGATCTTGGATTCTCATCGTCAATGACATACGACATAGAGGTTTGGATGCCAAGCTATAACGGATATGTTGAGATTTCATCCTGCTCCAATTTCCTTGATTTTCAGGCAAGAAGAGCCAATATCAGATTTAGAAGAGATGGGGGGAAACCTGAATTTGTTCATACATTAAACGGTTCGGGGCTCGCAGTGGGTCGTACTACAGCTGCAGTTTTAGAAAATTTCCAACAGGAAGATGGAAGCGTAATAATTCCGGAGGTGCTTAGAAAATATATGGGTGGTATAGAAAAAATCGAAAAATAAAATTTGCAATACCCTGTATGTAAAGACGATAAGTCTTGAATGCGTATGTTTATAATTTCATTTAGGTAATGGGATATGAGAAACTTTTTTGGAAAAATATTCAATGGTATATTTAATCGTTTCACGATAACAGCTTTGTTCATATTGCTGCAGCTGTTTTATTTATGCACTATGATTTTTGAGCTGGTTAATTATGCGGATTGGGTTGGCTTCATTTTTAAAGGAGTAACTGTGATTTCGGCAATTTATATCGTTTGGCGAGATTATAATCCGGCTTATAAAATAGGCTGGATTATTTTAATTGCAGTTTTTCCGATACTCGGCGGTGCCTTATATATTATGTTTGGTAACAAACGACCCGGTAAGGGGATAAAGAAAAAGATTGATCCTATAGAAAATTCCCATAGATTTTATTTGAGACAAAAAGATGATATTGAGAAAATTTGTAAAGATGTCAGGAGAGCAGCGACTATTGATTATATAAGCAAAGAGGGTATTTATCCTGCCTGGAGCGGAACTTCCAGCAAGTATTTTGAACGTGGAGAGAGATTTTTTGATTCTATGATTGATGATATGAAAAATGCAAAGCACTTTATTTTTCTGGAATACTTCATCATAAAAAAAGGAAAACTTTGGAATGAGATATATGAGATTTTGAAATCAAAGGTGAAAGAGGGAGTGGAAATTCGTATAATATACGATGACATAGGTTCAATCAATCATTTGCCCATGAATTTTGTAAAGAAACTGAAAAAAGATGGTATCGAAGTGGTCGTGTTTAATCCCATGAAACCTTTTTTGTCACTGGTTTACAACAATAGAGATCATAGAAAAATCTGTATAATAGATGGATATATAGGCTACAACGGCGGTGCAAATATAGGGGATGAATATGTTAATCTGACCTCAAAATTAGGTCACTGGAAGGATAGCGGCATCAGACTGGAGGGCAATGCAGTATGGAACCTGACCGTGATGTTTTTGAATATGTGGAACTCCTTTAGAAAAACAGAGGATAATTATGAACCCTACGGAGTGCATGTTCACCATAAAGAGCCTTTCCAAAGCGATGGAGTCGTTCAGCCGTTTTCAGATACGCCTTTGGATGAAGAGAATCTCAGTGAAAATGTTTATCTTGAAATTCTAAACAGTGCTAAAAACTATGTGTACATATACACGCCATATTTAATTATTGATAATGAAATGGAGACGGCACTTAAGCTGGCGGCAAAACGGGGTGTGGATGTTAGAATTGTAACTCCGGGAATTCCGGATAAGAAGGTAGTATTCTTTCTGTCGCGGTCGTATTACGGAAATTTAATTCATGCCGGGGTTAAAATTTATGAGTATGCACCGGGGTTCATACATGCAAAGAGTTTTGTCAGTGATGATAAGGTGGCTGTAGTCGGAACTATTAATATTGATTATAGGAGTCTGTATCTTCACTTTGAGTGTGGAACATTTCTTGCCGAAAGCAGCACAATAAAAGACATCAGAGAAGATTATGAGAAAACTTTTAAAATATCCCGTGAAATTACTGAAAGTGTTTTGGAGGGAAAATGGTTTGATACAGCTATTGCAGCTATTTTGAGAGTATTCAGCCCGATCGTATAAATACCGGAAATTATACATGCAGACAGTGAAGATCGCAACGGATAAATTACATTAGACAAAATGAAGAAATAAGTTCAATTTATGATTGAGGAAAAGATAAATGGATAAATCAATTTCGACTTTTTTAATGAGACACAGAAAAAAGGATACGGTTTCATTTCATATGCCGGGACACAAGGGGAGCAGAATATTTAAGAAACTGGGCTACAGCCGGTTTCTCAGCAATATGGCAGACTTTGATATTACCGAAATAGATGGGGCAGATAATCTTTTCAAGCCTGAATCTATAATTCGTGAAACCATGAATAAGTACAAAGAGATATATGGAAGCTGCGAAACTTATCTTTTGGTTAACGGCTCCACCGGAGGGCTTATAGCCTCAATTATGACCTGCGCGGCTGGGGGAGAACAGGTTATCATGGCAAGGAATTGTCACAAATCGATTTTTGCAGGAGTTGAAATGGCAGGTGCACAGCCGATTTACATCAAGCCGGAGCTGATTGAAAATGCGGGAATAACAGGTGAAGTTACGAAGACTGAGGTGGCAAAGGCTATAAAGGAAAATCCGGAAGCAAAGGTGCTTATTTTACCAAGCCCTAATTACTATGGAATTTGCAGTGATATAGAGGCTATATCAAAGCTTTGCCGTGACAGGGGTATTATTCTAATCGTGGATCAGGCCCACGGTGCGCATCTAAAGCCCTTTGAAAAGTATCTTAAAAACGGACTGCTCCCGAAATCAGCAGAATCACAAGGGGCGGATATTGTTATCAACAGCACGCACAAAACTCTATGCACGTTTACCCAATCTGCTATTTTAAATATAATGAATCCTGAGATTGACCTTGATGTTTTGGAGGTCAATTTGCAGAGAATGGAGAGCAGCAGTCCCTCCTATCTTCTGATGTGTTCCTTGGATGTGAATGCAGATATAATTTTGAAGCATGGCGATGAGCTTTTTAAGACATGGATGGATAATTTAGCATTCTTTTACGAAAAAGTTTCGGAAATTGACGGAATTTCAGTGGTCAGAAATACCATGTTGGATTTTTCAAAGATAAATTTGGATGCTTTGTGTTTAGGCTATGATGGATATGAGCTGGAAAAACATTTGACAGATGCAGAGATTTTCCCAGAACTCACCTCAGGAAATCTGGTTATGTGTATGACGGGAATCGGTAACGACAGAAGCGATTTTGAGAGACTTTTGGAGGCTTTGAAAAATTTGGAAAGCAGGTCAAAATATGAACATACTTCAGATAGAGGAATACCGGTGCCTGAAAAATCTTTGGAGAAAGGCACATTCAAGCCTGAAATCTCTTTTGATAAAGATGTAACTAAATCTGTGATTTCTTTGAATAAAGAGATGGCAGTGGGAAAGACTAAGAACTCGGCAGATATTATGAGGTTGAATCCGGATAGAACAGAGATTCCTCATCACAAAAAATCAGTAAAGCTTGAAGCTGCAGCAGGGGAAGTCTGTGCACTTCCTATAGTTCCATATCCGCCGGGAATTCCCGTAATTTGCCCCGGAGAAAAATTCACTCAGGAGATTGTTGATTATCTGATAGACCTCTATGGGAGAGGGGAGAAGATAATTGGAATCAGTCCCGAAAAGAAGGTGTCAGTGGGATTAGATAATAGCGATGATTAGGGACAGTACACCGTCTCAAGACCTATTTTACCGATGGAATAAAAATCGGGTGAGTAGAGGTCAGGTGAAGGAAGAATTTAAGGCTGCGGGATGTTTTTACCTATAGTACAGGTGATTAGCTTGAAAACAATTTAATTTGATAAAAATCTAACGACAAAATCGACTCACCCAAAAAAAACTTTTTTTTGTTTTAAAAAGTTTATTTTGGGTAGTGCTTTTTGTGCAGTCACGGTGTATAATTTATCCGTATGATTATATGGAATAATTGGAATAAATTTTAGAAAGGAAGGTTTCAATATGAGTTCTAATGCAAAACATTTGCATAGCATTGACGCAGGTCACTATAAGAATACGGCCGGTCGTGAAACCGAGGTGATGCCAATTCCTGATATTGTTAAGATTTCCATGTCTCAGCATATCGGAGCACCATGTCAGCCACAGGTTAAGAGGGGCGACGAGGTGAAGGTTGGTCAAATTATCGGAGATACGGAAGCTTTTGTAAGCTCTCCTATTCACTCAAGTGTTTCCGGTAAGGTCACCGGTATCGAGACACAGCGTAATGCAATGGGTGGAAATGACACACTGGTTGTTATAGAAACTGACAAGAAACAAGAGTTGGCAGAAGATATTAAAACTCCGGAAGTTACTGATTTGGCAAGTTTTGTTGCAGCCACAAGAGCAAGCGGTCTTGTCGGTTTGGGAGGAGCGTCTTTTCCGACACACATTAAGTTCAATCCGAAGAACAGAGATGAGGTCAAATCTCTGATTATCAACGGTGCCGAGTGCGAACCCTTCATCACTTCCGACCACAGGACAATGTTAGAAGATGCACAGAATGTCATCGATGGAGCATTGGCAGTAATGAAATATTTGGAACTTGAAGATTGCTATATAGGAATCGAGGATAACAAGAAAGATGCTATTGCAAACTTCAACAAGTTATTTGAGGAGCAGGGACTTTCAAACATGCATACTTTTGAGCTTCAGGCTCGTTATCCAAAAGGAGCTGAGAGGGTTCTGATTTACGAAATAACAGGCAAGCACTGTCCTGCAGGGGTACTTCCGGCGGATTTGGGTGTTATCGTTTCCAATGTTACATCAATTGCATTCCTCGGTCAGTATCTAAAGGACGGAGTTCCTCTTATCAAGAAGAGAATGACCGTTGACGGCGATTCTGTTTCCGAGCCTAAGAACATTATTGCACCAATCGGAGCTCAGATCCATGATATTGTTGAGTTCTGTGGAGGATATAAGGAAGACCCGAATAAGATTTTAATGGGCGGTCCTATGATGGGGAGAGCTATTTTCTCCGATGAAATGCCGGTTGTGAAGAACAATAACGCAATTTTGGCTTTCTCTGAAAAACAGGCTTATATTCCGGAAGAAACAGCTTGTATTAACTGCGGCAGATGTCACCAGGCCTGTCCGTTTGACCTTCTGCCTACAGCTTATGCAGATGCGTGGGAGAGAAAAGATGCCCAGGCTCTTTCGGATTTACAGGTTATGCAGTGTATGGAATGTGGAAGTTGCTCATTCGTATGTCCTGCAAGAAGACCTTTGGCTTTCATAAATAAGCTTGGAAAAGGAATGGTAAAGGAGGCTGGAATTAAGTAATGGATAAGAAAACTTATTATAATAATTTGACAGTATCCTCATCACCACATTTGGTAACGGCTTTGGATACACAGAAAACAATGATGATGGTTCTGATTGCACTTGTTCCATCCCTCGTAATGAGCGTAGTTGTTTTCGGAATCAGACCTATCATACTGACAGCGGTATGTATGGGCGCAAGCGCATTCTTTGAATACGCATACAATAAATTAATGAAAAAGACAAGCACGGTTCAGGATTTAAGTGCCTGCGTAACCGGTGCTATTTTGGCTATGAACCTGCCGTCAAACTTCCCATATTGGATGGCAATTATCGGCTGCTTTACTGCAATCGTAGTTGTAAAGGGGATTTATGGCGGATTGGGAAGAAACATTGCAAATCCTGCTATTGTAGGTCGTATAGTTCTTCTGCTTTCATTTACGACTCAGATGACAACATGGCCGGTTCCTAAACAGGCGGCATCCGATGCGGTAACAGGACCTACAGCTCTCGGAATTCTCAGTGAAATCGCAAAAGGCAAGCCGGGAACACTTCCTTCCAACATGGATTTGTTCTTAGGATATGTTGGGGGCTCAATGGGTGAAGTAAGTGCAGTTGCTATTTTAATCGGCGGAGCATTCCTGATATGGAAGAAAATCATCTCTCCTATCATTCCGGTTTCATTTATCGCATCCGTATTCCTGTTTGCATTGGCATATTACGGAATTAAGGGAGGCGATTACAATGCTGTTCAGATGGCAGTGTTCCATGTTTGTGCCGGAGGAGTTATGTTCGGTGCATTCTTCTGTGCAACTGACTATGTTACATCTCCTATCATGAACAAGGGCAGACTTATTTTCGGTATCGGATGCGGTGTGATTACCATGGTGATTCGTATCTGGTGTAACTATCCGGAAGGCGTATCCTTTGCAATTTTATTCATGAATATGATGACTCCGCTAATAGATAAAGTTGTCATTAAGAGAACTTATGGAGGTGCAAAGAAAAATGAAAAGTAATACATACAAAGAATATATTGCACCTGTTGTAGTTTTGGTTTGTATCTGTTTGGCTGTAACTGCTGCGTTGGCACTGGTTTACGGTATTACAGATCCGATTATCAAGAAAAATTCAAAGGCTACAGCAGATAAGACAAGAACAGAACTCTTAAAAGATGCCGACTCTTTTACAGAATACAAGGGCAAACTTGTGGTAGAACAGCCGGGTGCAGTCTATGTAAAAGATGTTTATGTGGCAAATAATAAAGCAGGCTTTGTCGCTACCTGTGTAACAAAGTCCTTCGGTGGAGAACTTACGATGATGGTAGGCGTTGACAAGAATGGTGCTGTTACAGGAGTTGAGGTGACAAACCACTCAGATACACCGGGTCTTGGAACAAAAGACTTTGATTCCGGTTACCTGAAGCAGTACAAAGGTCTTAAGGCACTTAAGGCAACAAATGTGAAAGATGATGGACAGATTAAATTCATCACCGGTGCATCTGTTTCCGGAAGTGCAATTCACTATGGTGTTTATGCGGCACTTCATCAGTATAAGGAAATGGGAGGTGTGAAATAATGGGAAAACAGAGTAGATTAAAGATTTTGCTGAACGGTCTCATTAAGGAAAACCCGGTACTTGTACTTGTGCTTGGAACCTGTCCGACCCTTGCGGTAACAACTTCTGTGGTGAATGGTGTCGGCATGGGCATTTCAGCCATGGCGGTGCTTATTTGTTCAAATGTGGTAATTTCTATGCTGAGGAATATTATTCCGGATAAAGTAAGAATCCCCTGTTATATTGTTGTAATCGCCGGATTCGTAACAGTGGTGCAGTTGCTGCTTCAAGCTTATGTACCGGCACTGTACGCATCACTTGGATTATTTATCCCGTTGATTGTAGTAAACTGTATCATCTTAGGTCGTGCTGAGATGTTTGCAAACAAAAATACTGTATTTGATTCTGTTTTGGACGGAATCGGAATGGGCCTCGGTTTTACCTTTGCACTATTCCTAATGGGTTCAATGAGAGAACTTCTGGGAAACGGAACATGGCTTGGATTCCATGTGTTTGACAAATACATTCCGGGAATGGGACTGTTTAATCTGGCTCCCGGCGGATTTTTCTCGTATGCAGTAATCATGGCAGCTGTAACTTATTTCGTTGCTAAGAAAGGAGCTAAGTAATCATGCTGAACAGTTTGATCGTAATAATCATAAGTATGGTACTCGTAAGCAACTATCCTTTGGCACAGTTCCTCGGAATTTGTCCTTTCTTAGGAGTATCAAAAGACCTGGATTCCGCAAAAGGAATGGGTATTGCCGTTACTTTCGTAATGGTACTTGCAACAGCAGCAACATGGCCTATAATGCAGCTGCTATTCAAATTTAATCTTGCATACCTTCAGACAGTAGTATTCATTTTGGTAATTGCTGCCCTTGTACAGCTGGTAGAAATGTTTATGAAAAAGAGTATGCCTGCACTTTACAAGTCACTTGGAGTATTCCTGCCTCTTATCACAACAAACTGTGCGGTACTGGGAGTTTGTATCAAAAATATTGATAATAACTATAACTATATCCAAGCTCTTGTAAACTCGTTTGGTGCAGGGATAGGTTTTCTGCTTGCTATGGTAATCATGGCAGGTGTTAGAAGCAAGCTGGTTGACGAAAGCAGAATGCCTGTTTCTTTTAGAGGAGTACCTATCACATTAGTTACTGCTGCAATCCTTGCTTTGAGCTTTATGGGCTTTCAAGGAATGGTATCATAGGATGGAGGCGAACTAAATGAATCCAATAGTATTGGCAATATTAGTTGTAGTGGCGATTGGTCTTATAGCAGCATGCATCTTGAGTTTTGCTTCAAAGGTGTTCTTTGTGCCCGTAGATGAAAGATTTTCCCTACTTCGTGCGGAACTTCCGGGAGCTAACTGCGGAGGATGCGGCTTTGCCGGATGCGATGACTACGCTAACGCTTTAGTAGAAGATGATGAATTATCATGTACCAAGTGTCCTGTAGGAGGACCTTCTGTTGCAGAGAAACTGGCAGAGATTCTTGGAAAATCAGCAGGTGCAGAGGATAAGAAACTTGCAGTTGTAATGTGTAACGGAACCACAGAAGCTGCAAAGAAACTCATGCAGTATAACGATATTCAGACCTGTAAGGCTGCAAAAACGCTTTTCGGCGGAATGAATGCATGTCCTTACGGATGTATGAGTTTAGGTGACTGTGTTGCAGCCTGTGATTTTGACGCAATTCATGTTGAAGACGGTGTTGCTACCGTTGATAAAGAAAAGTGCGTTGCATGTGGAGCATGTGCAGAGGCATGTCCAAACAACTTAATCAGAATCAGCCCGGCTAAGAATGTTGTTATCGTTAAGTGTCACAATACAGATAAGGGCGGAGTTGCAAGAAAAGCTTGTGATAATGCTTGTATCGGATGTAGGAAATGTACAACGGTATGTAAGTTCGATGCAATTCATGTCGAAGACAACCTGGCTTATATTGATCCTGAAAAGTGTAAGAACTGCGGAGCATGTGCAAGGGTTTGCCCAACAGGTGCAATCCACAATGAGCGCGTAAGAAAAACTCCGGCAGTGGACCCTGCAAAAATAGAAGCAGCCAAAAAAGCTGCGGCGGCTAAAAAAGCTGCTGAGGCACAGAAGGCTGCAGGTGCGGAAAATGTGGAAGCCCCTAAGGCTGAAGCAAAGCCGGCACAGGAAAAGGCTTCGAAAGCTGAAGAAGAATAGTATAAAAGTTATTTGAGCGGGAGGCTTTGCCTTCCGCTTTTGTAATCTTTTGTAATCTTTTGTAATATAGAGGATTAGAAAATGAAAGATAATCGTAAAAACATCCAAAAATATAAACCTTTACCTCAGATTATTTTGGCCTCACAATCGCCGAGAAGAAAGGAAATACTTGAAGTGCACGGTCATAAACCTGTAATTGTTCCGGCTTATGTTGATGAGATCGTTCCCCCCGGCATGAGTCCGAAAGATGCCACAATATATCTGGCGTTGAAGAAAGGAAGGTTTGTGTCGGGAAATTACCCGGATATATTTTCAGGCGGAGAAGTGATAATAGCGTCCGATACGATAGTTTACAAAGATACTATTTTGGGAAAGCCGGCAGATGAAAGTGAAGCAAGAAAAATGATAAAAAAACTTCGTGGGACTTCTCATGAAGTTATTACGGGAGTTGCCTTGATTGAAGCCGGCACAAATCGTGAGTGCTGTTTTCATGAAACCACCAAAGTATTCTGCAGGAATATGAGCGATGATGAAGTGGAAGAATATATAAGCACAAAAGAACCTTACGATAAGGCAGGAGGCTATGGCATACAGGGAATTTTCGGAAAATATATAGATCATATAGAAGGTGATTACGAAAATGTGGTGGGCCTGCCGTATCAAAGGTTAAAAGTAGAGCTTGTTAGATTTCTTGAAGAAAGTATTTTATAAATTGATTTCGCCTTCTGCCAAAATTACTGCATTTCCACCAACTTTGATTTTGTATTTGCAGTCACTTAAACGGATGCTTGCCTTAATTGTAGAAGGTCTGTCCATTGCTTCCCCTTGTGAGAAGATAACTTCTGAATTATTTTCAATTAAATTATTCTTATACAGATAATATGTCAATGCTCCGCTTGAAGTTCCCGTTGCAGCCTCCTCGTCTATATCATAAAGGGGTGCAAAATTTCTTGTGTGGGCAGTGATACCTTTTTCCCGGGAAATTGAGAAGGCATGTACACCGGTAACCTGATATTTTTCTGACAGAACAGCAAGTGCTTTCATGTCAGGTGCCATTGCATTTAGAGCTTCTTTAGATGAAACCGGCACCATTATATCGGGAAGTCCGGTTGATATCATTTCAGGCAGCAGTTTTGTAGTTTTTTCATATTTTGTTCCTAATACATCATAGAGTTCTTTTAGGGAGTTTTCGTCTGATATGGTTAGAAGCTCTCTGGGTTCAGCCATATCCATCATTACATATCCGCTTCCCACTTCTACTTCTAAATCGCCTGCTAGGGTATGATTGATACATGTATCTCCTTTTTTTATGATTTCCAGATGAGCTAAAGCACAGAAAGCTCCCACTGTTGCATGACCGCAAAGATCAACCTCCGCAGCAGGTGTAAAGTATCTTATTTTGAATTCATTATTATTCATTATGGAAATAAATGCGGTTTCGGAGTACCTGAGTTCTGCCGCTGTTTTGACCATGAGTTCATCTGAAGGGAAGTCAGAACCTTTCGGAAGGATAACAATACCTGCAGGATTACCACCGAATAATTTTTCAGAAAAAGCGTCTACTATTAAAAATTTCATCTTTATACCTCCCGGTTATTTTTTGTCTTTGTCATTTATAATTGTTAATCTTAATTTCCATTATTTCATTATGTATTGCATCTTCTGTACGGATTTTACCATAACTGAGTATGCTTATATTTTAGGTTACTGTTATCATAATTTAAATTGTCCTCCGGTACCTGTCAACAGACATTTTTTGCCAAATACCGCCTTCATCATGCAGACGGCATCAAGACCGGTACAGTGAAGCGGCACCACATATGAAGGATTCTCATTCATAAGCTTGTTTATGACTTTGCCACGCATCGTATTATCTGCCCCTATGAGGTGCATACCTGCAACGACGGCATACAGAGGGTGTTCCGGAAATAAATTTTTCCCGTATTCCACTGCGGCGATTATCCCTTTATGACTGCACCCTGAGAATAATGTTATTCCTTTATCAATGTCAAGTATGCCGAGAAACTGTTCATGGGACATGGTGTCGGGAATAAGCTGCTGTTTGGTCACACATTTATCACCGATCATCTTCGGATTTGAAATTCGGTAGAATTTCTCCACAGGTTTGAAATTCGGAATATCCGGGATAGTCCCTGAGACTACGATATTATCTGAAAGCCGAACCGGACCATCTGTGAAATATAATCGGTCTTTATATGGCTCAAGCTCCTTTTTATTCCATAGGATACCGCAGTTGTAGTTATCGATTTGACCATTCATTTCACCGTAAGTAATGCCGAAAGCATCTTTATGCACATAAACAGGAGCTTTGTCGTTTTTTTGAAAGAAAGCAAGCAGCCCGCCTGTATGGTCGAAATGACCGTGAGAGATTATACAGGCATCCACCTTGGACAGGTCAACTCCCTTGACCTTAGCATTTTCAATCATCATGGGAGAAGCTCCGGTATCAAAGAGCAGTGTCATTTCATCTGTTTCGATATACAGTGCAAGTCCCCATTCGCCCTTACATATAGGATCTTTTACATAGTTTTCTGCAAGTATTATTACCTTAATCATAGTGTGGATCCTCCCGGAAATCTTTTTTCATAAGACAATATTATGTCAGCTTTTTATTTTAAACTGTTTAAAAGTTGAGAACGAAGCGAAATAGGCAGGAATATCCGACCCCACTATAATAGTACGCAGGTTTATAAATTAAAACAAGTCTTTTTTTAATTTACAAGTAATGATAGAATAAAAGGCAAGGATAAAAATGCTGAAGCGAATTGCAAAGAATTTTAGAAATAGAATGCTGAAAGAGGAATAGCTTAAGCAAGAAGGAATAGAGAGTATGAATAAAGCTATTAAAATTTGAAAAGATATAGTTTCAGTTGCTCAAGTTTATTAAAGCAATATGAAAATTATTTGAAATTGAAAATATGTAACACCAATTCAGGCTAACCCAAATCTTTATCAACTATATGGTATAAAAATGACCGAATAGAATATACAAGTCGCAAATCTGATGCTATACTGAATGCGTTAGTGATATCTAACTAAAAGGATTTTAGAAAGGATTATATTACTATGAGCAAACAGAAATCAAGGAATAGGTTGAACGGAAAAGACTTTATAAATATTGGTATTTATACAGCCATTTACTTTGTGATTTCGATAGCATTAGCCATGACGGGACTTATCCCAATCTTTCTCATCTTGTTATCTTCCATGATCGGCATAGTCGGCGGTATACCATTTATGTTGTTCCTTACCAAGGTGAAAAAACCCGGCATGATTCTCATTATGAGTACAATCATGGGTATTTTGATGTTTGTTACCGGCATGACATGGATGCCTATCCCCTTTTCTGTTCTGACGGGGCTGATTTGTGAGTTAATTTATCGTGGTGGAAATTACAAAAACATGAAGGCGGCAATTTTGACTGCTGGGGCATTCCCCCTCTGGGCCTGTGGTAACTATTTGCCGTTATTCTTGCAGAGAACACAGTATTTCGCTGAGAGATCAAGCTATGGACAAGAGTATGTGGATGCAGTCATGAAATACACACCGAACTTTATGTTTTTCGTCCTTCTCATTACAACTTTCGTTTGCGGCATCATCGGTGGTTTTATCGGAAAAGCTCTCCTGAAGAAGCACTTTGAGAGGACCGGTATTGTATGAGTGATGATATCTGGATGCCATCTAAGAAAAAGAGTCTGCTAGACCCAAGGACAAAACTACTTCTGATTTTTGTAGAAGCAGTTCTTGTCCTTGCATCAATGGGAGGAGAGCACCTTTTTTGGTTTCGGACGGTGTTTGCCGTTATACCCTTTTGGCTGCTTGTTACAGCAAAACGATACAAGACTTGTACCATAGGGATGGTTGCACTTGGAATTATATATGTTTTGGAATATGCGGTCTTCCCCTATGTGAGAGGTCTACTCGCAAGCATTCTACTGATTGTGATTATGATTGTAGGGAGGTTTTTTCCTGCTTATCTGACGGGAGTATATGTCATCAATACTACTACAGTCAGTGAATTTAAGGCAGCTATGGATAAACTTCATATGCCGGACTCACTGACAATCCCGATGTGTGTTATGTTTCGGTTTTTCCCAACAATTCGTGAGGAAAACGATTCGATTCGCGCTGCTATGAAAATGCGCGGTATCCGTTTCGGTGGCGGTAAAGCCGGGAAAATGCTGGAATACCGCATTGTTCCCATGATTACCTGTACTGCGAAGATTGGAGAAGAGCTGTCCGCATCGGCACTCACGAGAGGACTTGGAAAACAGAAAAAACGGACAAATATTTGCCACATTGGGTTCGGTTGGGCGGACTGGACTTTCTTTCTGCTTGTTATAGCAGTTGCAGTATATTGGATATTGGGGGTGTTCGCATGATTGAGTTTGAAAATATAAGTTTCTTCTATGATACGACCCCTGAAGAGAAAAGCCTTAGGGACTTTTCTTTGACTGTGAGCGATGGAGAGTGTCTTTTGATTGCGGGACCTTCCGGCTGTGGGAAATCTACACTTCTTCGTCTTTTGAATGGGCTGATACCGGAGTTTTATAAAGGAGAGGTTAATGGCTGTATTAAAATAGATGGCATTGATATCGGCGGATGCAGAATAGAGGATCAGGCAGGAAAGATCGGTACAGTCTTTCAGAATCCACGTTCACAGTTCTTTAATGTGGATACGACCAGCGAGCTTGCATTCGGACCTGAGAATTTAGGGATTTCAGAAGATGAAATACTGCGTCGCATTGCTGAGACGGTAAAAAATTTTCGTATGTGGATGCTTATGGAACGGAGTATCTTTGAACTTTCCGGTGGTGAGAAACAGAAAATTGCTTGTGCGTCCGTGGATGTTCTTGCACCGGGGATTATTCTTTTGGACGAACCCTCTGCCAATCTGGATTACGAAGCGACCGAAAACTTGCGTGAACTGATCTTTACTTGGAAAAATGAGGGGAAAAGTATCCTGATTGCCGAGCATCGAATCAGCTATATCTGGGATTTGGTTGACAGGGTAATCATGCTGGAAGATGGAGTTTTAAAGAAAGAACTAAGTAAGGATGAAATGGCTGATTTTTCGGAGGAAGATGCAGTGCGGTATGGATTGAGATCGCTACAGAGAGTTTCTCCGACAAATATAGTAAGGGGAAACATGGAAAACGCCGTTCAGGTGGTCAAATACATTTACCTTAAAAATTTCCATTATTCCTACAACAAGAGACATGAGCTTTATTATATCCCGGAAATGAAAATTCAAAAGGGTAAGATTACGGCAATTGTCGGTGCGAACGGTGCTGGAAAAACCACGTTTTTGGAATCAGTATGTGGTATCCGAAAAAACGACGGCATCATGTTGCTAGACGGAGTTTCCTACACATATAAGAAACGGATTGGTAAGATTTTTATGGTTATGCAGGATGTGAACCATCAGTTGTTTGCCGAATCGGTTCTTGACGAGGTTATGATAAGCCAGCCAGAGGAAAATGAGGAAGAGGCAAAAGAAATTCTTGCCGAAGTTGGATTGACATCCCTTTCTGACAGACATCCGATGTCGCTTTCCGGTGGGCAGAAACAGCGCATCGCACTTGCCTGTGCTATTGCCTCTGAGCTCCCGATCCTTCTCCTGGACGAGCCAACGAGCGGGTTGGATTATGTGCAGATGCACACCGTAGCCGATATTCTGAATAGCCTAAAAGAAGAAGGAAGGACAATCATCACAGTTACACATGATAGCGAATTTATCGATATTTGCTGTGATGAAGTCATTCATATGTAGGAGGCATAACATGAAATACAACACTCCTGTCCTTGAGGGACGAAAGGAGGATTTTAATGAAGCGCCAAATATGCTATGGGATGCATTCCATAATTTCGGGGAAATCGGCGAATACCGTGTGGTGGCACAGACTGATGAATGCGTTGTAATTCGGTTGGAAAATGATACCGGCGAGGGGGATATGATTCTTTATCAGGTCTTTGACGGCATTTTTCTGATGTATAACGATTTTCACATGTCGCAGTATCATTCCGTGTACCAGGCTGTAGATACGGTGCTTGCAGTGGATTATTGCCGAGAAGGTAGTCTTACAATGGAGTGGGATAATGGCATGTATTGCATGAAAAAAACAGGGAGCATCTGTATTGATTCCAGTGTGCACCATAAAGGAATAACTTATTTGCCGACGAGCCATTACCATGGGATCACGATTGGGTTTGTAAATTCTCTTGCAGAAAAGGCTTTGGAAAAGAATGCGGCGGGGATTCCTATTAACCTCAAAGCTCTACGGAAAAAGTTCTGCGGTGATGACAGATATTTCATTATTCAGGAGGATGAGACATTAAGGCGATTGTTTACTGATCTATATCGTGTACCGGAAAATGTAAAATTTCCCTATTTTCGAATAAAAGTATTAGAATTGTTAGTTTGCCTTTCTGTGATGGAAGCGAAGGATGTTAATGACGGCAGAACCTATTTCTATAAGGATAAAGTTGAGAAAACACAGGCAGTACAGAAGTTAATTTCTGAAAATCTGGATCAGAATTATACCATCGAAAGTTTGGCGGAGCAGTTCGATATTTCGCAGACGGCATTAAAAGATTGTTTTAAAAGCCTATATGGGAAACCAATCTATACTTGGCTAAAAGAATACCGTATAAGGAAGGCTAGAGAATACCTGACAGAGCAAGACAATATGAGCATTTGTGATATTGCGGGAGCGGTTGGCTACAAAAGTCAGGCGAAATTCGGTACAGTATTCAAAAAACTGTGCGGTATGACTCCGAATGAATATCGAAATCAGAAGCATTAGTGAAGTAGATAAAATTTATGGATGCAAGACTGTGTTTTTCCATTCTCGCTCAGCGTGGCAATCGTTCGGGTAATATTGTTGTCTGTTTTTTCCATTCTAATATGGAAAGAGCCTTAATATGCTATGTATATCATAACATTGTTAAGGCCCGATCTCCATAGATTGTGTCATTAACGGTTTGTGTTTAATCTGAATATGATTGCCATTTAATATCAACCCATTTACGTTTTGCTATTCATTTCTCAAAATATTGATATCGTGCATTCCGGTACTTAGAAGCACACTGCGATTTTCTACAGAATGAAACCCGCCGGATTTTGCTGCATCAGCAATCTGACCTTTTATTACACCTATTGGCATCCCCTGTAAATTAAATGCCATATAACCTAAAATCATATCCCAAGGACCGGAATAATCCGGCTCAATTCCTTCATTTAAGCACACAACTACTCCACCGGGATTTAATGCTTTTTTTAACTTTGCAAAGAAATTTGCACCGCCTGCAATGGCGAATAACATAATGGATGAGCAGAGGATTAGATCATACCCGCCACCAATATCATCGTTTATAAAGTCTCCGGTTTTAACGGAAACGCTATCTTGCATATTGGAAAGCTCTATACTTTCTTCGATAAGTGACTGCATATCCGGTCTATCAAAAAGAACGCCCGTACGGTTGCTTACATCTTGTATAGCTGCAATTCCAAGACAACCTGCACCGCAGCCCAGATCCAATATTCGGTGAATAGATTTATACTCGGGAAGGGATCGAAGAATTTCTAACAGTTCATATTGACGTATCCCTGATTGAGCATCACGCAGCACTTTACCATAAGCTGCAAAATCCATAGACTGCTGTGTCTGTTCCTGCGGTTTAGGACCTTCCTTTACTTGCCGTGCCACATTTCCAAGGCTCATGCCTTGATTATTACAGAAAAATGACAGCATACTTCCCATATATGCAGCCTTACCCTTAACAAGATATTTTGAGGTTTCCGGCATATTACAAAATGTATCTCTTTTTCGCTCAAGATAACCAAGACTGTACAAACCTTTCAAAAGATTGAAGGTGTTGCCTTCATTCCAGTTCATTTTTTTAGATAGCTCTTTTGTGGTGATAGGTTTTTCTAAATTAGAAAAGACATCTAATTCGATGGCACCCTGTATCAGTTGCTGATAAGCGGTGAGATACGGTAGTGCTGTAAGTTGTTCATAAATATTTGATTTGTTAATCATAGTAATTTATCCTTTCTTTTCTATAATTTTTTATGGCATAACTTTTTCATTTTATATTTAGTGAATATCAGTTTTATCGATAAATTTCAGATTGCGGATTTTCAAGCTCTGCAAAACCGTCCGAAAGTCTTTTTCTTGCAACTTCAATATATGGATGTACAACGGCATATACCGGGGCACAGGGAATCAATAAATGATGTTCTCCAAGATCATCAACCGGTGTTTTTGTAATTGTGAAATCCTGAAGATACTTATCGTTTTTTGTGATGTTAATCATATGACAGGAAATTCCGTTATCTTCAAGAAGACTCATGAATTTTCGTGCAGCAATGAGAGTATGTCCTGATGGACTGAATACAATAAAAACAGCTTTCATTATATATCACTGTCCTTCCGTTTATCATCAAAATAATAATGGCCGCCATTTCCATAATCCCAACTTCCAACCCTTGCTCCCAATTCAAAATGGAATTTGGCAATCCCAAGATCAATTATCGCAGTTTCTGTTGGAATTGTAATGGAAGCAGTTACCTGTCCATCCTTATATTTGAATACAAATGGGCGTAGATTTCTTGCGGTAGGTGCAAGATAAACAGAATCCATACCTTGCTTAAACCACTCCGGCATAGGCTCTTCCGCTTCTATTAAAGCTTCCTTAGATTTATTTTGTCTGTGCATACCATATTCCATCATTCGTTCTTTAAGTGAATGCTTTTCGTCTGAATATCCGACAGCTATAACGCAATCCAGCACTTCATTTCCTTCACATAATTCCTTCGCTGCATTTTTATCATAACTTGTCCCAACCCAGCATGTGGATAGACCCATTGCAGTTGCTTCAAGAATTATTTTTTCACCAAAACGACCTACTTTTTCCATACGATTTAGAAGTGTTTTGCTTCCAATCATGGCAATGTAGTTCTGAACACCTACAAACAGACCATAGCTTTTGCGAAAACCGTCAAAAAGCTTCCCTCCATTCCCAATTATCAATTTCATATTAAGTCCGGATTCTTTATTGTACAAGGCAATGTTATCTTCAAGCTGTTGCACATACTTGGAATCAATTGGTCTATTTGTATACTTTCTGCGGGAGCATCTTTTTTTCATAGCGAAAAGATATTCTTCGATTTTCATTTTTACCTCCTCACGCAAAAATATTGAAAACTTATTTTACTTAATATATAATCTAGTTAGTTAAAACTAACTTATGTTTTATTTTACTTATTCATATCTTCAGTGTCAATGAAAGATGACAGTAATTAGCTATTAGCACAAATCATTTGTCGAATGGAGAAAATATAATTTTATGAGCGAGCAATTAGAAAAAATATATAAGGATATTTTTACAGACAGGGGTGTTATTCCATGTGAACCTATACCGGGATTTAATCCGAATGGCAAATTTTACAAAATGAATCCTGAACTTGGTAAGGGATATTGTTGGGTATATCAATGTAACCCATATGTGACTATAACTATTATGAATCAGATTCATTATGAAGATACCTGTTGCGCTTTTGAACAACCGGAATATATTTGTGTTGGTTATTTCCACTCCGTTTCCGGTGAAATACTGACACCTTACCGCCGTTTGACATCCGGAGCAATTCAGGCATATGTAGGGAAAAAGAGTGAATATCGTATGGTACTTCACAAAAAAATTCCTATCGATAGTATAAGCATTACATTTATGCCTGAATATTACAAGAAATATTTAAGTGAGCAATACCCGGATCTTTATGAAAATCCCTCAGAGGCGTTCGCGCAGATAGACGGCTGTTCCAATTTTCCTGAACTGGTTACGGTTTTCAATCAAATTAAAAGCTATATGGGAGACGGCATATCTGCAAAACTGTTTTATGAAAGTAAAGTGAACGAAGCACTTTCCATAATTCTTGAAAAAGCAAAGAACCAGAATAGAAAACATATTAGATATAGGTTTTCAATACCAAATGATGATTTGGATGCTGTCGTATCCGTGGCTAATTATATTAACGATCATTATGCTACGGATATCAGGATCGATTTTCTTTCACAAATTGCATGCATGAGTCAAGCTAAGCTGAAGTACATATTTAAGGAAGTGTACCGAATGAGCATTCAACAATATATTGTTACACGTTGTATTACACATGCGGAACATCTCCTTAAAGACACAGTGCTTCCGGTATCTCAAATTGCCGAGATGGTCGGTTACAAATATATAAGCAGTTTGTCTGATATGTTCAGACAGCGTACAGGAATGAAGCCTACCGAATACAGAGAAAAAGGAAGATAACACATATGAAATATTCAGTTTTTTCTTGACAAAACAACAAAAAAAGTATAACATATTACTTAGTAATATAGCTAAGCAACATGCGGAGTGTAGGATGAAAACAAAAATAAGAAATGAAGAATTTGTTACGAAACAATTGATACTCAAAAGTGCACGAAAGATTTTTCTTGAATATGGCTATCAGGCAGCACCGCTGCGGAAGATTGCTTCAGAAGCAGGATATACTCATGGAGCATTATACGGATACTTCAGTTCAAAAGAGGAGCTTTTTTACGCCATTACAGATCCGGTAGCAGAACAACTTATGGAGATGCTTGATAAAATTCAAAAGAAAATGCAGAACATACCAAAAGAGAAACGACTGCATGAGATGGGAAGTATTTATTATGAAAATATCCCCAAAATTGTTGATATCCTAATTTCAGATCGTGATGCTGTGGAATTAATTATTAATGGTGCAAAAGGAACTAAATATGAAGAATTCCTTGATAATATCGCAAGGCGAAATGCAACAGGTATTAATATAGCCGCAGAAAATGTTGAAGGCAAACCTTTAAATTTTATTAAAGAGCAGACGATGGAAATTTTGATGGATGGGTATATAAGAACATTGTTTAGGCTCGTTCTCTCAGACAAGCAAAGAGAAACCATTATACAGTGCATGGAAATGATTGGGAAAATATATGAAGTAGGTATCGTTACACTTATGCAAAAGGAGAATCATAATGGCAATCAAAGATAATTTCGGAAATCCTAAAGGAGTAATTGGGAAACTCATGCTCACGGGCATGAACTGGGGACATAGTCCCATGGCGAAATGGGCATTTACACAATTTGACGTTCCCGCTGAAGGAAATATTGTAGATATTGGATGCGGAGGAGGATTCAATATTAAGAGGCTGCTTGATAAATCTGCCAGAGGAATGGTGTACGGAGTTGATATTTCTGATGTCAGTGTGGAAAAATCAAAGACGGTAAATCAAAGACATATTGGGAAACGCTGCGAAATCTATAAAGGAAGCGCAGATAGACTTCCTTTTGAAAATAACTTTATTGATCTTGCCACAGCGTTTGAAACAGTTTACTTTTGGAAGGATATGAAAAAGTGCTTTACAGAAATTAAAAGAGTTTTGAAAAGCAGAGGTAAGTTTGTTATTGTTAATGATCCGGGAGATCCTAATAAGCATTGGGAAGAGATGATTCCCGATATGACTTCATGGAAACCGGAAGAACTTGAAACATATATGAGAGAGGCAGGCTTTATAGATGTTCAAACTATAAAAAACAAGTTTATGTTTGGCGTGTTCGGTACAAAATAGTATTAGGGGAAGGTGATGTTATGACAATATATGAAATTCCACAAGACTCTAAGACATGGATAAAAAAAGAATTGAATAAAAAATATTCTTCAGACGAGGTCGAAGAAAAGTATAGTGAAATTATTAAAACATATGAAAAATTTTCAAATAACGCTCCAACTATAGGAGGAAAAGACAATCCGATGTCAAAAAACTTTTATGGTGCTTTATCCGCTTTTTCCTATTACGAGTGTATGAATCGTAATATGTCTTCGGAAGAAATCACGGATATGTGTTTTGGAATGATGATTGGAGACAAGAAAGGCGGTCAGCTTTCCAGGTTTAATCTAAACAATAGGTGGATACGAAAAATTTTTCACGGTCTTTTCGGACTCAGAGCGAAAAAACTTAACCGACACAAGAAGGACGGCTCTTGGAATAATACATGGGGGATGGAAGTAAATCCACTTAATCATCAGGAAGGAATCAGTATTCACCTTGTGGGGTGCCCTATTGCAGATTTTGCAGAAAAGAACGGATATAGCGAGCTGATGCCGTATTTTTGTGAGACGGATAAGGCTGTTATAGAACATTTTGGGGGAACTCTTTACAGAGAACACACTGTTGCCGATGGTTATGAAGATTGTGATTATTGGATTAAGAATAAGGGTGAATAAACCCGGAAGATAAAACAAATATAAAAAGCATTTAATTTAAAGAGAAGTTTATCTATGAAAATATAGATGCTTCTCTTTTTAGTATGAGAAGAAATTGTAAAAATTTAAGAACAATATTCATGTTTTCTCAAAATAGCATTTCTGTGTTAGGTTTGCACCTATAATAAAGCAATGGTATAATGTATTCCTATGAAAAAAGAGAGGCGGTTAAAATGTCAGAAATAGAACCTATCATATTTAAAGAGGGAAAAATGAAAATTTTGGATCAGACAAAACTCCCTCTTGCAGAGGAATATCTTGAAATTACAGATAAAGAAGATATTTTTACTGCTATTAAAAAAATGAAGGTAAGAGGTGCCCCGGCAATTGGGGTTGCCGCAGCAGTCGGTCTTTATGTTTCAGTTAAGAATTTTAGGGGAAGAGATCTTGAGCTGTTCAAATCAGAAGTTCATTCAGTTGCAGAATACATAGGCAGATCCAGACCGACGGCAGTGAATCTTTTTTGGGCACTTAACCGCATGGAAGGTATCCTAAGAGGATTTAAAGGAACAGTTTGCGAAGCAAAGGCTGTTTTAAAAATGGAAGCGGAAATCATAAAGGAAGAGGATGAACAGGCATGTTTAGATATGGGAAAATACGGGCTTTCACTTCTCAAGCCGGGTATGGGAATTTTGACCCATTGCAATGCAGGAACTTTAGCCACGGCAAAATATGGAACCTGTCTTTCACCTATATACCTTGGAGCCAAGCAGGCTTATAACTTCAAGGTTTTTGCAGACGAAACCAGACCGGCTCTTCAGGGAGCCCGGCTGACGGCGTGGGAACTTTCCGAGGCGGATATAGATGTAACCCTTATCTGTGACAATATGGCATCCATAGTGATGAAAAACGGATGGATAGATGCAGTTGTTGTGGGCTGTGACAGAATGGCTGCAAACGGTGACGGTGCAAACAAGATAGGTACATCTGCAGTTGCAATCTTGGCGAAGGAGTATGGAATCCCATTTTATATGTTTGTTCCTACATCTACAATAGACTTGGATACAGAAACAGGACGGGATATTGACATAGAACTTAGAGATGGCAGAGAAATCAGTCACATGTGGTACAGAGAGCCTATGGCACCGGAGAAGGTCAAAGTGTATAATCCCTCCTTTGATGTGACAGACAATAAATACATTACGGCAGTGGTTACAGAAAAAGGAGTGGTGTACCCGCCATATAGCGAGAACCTTCGAAAAATATTGGAGAAATAAATGAAAGCGGAAAATTTTTTAAAGAAATATGTTAAGATTATTGTATTATTTGCAGTTGTGGCAGGCTCTTCTTCCGGTATTTTCGGAAGAGCCATAGATGCACCGTCCATGGCTATAGGGTTTTGGAGACTGACACTGGGGCTGCCGTTTTTTGCGATTCCGGTCTTACTTAACAAAAGAGATGAGCTTAAAGCTCTGTCAAAAAAAGAGGTGCTGGGGGCGTTTCTTGCAGGAGCCTTTTTATTTGCCCATTTCTTTTCATGGTTTACTGCAGTTAAAATGACCAATATTGCAAGTGCATCGGTTCTTGCAGCACTGCATCCTCTGGTGGTTTTAGTAATAACCATGGTGGTTTTGAAAAGGCATGTAGGAGCAAGACCGATAATGGGAATTATTTTGGCTTTACTGGGAGGAACCTTGATTGCGGGCTTTGACAGATCCCAGCTGTCTGCCGGAAATTTTAACGGAGATATACTCTCATTTTTGACGGCGGTGTTCATGGGGATTTACTTTGCCATAGGCAATGAAGTCAGAAAAACCGTATCCGGCACTGTGTATGTTTTCTTATGCTTCTTGGGATGTTGGATTTGTTTTTCAGTGGGAATGGTGGTAACCGGAACTTCCGCTCTGGGATATTCTTTGCATGATTACATCCTTATTATTGGACTTACAATTGTTTGCCAGATTGGAGCTCACGCAGCATTTAATCTTTGCTTTGGGTATGTGGACTCTCTTTATATTTCTGCATGGGAATCAGGAGAGTGTGTGTCCGCAATAGTTTTGGGTCTTATTTTTCTGAAACAGATTCCAACTTCATGGGAGATTTTGGGAGCGGCGATAGTGGTAACCGGACTTTTATATTATAATTATCATACAGGACTTGAACAGCGAGCTGAGAGAGCGATAGGGAATTTTGCAGATAGAGGCTAAAGATAGCGAAACTGCTAAAGATAGCGAAAACTATAGAAAGCTTTTGGATAAATGACAGAGAGCAGTAAAAGATGAGAACTTTTTCAGATAGAGGATAAATTCAGGTTTATACTTTTCAGGTTCAGGCTTTAGATTGGATGTGCAGTTATATAGAGAGGTGTTTATGAGTTATAAGGTACGGCTCGCAATGTTCGAGGGACCCTTTGATTTACTTGTGTATTTAATAGAAAATGCCCAGATGAGTATTTATGATATTCAGATTTCTGAAATTACAGGTCAGTATCTTGAATACATAAGGAGTATGCAGAAGCATAATATAAATATATCCACGGAATTTATGGTTCTTGCAGCAGAGCTTGTCGAAATCAAGTCAAAGATGATGCTGCCGAGAGTTGAGGAAGAAAATGAGGCTATGGAACTTGAGGATCCCAGGAGTCAGCTGGCATCAAGACTTTTGGCGTATAAAGAATGTAAAAAGCAGAGTGAAATGCTTTCTGTGCGTCAGGATATTATGATGGGGATATTTGAAAAGCCTCAAGAGGATATTTCTATGTATTTAGAAAATCCGGACGAGTATTTAAGCCTTGAAATAGGAGATTTTGCAAAGGCATTTAACGCTTTTTTGCAGAGAAAACAAAGACTTGAAGAGACCAGGCGACATTATTCCGGCATTGAAAGGGACAAAGTTACCACGGAAGATAGAATGAATTTCATAAGAAAAAGATTTACCAAGGCATTCGGGAGTGGTATGGAGGAACTTAACTTCAATGAACTTGTAACAAAAAAAGACAGATATGATGCAGCAATTTCATTTGTATCTGTTCTGCAGATGATGAGAGAGGGATACCTGGATGCCAGCCAGCATGATAATTATGGAGAAATTCTGGTACACAAAGGAGTTCGCAGTTTTGAAGATGAGTTAAGGAGTGGTAGTGATGGCAAGTAGAGTAATAAAATCCGCATTTGAATCTATGTTATTCGTTTGGGGGGATTTGCTGTCGGCAAAGGAAGCCTCTGAAGTATTTGGGATTTCTGAAAAAGAGGCGATAGAATGTTTCGAGGAGCTTGCGCTTGAATACAGGCAGGAAGGCAGAGGCATCAGAATCAGAAGGGTTGGCAAGTCCTTTCAATTTATCACATTGGGTGATAATGAAAAATTTGTAAGGAA
Source organism: Eubacterium nodatum ATCC 33099 (assembly GCA_000510425.1). Taxonomy (GTDB): domain Bacteria; phylum Bacillota; class Clostridia; order Peptostreptococcales; family Anaerovoracaceae; genus Aminicella; species Aminicella nodata. Next base: position 78,073 of record AZKM01000018.1, on the reverse strand, counting down.
GTTATGTACTCCGGTTAAAGTAAAAAAGCTTTCCCGAGCTGCATTGGAGGTGCTGGCAATAATAGCATATAAACAGCCGGTAACTAAAGGTGAAATTGACGCAATACGGGGAATAAAATGCGATAGGGTTATAGAAGGGCTTTCAAAGAAGGGGCTTGTTAAAGCTCTTGGCAGATCTGACGCAGTGGGAAGACCTGTTTTATATGGAACCACGGAGGAGTTTTTGAAGAACTTCGGTTTTTCCTCCTTGAAAGAGCTTCCCGATATAGAAGATATTGAGGGTATCATAGGTACCGGTTCGGAAAATATGAGCGAAGAAGGGGAATCGGGCGATTCAAGACAGATTTCCATTGAAATATAAAGACTGAGTGGAGGTATGAAATGGCAACGGAATTTATTGATGTAGTTTGTCCTAATTGTGAAGAAAATATTAAGGTTCCGATGAACGAATTCATCGATGTGGTGGAAAATCCCGAGTATAAGAAACAGATTATAGAGGGAGAGTTTTTTTTAAATAGATGTGGTAACTGCGGTGATCATGTTTTGGTGGAATATCCCCTTATGTATATGGATCCGGACAAGAAACTGAATGTCTACATGGCTCCGGCACACGAGGAAGACCTTTTGGATCAGCTTAACAGTCTCGATGTGCCGGGGGCTGACCTTGATTCCGAGTCACAATTTCGTCTGACCTCAAACGGACTGAATCTCATGGAGAAAATCCTGATCTTTGAGAGAGGAAGAGATGATAGAATTCTTGAACTCTATAAATTTATTATATGGGAAGATGTTAAAGAGCAGTGGGATGATTTGGAACAGGGGGATCTTCTGTTTATGTTTGATGATGAGGAAGATTATTTTGTAATTTGGACTTCTGATAACGGTAATGATGAAAAATTGACGATTCCCATTGATGATGAGCTTTATTCAGAGCTTGAAGAAAATTATTTTGAAGCTCTATCTATCCCACCCGGAAAGTATGCCGAGGTGGATCAGGAGTGGATTTCCGAGAGATTTGAACGGTAGAGCAGAAGCGAGTGGATTTAATTTTTCATAAACTTTGTAAGAGACATTTTTTATAAAATTGAATTAAATGGTTAAAAATCGAATAGGTTTAATTTGCATACCTTCTCGCACCGCATTGTTTTTTTGATATATTTGAATCATTTGACTATTATACGTGAGAAATAAAAAACTTTTATAGGCAGAAAATTTGTGCTACAATACCGTATACAAAAAATTAACTTGCTGACAATTAAGAATATAGGAGGGGAAAATGGAAGAAAAAATCAGCATAAGGATAAAAAAAGAAGTATTAATGTCTGTGTTGGCCTTTATAATTGCATTTATATCAGCTATGGCAATTATGACAGTGTCGGCTCATGCGTATAATGAGATCAAGCATATTAATGGAGGAGAATGGAAAGGAGAAGTTGCGTGGTATTTTGAGTACAATGGGCAGAAAGCCTTTTGCATACAATCCAATGTAGGTCCAGGTCCTCATCACGAAAAGGATTTAAAAAGAAAAGTATATGAAAATGACAATATGTTGAAAGCCCTTTACTACGGATGGTTTGGTCAGGAGCCGTGGGCAGGGTTTGATAACAATAAGGCAAAGGGAATTGTGGTTACTTCCCGTGTTCTAAGTGATTTTTATAAGGGTACCAATAATGATTCTCTTGAAGGAGTTAAAGAATTTAAGGAATTTTTAAACACAAAACCTGTACCACCGAAAGGTTTGGCACATTTTGCAAAGTCAGAATTGAAGGCTACATGGGATCCTGCGAAGAAGGTGCAGGTGACTGACGAAAATGAAGTTAAGGGAGATCCTAACGCTACAGTGACTTTTAAATTACCTGATAATGGGGTTCGTTTGATTAAAGACGGAGAGATTGTTAAGGGACCTGAAGTTACACTTAAAGTCGGAGATAAATTTTATTTGGAAGCTGATGCCGGAGTTACAGATGAATATAATACAGGCGAGGTTGGCAAAAAATTCAAATACCAACCTATTGTGTTTGAAACGCCTCCGAATCAGCAGGATATCGGTCATTTAAACATAGTGGAAGATAAGGCGGCAATTACTTCTTTTAAGGCTATGTGGTTAAAGTTCAGCGAGGTTGAAATTAGCAAGAAAGATATAACAAACAAGGAAGAACTTCCAGGTGCGAAAATGAAAGTTACAGATGCTGAAAGCGGAAAACTTGTAGACGAGTGGGTATCTGAAAAGAAAGCACATATCATCAAGAATTTAGTGGAAGGTAGAAAATATATTTTAAGTGAGACTTTAGCACCAAAAGGATATAAGTTAAGCACTGAGAAGATAGAATTCATTGCAGGTTCTGATACCAAGGTTACTATGTACAATAGACCTGAGAAGAAACCTGAAAAACCTAAAAAACCGGGCAAGCCGAAACCGGGTGGAGGAGTGAGAACCGGAGATAATACAGAGTGGATTTTACCTGTAGTTTCATTGGCTATTGCTACATTGCTGCTATTGCTGGTTGTGATTAGGCGTAAAAAGATGAAAATGAAATAATTTAGTTTACTAAAATTTAGTTATAAGAGATTTTAGGAGATTGGATAGCAATATACCAATCTCCTCTTTTCTTGCGGTTTTATTGACAAAACTAAATACATACGATATAGTTAGACATATTTAACTATAATTAATATTACTATTTTTTTATCATCTTTAGTTATAATGAATTTAAGCAGGCTATAACCTAAAGTGACTTTGATAAAATTTTCGGGATTAATCCGGAATTAATCAAAAGGAAATTATTTTTATAATTGTTTGGTTGTGTTAGGAGGAGTAATGGGAATGAGAAAGAGAAAATTTCTAAGTGTTGCTATTGCTTCCGCGATGATGATCGGAAGTATTGGTCTTGATGTATCTTTGGCAGTTGCGAAAACTGATTCTGCCGCTGAAGCTAAGATTACATTACGAAGTAAAACAAAAGTAACTATGGGGAAATCAAAAGACAATGATTCTATTACCTGTGAAAAAAAGTGTTCCGTCAGGTATAAAAAAAGTAACAGATTAAAATCGAACTTCATTGTAAGAAATGAAGACAATACCGTCATAGATGTCGATGGTATAAAGTATAGAGTACTTACTTCTAATGGAAACGGAGGAACTGTAGCACTTGGAGCTGATTTGGGATACAAGTACCCATCTGTGCCGAAGAATATAACAGAATTTCGTATTCCAAAAGAAATAAGCCACGCAGGGAAAAAATATAAGGTTGTAAAGTTGGGAAATAATGCTTTTATGGATTGTGACAAACTGCGGAATATAAGTATTCCTGATTCTATAACTGAAATTGGCGAGGGAGCGTTTCGCAGAAATTATGAATTAAAAACTGTTGAAATGACAAATAGTGTAAAGAAAATAGGCGGTAGTGCCTTCAGTTTGTGTGAAAAACTCAATAAGATCACCTTGTCTGATAACCTTATTGCTATAGGTGATGAAGCGTTTTATTCGTGTACCGCATTGGGGAAAGTTAAATTGCCTCCAAAGCTTAAAGAAATTTCTACAGGATTATTCCAAAACAGCGGAATTATGACCGTAACTGTCCCGGCAGAAGTTAAAAAAATCGGTGAAAAAGCTTTCTGGAGTACAGAAAATCTTAACAATGTTAAATTTGGAGAAAAATCAGTTTGCAAAGGCATAGCTGCCAATGCTTTTCAGTTTTCATCAATTAGAAGTATTGACCTTCCGATAGCTGTCCGAATAATAGGTACGAAGGCTTTCAATAACTGTAGAAATTTATCTACGGTAGGTCTCGAAAAGACGGGTGGAAACATTGTTGTAATTGGGGAACATGCGTTTTCGTCAACTAAGTTAAAGGAATTTACAATTGCATCAACTATCAGAGAATTCTATGAGAGTGCTTTTTCGAATTGTGGTAAATTGCAACATATCGAAGTGGACAAGAACCATCCGAATTATGTTTCTGAGGATGGTGTATTGTTTTCAAAGAAAAAAGATATTTTGTATGTTTATCCAATTGCGAAGGGCGGTAATGAATACACGGTTCCAAATACTGTAAAGGTGCTTTCATGTGAAGCCTTCAATAACTGCAGTAATTTAACAGAGGTGACTTTGCCTGACGGTCTGGAAACAATAAAAAGTAGTGCACTGGGGAATATGCAAAACTTAGAAAACATTCATATCCCCGCATCTGTTAAGTGGATTGGAAAAATGGCGCTTAGTAATTGCTCTTCGTTAAAATCGGTAGAGCTTGAAGAAGGAGTTACCGGACTTTCGAGCTACTCTTTTTATAAGCTGACGGCGTTAGATGAGATTACAATTCCTAAAAGCGTCGACATTATAGAAACAGGAACTTTCGGAAGCTGTGAATCCTTGGAAAAAGTTATTTTGAAGGGGAAAAAGTATATTAAAATTGCTAATTCTCCGTTCATTGGAGCTTCACCGAATGTAAAATTCATCGTTGAAAATTCAAAAGTTAAAGAACTTCTTATAAAAAGAGGTATAGAGGAATCCAAAATAAATTCATTAAATCACGAAGATCCTGTAGAGGAATTTAAAAAAGACAACATCCTCTATACTGTTTTAGACAGCGGTGAAGGTGACAACCCCGGAACTGTACAAGTTGGAAATGGCTATTCTTCAACAGGAATCCCAGTCGAGGGAAACGGCAAGTTTGCCATACCTGAAACGGTAACACATAATGGTAAGAAATACACTGTTGTAAAGATTGCAAAGAATGCATTTATGCAGGGAGAGGAAGCGTTTAACAGGATTAAGGGAATCACTGTACCTAAAACCGTAAAGGAAATAGATGATAGAGCATTTAATGACTGTTCTGCTATGACCGAGATTATTTTTGAGAAAGGTTCCGCATTGGAAGAAATAGGTAAAAATGCTTTTGACGGATCAGGATTGAAAACAATTAAATTACCTGAAAGTTTAAAAGTAATTCGCGAAAATGCTTTCAAGAATACTCGTGACATGAAAGAACTTTCATTACCGGAAAATCTTGAAAGAATTGACAGTGAAGCTTTTTCAGGTATGAGAACTTTGGAGAGCATAACTTTGCCGAAAAAATTAAAGAAAATAGGAAATAATATTACTTTAGACTGTGGAAAACTTACAGAGATAAAAACTGCGGAAGGAAACAATTCATTTAGATCAAAAGATGGGGTTTTGTATACAAGTTCTATGGGAAAACTTCTCATATATCCTACCGGGAAAAAAGATGAATCGTTTGTTCTTCCAAATGATGTGAGAGAAATTGCGAAATACGCCTTTTCAAATGTGAAGAATTTGAAGCACTTCAGTGCAGGAAGGAACCTGCACAATATAGGTCAGAACGCATTTGCAGGAGCTCCCGCATTGATGTCTGCAAAATTTGAGGACTGCCATGCCGAAATGGAAGACAAGGCATTTATGGGATGCCGAAATCTTGAGGAAATAACTCTTTCCAAGCAGATGACAGTTATCCCTCAGAATCTTTTTGCACAGTGCAGTTCGTTAGAAGAATTAATTTTGCCTGAGAGTATAAAGGAAATAAAAAGAAACGCTTTCTTGTATGCATCGAACCTTAACAGCATTAAAATCAAATCTTTGGATATAGAATCCCTACCGGATGATTTGAATGTAAACGGACGAAGATATACAGTGGCGAATGAAGATGTTAAGGCGATGTTTGTAAAGGCAGGAGTTCAGGACAGCAATGTGTTGATTGATAAAAGTCTGCTGCCGACGGAGGAAGTGAATACTTTTATAAAGAAAATGCTGAAATATGAGGTCATAAAACCAGCCAAAGGAAGTGCAAAAGGTGAGGTGCGTTTGGTAGAAAGTGACAGAGAAAAGCTCGGAAAAACTTTAAAAATTCCAGAAACTGTTTCAACAAGAGGCTTTAATTACACAGTTACCGCACTTGGCAGCGGCGCACTTTATAAGAACGAAACAGTTGAAACTCTTATTATCCCTAAGACAGTTTCAGCTATTGAAGATTCTGCAATTAGTGGAAATAAAAGATTGCAGGAAATTACAATACCTAACTCTGTAAAAATTATAGGAGTTAACGGAATAAGTGATAACGAACAGATGACATCATTGTCTTTCGAGGAAAATTCGCAGCTTGAAACTCTGAAAAATGGAGCGTTTTCAGGCAATCCTGTGGTACTAGAGATTGAAATACCTAAATCAGTTAAGAAAATGGGTACGCATGTTTTTTTCTGGTGCAACAATTTGAAAAAAGTTTCTTTTGAAGAGGGAAGCAGCATCACCGATATTCCTAAAGGAACCTTCTTTAACTGTTTTAAATTAGAAAAAATTTTCATGCCGCAAGGAGCCACATCTATAGGTGAGGAAGCTTTCGCAAGAGCAGGAGAATTTACAGGCATGGATTTGTCGAAAGTAAAGAGCGTGGGAAAACGGGCATTTTGGAATTGTGAGAAGATTAAGAACGCTGAATTTTCCGATTCATTGAAAGAAATAGGCGATGGTGCTTTTTCGAACTGTTTTTCACTGGAAAAATTGGCTTTGAAAGAAGGTGTGGAGAAAATAGGCGATATGAAAGCAGAAAATGCTGAAGAGCTTCTCAGAGGGGCATTTTCTGACTGCACAGGACTGAAGGAAGTAGAACTTCCCAAGAGTTTGCAGCAAATAGGCGTATTCACATTCAATGGTTGCAGCTCATTAAAGAAAGTTGTAATGAAACAGAAAGCGATTACGGGGATCGGGTTAGGTGCATTTGATTTGATTTCGAAAGATGCAGTGTTTTATGTTGATAATAACAAAATCAAAAAAGCTCTAATGTTATCGGGGGATATACTGGAAAAACAAGTCGTTGTAACAAATCCGGACGATAATTCAAATAACAAACTCAAAGTATATAATCTCAAAAAGTTATACAAACTGGAGATTGGAAGCAAAAATCCTAAAAATGTATTAAGTGTAAAAAATGCTGAAGGAAAAGTACTTAAATTACAAATTAAAAATAAAAAAGTATGGAAGACGATGTTTACCGAAAAAATAGCTGACAAAACTGCTAAAGTGAAAATCAGGTATCCGGAGATATGGAGAAAGAAAGCAAAAACCATATGGAGAGTTAAAATTGAGGGAGATGGAAACAATAAGAGTTATGTTTCAAGAAATATTGTAATTGTTCAGATTCCAAAGATCTCCGGATTAAAGTATAACTTTAAGGTTAAGAAGAATAGGAGGGTTATTGAAGATTCTGTTAAAATAGCACCAAGTAGTATAAAGAAGAAAGTTATCCTTCAGCTTAAGACAAAGAAAGGTTGGAAAAAGGTAGCTGTTTATAAGATGAAAGGCGAAAGAATCACAATAAAATATCCGAATCATTGGAAAAAAATGAAGATTAGTAAATGGCGTTTATATATCAAGCCTTCAAAACGGACAGTTGGATATGTGACAAATTCAATTAAAATCAAGGTGATAAAGTAGGAGTATGAGGTATGAAGACAAAAAGATTGTTTAATGTACTTGCACTTGTAGGCATCATGTTGATGTTACATGCTTTTGTACTTACAGTAAATACCTTTGCTGAGAAAAAGAAAGACAATAACAGGTACACCGGTGTTCATTGCATAGCATATATGAAAAATACGGGGGATGATTTTTATCCTAAATTAGTTCCTACGAAAAGTGGTAAAAATAAACTGATGGAAACAGAGCCTGAAAAGTGTAGAGGAAATCTACCCACACGATATAATCTTACAGAAAACGGAGAGTCGACCGCTATAAAAAACCAGGGTAATCATGGAACTTGCTGGGCTTTCGGTATGTTAGCTTCACTTGAATCTAATATGATAAAAAACGGCTTTGCAGATAAAAGTGTTGATCTGTCTGAACGCCATCTGACTTGGTTCACCTATAATCCTGAATTGGACGATGAAGATAAACAACTTTCTCCTGATGACTGTTATGCAGGGATGGATCATTGGCATACTGTAAACCTGGGAAATCCATATGCAAATGGAGGAAACGGGCAATTGGTAAGTGCTACTTTAGCAAGAGGATTTGGAACAGTAGATGAAAGCCACGCTAAATATAATGGAAGTATCTCAACGGATTTGCCGGGATTTATGGCAGGTAAAAGCGATTATCGAATGAAGAACTTTACATATCTTCCTGAAATTACGGACAAAGAGATTTCAGACGATGGTGAGATTACTTTCCATGGAACGAAAGAAGCATCTGTTGAGGATGTTAAGAGAACTCTTATGCAGAAAGGTGCTGTGGCTGTAGCTTTTCATCAAACAACTCAGGATGACCCTACAGGTGCTTATTTTAACGAGGAAAATAGTGCGTTTTACTGCTATAATGACTTGTGGTCGAATCATGAGGTTTGCATAGTAGGGTGGGATGATAATTATAAAAAAATAAATTTTAAAGACACAACGGGTCAGGCAAAGATACCTCCTAAAGACGGTGCATGGATTGTAAAAAATAGCTGGGGAGAAAAATGGGGGGATAAAGGATATTTCTACTTATCTTATTATGATCATACCGTTAGTGAACCTGTGAGTCTGGAGGGAGAAAATGTTCACTACGATAAGGATAATCCCAAACACGAGTTTGATCGTGCCTATCAATACGATGGCATAGGCTTTGGAGATTTTATTTATGAATCGGACAAGGAATTCAAACAGGCTAATGTTTTTTGTATGAGTAAGCCTGAAACAGTTAAAGCTGTGGGATATTCAACAAGAATAGCTGATTCTGAATTAAGTATAAAAATATATAAAAATTCACAATATAATAAGCCTGAAAGCGGTAAACTAGTAGCGGTAGAAAATTTTACACAAAAGGCTCCAGGATATCACACAAGGATGTTGAAGAAGCCTATCGATGGACTTAAGGGTGACCGTTTTTCTGTAGTTTGTACAAGCTCTTATAATGTTAATGGTACGAAGAAATGGACTTTGATGCTTGAGGCAACTACAGATGTAGACATTTCAAGATTTAATGCAGTAGGTCATTGTAAAAAGGGACAGACCTATGTGAACCGCAAGATTGATAAAAATTCACATAAAGTGTCTGATAAAACTGCGTGGATTGATGTAACTTCTGTTGAACCTTTAAACGAAGTAGTTAATAACTACGATACACCTGTAAAGTTTGGTAATGCATTAGTTAAACTTTGGACACAGACACATAAAACAAAGCCGAGCAAGATTTCTGTTCCATCAACAATAAAATTAACTACATCTCAAACGAAAAATATCAATGCAAGGACTGTAGCAGGTGACGGAAAAATTACATATAAAGTTATATCCGGTAAAAAAGTAGTTATTAACAGACAAGGCGTAATCACTCCCAAGGGAATAGGAACATCTGTAATAAGAGTCACCGTGATCGGAACTATGGAATATGATGGTGTGCATAAGGATGTGGCTATCAAAGTATATCCAAGAGATTGCGGAAAGATAAGGGTAAAAAGATACGGGGAATTAGTTAGTTTTAAATGGAAGACTGATAAGAAAGCTTCAGGGTACGAAATTTGTTTTTCAAAAAATAAAAATATGAAGAAATCGTTTCGTAAAATTTTTACAGGGAATAAATCCGGAATAAAGTTGATAAGAAAGACTTTACCAAAAAAATATTATATAACAGTGCGAGCTTACGGAAAAGACAACGGAAAGAAAGTTTTTGGAAGTATGGCAAAGGCAAAAATAGTTAGTCGTTAGATTTTTATACTGAGAGAAAACTTACAAAGTATTCAAGAAATCTATAATCGGAATTAAATAGAATGTGTGTAGCACGGTAGTGTGTAAGAATAAAAAATTTCTGTCACACTACCGATTTTTTTATCCTTTCGGTTGATGACCATTTTTATCAGAAAATATTGACACAAAATAAAATTCATGCTAATATACTGATGGTATATACCGATGGTATATTGATGCGGAGGTGTAAAATGGGGATTTCAGAAACGCAAAAAAAAATATTGGAAGTCGGCAAACGAGAATTCTTGAAAAAAGGATTTAAGGATGCATCTCTTAGAAAAATTGTAACAGAAGCGGGTTTTACTAAAGGTGCTTTTTACGGATATTACTCTGATAAAGCCGCTTTGTTTGAGGCTCTCGTTTCCGGTGCAGCAGATAGTTTGATGGAGCAGTTCAAGGCTGCTCAGGATGCACATTTTGATTTAATTCCTGAAAACAATACAGCTAAAAGCAGAGAACTGTCTACAAAATATCTTCTACACTTTATAAATTATATTTATGATAATTTTGAAGAATTTAAACTTATTATTTGTTGTTCAGAAGGAACAAAATATGCAGATTATATTCATAAACTTGTAGAACTGGATGTATATCGCACAGAGAAATATTATGCTCGTCTCAAAGAGGAAGGTAAACTTATGGGAAGTGTGAGTCATGAACTTCATCATATGATTACCAGCGCATATTTTACGGCTGCATTCGAGACAGTGGTTCACGATATGACGAGAGAGCAGGCAACAGGATATGTTGAAGAACTGGCAATTTTTTTCAATGCCGGATGGGAGGGACTTTTAAGGCTTACATAAGTCTTAAAAATTTATGCCTAGGTTAGCAGTCTTTAACTACTTACTAGTACTGCTTCAAATGATTTTGAAAAGATAAATATGTCTTTTCAAAAAAATACTTCGAAAGACTGTTTTCTGAAAAGACGGAGAAGATGGAGGATGTAATGAAGAAAAACGAAAATGTATTGTTGACGAGAGATTATATTTCTATAGGTGTTTTTTCGCTTATTTATTTTGCTATTGCTTTTGTGATAGGCGGTATTGCCCAGATGACTCCTGTCACTTTCCCTTTTATGCCAATGGCAGTTGCTTTATTTTCAGGAAGTGTTTTTATGTTGTATACTGCTAAAATACCGAAACGGGGAGCGCTATCCATACTGGGGATCCTTGCCGGGATTTTATTATTTGTTACAGGTATGTTTTGGATGATGTCAGTATTTTTCATCATATTTGGATTTATTGCGGATTTTATTTGTTCCACCGGAAACTTCCGGGCATTTAAAAGGAATTTACTTGCATATTGTGTATTTGCACTATCTCCAATGGGTGCTTATATTCCTATGGTTGTTATGCCTGCACAATTTGACGATTTTATGCAAAGAAAAGGAAATGTTTCATCCTTTATTGGAATAGTCAATTCTATCAGAGTAAACTGGTGGGCCATTCCTTTAATGATTTTAGGAACAATTATTTGCGCCTTAATCGGAGGTTTTATTGGCAAAAAGTTATTACAAAAACATTTCGAAAAAGTGGGGATTGTATAAATGACGTTAGATCCCAGGACGAAGCTTCTGATTTTATCAATAACCAGTGTTTCTGTTTTTCTGAATAAAAGTATAGTTATAGAATGCTTTTTTATGGCGATTCCGGCACTGCTGCTTTTACGGGAAAGAAAACTGAGGACTGCTTTGGAATACATGGTACTGTTTGTTGTCTTATTGATGATACAGTTGTTTCTGATATTAAAGTTGCCTATTACAGTCGGAGGGGTCATATACATGTTTGATGTTTATATAAGAAAGCTGATTCCTTGTTTTATGCTTGGTGCATTTTTAATATATACAACGAAGGTAAGCACTTTCCTTGCAGCACTTGGTAGGATGCACCTGCCGAAAGGATTTACAATTGCACTTTCTATTACATTGAGATACTTTCCGACAATGGCTGAAGAATGGAATTATATTAAGGATGCTATGACTCTTCGAGGCATAATTGTCTCTCCCATAGGAGCTCTGCGCCACCCTGTTAAGATAATGGAATATGTGTATGTACCGATGCTGATATCTGCTTCTAAAATTTCTGATGAAATCACACAAGCTGCTATTACAAGAGGAATTGATCACGTCGGAAGGCGCAGTTGCATGGAGAAAGTTTCTTTCTCCATGGCGGATACTCTGATTGCAATTATATATATGTGTATAGCTTGTATGATATGTTTCGATTTTTTTCACGGAGGTGTATTCCCTTGATTGAATTTATAAACCTGTCATTTTCTTACAAAGGAACGGATAAAGGCGCTCTGCGGAAATTACACTTAAAAATCCCTGAAAGTCAATGTGTTTTACTATGTGGGGTATCCGGATGTGGAAAAACGACCCTTACAAGGTTAGTTAATGGGCTGATTCCTCATTTTTTCGAGGGAAAGCTTTCAGGTAAAGTGATTGTGGAAGAAATGAATGTTGCAGAGACTGAAATCTCAACTCTTTCTGATAGTGTAGGCACTGTTTTTCAAAATCCGCGAACACAGTTTTTCAATACAGATACTGACAGTGAAATTGTTTTCGGACTTGAGAACAGAATGTTAGAACCTATAATTTTAAAAAGACAGCTTGGAAAGGTTGTTAAAGACTTACATATAAAAAATCTAAGAGGACGCAGTATTTTTGAGCTTTCCGGCGGTGAAAAACAAAAAATCGCATTTGCATCCGTATATGCTGCCAATCCGGATATTTTTGTGTTAGATGAGCCGTCTTCAAACCTGGACTTTAAATCTGTACTTGAATTGAAGGAACTTATAAAAAGAGTAAAACAACAGGGAAAAACTATTATTATAGCTGAGCACCGTTTGTGGTACCTAATGGATATTGTTGACAAAATTATCTTAATGAAGGACGGTCAAATACTCAAATCTATGAGTATACAAGACTTTGGCAGACTTTCGACCGCACGGATACAAAATATGGGACTTCGATGTCGACATTTTTCTGAAATCGGAACAAATATTAATATTAAAAATTTTTCAAAAAGCATATTAGAACTAAGAAACATTAGAGTCAAACAAGGGACTCACACAACCTTGCAAGATGTTTCTTTCACTGCAAATGGTGGAGAAATCATAGCAATCACCGGTGCAAATGGGGCAGGAAAAACAACATTGGCTCGCACCATATGCGGACTGGTAAAAGAGAACTTGGGCAGTATATCTGTGGATGGAGAAAAGTTGCCTGCAAAATTGCGCACAAAGATATCTTACATGATTATGCAAGATGTGGGGCATCAACTTTTTACAGATAGTGTGGAAACTGAATGTAAGCTTGGAACAAAGACGGTAGATAATGCCTGCGTAGATGAGGCTTTATCGATGTTATCCCTTAATAAATTAAAAAACAGGCATCCCTTATCGCTTTCCGGAGGACAAAAACAGCGTTTAGCAGTAGCAATCAGCATGCTTTGTGATAAAAAAATTCTTGTTTTCGACGAACCGACCAGCGGCCTTGATTTAAGAAGTATGCGGGAAGTAGGAACTATGATGGAAAAACTTTCTGCACAGGGGAAATTTATCCTTGTCATCACACATGATATTGAATTTATAAAGACAATATGTTCGAGAGTTTTGATTATATCAGAGGGCAAAATAACTATTGATTTGAGAGGTGCAGAGAAAGAAAATATTGAGAATCATCTTTTGCGGAATTAGCATGAAAGAAAGCATAAAATACCTTTGTTGCTGTTTATGCTGCCGGCGAGGGCAGTGGAATGGAGATTAAAATGGAAAATAGCAAAAATACCTTACATCGCTTATTTGAGTTCGCGAAACCTTGCAGAGGTTTGCTTGCAGAATCCGTTATATTTGCTGTTCTTGGTGCAGGGTTTGGAATAGTTCCGTATATTGCAGTTTCACGCATTATCATTCAAATATGTTCCGGTGATTACAGCTTGCAGCCAATTATCCCAATGGCGGTCATTGCACTTTTAGGCTACCTTCTTCAGCTCTGCCTGTCAACTGTATCTACCGTACAATCTCACAGAGCCGCATTTACCGTACTGAAAAATATTCGCACTGCTCTTACAAAAAAATTGTCACGGGCACCTATGGGATTTGTTTTAGATACACCTTCCGGGAAATTCAAGGCTATGATTGTTGATACTGTTGAAAAATTGGAACTGCCGCTTGCTCACATGATACCGGAATTGACAGCCAATATTATGATTCCTGTTTTAATGCTGATTTATTTCATGTTTCTTGATTGGAGGCTGGCACTTATTGCCCTTGCAACCTTTCCGATTGGAATGCTCTGTTACATGGGGATGATGAAAGACTATGAGAGGCGTTATGCCAGAGTAATTAAGGCTGCTAAAGCTATGGATGCCACTACAGTTGAATATATAGGGGGAATAGAAGTAGTCAAAGCTTTTAACCAAAGCAGTGATTCTTACCGCAAGTATGCAGAAGCGGTGAAAGAGAGTGAAGCCTCTAAATCGGAATGGTTCAAAAAGACAAATCCATATTATGCGGCGGGTATTGCAATCGCACCTTCCAGTTTAATCGGAGTCCTTCCTGTCGGAAGTTTCTTTTATATCGACGGAAGCATAGGCGCGGGCAGTTTTATATCCTGCATTATTTTGTCTTTAGGTCTTATTACTCCGCTTATTCAGGCATTACGATATACAGACAGTCTTGCTATGGTGGATGCCACAGTGAAAGAAATAGGAAAGCTTTTAGATACGGAAGAGATGAAACGCCCGGAGAAACGAGTGCGACTGGACAGAGAAAAAATAGAATTTTCCGGTGTATCCTTCTCTTACAAAGATACAGAGGTTTTACATGATATTTCATTTACAGCTTACGAAAATGAAATGACCGCTTTTGTAGGACCGTCGGGATCAGGCAAGTCAACTATCGCAAGACTTATTGCATCTTTCTGGAATGCAGGAAGCGGAACCGTGAAAATAGGAGGTATTGATATGCAAAAAATACCTCTTTCGCAGACTATGGAACATATTGCGTATGTTTCTCAGGACAATTATCTGTTTCACCTTTCTATACGGGAAAATATAAGAATAGGAAAACTTGATGCTTCGAACAGCGAAATTGAAAATGCAGCGAAAAAAGCGGCATGCCATGATTTTATTATGTCACTTCCAAATGGCTACGATACCGTCGTGGGAGACAGCGGAAGCAATCTTTCCGGCGGAGAGAAGCAGCGTATCGCTATTGCAAGAGCCATGATAAAGAATAGTCCTGTAGTTATTTTAGATGAAGCTACGGCATTTACAGACCCCGAAAATGAATCGGTCATTCAGAATTCGATAAGTGAACTTGTGGAAGGGAAAACACTGATTGTAATTGCACACCGCCTTTCTACCATTACATCAGCCGATAAAATCATCGTTATGAATGAAGGGAATATAGAAGCTGAAGGGAAACATGCGGAGCTGATTGAAAATTGCAGCCTTTACAGAGAACTTTGGAATGCACATATTAACACACTTGATATGAAGGAGGTGTCAGTATGATTCACATGTTCAAACGTCTTTTGGATTTTTCCGCGGCGGAGAGAAAAAAATTGATTTTGTCGTTTATCTTTCATATGTGCAATTCTGTATTTGAGATGCTTCCTATTATGGCTGTGCTTACCGTCCTGAATGGAATCTGGTGCTCTTTTTCAAACGGACACATGCCGGCTAAAACGATATGGGTATCCTTTGGAATTATGCTTTTAAGTATTTTAGGGCGCATTCTCTTTACGAATCTTTCCTCTGTAAAAAGAACTCTTGGAAGTTTTTCCATGTGTTCCAAATGGCGAATGGAACTCGGAGAAAAATTGAAGCGTGTACCTATGGGATATTTTAACGAGCATAGGCTTGGAGATATTACAGCGGCAGTTACCACCACGCTGGGAGATCTGGAAACTAGTGCGGTCAATGTTATGGAAGCGGTTGCAGGAGGATTCATACATGCCGTAGTGATAGGGATATGGCTTTTGTTTTATGAATGGAAAATTGGAGTTTTAATGTTCATAGGGCTTTTTCTTTCTCTTTGTGTGTACGCAAAAACACAAAAAGCCGGCGTGAAATATTCTCCTCGCAGGCAGGCTGCACAAGCCGGGCTTGTTACAGGCATTTTAGAATATATACAGGGCATGACTGTGGTAAAGGCATTCGGACTTGCAGATCGTTCAGATAAATCCGTAGATTCTGCTATCAGTGAAAGTGCAGAGGCAAACATTGCGTTAGAAAAAGTTTTTTCCGGTTTGGCGGCTGTATTTCAGATGATATTCAAATTTGCCAGATTTGCGATCCTTGTTACCACGCCGTATCTGCTCATGGAAGGAGAAACAACTCCTGAAAAGTGCCTGCTTCTCATCGTCGCAAGCTTTATGATTTACACGACTGTGGAGCTTGCAGGAAGTACGGCTGCTGTTACAAGAGTTGTGGATGCTTCTTTGGACAGATTGGAAACCATATCGAAAATGCCACTTCTGGACGAAAATGGAACGGACCTTACCCCAAAAGCTTATGACCTTACCATTTCAAACATCTCCTTTGCATATGATGAAAAGGAAGTCATCCACGATGTGAGCTTTTCAGTTCCTCAGGGGACAAGCTGCGCAATTGTAGGGCCTTCGGGTTCCGGTAAAACAACTCTTTGCAGCTTAATTGCACGCTTCTGGGATGTAAAAGCAGGTGAAATCCTCTTAGGGGGCATCAATGTGAAGGACTATACCTGCGACAGTCTTCTTAAGAATTTTTCCATTGTATTTCAAAAGATATATCTTTTTGAGGATACAATCGAAAATAATATTCTTTTCGGAAAGCCGCAGGCAACAAAAGAAGAGATGATTTCGGCGGCTAGGAAAGCATGCTGTCACGATTTCATATCCGCACTTCCCGACGGATATCAAACAAAAATTGGAGAAGGAGGAGCAACCCTTTCTGGTGGCGAGAAGCAGCGAATCTCTATTGCGAGGGCGATTTTGAAGGATGCGCCTATAGTAATTTTAGATGAAGCTACATCAAGTATAGATCCTGAAAATGAACGGGAACTGCAGCATGCGATTTCGGAGCTGACAAAAAATAAGACGCTTCTTATGATTGCTCATAGGCTGAATACGGTGCGGGGAGCAGATCAAATTCTTGTTCTCGAGGACGGACGGATTGTGCAAAGTGGAAAACATCAGGAGCTTATACAGCAAGAAGGACTTTACCGACGCTTTGTAGAAATTCGTGAAAAGGCAATCGGATGGAAATTAGGGGGGTAGGATATGACATACAAAAGTTTTTACTTCGGTAAGCTAGATGCACACCTGTTAGAGAATATAGATTCAGAGCATAAGGCAAAAATGGAGCTCCTCATCGAAGAAATCAACCTAGGTGCATGGACAAAAAAGCAGAAAAAAAGACAAAAAGGCAGTATTATTTCCAACATAGCCTTGTACAGATGCTTCATAGATCAAGGTCTTCCAAAAGACGAGGCAAAGGCATTGGTGAAGGAATATTCGTTTCATATCGCGGAAAAGACCCATAAACTTTTGAAAACTTTTTTTCATATTCCCGGGTTTTTCCGGTTGTTTCGCATTTTTATGAGAAAAGGGATGTCGGGTGAGGAAATATGGAAAAGCAGAATCATATCGGATGATAGCAGATGCTACCGTGTTGATGTACTTAAATGTCTGTGGGCGGATACCTGCGAGTTTTTTGGGTGCCCGGAACTTTGTGAGATATTCTGCCTGTGTGATCATATCGTATTCGGAAATATAGAAGGCTTTGTATTTGAACGAAGTCAGACGCTGGGCATGAACGGTAAAAAATGCGACTTTTGCTTTATAAACAAGAAAGGAAAAAATTAGATGAATAAAGCTGAGAAAATATGGTCTATGGATTCCGAAAAAATGAGGATATTTCTTTTGCGTGAAATAGAGGAAACAGGTTCGGAATGGGAAGCTTTGATAAAACAGCACATCAATGGTTGTCAAAAGGGAAAAATTTTAGATGTTGGATGTGGAACCGGGTTTATTTCGTTGATTTTTGCAAAGATAGGTTGTGAAGTTATTGCAATAGACAATAATATCGCAATGCTCAAGGCAGCTGCAAAAATATCTGAGGAGTTGGGCTTTTTAAATAAAATCACTTTCATGCTTAAAGACGCAGAGTCAATGGACTTTACCGATAATACCTTTGATACTGTAGTTTCAAGGCATGCTTTTTGGCTATTTAATAATCCAAAAAAAGTTTATGGAGAGTGGTACAGAATTTTGAAATCCGGCGGTTGTATGTTGAACTTGGACGCCAATTGGCTTTTCCCTTTTTGGGGAGAGGAACAAGCAAAGCACTTCCGGTCAGATGAAGATATCTTAACTAAACGCTATGGAACATTTCGAGATTATTATCACGATAAGGACATGATGAATGAATTCAAAAAATTGCCTTTAAGTTATATAAAACGCCCTGAGTGGGATTTGAAAATATGCAAGGAAACTGGATTTAAAGAAATTGAAATTGAGACACTTGCTCAGGAGAAATATTGGAATTCCTTCATGGCACTTAGATATCGCACTATGCCGACATTTTTAGTTAAAGCAAAAAAATAACATTTATGGAGGAAAAGAAATGAACAATGAAAGCAAGAAAATATTAAAATGGGAAATAAAAGATGTAATTACTGTAGTTCTATTGAGTCTCTTCCTTATTCTTATCCAATTTCTTATAAATATGATATGCATGGCTAATCACTTTGTAAGCATGGTTTTATCAATAGGATTTACAATGCTCTTATGTGCACCGATTTACTATTTACTTTTGTGTCGGGTTAGAAAACACTTTGTTACACTTACATATATGAGTATTATAGGTATTATCTATACATTTATGGGGAACTGGTATCTTTTACCATATTTTGTCGCTGTCGGTATTATATGTGAGGCTATCTTGTGGAAGGATTGCTCTGGAAGAAATTCAAAACAAATTACGGCAGCATGGACCGTTTCCAGTCTTTTATATAATGGTGTCAATTTGCTGCCAATTTGGTTTTTCTGGAAAACATATTATAGCTTTGCAAGAAATAGTGGAATGGATCAAAATTATATAGACTCGTATGTGCACTACTATAAGACTCCGGGATGGGTTGTATTCATAGTGATTTTTACCACGGCATGTGGGCTTGCGGGGAGTCTAATAGGCAAAAAAATTATCGGAAAACACTTTAAAAAAGCGGGAATTTTGTAATGAAAGAAATTTCATTTTCTGTTATTACTAAGATATGGTGTTTCATCTGTGTGCTAATAGCCATTTCTTTGGGGAAAAATGTCATCCTCAGTTTTGTGCTTACTATTGCAGCTTTTTTATATATTGCTATACAAGGAAAACGGAAAATTTTATTTAACTATGGCATATTTTATATAATGTTGGGGATTTTACTGTATGCTATACGATACTATGACTTTCATATGTTTATTTTTTCTGAATTTTATGTGCTGATTTTTTGGAGTCTGTCGCCTGTTATTTTGGTATCGTGGGACTTGATTACAACACCACCAGGAAAGATCTCCGCTTTTTTAAGTAGAATTCATACCCCTACACCTGTTATTCTGGGGGTACTTGTAGTATTCAGATTTTTCCCTACTATTAAATTAGAATTTAGAAGTGTATGCTTATCAATGAAAAATAGAAATTTGACAGATATTAAAGAAATATTAAGAACACCTGTAATAAGCTGTGAATATGTTTTAATACCACTTCTCATCAGAATTTTAATGATAGCTGATCATCTTTCGGTTTCAGCCATTGCGCGAGGTGCAGAAAATCCCGGAATAAGAAGTAGTTACTATGAGAGCAGTATTGGGATAACGGATATATTTGTCATGTTTTTTTGGACAGTTTTGATATCAGTTTACCTGTGGGTTGGAGGCATTAAAATATGATTGAATTAAAGAATGTTTCCTTTCAATATTCTGGGAGCAAGCGCGGTGTAGCAAATATAGATTTAATGATAAAAGATGGAGAATGTGTAGTTTTTACAGGGAAATCCGGATGCGGAAAAACTACAATTACAAGACTTGTAAATGGTCTTGCCCCTAAGTATTACAAAGGAACGAAAACAGGGAACATATACATTGCAGGAGAAAATATTGACAAGATGCAATCTTATGACATCGGCGAAGTTGTCGGCAGTATATTTCAAGATCCTCAAAGGCAGTTTTTTTCATCAGAGCTTGAAGGAGAGATAGCCTTTGGCTGTGAGAATTATGGTTTTTCAAAATTTGATATTCAAAGCAGAACAAAGAGTGCCATTCATAAGATGAGATTGGAGAATATAGGGAATGTATCTTTAGATTTACTTTCAAGTGGTGAAAAACAGCGAACAGCGGTAGCTTCTGTATATGCTATGCATCCGCAGGTTTTTGTGTTTGATGAACCTACTGCGAATCTGGATAAAGCCGGAATTAGTCAAATGAAAAATATTCTTGCAGAGTTAAAGAAATCGGGATACACACTGCTGATTGCTGAGCATCGTATCAGTTGGATAGGAGGACTCGCTGATAGATATTTATACATGGAAAATGGACATATACAAAAACAGTATTCAGCTTTAGAGTTCAGTACAATAAATACCCGTGAACGCATTTCAAAGGGAATTCGTTGTACTGTAGACACACCTTTTACAGAAATGCCTACACCGTCTCCAACAGATAATATTGCGATACGAGCAGAAAAGGTATCACTCGAAAAAAATAAAAAACAGATATTAAAAGATGTAAATATTTTTGTTAACGAGAAAAGCATTACAGCTATTACAGGGAGTAATGGTGTAGGAAAAACGAGTCTAGCTTTAATTTTAAGCGGACTTGAGAAATTAAAAAAAGGCAACATTTACCTCCATGGGGAAAGAGCAGGATGCAGAAAACTTCGTAAGGATGTTTATTACTGTTCAAATGACACGGGAATACAATTTTTCACTGAAAGTGTTTCAAAGGAACTTTTTCTTGGAACAGAATGCAGTATAAAGAATTTAGAAAAGGCAAAAAAACTGCTCAAGAGTATACAACTATATGACCATAAAGATTCTCATCCGGCTTCATTATCAGGGGGGCAAAAGCAACGGCTTGCGGTATGTTGTGCGCTTTTATCGAGTAAAAAAATTTTGATACTTGATGAACCTACCAGCGGTTTGGATGCCGAGAATATGTTTTTGATTGCAAAGGCATTAAAAAATACGATAAAACAAGGAAAAACAATTTTAGTAATAACTCATGATGAGGAATTTATGAATGCTTGTTGTGAATGCAGAATAAATATGGATGAAATATGGAAATAAAGAATTAAGGAAGGGAAAATGTCATGAAAAAAATCTGCATCTTGAGTTGCTGTATCGCTATTGTCATTGCTATTGAATTGCCTGATTGTTTTGCTTTTGCAGCGGAAAGGAACCACGATTATAAATTTGTTATTGACAAGGTTGCGGACAAATATATCGGAAAAACTGTTCCGGGGGCGTGTGTCATTATTTCTGAACATGGTGAAATTGTATTTTCAAGGACCTATGGATATGCGGATTTGGAAAAGAGAGTGCCTATGAATTCTGAGAATACAATTTTTGAATGGGGTTCGATATCGAAAACATTTATATGGACTAGTGCAATGCAACTTGCGGAAGAAGGAAAACTTGATTTGAATGCAGATATCCGTAGCTATTTGCCAAGGGGATTTTTAAAGAACTTGAATTATGATAAACCTGTCACAATGCTTCATCTCATGAATCATACAGCAGGATTTGAAGAACAACTTATTAACCTTCGCTATTTTGAAAATGAAAGAGAATTGACATTAGCTGAAGTATTATCTTCATACCAGCCTGAGCAGGTATTTTCACCGGGAGCGGTCAGCGCATATTCTAATTGGGGTGCAGCCTTGGCTGCATACATTATAGAAATGGTAAGTGGTCAAAGCTATCAAAAATATGTAAAGGAACGGATCTTAAAACCTTTAAGGATGAAGAATACATCTATAGGTCCGTTTCAAAATGATAATCCTAAAATAATTGAGAAAAAAGCGATAGGATATTCTTTCGCTAAAAATAAGTTTAAAAAAGAACCCTATATGTATTTGAGGATGTATCCTGCAGGAGGAATGAACGGTTCATCAAAGGATTTATTGCGATATGCACAAGAGTTAGCTAAACATAATAAAAGAAGCGATCTATTGTTTCACAGTGCCCATACCAAAGTAGAAATGTTTACAGAAACCTATCGTTCTTACGGTGCAAATTCCGGTTTATCTCATGGCTTTTGGCAATATGCGAGTAATTCAAAAATGTTCGGGCATGAAGGCGGAACATATGGGTTCAAAACACAAATATGGGTAGAACCCAAAAATGAGAGAGCCGTTTTAATATTGACAAATGTGATGGAGACTGAGTTTTGTTCAGAAATAATGGAGAAAATTGCGTATAAAGAAACTGCTAAAAGCAAAATAAAAGGGAAGTCAGATTTAAGGATGTTGAACGGAGACTATCTTCCTGCACGTTCTGTATTTAAAAATGTTGGAAAAATACAAGGGAAAATGCAAATGATTTCTATTAAAGTAACAAGTAATAATCGTATTTATCTTACTATGCCTTTTGGGAATAAAAAAATATATTATGAACAAATAGCTCCTAATATTTTCTTTTGTAAAGATGCCAGTCCGGAAGAAAAAATACTTGCTTTTAAGGTGACTGACGGTAAGGTGAGTTCGGTAAGTTTTAGGTTGGCTCATGATTATGTTTTGGCATCTAAAACACAGGGGCATATAGGATTTATAATTGGTTTTGCAACTTATGCTTCTACAACGATGATATTTTTTATATTACTGGCAACGCAGTTTATTTCACTTCTGAAAAATAGGCGGAAATGTATGCAAACTCGTATCTGGTTTTGCATTGCAGGGACTGTACTGGGGTTATCCGGAATTATAGGGATGGTTCATTGGTTTTCGATATATGAAATTCTTGCCCATGAACTTATACTTATCACTGCCATTGGATGGATTTTTTGCATTGCAGGTGTTTTATGCGGAGGATACACATATTTTAAAGAACGAAGCTTCAAAAATGGTGTATTGCTATTAGGTTTTATTGCTCAGATTTTTTCAGCATATTATATCGGAATTCTAACTGTTATCTAAAGCGTGATGTCCTTTGTCATGTATTAAATGCTTCTGTATTTTTTTGAAAAAATCAGTGTTTGAAACTTGACAGGTATGCTAATTGAGCTGCATAGGTGATTCAAGAATGAATTTCCAAGAGCTTTGAGCAATGGGGAATTTTGTCAATATTACTTATGAAGTTTGACAAAGAAGGTAAAATCGCATAACATATATATCGGATTGAAATGATTCTCGCTTGAATTTAAGCAGGTAGTGATGAATTCTAATATATAAATTGTGAAGGTGAATACTTATGGCAGAGAGTAAATTGGCATATAAATTAAGAGTTATTAAAAATGCAAGCTTTCGGCGTTTTTTCGGTGTTGTAACGAGGGCACATCAGCTTTCGGGAAAGAGCAGACTCTTTTGCTTTTTTGACATCCTGCGCTGTATGAAAAAGTTTGATGCAGGATACCATGATTATGTTATCTTTCAATTTTACGACTTGACTGACGAGCAGAAGGATACTTATTTGACCAGATTCAGAAGCAAGAAACTGATTCAGCAGGTTAATGATGAAGCCTATGCACATTTATTTGACAATAAGAATGAGTTTAATCAGGTGTTTAAGGACTATATCGGAAGAGAATATGTAGATATGGCTACTGCGCCAAAGGAAGAGGTAATTGCATATTATGAGAAAAAGGATAAAATCTTTGCGAAGATGACTGACCTTACCTGCGGACACGGGGCTGAGCTTCTCAGAAGAGAAGACTTTGCCAATGGCGAAGCCTTTTATAAATATGTTGTGGATAAAGGCTTTGGAACCCTTGAAGATGTAATTGAAAATCATCCCGATCTTGCGGCAGTGTATCCCTATTCAGCAAATACCATGAGGATGATTACATTGATTGGGGATGACGGAAAACCGAATCTCATCTACTGCGTTCAGAAGTTTGGGAACAATAACAGAATCGTGGATAACTATGGCGTTCATGGTCCTGTGGATCTTGAGACGGGTGAATTCCTTTTTCCGGCACATCCCGGGGAAACTAAAGATGATGAACATTATACGGAGCATCCGTTTACGGGACATCAGCTTGTTGGTTTTAAGACACCTTTTTTCAAAGAAGCTAAGGAAATGGTGTTGAAGGCTGCAATGGTGGTTCCTCAGATGAGATATGTAGGCTGGGATGTTGCAATTACGCCAAATGGACCTGCAATTATTGAAGGCAATAACTACTGTGCCCATGACTTTTGGCAGCTTCCGGGACAGACTCCCGGGGGGATTGGAATTGTTCCGGTTCTTAAAAAAATCGTACCAAGCTACCAATATAAATAATGACTGCAAAATAAGTCGCTGACAGGCTTGTGAATCATTCATTCAATAATTACTGCACAATGGGTTTCAATAGGGCTTATTGTATACACATTAACAGGGGATGTGAGCCGCCGTATTATAGGCGGCTTAATATATTACGCGGCGGAGAAAATTTATGAGCAAAATTAGATATGGGATAGCTTTGCTTATGGCTAAGCTGTCTGTAATTGCACTAAAAATAGCGAGAAGAAACGGAACGAATTTTCCCGGACTTCTGGCAATAAAAATATGTCCGGACTTTCTGGCACATATAGGAAAGCCGAATAAGATTATAGGTATTACAGGGACTAACGGAAAGACCACGGTGTCCAATCTTCTCGTAGATGCACTGGAGGTTAAGGGTATTTCTGTTTTGAACAACAGACTGGGCTCAAATATCCATTTTGGGATTGCCACAAGTCTTTTGCGCGGAGCAAATATCTTTGGCAGAAGTAACTATTATATGGCTGTACTTGAAATTGATGAAAGAGCAACT
This sequence comes from Eubacterium nodatum ATCC 33099, assembly GCA_000510425.1. Classification (GTDB taxonomy): domain Bacteria; phylum Bacillota; class Clostridia; order Peptostreptococcales; family Anaerovoracaceae; genus Aminicella; species Aminicella nodata. Next base: position 53,361 of record AZKM01000018.1, on the reverse strand, counting down.
CCCAAGATTTTGCCGTATGTAAAGCCTCAATACATGTTGATTACAAATTTATTCAGAGATTCAATAAAGAGAAATGCACACACCGGCTATATTGCAAAGATTTTAGATGAAAATATTCCCGGAGAAACTAAACTCATTCTCAATGCCGACGATTTGATTTCCGCAAGACTCTGTAAGGGAAATGACAGGGTTTATTTCGGTATAACACGGATGGATTCCGATAGAACTGAGTCGATAAACATAATCAATGATATAACGCTATGCCCTGTATGTCGTCATAAGTTGAAGTATAAGTATCTAAGGTACCATCATATAGGAAAGGCGTATTGTTCTCATTGCGGTTTCAAGGCGCCGGAATATAATTATTTCGGAAGCAATGTAGACCTTGAGAAAATGACGATAGAAATAGGTGATAACAAGGAAAAACTTACATACAAGCTGATGAGTGACGGCGTTCACAATATTTATAACTTAGTATCCTGTGTGGCTGTACTGAAAGAACTTGGTATAAGTTATCAGGAGAGCAGGGAAATGCTTGATAAGGTAGAAATAGTCGGCAGCAGATATTCCAAAGAGCTTTGCGGTGATGTTTTCGTTGCAAATCAAATGGCAAAAGAGAATAATGCTTTGGGAAGTTCCAGAGCTTTTGATTATGTTGCAGGTCAAAAGGGTGACAAAGAGCTTATCTTGATGATGAACTGCCTCGGAGATGAAAAAACCTGGTCGGAAAATACGAGCTGGCTGTACGACTGCGACTTTGAATACCTGAATAACGAAAGCATAAAGCGTATAATAGTGACCGGTCCCAGAGGTAAAGACTATCATTTGCGGCTTCTTCTGGCAGGCGTTCCGGAGGAAAAAATTATATGGGTAAAGAGTGAAATAGACGCACCTGATAAGCTTAAATACACAAAAGGGGAGAGCATTTTTGTATTTTACGGAACCGATTCAATCGCTTTAGGAGAAAGGGTGCTTGCCAAGATTAAAGACATTGCAAGGAAAAGGAGGGTGCATTGATGAAGATAGAAATTTTGTATCCTGACCTTTGCGACTTGTACGGAGATCCTGCAAATTTAAAATATATTTTGCCTGCGATACGAGATGCAAAAGTTTACAGAACCTGCATCTTTGAGGAACCTAAATTTGTTTCAGAGGATGTGGACTTTATTTACATAGGCTCCATGAGCGAAGAATCCCAGAAAATGGTGTGTGAAAAGCTTATGCCTCTAAAGGAGAGAATTAGAGAGCTTATAGATTTGGGTGTGATTATTCTTGCCACTGGAAATGCCCTTGAGGTATTCGGAGATAAGATTGTTTATGAAGACGGCAGTGAAACTTCGTGCCTTGGATTTTTTCACGGTACGGCAAGACCTGAGATGATGAACAGACATAATTCACTTTTTCTGGGAGAATTGAATCTTGATGAAGAGGTTGTTTCCGCCATTGGAGAAAAAGGAACAAAAGAAGGGTCGGGCTCAGAAGATAACGAAAACTCAAAAATCGAAATAGTGGGTTTTAAAAGCCAGTTTGGACATATTCTTCCGACTGATGAAGGAGATACATGGATGCCTCTGTTCAAGAAAGTCAGAGGCGTGGGCATAGACGGGAAAAAACAAAATTCCGACATGGGTGAAGGCGTAAGGATTAACAATTTTATGGCAACATATTTGCTAGGTCCCCTTTTGATTTTGAACCCGCCTTTTTCTAAATATCTTTTAAGCCTTTTGGGGGAGACAGGAAAACTTCCCTACGAAGATGTTGCCATGGAAGTGTATGAGACCAGGCTCAGCGAGTTTAAAGACCCGAATAGAGGTTTTTTCTATTAACAATTAAGCAGGGGGGTGACATTTTCCCTTGATAGTTTACATAGTGACATTATCACTTGATAATCACAAGTAGGGGGCGATTTTCTTGACAAAATTTGATAATACCGCTATCATATAGCTTGTGAAAATATAGAAAATCGGTACTATGTATCTATAAATAACGGAGGAGCAACCATGAAAAGAATCAAGACTATCGAAACAAGAAACCTGAAGGCAAGCCTGAAAGACGGTGGATGCGGTGAATGTCAGACTTCATGTCAGTCAGCCTGCAAAACATCATGCGGTGTTGCAAATCAGCCTTGCGAAAAGGTACAGTAATGATTCATCAGTACAGACTGAACGGATTTAATATTGTACTCGATGTCAACAGTGGATCGGTACATTGCGTGGATGATGTCGCATATGACATCATCTCACTTTTTTGTGAAGAAAAACTGACCCGTGATGAAATCGTGCAGAAGATTGCCGCTGAATATCCTGAAATTACCGAAGAAGAAATTTTTGAAATCTTTGAGGACATAGATGAGCTTGAGGAAGCGGGAAAGATTTTTGCACCTGATATTTATGAGCCGCGGGCTTATGATTTAAAAAACAGACATACGGAGACAAAGGCACTTTGTCTCCATGTCGCTCATACATGCAATCTGGATTGCAGCTATTGTTTTGCCGCCCAGGGTAAATTCAATGGAGAAAGGGGCTTGATGAGCCTTGCAACAGGGAAAAGAGCCTTGGACTTTTTGATTGAAAATTCAGGAGACAGAGTTAATCTTGAAGTTGACTTTTTCGGCGGTGAACCTCTTCTTAACTGGGATGTAGTTAAAGGGACGGTGGAATATGGAAGAACTGTGGAGAAGATGTATGGCAAGAATTTCAGATTTACCCTTACTACAAACGGCGTGGGCATAAATGATGAAATAATAGAGTTTGCCAATAAAGAAATGCACAATGTGGTTTTAAGTCTTGATGGAAGAAAAGAAGTACACGACAGATTTAGAAAATATATAGATGGTAGAGGCAGCTATGATGATATTGTTCCTAAATTCCAAAAATTTGTAAAGTCTAGAGGCGGCAAAGATTACTACATGAGAGGAACTTTTACCCATGCAAATCCTGACTTTACGGAGGATGTTTTTCACATGGCGGATTTGGGCTTTGATCAGCTTTCTATGGAGCCTGTTGTCTGTTCGCCGGAGGATCCTTCGGCACTAACCGAAGAAGATAAAGGAATCGTATTTAAACAATATGAGATTCTAGCAAAGGAAATGCTGCACAGAAAGAAAGAGGGAAGACCTTTTGAATTCTATCACTATATGTTAGATTTGGAGGGAGGACCGTGCATATATAAAAGAATTTCAGGCTGTGGTTCAGGTACGGAATATTTTGCTGTAACTCCATGGGGTGATCTTTTTCCATGTCATCAGTTTGTAGGTGACAACCGGTTCAAAATGGGTGATATTTGGAATGGAATTACAGAAGATGAGATTAGAGATGACTTTAAGATGTGTAATGTCTACGCAAGGCAGGAATGCAAAACCTGTTGGGCAAGGCTGTACTGCTCCGGAGGCTGTGCTGCCAATGCGCTTCACGGTACAGGCTCAATCAGGGGAGTATATGAGCAGGGCTGTGAACTTTTTAAGAAGAGAATTGAGTGTGCAATAATGATGAAGGTTGCCGAAACCTATGGAGATGAAGATGAGAATCAATAAGTACATTGCAAATGCAGGAATTGCAAGCAGAAGAAAAGCTGATGAGCTTATTAAAGCCGGCAAGGTTCAAGTGAATGGAAAAGTTATGTCCCAGCCGGGATACGATGTAGCAGACAGCGATGAAGTTTTAGTTGAAGGGAGGTCTGTTCAAAGTGCAGAAAACAAAGTTTATTATGCGATGAACAAACCCCTCGGTGTTATAACTTCCGTTAACGATGACAGAGGAAGAATGACAGTCGTTGATATTATGAGTGATGTGGAAGAAAGAGTTTTTCCTGTCGGGCGTCTTGACTATAACACCTCAGGACTTCTTCTGTTAACTAATGATGGCGATTTTGCAAATAGGATAATGCATCCCGGACGCAGGGTTGACAAAACCTATCGGGTTAGAGTTGCGGGAAATATCAGCAAAATGAAGATTTCTGTTCTGCGTGCAGGAGTTCGCCTCGGGAAATTTAAAACTTCTCCGGCAAGGGTTGATGTAATTACATGGAATCGCCATTCCATGATTCTTGAAGTTACAATACACGAAGGCAAGAATCGCCAGATAAGAAGAATGTTTGAAGCTGTGGGTTATCCGGTTCAGGAGCTTGAAAGAATTTCTATCGGAAACATGAAACTGGGACACCTGAAACCGGGTCAGTATAGGAAGCTAAGTAGGAGAGAGCTTGAATACTTTAGTAATTTATAGATTGAGTAAAGGCGAACTTTATTATTTTTTATCTACTATCATTTTTTTGTTGTTCCGCAGCATAATTCCAATCCAGCCAAATGAAAAAATTATATTCATAATTGCAATTTCTATCGGTAAAAAAGTATTGATTTTATAATAAGAGTCGGCATCAGCTTCTAAAGTTAATATAATCATTATGACGTTGGATGAAATGACCATGAATACAGTAAATATACAGTATTCATGGTCATTTCATATTACAACTCCTATCCTATATAATTTTGTAATTTTCTTTTTTTCTTTCAATAAAGAAATCTTCGCATGACTAGAACTTCTGAGCTGTTTAGATTATTACTTTGATCGAACCGTTGCATGTTGAATGGCATGTACGGTGGTGTGAGAGGGGCTACATGTTAGCCCCTGCTCGATATTTTCTGTATCCACACGATAGTTTAGAGCACCACCTTAAATCCAAAGTCTTTGTTTTTTGATGTTATGCTATATATTTATATGATAAAATTGTGCTTATTATAAATAGAAAGATTCCGGCTGCTCTTGAATATATAGAAAACTTATGAGATATTTTACCGACTTTATGCAAAAAGTAACCACCTAAAAGAATGATACAGGCAAGTACATCTAATATAATTTTTGCATTATGTTCCATCTATTGCCTCCTAACCCAAACCGGATTTAGCATAGGTCCTGTTCTAACTAATTTCACGATTACTCCCTTACCTTTATCTACAGTGTGTATTAGATAAGCCCAAGCAACCACTTCCGCTGCAGCAATAGGATGAATTATTGCGACAATTGTAGTGGGTAAAGAATGATGCTTATAAAGGCGATTGCAAGCAATGTGGCTCAACTCTCATATGCCGGTGGTAATCAAAGAGCTAATTAAAAAGGTACTCTTATCAGATGCCAAGACCGCCTGACGGCGGTCTTGGAGGGGTGAAATTTTCACTGATTAATTAACCTTATCTGGGGGTGAAATTTTCATTGGTTATTGACATGCTTTTAGCTTATAATGGACAGTGCCAAGTCTATGATTGACAGTGTTAATTTGGAATGCTACTTTATATAAAATAAAGATGTTTTTACTTTTACTAAAAGAACGGAGTAACAATAGATTAATGGAAAAGGAAGTATGAAAATCATGAAGAAGATAGCGGTTATTATTGCATCTATTTTGCTGGGTGGCATGGTTATTTGTTTAATTGTTTTTAAGATATTTACTGATAATTCCATCTATTCGGATATGGGAGTATCAGATAGTTACGATGGCTTTGAAATTGAAAAGGTGTTTGATAACCATAAAGGTAGTCCGGCGGACGGAGAGGCTCTTTACAAGATTACGAAAGATAGTAACACCAAGGCTGACTTTTCAGATTGGAAAAAATTGCCGATCGATAAAAGAATTGTGGAGTTCTATATTACTAAAAGGTATGACCATGTTAGCTCAGAGATACGGAAATTAGCTGAAATCAGTGAGGGTTATTGGAAAATAGTCGAAAAAAATCCGATTGAAGGAGAAGGGATGAAAGGTCTATATGGGAATATGAAACTTTACATTTATGATTCCCAACACGATTTAATATACTGTTATGTATTTGATTCATAGTGGGATATAAAACGACTTACTATATAAAAAAACCCCGAGTTTTGAACAAGGGGTTTCTTTATTTTGGCTTTGAAATTGTATTTACAGGTCTGAATGACCTGCTTTCATATTTGATTAATTGGATTCTTGGAATTTACTAATCAAATAAAGATGAACTTATTTACGTTTCATTTCCTTTGGAGTTACGCAAGTTCCTGTTGCCTTTGCAACAACAATCGGCTCTTCCAGGAAGTCAGCTGCAGAAGCATTGATGTCTTTTCTTGAAACAACAACTTTGCGAGCTTCAAATGACATTTTGCGGGAAGTATTTCCGACTTTTGTGATTTCGCCGTAAGCTTCAATGTAGTCACCGGCATATATCGGTGCCAGGAATTCGATATTGTCGTATGCGCAGAACAGACCTTCGTCTCCGTCAAGTTTGATCAACAATTCTGTGGCAACATCGCCAAACAGATGTACCATGTGAGCTCCGTCAACTAATTCTCCGCCATAGTGCGCATCCTTTGCAGACATTCTCAGACGAAGGGTCGATGTGATTTTTTCTTCAGCCATCTTATTTACTCCTTTTCATTCAATCAATTAATTTTAATTTACTCACATAATTATAGATGTTAAACCGAGGTCTGTAAATAATATTTGCAAAAGTTGATGAAATGTTTTAATATTGTCGTAGAGACGTGCGAACCTAAAACGGTTCGATGAAAAAGGAGTGAAACGAAAATGAGTCAATACGACGGGTTTGGGCAAAATAGAGTACTGGAACCCCAATATGTTTTGCCGACTTCGGCATGGAAATTGGATAACAGCAGAAAAATCGAACCCTTTGAGATGAGGGTTGACATACACAAAATCCATATAGAAGGAACCAGCTTTAAACAGATTTGTCTTGAAGCAAATGACAACGATGAGCGAATAAAACAAAAGATAATGGACATCATTATCAGGCGAGGAAAGCTTCATAACCCCGTTACAGATACGGGAGGACTTTTCTACGGTACCGTTAGAGAAATAGGTGCAAAATATGAAAATCCTCTGATCTTAAAACCGGGAGATGAAGTTATTTGTAATACTTCAATGGCGTCGGTTCCCATAAATGTTGACAGGGTAATATCCATTGACAGAGCTTTTGGACAGGTGGATGTGGAAGGATATGCGATTATATACGATAAGATTCCTGTGGTGAAAAAAACAGAGGATGTTCATATTAACTTGCTTCTTTATGCTTTGAATGAGTCGGGAACCCTGCTTAAAGTCAGCAATACTGCCGTTGGAAAAAGAAAGTTTTTAGTGGTGGGCAATAACGAGCTCACAAACCTTTTTTATGGGTATGCCATAAAAAAGGTTGCAGGGGATGACGCAGAGATAATTTGCCTTTTAGATAAAAAGACGGAGTCTTTGTTAAGCGGAAGTTCCATGGATCGATTGATGGATAATGTTTTTTCAGAGGTTAGAATGGTGGATATTCTGAAACCTCTGGAATGTATGGAAGAAATTCAGAAAAAGGCACCCTTTGACTTATCGGTGAACTGTGCGGATATTCCGGGAGCGGAAACCATTAACATTTTGGCAGCCAGGCAAGGGGGCACTGTGGTTTTTGCAAACCTTATAAATAATTACAATATTGCTCTTTACATAACAGAGGCGATATCAAAACAACTGGACATCAGGTGTGCAGACGGATTTATAGCGTCCTACGAAAATTTCGATATAGATATTGTAAATGATATTGCCCCTTACATAGAAAGGGCTGTTGAAACAAATGTCAGGTTTAACGATGATCCGGCTTACCCTATCAATAGAGAGAGCAGGCTGCGGGAGGTTTCAGGACAAAGGCAGACCATGCTGGAAGATTTTATTTGCGAAAGCGGAGCTATGGCAACGGTTTTAGATGAGATTTTAACGGTGTCCAAATATGACTGTAATGTGCTGATTACAGGAGATACGGGAGTAGGCAAAGAAAAGGTTGCAAATATTATATATAAGAACAGTGTGAGAAAAATGCAGCCCTTTATCAAGGTTAACTGTGCATCAATTTCCTCAGAGCGCCTTGAAGCTGATTTTTTCGGAATGGAAAGGGGCAGAAGCGGATATTTTGAAAGGGCAGATAACGGTACGATTTTTCTTGATGATGTGGGGGAACTTTCTGCCGACATGCAGGCAAAACTTCTCAGAGCTATTCAGGACGGTGAGTTTTTCAGAATAGGAGGAACGATGCCGGTAAAAACCAATGTGCGAATACTGTCTGCAACAGGCAGAGATATTGAGGCTATGATTGGTGACGGAAAATTTAGAAGGGATCTTTACTACAGGCTTAATGTTGTAAGAATTCAGGTTCCGGAGCTCAAAGAGAGAACGGGAGATATTCCTGCTCTTACTCAGCATTTTTTAAATAAATACGGAAAGAAATTCGATATGAAGAGAACCATAGACCGTGATGCGGTGGAGTATCTGAAGCAATGCGAATGGCCCGGAAATATCAGAGAATTTGAGAATACTATACAGAGGCTTATGATAGGTACGCCGAGAAAGCAAATTACTCTGATTGATGTGATGAGGGAACTTCACGGAGATGTCTTTGACACTTCCATAGGAAATTCTTCAGGGGCTCCGGAAGGGCAGGTTATGGATTTAGAAAAGCTGGTCAGAAATTTTGAAAAAAATATTCTAAAACATGCCTGTGAACAGTACGGATCCACCAGAAAGGTTGCAAAAGCAGTGGGTATAAGCCAGACTCAGCTAGTTAGAAAAAAGAAAAAATACAACCTGTAGCAAAGGTGCAGTATTAGGTGCGAACCGAAAAGTGTTCGCATTGCAACTTTGATGAACCGATAAAGAATCGGAAAGGGGATTGTCAAAAAATTGCCAAGTGGTAATCCCTAAAATATGGACATGTTTTGTGAATGAAACTATAATAGAGAAGGTCGGTTTAGAGCCGAAGTAAATAGCTTATAATTATTAATTAAATTTTTAGGAGGATAATGTAAATGAAAAAAGGAAATCCATACGGTACTCACAGAGTAATTTCACCAAAGGGTGTTTTACCACAGCCGGCAGATGTTATTGACAACGATATGGAAATCTATGACAATGAAGTTAAAATCGCAGTTAAGACTCTTAACATCGACTCAGCTTCATTCACATCTGTTGTGGATCATGCTTGTGGAAAGAAACCTACTGATGACCTTTCAGCTGATGATATCGAAAAGATTAAGGAAACTATGCTCGGTATCGTTGCTAAAGCCGGCAAACACAAGAACCCTTGGACAGGATCCGGCGGAATGCTCATCGGAACTGTTGAAGAAATCGGACCGGAATGGAAGGGAGATCTGAAGGTTGGCGACAAGATTGCTACATTGGTTTCTCTATCACTTACACCACTTGTGATTGATGAAATCGTTGATATGAGACCTGCCATTGACCAGGTTGACATCAAGGGTCATGCAATCCTGTTCCAGAGTGGTATCTATGCAGTTCTTCCTGATGACATGGAAGAAGGTCTTGCACTGTCTGCACTGGATGTTGCAGGAGCTCCTGCTCAGACAGCTAAACTGGTTAGACCGGGAGATACAGTTCTTGTTATCGGCGGCGGCGGAAAATCAGGAATGCTTTGCCTATACGAAGCAAAGAAGAGAGCCGGAGTTACAGGTAAAGTAATCTGTGCTGCAGGTTCCCCAAGATCAGAAGAAAGAGCTAAAAAGCTGAACTTGGCTGATGAATACTTCCACATGGACGCTACAGATGCTGTTGGAATGTATGAGAAAATCATGGAACTTACAAACGGCGAACTTTGCGATGTGGTTATCAATGTTGTTAACATCGAGAATACAGAAATGGCTTCAATTCTGGCAACAAAGGATGAGGGGCTTGTATACTTCTTCTCAATGGCTACGAATTTCACTAAGGCAGCTCTTGGTGCAGAAGGTGTTGGTAAAGATGTTGATATGATCATCGGTAACGGCTACTGCAAGGGACATGCTGAAGTTACCCTGCAGGAGTTGAGAGAAAACCCTGAACTGATGGAATTGTTCAACGAACTGTATGCTTAATCCATGTACATCATTTAAATTTTATTTATAGTGTTAATCAATTTGCAGAACGGGATTCCCCTGGTGAATCCCGTTCGGACAGTTAGTTAAAAGAAGAAACTATGCGTTGAAGAAACGAAAACAGGAGATTTATTATGGCTATTAGAAATTGGAAAGATATTCCTTTATTTAAGGATGTAACAGATGAACAGTGGAATGACTGGCATTGGCAGGTGTCACACAGATTGTCAACAGTAGAGGAAATCTGCCAGGTTGTTAACCTGACAGAAAAAGAAAGAGCTGATATCGAAAAGGTTATCGGTGGATTCAGAGTTGGAATCACTCCTTACTATGCATCACTTATGGATCCGGATGATCCTACAGACCCTGTAAGAATGCAAGCTGTTCCTACACTTTTGGAAATGCACAGATCAGAGGCGGATGATGCAGACCCTCTGCATGAGGATGCAGACTCACCTGCTCCGGGACTGACTCACAGATATCCGGACAGAGTTCTTTTCTTAATCACTGACCAGTGTTCAATGTACTGCCGTCACTGTACAAGAAGAAGACTTGCAGGAGAAACTGACGGTGCCAGATCAAGAGAAGATATCGATGCATGTATTGCATATATTAAGAGAACTCCGGAAGTTAGAGACGTACTTCTGTCAGGCGGAGATGCTCTTCTCGTTGAAGACAGCACATTGGAATACATCATCAGTGAACTTCGCAAGATCCCACATGTGGAGATCGTAAGACTTGGAAGTAGAACTCCTGTAGTTATGCCTCAGAGAATTACTGACGATTTGGTTAACATGCTGAAGAAATATCACCCAATTTGGTTGAATACACACTTCAACCACCCACAGGAAGTGACACCTGATGCAAAGGAAGCACTGAGAAAGCTTTCCGATGCAGGTATCCCTCTAGGAAACCAGAGTGTACTTCTGAGAGGTATCAACGATGACAAGTCAATCATGATGGATTTGGTTCATGAATTGGTAATGAACAGAGTAAGACCTTACTACATCTACATCTGCGATCTGTCTGTGGGTATCGAACATTTCAGAACTACAATGGCTAAGGGACTTGAAATCATGGAAGGTCTGAGAGGACATACTTCCGGATACTGCGTTCCTACATTCGTAATTGACGCACCTGGTGGTGGCGGAAAAACTCCGGTAATGCCACAGTATGTAATTTCAGAAACACCTGATAAGATTATTCTGAGAAACTACGAAGGCGTTATCACAACATACACTCAGCCACATCTTCCTGATGTTAAATGCAACTTTAACTATAGAGAAGGCAAAGAGGGTATTAAAGTTTCCGGGGTATCGGCTCTTGGTGAAGGCTTGCAGATTAAATCTATGGAACCTGCTCACTTGGCTAGACACGAAAGAAACAAACACTAATAATTGAGTCTGCTTATGTAGACCTAACAAATAACATAGGGAGGCTTCGGTCTCCCTATGTCGTTGAAAAAGCTATTGCACTGAAATCAAGGGTAATTAAATGGGACTGCTAAAGGAGATATCAACTAAATATAAGACTTTGTCCATAGTCGGAATGTCAAAAAATGCAGGAAAGACAACAGCCTTAAATTACCTGATTGAAGAGGCGATGGACGAAGGACTCAGACTGGGTGTAACATCAACGGGCAGAGACGGAGAAACTCAAGACCTTGTTACAGGTACGGAAAAGCCCAGAGTATACCTTGATGTAGACACTCTGGTTGCAGTTCCGGCACTGCTCTATGAGTTGTCGGATGCAGGATTGGAAGTGGTAAAAAGAACTAACTATTCGACTGCCATAGGAACCCTTCTGATTTGCAGAGTTAAAGAAGCCGGATATGTGCAGGTTGCAGGACCTGTAATAAATGCAGAACAGAAAAAGCTTTGTCAGGATATGCTGGATGACGGATGCGATTTAGTTATGATTGACGGAGCCATTGATAGAAAAACAATAGCATCCCCTGACACTTCAGATGCTATAGTCTTAGCGACTGGAGCTGTGATTTCAAGAAAAATGAACAAAATGGTTGAAGAAACTGCCCATGTGGTCAGCTTGTACTCAACCGACGAGCTGGAAGATGGACTTTACAGAGATTCCATCAAAGCTAATAACTTTGACGACAAGATTATGATTATCAGTGAAGATGGTAGTGTGACGAAACTTGATTTGGTAACCGGACTGGGTGCCGCCAGACACATAGATGAGGCTATCAAGGAGGATACTAAATTTGTTTACATTCCCGGTGCTTTTACTAATAGCGTAATTTCAGATATTAACCCCAAAAAACTTAAACAGGTCAGATTTGTTCTGAAGGATCCCACAAAAATTTTCATCAATCCTATGGACTGGGGGAAGTTCAGAAAAAAGGGATTCAGGATTTCGGTACTGAAGAAAATTGAGATTGCCTTAATAACAGTTAATCCATGGGCTCCATCAGGATATACCTTTGACAATATTCTCTTATTGGAGGAAATGAGAAAAGCTATTCCCGATATACCTGTAATAGATGTAAGGATGTAAATATGCAAGGTGGATCAAATAGAAGATTAGCTAATATAAAGACGAGAAATGAAACCGGTCTGGATTATGTTATGCTGAATATGAATATCATTTCACCCTTTGGTAAGAAAAAGCTGAAAGAGCTGAAGCCGTTTTTTCCGGGGGAGGAGGAGGAACTTAGAGCTGAACTTAATCGTATAGAGGATATGATTGCATTTATAAATGAATATCCTCTGCTGAAAGATAAGATTCAGGAAGTGTTTATGGAGGTCAAAGACTCTGTAAATACCATTGTCAGAAGTCAGCATAACACGCTGTCGGTAGTAGAGATTTATGAGGTCAAATCGCTGCTTTTACAGATGAGACAACTCCTCAAACTCACTAAAGATAAAGAAGTAGGTGATTATAGAGGGGGATGCTGTGTAGCGGAGATAAAAGCCGAAGCACAGACAGAAGAGGATATAGAACAGGACTCAGAGAATAATGAGAAATCTCTCCGTAAAAAAGGAGATTTTGAACCGGACATTCCGGAAGAATATTATTTAGAGGATACAGAAAAACTTTTGGATGTTCTTGACCCCAGAAAAGATAGAATGAATACTTTCTATATTTATGATGAATTCAGCGAAAAATTAGGAGAGTATCGCAAGAAAAAAAGGGGATATGAGCTTGACATCAGAAAGGCACAAAAGAAAGCTAGAGAAACTTTGCGCAGAGAACATGGAGTTCAACTTACGCCAAAATTTGACATAGTAGTTGCAAGGTCACATCAGGACTTTGAAAAAATTCAAAATTTAGAAGAACTTGAGGTTGTGGACCAGGACTACATGAGTGTTACTTTTAAGCTCAAGCCAAATGAAGAGGTTTTTCAGTATACAGAGGAAATGGAGAATCTAAACACCTTAATTGAGGCAGAAGAGGAAAGAATTACAGAGACTCTGTCCAAAGAGATTGCAGAGTTCAAGGATGTTCTATTAAGAAACTGCGAGACTATGGGTGCTTTGGAACTGGCCCTTGCCCGAGGTTTGTACGCTATCAAGCGAAACCTGGTGAAACCGGAAATTGTCTGTGAACATATCATTGAGTTTGAAAACGGCAGAAACCTTCAGGTAGAAGAAATCCTGCAGTCAAAGGGTCATAAGTATTGTCCAATTTCAATTTCACTGAAAGATGGAGTAACTTGTATAACCGGGGCAAACATGGGAGGAAAGACTATTTCTCTGAAGCTCGCCGGACAGGTGGCAATTCTTGCCCAATATGGATTCTTCGTTCCGGCGGATAAAGCAAAAGTCGGGCTTTCAAATTATATGCAAATGTTAATAGGTGATAGCCAATCAGTTGAGCGAGGTCTTTCATCCTTCGGTTCGGAAATGGAAGAGCTTAAACAAATCCTTGATAACGGGCAGGATCGTTCGGTTATCCTGATGGATGAGATTGCAAGCGGCACAAATCCGGTTGAGGGATTGGCGCTGACAAAGTCAATTGTTGACTATCTGATTGTTAAACCGTATATCTCTCTTATCACAACACACTTTGAAACTGTAACGGAAAGAGATGGAGTAATAAATATGCAGGTACGAGGCTTAGCCGATGCAAACTTCACCCTTTTATACAGAGAACTGAAATATGCAAAGAAGCGTGATAGGATAAATATAATTTCCAAATACATGGATTACAGGCTGTGTAAAGTGGAAAAGAGTGGAGAAGTTCCTAAGGATGCTCTAAATATTGCTAAGATGCTGGGAATCAGCGATGAGATAATAGATGGAGCGAAAAAATATATCAATAAGGAGAAAAAAGATGAAAAGCAAATTAAATCTTGATTTTGAGGTTGTTGCAAGTGCCAGAAATCATGCGAAAAATATCGCTAAAGATATGCAGGATTTCATTGCCCGACACACAACGGTTTCTACGGAGAGAACAATCTTGAGACTGCTGGGCGTTGATGGCGTAGACGATGTTGACAATCCGCTGCCTAATGTAGTAGTTGACCAGATTAAAGACTCCGGAGCACTTTCTACAGGTGTTGCTTACTGGATTGGCAATGCGGTAGTTCAAACAGGCAAGACACCTCAAGAAATTGCAGAAGAAATGGCGGAAGGAAAGCTGGATGTGACAAAGCTTCCTACATGTACGATGGAAGAAGCTCATGAAGCTCTGAAACCTTCCATCAAAACTATTTTTGACAGAATCGATATGCAGAAGGCTAAGCGTCAGGAATATCTTGATACCATCGGCTCAGGCCCTGAACCATATCTGTATGTTATCGTAGCTACAGGTAATATCTACGAAGACGTTGTTCAGGCTCAGGCTGCCGCAAGACAGGGTGCCGACATTATAGCTGTAATCAGAACAACTGCACAGTCACTTCTTGACTATGTGCCTTATGGTGCTACAACTGAAGGATTCGGTGGTACTTATGCCACACAGGAAAACTTCCGAATCATGAGAAAAGCACTGGACGAAGTTGGTGAGGAAGTTGGCAGATATATTAGACTTTGTAACTATTCATCCGGAATGTGCATGCCGGAGATTGCTGCAATGGGAGCGCTGGAAAGATTGGATGTTATGCTTAATGACGCTATCTACGGTATCCTGTTCAGAGATATTAACATGCAGAGAACACTGGTGGACCAGTTCATGTCCAGAGTTATCATCGGATATTGCGGAATTATATTTAACTCAGGAGAAGACAACTACCTGACAACAGACGATGCGGTAGAATCTGCGCATACGGTAACAGCTTCCCAGTTCATCAATGAGCAGTTTGCTGTTCTTGCTAATATTCCTGAAGAACAGATGGGTCTTGGTCATGCTTTTGAGATGGATCCTAAGACGGAAGATGGCTTCCTAATGGAACTGTCACAGGCAATAATGGCGAGAGAAATTTTCCCTAAGGCAAGCCTGAAGTACATGCCTCCTACAAAGTTCATGACAGGAAACATTTTCATGGGACATATACAGGATGCACTGTTTAACCTTGTTGCAATTTGGTCACATCAGTCCTTGTTGTTACAGGGGATGCTTACAGAAGCCATTCATACACCACATATGCATGATAGATACCTGTCAATTGAGAATGCTCAGTACATCTTTAATAACTGCAAGCACATCGGAGAAGATGTTGAATTTAAGAAGGACGGAATTATCCAGAGTCGTGCTCAGGAAGTTCTCAAGAAAGCAGATGCCCTTCTTGCAGAAGTTGAAGAAGAAGGTTTATTCGCAACTATTGAAAAAGGTAAGTTTGGTGGGGTTAAGCGTCCGTTTGACGGAGGGCACGGTCTTGAAGGTGTTACCACTATAGGCGAAAATTACTTCAACCCGTTCACAAAACTATTTATGGATCATGAATAAGGAGGTGTTTTAAATGTCAGAGAATAAAACAGCAACAACCACCGCAGATTTAACAAAGGTTAAACCTTACGGTGATACACTAAATGACGGTAAAGTAGAGATGGCTTTTACACTTCCTGTTCCCTACGGTGAAGAAGCGGAAGAATGTGCAAAGCAGTATGTAAAAAAACTCGGTTTTGATGAACCGAATGTAACATATTATCATGAACTTGCTCCCGGATACACTTTCTTTGTAGTATATGGAGCGGCACAACAGACCATTGATTTCACGGCAATACATGTACCTAAGGTAGAGGGTAATGTGATGGACCGTGTAGAATGCGGCGAATGGATTGGTGAGAATATAGGAAGAGATATTGTAGTTGTAGGTGCGTCAATTGAGTCTGACGCCCATACGGTAGGTATCGACGCTATTATTCAGATGAAGGGCTTCCACGGCCACTTCGGTCTTGAAAGATTTAAGAATGTAGTTCCTTACAACATGGGTTCGCAGATTCCTTGCGAAGAACTGATTGCCAAGGCTAAGGAAGTAAATGCAGATGCAATTTTGGTGTCCCAGACTGTAACTCAGAAGGATATTCACATCATGAACCTGACTAAGATGGTTGAGCTTGTTGAAGCGGAGGGGCTGCGTGACAAGGTTATCCTAACTTGCGGCGGTCCTCGTATTTCCCATGAGCTTGCTCAGGAACTGGGTTATGATGCAGGCTTTGGTCCGGGAAAATATGCAGAACATGTTATGTCCTATATCATGCAGGAAGTAGAAAAGCGTGGATGGCAAAATAAGGCAAATATTGAAGATCGTTAATCAAGTCTTCTTTGGTAGAGACAAAGAAAACATCGGAATATAATTATTAAATTCCTCTATATACTTGATAAGGGTTTTCTTTGTTGATATAGTAATAGGCAAGGGTTTGGCGGAATTAACCGCCGGGTCTTCCTCGTATAAAGTTTAGAGAAAGGTGATGAAAAATGATTGACAAGGTAATTACTGCCGATCAAGCGGTAGCAGGCATTGAGGACGGTATGACTATCATGGTGGGAGGATTCCTAGGAACGGGTTCTCCTGAGATTTTGATGGACGCTCTGGTAAGAAAAGGTGTTAAACATCTGACTGTTATCGGAAATGATGGTGGCTTGGCAGAAGGTCAGCCGGCTAATTTTCCGGGAAAAACTTCCAGAGGTATCGGCAAACTATTGGAAAACCATATGGTAGACCATATTATTGCTACACATGTAGGTGTAAACCCAAGACTTAATGAACAGTTTGCTGACGGTTCACTTAAGTACACTCTGGTTCCCCAGGGAACTTTGGCTGAAAAGATTAGAGCAGCCAATTATGGACTTGGAGGAATACTTACTCCAACAGGCGTAGGAACTTTGATGGAAACAGAAAAGGATGAACTGGGTCGTGATAAGATCACTATGGAAATTGATGGCAAGAAGTATCTTCTGGAAAGACCACTTCATGCAGACTATGCACTTTGCAGAGCTTCCATATGTGACAGGTTCGGTAACTTCTCATGCTCAAAGGCAACAAGAACATTTAACTATGTAATGGCAGGAGCAGCAGACCATACAATCGTAGCAACAGAGAAATTGGTAGATGTTGCAGAACTGGATCCGGATACATTTGAGATTGCCGGTGTACTTGTAGACAATGTGGTGGAAGGAGAAGTAAAATGGCAGATATAAAAGCTAGAATCGCAAAAAGAGTTGCAAAGGAAATGCACAATGGAGATGTTGTTAACCTGGGAATAGGTCTACCAACAATGGTTCCTCAGTTCATTCCTGAAGATATAGTGGTTACACTTCATTCCGAGAATGGTTTTGCGGGATTAGCAGGACCTGTAACTGAAGAAGCTGAAGTGGATACAGATGTAATCGACTCAGGCGGAACATATGTAAAGACTGTTGACAGAGTAAAATACTTTGATGCTTCCGACAGTTTTGGAATCATCAGGGGCGGTCATGTGGACGCTACGGTTCTTGGTGCCATGCAGGTTGCACCTAATGGAGATTTAGCTAACTGGATTATTCCGGGCAAAAAGGTTGCCGGAATGGGCGGAGCTATGGATCTGGTAGTAGGAGCGAAAAAAGTAATTATCGCTATGACTCATACGCAGAAAGGTAACCACAAGATTATGGAAGCTTGTACATTGCCTTTGACCGCAGAAAAAGTTGTTGATATGATTGTTACAGAAATGGGTGTTATGGAAGTCAGACCTGAAGGTCTGGTAGTAACAGAGCTGCATCCTGACTTCTCAAAGGAAGATATACAGGCTGCAACAGGATGCAAACTGATTTTTGCTGAAGATATGAAAACTATGGAAGACTAATTCTGTAGTATAGGCGATTAAACGCATATCTTGGGAGTCCTCATGGACTCCCTATTTTAATGCAGGGGAGTTCAATCCGTTTTATTTTTTTGATATAATATGCCTGAAAGAGAGGAACAGTAATGGCAGATAACTTTAAAAATATTAATGACAGGATTTTATTAAACAGCATGATGGCTTCCACAAATGATGCCATTGTTTTTACGAACAGAGAAGGTATCATAATCAAGATGAGCAAAGCATACTCTACATACCTCAATAAATCCCTTGATGAGTGTATAGGCAAACATGTTATTGATGTAATACAGAATACGAGAATGCACAAAGTAATGGAGACAGGTGTAGCTGAAATAGCTCAGCTTCAGGAAATCAATGGTAGAACTATGATTGCAACAAGAATTCCCATAAAACATAACGGCAAAATTATAGGTGCATTTGGAAGAGTAGTTTTTAAAGACCTTCGAGAACTTAGTTCAATGCATGAAAGCATTCTTGAACTTCAAAGCAATTTAAACGCTTACAGGGATAAGTTTGAAAGTTTGTCATCTTCTCACTATAGTATAGATGATATAATCGGAAAAAGTGATATTATTATCAATACAAAATCTGTTGTAAGAAAATTTGCCAAGGGTAAATCCAATGTGCTGATACTTGGAGAAACGGGAACAGGGAAGGAATTGTTTGCCCACGCAATACATGCATTATCTGAAAGACGTAATAAGCCATTTTTAAGTATAAATTGTGCGTCAATTCCCTCCGAGCTGATTGAAAGTGAATTTTTCGGATATGTAGACGGAGCGTTTACGGGAAGCAGAAAGGGGGGAAAATTAGGTCTTTTCCATGCAGCCGATAAGGGTACGCTTTTTTTGGATGAAATAGGCGATCTACCGCTGTATATGCAGGTAAAACTTTTGCGTGCCTTGCAGGAAAAAGAAATACGCAGAATCGGAGCGAACTTTAATGAAAAAATTGATGTTCGCATCATCGCAGCTACAAATAAAAAGCTTATAGACATGGTAAATGCCAATAAGTTTAGGGAGGATTTATATTACAGGCTTAATGTGGTTAGCATAACCATACCGCCGTTAAGAGAGAGGTTAGAAGATATTCCTCTCTTAGTAAAGGAATTACTATTTAGAATTTCTTCTAAAAACGGTATACTGATTGAAGGTATAGATGATGATGCAATAAAACTTTTGCAGACCTATAATTGGCCGGGAAACATACGGGAGATGGAGAATGTTATAGAGCGCTCCTCAAATTTTCTTGATAAGGACAGAATTATTCACAAAGAGCATATATACTTAAATTCAGATGATAATTTACATGTAGAGTTTACGGGGAAACTATCTGAAATAGTGAATAGAGCTGAAAAAACGGCAATAAAAAACTCACTTGAAGCAAATGGGGGTAATAAGAGTAAAACGGCAAGGGCGTTGGGACTTTCACGAACAAGCTTATATGAAAAGATGAGAAAACATAATATAAAATAGTGATTTTTAAAATTTATATTTATCGTAAGCTTTTAACCATATGTAAAGATATCTTTACATATGGTTAAAAGAAAATAACTTAATAATGCGAATTTATTAGTATAGATTCAATAAACAAAACAAAGCAACATAAGTGTGCAGATATACTTACATATATAAAACAATATGTAAGTATATCAGTACATTTTTTTTGTTTACAGAAAAAAGAAAGAGATTGCTATGAATAATAATTCTGAGAACGGTATAAACATATCATAATAGTTGCTGAGTAGATGGTGCAGATTATTGGAATTGTGTGGTTGACATCATATAGGATTTATGACGAATGAATAATTATAGATACTAATTTTTATGGCATATTTTTTGCTTCACATATAAGTATCAAGTATATGAGGAATTTTCTGTGATTGTTGATGAGGAGGTTGTTTTTATGTTAAAAAATAAAATTGCTGTTGTAACGGGTGCAGCAAGTGGCATTGGATTAGCTACAGCTGAAGAGCTTGCCAAGCAAGGTGCTAAAGTGATTTTAGCTGATATAAATGAAGAATTATTGCCTAATGCTGCGAAAAAAACCGGAGGAGATGTCTTTGTAACAGATCTTAGTAAGAGAAGTGAATGCAAAAGGCTTGCCAATTTTACTTTGGAAAAGTATGGCAGAGCAGATATTCTCGTTAATATAGCAGGTCTGCAAAATGTAAGTTCAATAGCCGATTTTCCGGAAGATAAGTGGGATTTTATGATTTCTTTGATGCTTACAGCTCCATTTTTACTCACAAAGTACTTTTGGAATGCTATGAAAGAAAGAGGATGGGGTAGAGTAATTAATTTGAATTCCGTCCATGGACTTGTGGCATCAGAATTTAAATCGGCATATTGCTCTGCAAAGCATGGACTTACAGGTTTTTCGAAGGTCGGTGCAATGGAAGGCGGTCCCTATGGAATAACAGTTAATTCGATCTGTCCCGCTTATGTAAGGACACCTTTGGTTGACGGGCAGATGAAGGATCAGGCAGCTGTTCATGGAATAACGGAAAAAGAGGTTGTGGAAAAGATATTCCTGCAAAAAGCTGCTATAAAAAAACTTTTGGAGCCGGCTACTGTAGCGGAAGTGGTTACATTTCTTTGCTCTGATGCCGCAAGCAGCATAACGGGAGTTGCACTGCCAATTGATGGAGGTTGGACTGCAAACTAGTATCACTTTTATGTGAATATGTTCGATTAAGTAATTTATTTATATTATATGGAGGAAAACATATGATTAGTGTAATTGGTATTGTGTTGTCACTTGTACTATTGATGTGGCTGGCATATAGGGGATGGTCAGTTATTATTGTTGCCCCTATTCTTGCTATTCTTGCTGTTTTAATCACTGCTATTTCGACGGGAGAAGCACGTTTACTTGCAACATATACAGAAGGTTTTATGGCAAGTATGGGTGCTTATGTAAAGTCTTACTTCCCGATCTTTCTGTTAGGTGCGATTTTCGGTAAACTCATGGATGCATCAGGTTCTGCGAATTCGATTGCCTATTTTATAACTAATAAACTGGGAAAAGGGAGAGAACTGTGGGCAGTTGTACTATCATGTGCGGTTATAACATACGGTGGCGTTTCGTTGTTTGTTGCCGCATTTGCAATTTATCCTATTGGTGCGGCTTTGTTTAGAGCTTCCAATCTTCCTAAACGACTTTTGCCGCCGGCAATTGCTCTTGGAGCGTTTACTTTTACGATGACTGCTCTTCCCGGAAGTCCACAGATTCAAAATGCTATTCCGATGAAATTTTTCGGAACAACAGCTTTTGCAGCACCTGTTTTGGGAGTGATTGCCGCTGCAATAATGTTGTTTGGAGGAATGTTCTGGTTGACACTGCAAATGAGAAAGGCAGTGGCAAAGGGAGAAGGATATGGAGAACATGAAAATGAAGAATTTCAAGCAATGGAGCCTGAAAAACTCCCTAGTTTCCTTGTAGCAATTTTACCTATAGTTGCGGTAATCGTTGTGAATTTTGTTGTATCAAAATATGCATTTGTTAACTATGACGGAACCTATTTGGAAAAAACCTATGCGACTCAATTAGGCACGGTAATAGGGAACTGGTCACTGATTATTTCCCTTATAGTGGGTGTTGCTTTGACTATTATTTTTAACACAAAGAGACTTACCATCAAGAAGAATATATGGGACGGTGTTCAAGGATCTTTTCTTGCAATTATGAATACCGCATCAGAGGTGGGGTATGGAAATGTAATTAAAACATTGGTAGGTTTTACAATAGTCTCCACCGCAATGCTAAATCTGTCCAAGAATCCGCTTATCGGTGAAGCAATTGCTTCATCGACGCTTGCAGGTATCACAGGATCTGCATCGGGTGGTCTTTCTATTGCATTGAGTACTTTTGCAGAGCAGTTTATGAAAGAAGCCTCAACATTGGGATTAAGTCCTGAAGTTCTGCATAGAGTTGCAGCAGTTGCGTGTGGAGGATTGGATACACTCCCACATAATGGGGCAGTTATAACACTTTTGGGTATTACAGGAATGACTCACAAGGAAAGTTATTTAAATATCGGTATGTGTACAGTTGTTATTCCGACAATTGCGACAGTGGTTATTATCATACTGGGCTCTATGGGAATAGTGTAAAAATATATGCAGAATTTAATAATAAGGAGGTTGAAATGATAGATATCAAAAAGATAGTGATAGCGGGTGCCGGTCTGATGGGAACATCTATGGCTCAAATTTTTGGGAAACACGGATACGATGTTGTTATATATGATTTGGTCCCCGAAGCACTTGAAACGAGTAAAAATCTCATTAAAATCAACCAGGATGAGCAGGTTAAAATGGGTGAAATTACAGCAGAAGAATCAAATAAGATTAAAGCTGCAATGAGTCATACCACAGATAAAGCAATTTTTAAATCTTGTGACATGGTAGTTGAGTCCATCGTAGAAAAACTTGAAATCAAGCAAAAATTCTGGGAAGAAATTTCAAGAATTGTTCCAGAAAAGGCGATTTTAGCGACTAATACTTCAGGACTTTCCATTACAGCAATAGCTGAAGGAATTTATAAACCTGAAAGATTTTGTGGAATGCACTGGTTCAATCCCGCACACCTGATTCCTTTAATTGAGGTAATTAAGGGTGATAAAAGCTCCGATGAGGTTTGTGAGAGAGTCTACGATATTTCACTTGAAATAGGTAAAGAACCGATTCATGTGAAAAAAGATGCTCTGGGATTTGTAGGAAACAGGATACAACTGGCGATTTTAAGAGAAGCAATATACATTGTTGAACAGGGAATCAGCAGTTTTGAAGATGTTGATAAAGCTATGAAGTACGCCTTAGGCTTCAGGTATGCATGTTTGGGACCTTTTGAAGTTTGCGACTTTGGAGGGCTCGATACATTCTACCATATACAGACTTATCTGAACCAAGATCTTTGCGATATAAAAGAGCCGCAAAAAACTCTTAAGAATTTATACCTTAACCAAGAATTTGGTGTAAAATCAAAAAAAGGATTTTATGATTACAGCGGTGGCAAAGATGAAGAGGCTATTAGGAAAAGAGATGAGCTTTATATGAAAGTGAGCAAACTTCTTAAATAAATATATGTATCCCTCGAAAAAGGCTGCCGGAAAAAATTCGGCAGCCTTTTATACACACTCAATAAACGCGGAAAAACTCATAATTTCCCTAAAAGATGAGTTTTTATATATTCGTTATAATTTCATATTCATTATAGAAACGGTGAACTCGATAAATATTTTTTATTTCTTTTTCTTTACTATAATTCCTATGCCCGCTAATGCGGCAATTGCCAGAACAATCCACAGTCCGGCACGGGTATTGTCTCCTGTTTCCGGTGTCCCCGGGCGATAGGTATTGGTGATTATAATATTGCCTTTATCTTTATCGTCAACAGTCATTTTATAAGATTCAGGTATATCCAGCTCTTTCACCGTATACTTGATTTTCTTTCCTGCATTTTCTTCCGGAAGGTTATTCCATGTGTATGTCCATTTATTTTCTTTATTCAGCGTTATCGGAGAACCATATTTTGTTCCGTTTGCGTATAACTGAACTTTGATTTCTTTAGGTCGTTTTTTATTTTTATCGTGCTCGTCTTTCCAGTTTTTAGTTACGGTAACACTGGTCTCCTTTGGAGTATATTTATTTGTAATATCGTAACCTTTGATTTCTGTATTATATCCGGCAACAGAATTTTCCGTTACAGTATACTGAATTTCCTTTCCGTCTTTGTACTTTGGAAGCTTATCAAAGGTGTATTTCCAGCCATCCTTTTCAGTTACGATTTTGTCTGCAACCTTCTCTCCGTCAGCCAAGAGATTAACCAAGATTTTTTTCGGACGTTTGCCGGCTTTATTGTTATTATCGTCCCATGTCTTTTTTCCGGAAACAGATGTGAGCTCCGGTACGTTTTTTATAGTTTTAATTACAGCGCCGCTAGAAGTGACTTCAACTACATGTTTTGTGGAGTCAAGTTTATATCCCTTTGGAGCCTTGACCTCTTGAATTTCATACTTTCCGGGAATAAGCTTGTCAGATATAGCCTCTCCCTTTTCATCTGTTGTAAGTTCAAAACTGCTGTTGTCAGTGAGATTTCTTATCTTGAAAACTGCATCTTTAAGAGGTTTAGCGCTGTTTTCAGCATCCACCTTGACTATTTTAATTTTACCCAGAAGATCACCCTGTCCTGTTCCTTCAGAGGTAGCATTTTTGAAATGTGAATAAGATTTTGTTTCTTTTTGATCATAAAAACCTGTTGCCTTATTAAGCAAAGTCATACCCGGTATATATGTGGATTCATATTGCAGAAAGTATTGTTTTCCGTCCTTCAACAAGTCACCGAAGTCAATGGTATACTTTGTATCATTATCGGAAAACTTAATTCTTCCCTCCAGAGCTATTGTTTTTCCCCACTTGGTAATGTTTCCAAACTGATCCATTTCTACTTCATGAAGTTGGAAGGTGTCCTTCAGGTAGTGAATTCCGTTTAGGGAACCCTCCTTAACGGAAAGTTCATCTTTCAGTTTAAAGTTTCCAAAAGTCCCCTTTTTATGATTTATACGTATGGACCATCTGGCAATTTTATCTTCTTTGTTTTTTGCAGAACCCCACTTAGCCAGAATTTCATCCTTTATTCCTTTTTTTTCGCCAATAGGTACTTCTATAATCTTTACATTGCTTCCCACTGAAACTTCAAATCTGTTTGTTTTATTAGTTTCTATATTAGTAAATTTGGCTGTGAGCTGCATGGTTCCTTTAACATTATATCTGTCTTCAACATATTTATTAAATGTAACCTTTATACTTCCGCCTCCGCCATTTTTAGGGAAGACTTCTCCATGACCCATTATTTCTCCACCCGGAGCAATTAGATTGAACTTTTTGGCATTGGTGTTTTCATACATATGAAACTTATCGGGAAGCTTTGTTATGAAATAATCTCCCGCCTTTAATTTATTGCCGTAAGCAGATGCGTCCCAACTCATTTTTACTTTGAATCTTTCGTACCATTTAAATTCAGGATTAGTGTTAGACACATCTTCATGTGAAATAGAAAACTCGGTAATTTTTACATCTGTTTTCTCGGTAACATCCCCTGCGAAAACCTTTGCAGAAGCCTGAATCAGCACTGCAAGGGTACATGCAATCAGTATTGAGAAAACAGTAATTATCGCTTTTCTTTTGCGTATACTGCTCATAATTAGTATCCCCCTTGTTGTGTTAATAATATTTTATTTCTTTTAAATAATACATTTAATGTTAAAAAACAAATAAATCGAGTATATACACCGTCCGTACATTATATCAAAACCGGGATACAATGTCTATTTATTTTAAGCTATAAGTGTCTAAGATTTCTATGATTGTCAAACATATGTGACAAAAGCCATCCGACTAAAATCTTGTGCACTACTCCTATAAGACGATTACGCCGTTTTATTATTTTAGGTTTTTACTTTTGACCGACAAGCTGATTATGGCTGATTATGAAACTTTTTAGCGAAGCTTTAGCCGTTGACAGTGAGCATGTGCCATAGTAAAATTAGTAGTCAGAGGTATTTATGGAAAACATTATTCACATAGAAAACTTGATATATGAGTATCCGCAGGAAGAGGAAAAAGAGGTGCTTCGTGCCATCAGAGGAATATCTCTTGATATTGAAAGAGGAAGTTTTACTGCGATAATAGGCAGAAACGGTTCGGGAAAATCCACTCTTGCAAAGCTTTTGAACGGTTTGTTTGTTCCGACGGAAGGCATTATCTATGTTGAAAAATGGAATACGGCAGATGATAAGCATATTTGGGATGTAAGGCAGACTGCAGGAATGGTATTTCAAAATCCGGATAATCAGCTGGTGTCTTCCATTGTGGAAGATGATGTGGCTTTTGGACCGGAAAATATTGGAATTGCACCGGATGAAATTAGGAGCAGGGTAGATAATGCTCTTGAGGCGGTCCACATGGGAGAATATAAGCTCAAGGCTCCTCACATGCTTTCCGGCGGGCAAAAGCAGAGGATTGCAATAGCCGGAGTGCTGGCAATGAAACCCAAATGTATTATTTTCGATGAACCTACAGCTATGCTGGACCCTAGAGGAAGGGAAGATATTTTAAGGATCATAAAGAAACTTAACGATGAGGGGATAACCACGATTCTCATAACGCATTTTATGGATGAAGCTGTTCAGGCTGATAGAGTCATTATAATGAACGATGGTGAAATTATTTTGGATGGCAGCCCCATGGAAGTTTTTTCACAGGAAGAGAAAATTATGAAGGTAAATTTAGATGTTCCTATTGCAGTTGAACTTGCAGGAAGGCTGAGGCGAAGGGGCATAAAAGTACCCGGCGATGTGGTTACAGTAGAGGATATGGTTAATTTTATATGTCAATACAAGTAAGAAATCTTTCACATATATATAACAAGGGACTTGCTACGGAGCATGTGGCACTGGATAATATTAATTTCGATATTTATGACGGCGAGATAGTAGGTATTATAGGACACACAGGTTCAGGGAAATCTACCCTTTTGCAGCATTTAAACGGTCTGCTTAAAGCGGAGAGAGGGAACATAATAATAGGAGGGACTGATATTACAAAACCCGGCGTGGCTATGCGAGACATAAGAAGAAGAGTCGGACTTGTTTTTCAATACCCTGAATACCAACTTTTCGAGGAAACCGTAGCAAAGGATGTAGCTTTTGGACCTAAGAATCTGGGACTTGTTGAAGAAGAAGTGGAAAACAGAGTCAGAGAAGCCTTGGAAATGGTCGGGATAGATTATGAGGTCTATGGACAGCGTTCTCCGTTTGAACTTTCCGGCGGTCAGAAACGAAGGGTTGCCATTGCCGGTGTAGTTGCAATGAAACCACAGGTATTGATTTTAGATGAGCCTACGGCAGGTCTTGATCCGGGTGCCCACAGGGAAATCTTAAATTTGATTAGAGATGTTCACGAGAGCCAAAATAATATTATAATCTTTGTTTCTCACAATATGGCAGATATTGCCGGCATGTCAGATAAAGTTATGGTTATGGACAGAGGGAAGTTGATTACGGTGGGAACTCCACAGGAGGTTTTTAGCAGGAAAGACAGGTTGGATTCTATCGCTTTAAATGTACCGCCAATTACAGATATGATGCACAGATTGAGGGCAGAGGGCATAGACATTGATACTTCGCCACTGGATATAAAGTCCGGGGAGGAGACAATCTATAATTATTTAAAAAGAATTGAGATGAATAGATGATAAGGGATATAACTTTAGGACAATATTATTCGGTGCCTTCACCCATCCACAGGCGTGACCCGAGGGTCAAAATACTTGCAACTGCTATGTATATTGCGGTGCTGTTTATTGTAGAAAATTTTTTGGGATTTTTGATAGCTGCCGTTGCATTGGGAGTTGCGGTGACTGTATCAAAAGTTCCTATAAGTTTCATAATGAGAGGACTTAAACCCATACTTTTTATTTTGATTTTTACATTTTCCCTTAACATATTTATGATCAATGGTAAGGTTTTGTGGAAATTCGGATTTTTAGAAGTTACAGATAATGGACTGTATACAGCTGCTTTTATGAGTGTAAGACTTATACTGCTGATAATAGGAACATCTCTTCTGACATTTACTACAACCCCTATAAAACTGACGGATGGCATAGAAAGGCTGCTTTATCCTTTATCGAAAGTCGGTGTCCCCACATATGAGATTGCCATGATGATGTCTATCGCTCTTCGGTTTATTCCGACTCTTATGGAAGAAACGGATAAGATTATTAAGGCACAGCAGGCAAGAGGTGCCGATTTTGAAAGCGGCAACTTAATCGCACGGGCAAAGTCCCTTGTGCCGATTTTAGTTCCTCTGTTTGTCAGTGCCTTTAGGATTGCTCTTGATCTTGCCATGGCAATGGAGGCAAGGTGTTATTCCGGCGGGAAAGGCAGGACAAGGATGAACGGAATGAAAATAAACGGTATGGACTTGTTTTTTATGGGTATAAATATTTTGTTTCTCGGGGGAATTATAGTCTTTAGAATTTGGAGGAAGTCTTGAGACAAAGAAAAATTAGGAACTTAGATGAAAAGTTGGAGGCTTTGGTAAATTTTCAAATTCAAGAGCCGGAAGCCCTCAAAGGAAGCTGGAAAAAGCCCTGTTATCTGGAAATAGGATGTGGAAAAGGGCAGTTTATAACCAAACTTGCTGAACTCAATAGAGACTGGAAGCTTGTGGCATTTGAAGGGCACAAAAGTGTTGCACTGCATGCCATTGAAAAAGTTAGAGCTGCGGGACACGAGAATGTAAGTTTTGTACTGAAGTATATAAACAGCTTGGAAGATGTATTTGAGGATGGAGAGATTTCCGGAATTTTTCTGAATTTCAGTGATCCATGGCCGAAAGCAAGGCACGAAAAGAGAAGGTTGACCTGTGGCAATCGTTTGGAAGAGTACGGCAGAGTATTGAGCACGAATGGATTTCTTGAATTTAAAACCGATAATGACGGTTTATTTGAATATACCCTTACAGAGATTGCAAACCGGGAAACTTTTGTTATGGTGGAAATGACAAGAGATCTGCATAATGACTATGATAAGGAGAAAATCATAACCACAGAATATGAAGATAAGTTTTCCCAAAAAGGAAAGAAGATAAACTATCTGAAATTGGTGAAAAAGAGATAAGAGCAGTTAGAGTTTAATGCCGGATAATATTTCGGTGTGCCACAGAAAAGAATAGCTGTAGAGTGTTGCTGCAATTGGTGAAGGTTAGACAAGTCTTGAAAGCAGAAGCAGCATAGATAAATGATAGAAGGAAGTAGAAATGACAAAGAAAATCAGTGAAATCGAATACATAATGTCCCAGTCGAATGGTCGCCACATAACTAAAGAAGATGTGATTTTCGGCATAAATAAAAGAGCGGGGGAAATGATAAAGAAAAAGGGTGCAGACAATGTGGTTAATGGAACCATAGGCGCACTCCTTGACGATGAGGGAGAACTGATGGTTTTATCTTCAGTTGACGGTGCTTTTAAAAAACTTTTGCCTAAAGAATACGCAGCTTATGCACCTATTGGTGGCGTGCCGGAATTCAAAGATGCCGCAATCTCTGCTGCTCTCAAGGGGTTTAAGCCGGGGTCCTCATATGTAAGGGCGGTTTCAACCCCCGGCGGAACAGGTGCCCTGAAAAATGTAATCGTAAATTATTCATGTCCCGGGGACAAGCTTTTGACTACGGATTGGCACTGGTCGCCTTACAATACCATTGCAGACGAACATGGTCGCAGCTTCAAAACTTTTAAGCTCTTTGATGAAGATAAGAAGTTTAATGTTACAGACCTGGAGATGAGAGCAAGGGAAATTTTGGAGAGTCAAGACAGACTTATAATCTTTATAAACACGCCGGCACAAAACCCCACGGGTTATTCTTTGACAAATGAGGATTGGGAGAAAACTATAAACTTTCTCAATACCGTCCCTCCAGAAAAAAAGGTTACGCTTTTAGTTGACACGGCATATATTGACTTTGCAGGGGATGAGGATGAGTATAGAAATTTTCTTCCTTATCTTGAAAAGGTCCCTGCCAATGTGCTTCCGGTACTTGCATTCAGCATGTCAAAGACATTCACACTCTATGGACTTCGTTGCGGTGCGATGATTTGCTTTGCAAAATCAGAAAAAATTGCAGATGAATTTGTTGCAGTGTGTGAATATTCATCCCGAGGCAATTGGTCAAACAGTCCCCGTGTCGGACAGTCTATAATTGCAAATATATTTGCAGATGAAGAACTGCTGGCAAAGGTTACCGCAGAACGCAAGGAAATCCGTGATATGCTCTTGACGAGGGCAAAGGCTTTTGAAGAAGAAGCTGAAAAGGCAGGGCTAAATATTCTGCCTTTTGATGGAGGATTTTTTATTTCAATCCCGTGCGATGACCCTAAATCCACAAGTGAAGAACTGGAAAAAGAAGGTATTTTCTTGGTTCCGTTAGCCTTGGGGCTTCGGGTTTCTATTGCATCTATTTCTGAAGAAAAATGTCGTAAGATTCCTGCAAGGATTATTGCTGCACTTGAAAAAACTGAAGGCTGATTTTTCGTAGTGATATTTTTCGATAAGCACTATATTAAAGACACTTGAAAAAATACGAAGTTTAATTTGTGAAAACGGGGCGGTATTATCTCTTTTTAAAAGTTGAATAATTTAACCAAAAGGAGTATAATACCACTTGTATGCGGGCGTAGTTTAATGGTAAAATTCGAGCTTCCCAAGCTTGCGTCGTGGGTTCGATTCCCATCGCCCGCTCCAGTGTGAAAAATCGTTAAAAAACCGGCATTTTCAACAAGTGCATAAGGTGAAGGAGTTATAGAAAAAATAAAACGACCATACAGGAGCATTTCCACTCTTGTATAGTCGTTATTTCTTTTTTGCTTAAAAACTTTCAGCCGGTTTTATTTCTTTGAATTCCCAATTGAATACTCTTTTGAGATTTAAAAGATTTTCGAGTTTATTGTGAGCACAGCTGTTTATTCCCTAATCTTCCCGATATATTTGCAGAAAGCATCGAAGGTTTCGCTGCTGAGATCGTGTTCGATTTTGCAGGCGTCAGACCTTGCAACCTCCGGGTCCACACCGATTTCTATAAAAAACTCAGTTAGAACATTGTGTCTTTCGTATATTTTCTTGGCAATTGCCATTCCGGATTCCGTTAATGTGATTAGTCCGTCAGGATCCATTGTAATGTGTCCGCTCTCTCTTAAATGTTTAGTGGCATAAGAAACACTGGGCTTCGTAACTCCGAGCTGACCTGCAATATCAATGGAACGAATATAACCGTGTTTCTCCTTCATCATTAGCATGGCTTCTAAATAATCTTCTGCGGATTTATTAATTTGCATGGCTTTCTCCTATTTTCACTTTTTTGTTAACGAATTTAATATATATGTTGCGATGTATACCACAAGATTAACATAATAAACTGAAAACTTCAAGGAGATATTTCATGGCTGAGGCTGTGGCTGAGAACTTCAGTCCTAGTTAAATTTCATAGCTGAGAATATTATGAGGGTATTAGAAAATGTTTTGTGCCTGATAGCTTCATGCCTTGATGAGATGGAAATCCAATCGCCGGGAAAAGAGCAGAATTTGCAGGGAAAAAAGCTGATCAAGAGATAAGTTTTATCTAACTAATTGCTATAGAATTATTGACAAAGAAGGTTAAGTATATTAAACTAAACACTAGTAAAAAAACGGTATGGCATAGAAGTGCTTTTTGTGCTGTAATTTAGCGGAAGGAAGAAGGTGAGCTTGATATGGTGCCGATCACGATGTCAAAAGCAGGTGACACACTTGTTATTAAAAGGATAACCGGTAGCGATAAAGTGCGTCAACATCTAGCTGAATTGGGATTTGTAGTAGACAGCGAAGTTACAGTCGTGAACGAGATTAAGGGGAATTTGATTTTGCAGGTAAAAGACAGCAGAATCGCCCTTGACAAGAGCATGGCCAATAGAATAATGGTATAGGAGGAAAGATGAACACACTGGATAAAGTGCAGGTAGGTAAACGTGCGGTTGTAAAAAAACTTCATGGATCCGGCCCTGTAAAGAGAAGAATTATGGATATGGGTATCACTAAGGGTATTGAGGTTTTTGTGCGTAAAGTTGCACCTCTTGGCGATCCCATGGAACTGACCGTGCGTGGATATGAGCTTTCAATTCGCAAGTCGGAAGCTGAGAATGTTGAAGTTGAGTAAGTTTGATTAATTTTTTTATTTATTAGTTAGCGAGAGCTGACTTTTGGGAAGGAGTAATATTAGATGGGAATTAAAATTGCTCTGGCAGGAAATCCTAACTGCGGTAAGACTACACTGTTCAATGATTTGACAGGAAGCAGTCAGTATGTGGGTAACTGGCCGGGGGTTACAGTTGAAAAAAAGGATGGTAAATTAAAAGGAAATAAAGAGGTAATAATTCAGGATTTGCCGGGTATTTACTCACTGTCGCCGTACACGTTAGAGGAAGTTGTTTCAAGAAAATATTTGGTAACTGAAAGACCGGACGCAATTATTAATATTATTGACGGTACTAACATAGAAAGAAATCTATATCTGACTACACAGCTTTTGGAGCTCAATATTCCGGTAATTATAGCACTGAATATGATGGACATCGTCCGTAAGAACGGTGACAAAATTGACATTGATAAACTGAGTAAAGAACTGGGTTGTGAGATTGTTCCTATCAGTGCTTTGAAAAAAGAAGGCGGAGAGCAGCTTGTTAGAAAAGCTGTTGAAGTTGCAAAGTCAAAGAAAATGGCTGAAGCTCCTCATGTTTTCACCGGAGCTGTGGAACATGCTATAGCTCATATTGAGGAATCAATTGAAAATATAGTCTCCAAAGAAAATCTTCGCTGGTATGCCATTAAGATTTTTGAAAGAGATGAGAAAGTTCTGGAAGAACTCAAACTGGACGCCGGCTTGAAACAGCACTTGGAAGAACATATTTCAGACTGTGAAAATGAACTTGAAGATGACACTGAAAGCATAATCACGAATCAGAGATACAAATACATAACGAATGTAGTTTCAGCCTCTGTACACAAGAATGCTAAACCCGGAAATTTAACCGTTTCAGATAAGATTGACCGTATCGTGACCAATAGGATTTTGGCACTGCCGATTTTCGTCTTGGTTATGATAGGGGTTTACTATATTGCGGTGACATCTATAGGAACTGATGTTACAGACTGGACCAATGATGTATTCGTTGGAGAATGGATTCAACCGGCAGTGCAAGGCTTTTTAGAAAGAGCAGGGGCTTCCGAATGGGTGGTTTCTCTTGTAGTGGATGGCATCATAGGAGGTCTTGGGGCGCCTTTAGGCTTTGTACCTCAGATGGCAATTGTATTTTTCTTTTTATCCATTCTTGAAGATTGCGGATACATGGCTCGTGTGGCGTTTATCATGGACCGTATCTTCCGTAGATTCGGGCTTTCAGGAAAGAGCTTTATTCCTTTCTTGATTTCATCCGGTTGTGCAGTTCCCGGCATTATGGCTACTCGTACAATTGAAAACGAAAAAGACAGAAGAATGACTATTATTACAACAACCTCGATCCCATGTGGAGCAAAACTTCCTGTAATCGCAACCATTGCAGGGTATCTGATGGGTGGTGCATGGTGGGTTGCACCTTTGATGTATTTCTCAGGAATTGCTTTTGTAATAATCTCATGTATCATTATGAAGAAGATGAGAGCCTTTTCAGGAGACCCGGCACCTTTTGTTATGGAGCTTCCACAATACCATATCCCGGGAGCAAAGGGCATTTTGATTCATGTATGGGAACGAGTTTGGGCATTCATTAAGAAGGCAGGAACAATTTTATTCCTTTGCTGCGTAGTAATGTGGTTCTTGGCAAGCTTCGGCTTTAAAGGCGGAACCTTCGGTCTTGTTGAGGCGGAGGACAGCCTAATGGCAAGTATCGGCGGAGGCGTTGCATGGATCTTTGCACCTTTGGGATTTGGAACATGGCAGGCTGTTGCTTCTTCTATCAGTGGATTCGTGGCAAAAGAAGGTATTGTATCAACCATGGGTGTACTTTCCGGTTTAGGAGAAATTGAGGACTATGATGCGACGATGAAAGCCGCATTTGACAACTTTTTCCCTACGAAAATTGCGGCTATTTCCTTCCTGTTCTTCAACCTGTTTGATTCACCTTGTCTTGCGGCTATTTCTACTATTGCAAAGGAAATGGGAAGCAGAAAGTTTTTCTGGTTTGCAATAGTATATCAGAACCTCGCTGCATATTGTCTGGCATTGATGGTTTACCAGCTTGGCGGACTTGCAACAGGTGAATTAAGCTTCAGCCTGTGGACATGCGTGGCGGCACTTATACTTTTGGTAGTTTTATACCTTTTGTTCAGACCGGATCCAAGTAAAAAGGTTCGTTTGAAAGCGAGACAATAGAAGGTTTAAAAGATGAAATTAGGTGTAGAAATTAACCAAGTAGATGCCGTTGTTCTAGGCGTTGTAGCCGTGTTGATCGTATTAGGCGTGAAAATAGTTATAGGCTTTTTTAAAGACAACGGCAAGAAATAGATAGTTTCGAGAAACTTTTTCAAGGGGGGATAGTTATGACTTGGAATTTAACAAATATTATAGTTTGCTTGGTAGTTGCTGCTCTGATAATAGCAGTTATCGTGAACCTGATTAAAAATAAAAAGAATGGCAAGACTTCATGCAGCAGCTGTCAAGGATGTAACATGATGGGAGGTTGCCGGTCCAAAACGGACAAGTAAAAATCGGTTTTAATTTAGTTCCCTGAATTTAAAGGGAAATATAATTTGTTTAAAGGGACTTGGGCTTAAGGCGGTTAAGTCCCTTTAAGTGAAGTTTGTGTTGTCTAAATAATATTATATTTGATATAATGACAGGGATTTACAATAAAGAGGGAATAATAAAATTTAGGAGGAAATAGACATGAAAAAATTTTGGGAAAGAACCGGTTTTTTAGCAGGTGGAATTCTACTCGGTACGGCAGGAATTAAGGTTTTGACCGGTCGTGATGCAAGGAAAGTATATACAAATGCAACAGCTTTGACTCTTCGTGCAAAGGATTCAGTGATGAGTACGGTCGCAAAAGTCAAGGAAAATTGCGGCGATATTCTTGCTGATGCACAGGATCTGAACGAAAGTCGTGAAGCAGAAGAAAAAAGAGAAATCGTTGAAAGTGAATAGTTTCTATTATGAGATTTAGTATAGAACATGAATCCGGACGCAGGCTCAGAGTGAGAGCATGTCAAAAGAAGATGACTTTACTTGAAGCGGATGTCCTTGAGTACTATTTAGCAGGCATCGAGGGAATATTGAAGGTTAGCGTTGATGAGAGAACATGCTGTGCAACTATTCACCATAATACATGCAAAGCTGTCATTATTGATGCTCTCAAGAAATATGATTTTGAAAGCTTCAAAGATATTTTGCCGGAAAAAACGGGCAGAAAGCTTAACAGAGGTTATCGTGAAAAATTAATTATGAGCATTGTCAAAAGAACGTGTTTCAGACTAT
Organism: Eubacterium nodatum ATCC 33099; assembly: GCA_000510425.1. GTDB lineage: Bacteria > Bacillota > Clostridia > Peptostreptococcales > Anaerovoracaceae > Aminicella > Aminicella nodata. Next base: position 18,215 of record AZKM01000018.1, on the reverse strand, counting down.
TCTTGCCTGCTCAATTCAGAGCTGTTATGACAGTATACAGGGCAATAAAATATATCTGCAAGGGTGCTCAAACCTTAATGGACGGCAAGATTGAAGTTCCGGTTTTGGATGCTACTGCGATTGGGGTTTCTCTTTTGAGAGGAGACTTTGATACCGCAGCATCCGTGATGTTCCTTCTTAATGTTGGAGAAACTCTGGAGGAATGGACACACAAGAAGAGTGTGGATGATCTGGCAAGAACGATGTCTCTCAATGTAGACAAGGTTTGGCTTGTTCAGGATAAGCAGGAGCTTTTAGTCCCGATTACAGAAATTAAGGCGGGAGATAATATTGTTGTCAGAACAGGAAGCATGATTCCTCTGGACGGGAAAGTGGTCTATGGCGAAGCCTATGTTAACCAGGCATCAATGACAGGTGAATCGATGCCGGTCAGGAAAGAAGAAGACAGCTATGTCTATGCGGGAACTGTTGTGGAAGAGGGTGCCTGCATAATTCGGGTAGAGAAAACCACAGGCAGCGGAAGGTATGACAGAATCGTTGAAATGATTGAGGAATCAGAAAAACTCAAATCGGCAAGCGAAGACAAGGCATCCCATCTGGCTGACCACCTTGTACCATATACTCTGTTAGGAACCGGATTGGTTTACTTGTTTACAGGGAATGTAACCAGAGCTTTGTCTGTTTTAATGGTAGATTTCTCGTGTGCGCTAAAGCTGGCAATGCCGATTTCCGTGCTTTCAGCTATGAGAGAAGCAAATGGCTATGATATATCCGTTAAAGGCGGAAAGTTTATGGAAGCTGTTGCAGAGGCGGATACTATAGTTTTTGATAAAACGGGGACATTAACCCATGCTACACCAAAGGTAGCGGATGTTATTGCTTTTGGAGGTAATGACAGGCTTGAGATGCTTAGACTTGCAGCATGCCTCGAGGAACATTATCCGCACTCCATTGCAAATGCAGTTGTGGAAGAGGCAAGGCTTAGAGGACTGCATCATGAAGAACGGCACTCAAAGGTTGAATATGTAGTTGCCCATGGAATTTCCAGCGTAGTAGATGGACAGAAAGCCATAATAGGAAGTCATCACTTCGTTTTTCAAGATGAAAAAGCTACAGTACCGGAGGGCGAAGAGGAGAAATTTTCCAACTTGCCTGATGAGTATTCACACCTTTATATGGCTATTTCCGGAAAACTTGCAGCAGTGATATGTATAAGCGACCCTGTCAGAGAAGAAGCAGGAGATGTTATCTTGGAGCTTCGCGGACTTGGTATCAAAAATGTGGTTATGATGACCGGTGATAGTGAAAAAACTGCAGCTTCCGTTGCATCCACAATAGGTGTAGATGAGTACTTTTCGGAAGTATTGCCGGAAGATAAGGCTAATTATATCAGGAAAGAAAAAGAACTTGGACGCAGAGTTATAATGATTGGAGACGGAGTAAACGATTCTCCTGCATTATCAGAAGCGGATGCGGGGATTGCCATCAGTGACGGTGCTGCAATTGCAAGAGAAATTGCAGATATAACGATTGCATGTGATGATTTATACGGGCTTGCAAGGCTCAAAGCTATATCTAATGAATTGATGAGGCGAATAAATAATAATTACAGAGGTATCATCGGTTTTAACGGAGGACTTATTGCACTTGGAGTTGCAGGCATTATACAGCCTCCAACCTCAGCACTTCTGCATAATATGTCTACTTTGTTAATTAGTACCAATAGCATGAGAAACTTAATTAAGGAATAAATTGATTTTAAAGAGATGTCTCTAAAAAATGAGGCATCTCGGGATATTTTTTTTAAAACATGGTTAGATTTATTTAACCCGGGTATAAACTATCCGAATGGTTGACTAATTTTTGACAAATGTGGTTAGTTAAAACTAACCACGATGGTCGGCTCTACATCTGATGACTGGAGTTTACATGATAATTGAATTACCGATAGTAGAAAGGAAGATACTCATGAGTGTAGTGATAATAGGCGGTAACGAGTGTATGGTTTGTAAATACAAAAGTTTATGCAAGGAGTACCAGTGTAAAGCTAAGGTTTTTGTAAATTATAACGAAGCTATGAAAAAGAAAATCGGATGTCCTGATCTTATGGTTTTATTTACAAGTACCGTTTCCCACAAAATGGTGAGAACAGCACTTAGCAAAACCAAAGGTACAGATACGGTAATTGTGAGATCACATTCCAGCTCGATGGCTGCCTTGAGAAATATTATGGAACAACATGCATAGGAGTAGGAGTTAAACATCAATTATGGTTAGAATATCAGAGGATTTATTGATAGGTCATTGTTCGCCTACCATGGCGGGACTGAAAACAGGTAATATCTTTACCTGTAGGATTGGTAATTTACAGGAATTATACCAAGACCTCAGAGAACTTAATAGAATGATTTCCCCGAAGGGACTTCGTATTTTGCCTCTTAGATATTTTGATAATAAGGCGGTTATATATTTATATAGACCTAAGCAACTTCAGAAGGATTTGGAATGTCCGATTGCAAGGTGTATTCTTGAAAAATGTGGTTATTCGTATGGTGATGGAAGTCACCTTCTCGGCCAACTGATGAAAAGAATGAGAAATGCAGAGGATTTTCCCCATGAAATAGGCTTGTTTCTGGGATATCCTTCAGAGGATGTTAAGGGTTTTATAGATAATAAAGCCGAGAACTGTAAGTGCGTTGGAACATGGAAGGTGTATGGCGATGCAGAGGAAGCTCAGAAGATTTTTAATCGCTTCAAAAAATGTACCAAAGCATACAGCGAGCAGTTAATGAAAGGAAGGTCAGTTGAAAGGCTGATCGTAGCAGTTTAATTTTAGCAGAAAGGAAAAGAGAAGAAATGAAAGTAGCAGTAGTATATTGGAGTGGAACAGGCAACACCGAAATGATGGCACAGGCTGTGGCTGAAGGTGCTAAGGAAAAGGGTGCTGAGGTATCAATTTTCACACCGGAGGAATTTAACGCAGGAATGACAGCAGATTTTGACAGTATTGCATTGGGTTGTGCTGCTATGGGGGACGAGGTTTTGGAAGAAGGAGAGTTCCAACCTATGTATGATGATATTAAAGACAGCTTAAAGGATAAAAAAGTAGCTCTTTTCGGATCCTACGGCTGGGGAGATGGTCAGTGGATTCGTGATTGGGAGGATGATTGCACATCGGCAGGGATTAAACTTGCAGCAGGTAGTGTAATGTGCAACTATGCTCCGGATGATGAGGGTACAGCAGAGTGCAAAGAGCTTGGAGCATCGCTTGCAGTCTAACTTGATATAAAGGGGATAAGCCGGAATCACACATTGGTGGGATTCCGGTGTTTCACCTTATATGATAAAATGGTAAGATGTAGATTACTGAGTTAATATATAATTTGCATAGCTTAGTATTTACAGATTTGACAGCTTATAGGAGTGATAATCTGCAGTGATGATAAGTTACAGCGAGCGTAAATATTTAGGGAAGGGGATTCTAAATCAATGTATCTTGAAATGAAAGAAATCTTCAAATCTTTTGGAGAAAAAGACAATCGGCAAGAAGTACTTCACGGTATTACTTGTGGCATTAAGGAGGGCGATATTTGCGTTATGCTTGGTCCATCGGGTTCGGGGAAGTCGACACTTCTAAATATAATTGGAGGAATCGAAGAAGCCACATCCGGAACTATTAAAATAGACGGAAAAGAACTTACAGGAAAAAGTGAAAGGATTTTATCCAAGTATAGAAGAGAGTATTTAGGATATGTTTTTCAGTCCTACAACTTGATTCCAAATCTTACGGCTAAGGAAAATATTGAGGTAGGGGCATATCTTTCCGGAAATCCTCTGCCTGTTGATGACTTATTAAATGTACTGGGACTTTGGGAGCATAAAGATAAATTACCGAGCCAGCTTTCCGGAGGACAGCAGCAGAGAACTGCAATTGGGAGGGCTATTGCCAAAAGACCCGGGGTTTTGCTCTGCGACGAACCCACAGGAGCTTTGGATTACAATACATCTAAGGAAATTTTGAAACTCATACAAGAGGTAAATGAAAAATACGGAACTACCGTTATCTTAGTCACTCATAACGAGGCGCTTCGTAAAATGGCGGATATAGTTTTGCTCATAAAGGACGGTAGAATTATCGACAGAAAGGAAAATCAGTCAAAGACAAGGGCTGAAGATTTGGAATGGTAGGTGCAGCATGAAAAATCCACTTAACAAAAGAATTTTTAGGGAACTCAAAGCAGACTTTGGAAAATATATTGCATTGTTTCTTTTTCTGGTTATTATGATTGGTGGAGTTTCAGGATTTCTTGTAGCGGACAACAGTCTGAAGAAGACCTATGACGAGAGTTTTGAAAAGTATAATGTAGAGGATGGACATTTTACATTAGGGGCAAAGGCAAGCAAGTCACTGATTCAGGATATAGAAAAGAAGCATGTAAAAGTATATAAATCTTTTTATAAGACTGCAAGGAGTAAGTCGAATCACAAAATCAGGATTTTCGTAACCAGAGATCAGGTTAACAGACAAGATGTTCTTAAAGGCAGGCTTCCCGGAAATAAGGATGAGATAGCCCTTGATCGTCTATTTGCAATCAATAATAAAATAAATATAGGAGATAAAGTTAAAATCGGTAAAACCAAGTTTAAAGTCAGTGGTTATGTTGCCCTATCGGATTATAGTGCAATGTTTGAAAATAATGCAGACATAATGTTTGACAACACTCAATTTGGAGTTGGCATAGTGAAGCAGGCTGCATTTAAAAAAATTGATGAAGTTACCCATTACCAATATGCATGGACAAATCATGACAGGAATTTGGGTGAAAAAGCCCGCAGCAGAAAGAGTAAGTCCATAACTAAAGTTATAATGACAAGCAGAACAAATGTTTTGGAAGATATGGTGCAAAGGCTGGATAATCAATCAATCACCTTTACGGGTGACGATATGGGCAGCGATAAAGGAATGTTTTTACTGTTGTTGTATATAATTATAGTGATTATTGCTTTTGTATTCGGAGTGACTACGAGAAGTACCCTTGAGACAGAAGCCGGAGCTATAGGTACCTTGAGAGCATCAGGCTACTCCAGATTATCTTTAATCAGTCACTATATAATTCTTCCATTGGTGGTTACTTTTATTGCAGCTATTGTGGGGAACATTCTCGGTTACTGGAAGTTCAAAAATATGATGGCGGCGTTATATTATAACAGCTATTCTCTGACTACTTACAAGACTCTTTGGAATGAGGAGGCCTTTATACTTACAACAGTCATACCTTTGATAATAATTGTAATTGTGGTGCTTTCGGTAATGATATGGACTTTCCGACTTTCACCTATGAAGTTTTTACGAAGAGATTTCAAAATGCGGAAAGCAAAGCGTGCTATCAAACTTGGAAATCTGCCGTTTCTCAGCAGATTTCGTATAAGGATTATTCTACAGAATAAAAGCACTTATTTAATAATGGTAATTGGCATTGTGATGGCAAGCTTGCTGCTCTTGTTCGGGCTTGCCTTGAAACCTTTAATCAGCCACTATTCAGAAGCCGTTGACAAGTCCCTTTTTGCAAAGTATCAGTATGTGTTGAAAGTTCCGGTACCGGTTAAAACCAAAGGGAATCCGGATTTGCGTAAGGCAGAAAAATACAGTATTGAATCCTTACAGATAAATGAAAAAGACGATATAAGTGCCTATGGAATCAAGGAAAAATCCAAGTATATGACTAGCATAAAGTTGCCTCAAAATAGAGATCAGGTGGTGGCAACCAGCAATTATATGGAGAAATATGACCTGAAAATAGGAGATACTGTCAAAATCAAGAAGAAGTACAGTGATAAAATATATAAATTTAAAATAGCAGGAGTATATCAATATACCGGAAGTTTTGGAATTTTTATGAAGGCGGGGTATTTTGAAAAAACATTTAATAAAAGGAAAGGCTACTATAACGGGTATTTTTCGGATTATAAGTTAAAGGAATTGAAAAAAGAGTATATTGCAACAACGATAACGAAAGAAGACTTAAAAAAGGTATCGAGGCAACTTGCAGACTCTATGAGTGCTGCGTTCAATACGATAAAGGTATTTGCCGTTGTTTTATACATGTTGGTTATTTATTTACTGGCAAAGATAATAGTAGAAAAAAATTCGAATGCTATCTCTATGATAAAAATTTTAGGGTATACGAGTAACGAAGCGGGAAAACTTTATAACAGGGCAACCGGCATAGTGGTGGTATTATCCCTGATTGGAGGGATATTTGTCATTGAACCCGTTTTGGAAAAACTTTATAAATTTATGTTGAGAAGTAAAATGAGAGGCTGGCTGGATTATTATATCCCGTCTTGGGTGCTTCCTTCAGTCGTGATAATTGGAATTGTAAGCTACTTTATAATTCAGAGCATTCTTTTACTGAAGATAAGAAAGATTTCCATGTCAGAAGCCCTTAAGAATATGGAATAAAGAGAACCTGCAACAGTATTGATATTGATGAATAGCAGACACCTTTAAGACTATGGCATAAAGGTTGCGGTAGCTTGTTTTATGAGAGGTATAAGGTCTATAAACCTTTAAATTGCAATCAATTAGTGCCTGATTACATATGGAGGAAATATAAATGGAGAAGCTGACGGTCAAAATAGACGGTATGTCATGTGGAATGTGCGACGCACATGTTAATAACCTTGTGAGGAAACATTTCAATGTGAAGAAGGTCAAAGCAAATCACTCAAAGGGAATTGCGGAAATTATAACAGAGGATAATATAAGCGATGAAGCGTTAAGGGAAGCTTTAGGTGAAATGGGCTATAAGGTTTTGGAGATTGAAAGAGCTCCTTACGAAAAAAAGGGCTTTTTCCGTTGGTAAGGTGAGAATATTGTTATTTCTGTGTCGTTTTTATATGTTGGATGACAAAATATAAGCTATAAACATACAAGAAATTATGCATTGTTCAACATAATATTTAGGTATACTTATAACTGTCAAAAGGAGATAACAAACCTTTAAGACAAAGAAAAACTTTCTTAATAACATTCTTTCTCATATTAACTCATATTAACTCATATAAAACCTCCCAAGCCTGTGCTTGGGAGATTTTATTGCAGGGAGGATAAGTTTTACAGAGAAACCGGTAGATTCGCAAAGTAAGTTCCGGTGCTGACGAAATTTGCATCATGCGGGGTAAGGTTTCAATTTTTTGTGGTATAATGTATGGGAATGAATTTTAAAAATATATTATACGAGGAGAATATATATGAGACTGATTTCCTGGAATGTAAACGGACTTAGAGCCGTTTTAAAAAAAGGATTTGAAGATATAGTTAAAGAGCAGGATGCCGATTTTTTCTGTATTCAGGAGACAAAAATGCAAGAAGGGCAGGCAGTTGTTGATCTTCCGGAGTACAGAGAGTTTTATTGTTACGCCGAGAGAAAGGGCTATTCAGGCACTGCAATTTTTGCAAAAAAAGAACCTGTCAGTGTTCAATATAATTTTGGAGAGCATGATGACGAAGGAAGAGGAATCATCCTTGAGTACGACAATTTCTATCTGATAAATGTTTATGTGCCCAATGCACAGGAAAAACTTAAGCGTATAGATTACAGGATGAAGTGGGAAGATGATATAAGATTATTTTTGAAAGAACTATCGGCAAAAAAACCTGTTATTATGTGTGGGGATCTGAATGTAGCCCATGAAGAAATTGACCTTAAAAATCCGGGAAGCAATCGTGGAAACGCAGGATTTTCAGATGAAGAAAGGGGCAAGTTCGGAGAGCTTCTTGACTCGGGATTTGTTGATACCTTCAGGTACTTATATCCTGATACAGAAGGTGCCTACAGCTGGTGGTCATATCGCTTTAATGCACGGAAAAATAACGCAGGATGGCGTATTGACTACTTTTTGGTCAGCGATGATATTAAGGAAAAAATAAAGGAAGCAAAAATTCACTCGGAAATTATGGGCAGCGACCACTGCCCTGTGGAACTTGAAATTGAGTTATAAGGGGAAATTATGAAGTTACTGAAAAAAACGATTTATGGTGCGAGTGCCCTGGCACTGGCAGGATACGGGATAGGCAAATATCTAAAATATAATAATAAATCAATAGAGGTTAATAAGAGGCTGGTTGAGTCAAGTCTGATTCCTAAGAGTTTTGATAACTTTAGAATCGTTCAAGTCTCCGACCTGCAAAGTCAGGAGTTTGGAAAAGACCAAAAAAATTTGATTAAAGCAGTTCGGAGAGCTCGCCCTGATATAGTAGTTATTACCGGAGATTTACTGGATAGAAATCATACTGATTTTGACCTTGCTCTTAAGGCTGTTGTCGGGCTGAACAGTCTTGCCCCTGTATTTTATGTAAACGGAAATCATGAGCTTAAGGTGGACAAGGACATGATAGAGGATTTTTACGATGAAATTGAGGGTTTAGGCGTACATATTCTCATGGACGAATATAAAAGAGTGAAAAGAGGCGATGATTATATCAATATAGTGGGGTTATCAGAACAAACTGTCCTGGGGACAAAAGAGATGACATGGGAGCTAGGTGAAGACTATAGCAGAGAAATTCTTTCTGAAAGTGTCAGAATTTTGTTGTCAGAGTTAGATGGGAGTTATACGATTTTACTTTCCCATGAACCTCAGTATATCAAGGAATATGCAGCGGCGAATCCTAATCTGGTGTTCTGCGGACATGCTCACGGAGGACAGTTCAGATTACCCAACGGACAGGGACTATATGCACCGGGGCAGGGTATTATGCCGAAGTTCACAGAGGGCATTCATGTATGGGGAAATACAACTATGATTATCAGCAGAGGTCTTGGCAATAGTATTTTTCCTTTCAGGCTGAACAACAGACCGGAGATAATCCTTACGATTTTAAAAAGTAAATAGCATTGGAATTTCAAGCCTTTGGAATGATAAAAGTCAGTCTTTTTCCGCCAAAGGTTTTTTTGATAGAAAAGCATTGACAGTATTTTCCATTTGTGCTAATATGCCGGTTACAGAAGGGCTATTCAATGGAAAGGAGAAAAAATGGCTAAAAACGATAAAATACTTTTTGAGATTAAGGAACATATTGGAACTATTTCCAATAATCAGAGCGGATGGGATAAGGAACTGAATATTATAAGCTGGAATGGTCAGAATACACCTAAATTTGATATAAGGGCGTGGAATGAAGATCATACTCACATGGCTAGAGGGATTACCCTTTATTCAGATGAAATGCAGGCACTTGTGGACTTATACTCTGATTGGAAGAAGAAAAACAGAAAATCATCCGGCAGCGCTGCATATAGAAGCAATGAGCCTGAAAATACAGCACCCGTAAGAACCGGATCTGAAAATGCAGGCAGCGAGTGCAGAAACGATGAGTCTGCAAGCTTGGGTAGAGATTGTAGTACGGGTGATGACGAAGGGATTCCATTTGCCCATTCGGGCAAAGAACATTTAAATGATAATACGGCTGCTGTAAATTGAAAATTTATGTTATAATGACATCAATAGGAGGGAGTTTTGCATGAAAACTTTTTTAAGACTATCGGCAAGAGCTGACTTTCAACCTATTGATGTCCCAATAGGATACAGCTGTGAAAAACTATATGAAGATAATAAGGATAGGTATGAGAACCCTATTCTGCTGGCAAAAATTAATAACAAGTATAAGGAATTGACAACAGTATTATCTGAAGGCGACCGTATTGAGCTTTTAGATATTAAAAATCAAGGGGCTAATCTTGTGTATCAAAATAGTTTATCACTTCTATACTGTGTGGCTATCAGAAATATATTCGGAGATGTTCCTGTAATCATAGACAATTCGTTAAATCAAGGGCTTTATACAACTGTGGGAGCAGAACTTTCTGATCGAGATATAGATGCAATTTCAGATGAAATGAGCAGAATGGTTAAGGAGAAACTTCCGATTATCTGCAAGGCTAAAGGGATTTATGAACTGGATGGATACGAAGAACATTCTTGCCTGCTAATGACTCCGTCAACCGAATATTTGAGACATTTTGAAATAAGAAGGTATGAGGAAGGAATTTTATTACGATTCCCATTACCGAGTAACCCGAATGAAATCCCTGAGTACAGGGATCAACCTAAACTTTACAAGGCGTTTGGAGAACAGAGCAGATGGGATGAACTGCTTGGCGTGGATTATGTGGAAGATCTGAATCGGCTTATTGAGAATGGTAACAGCCGTGAGCTTATTATGTTGGCAGAGGCTTTGCACGAGAAGAAAATTGCAGAGATTGCAGATATGATCAAGTCCGGACAAAAAAGAATTATCTTAATTGCAGGTCCGTCCTCATCCGGCAAGACTACATTTGCAAGACGGCTTTGCGTACAACTCAAGGTTAACGGAATTGATGCTCTGTATCTGGGTACTGATGATTACTTTGTTGATAGAGAAGATACCCCTTTGGATGATAACGGCGAACCTAACTATGAGGGGCTGGATGCAATTGATATACAACTTTTTAATTCAAACATGAACGATTTATTAGCGGGAAAAGATGTGGATTTGCCTACATTTAACTTCATCACCGGAGTTAAAGAGTTCGGCAAAAGGGTTACAAGCATTAAAAAAGGGCAGCCAATTGTAATAGAGGGGATTCACGGACTTAACGATAAGATGACACTGCAGATTCCTCATGACGAAAAGTTCAAAATATATATCAGTCCTTTAACACAGCTGAATATAAGTCCTCATATCAGGATTCCGACTACGGATGAAAGAATTCTTAGAAGGATAGTAAGGGATCATCAGTTTAGAAATAATGATGCTAAGGGAACTATTGCTGATTGGCCTAAAGTAAGAGCAGGTGAGGATGAGAATATTTTTCCATATAACAATGAGGCTGATGTATTGTTTAATTCTTATCATGTTTATGAAATTGCAGTGCTGAAGAAGTACGCAAAGCCAATGCTTGAGGCTATTTCCCCGGAGGATGATGAATATGCAGAGGCTAGAAGACTGTTAAGTTTTTTAGATTTCTTTGTCTGCCTTGATGACGAGTCTGCAATTCTTTCAAACTCCATCATAAGAGAATTTATCGGCGGAAGTATCTATGTAGATTAGAGAGCTATGAGAATAATAAATTGGCTTTCCAAAGCAGCTTATGAAATTTCAAAAGATGCAGTATCCGGAGGAAAACCTTCGTGGAAAACAGGTCTCTTTAATTTTAATTTTCAGAGATATTTTATTTAACATAGCAGTTTTAATAAAATCGGAGCTACAGTCGAAATGTTCCCGAATAATCGCTCACCGGCAGAATGGGTGAACAGCCATCTTGCGTCACAATCATAATATATCCATGAGTTGATCGATTTCATTTGGATCTGATGCCCAACTTGTGCAGAATCTGATTACGGTATGAGTGTCGTCATATTTTTCGGAGTACTCGTAAATGACTTTTTCTGCAAGTGTTTCCATCTTACTATTTTCAATCACAACGAACACCTGATTTGTCGGGGAATGATAGAATAGTTGGTATCCTTTTGCTATAAGCATATTCTGCAGTTTCATCGCAGAGTCTATAGCCGGTTTTCCTATTTTCATGTATAGATCATCGGTAAATAATGTTCCAAACTGTATTCCATGAAGCCTTCCCTTTGCAAGGCAGGCACCGTGCTGTTTTATGATTGGGAAAAAATCAGGAATCATGTCCTTGTTTGGAAGTACAACTGCTTCTCCAAACATTGCTCCGCATTTAGTTCCTCCGATATAGAAAATATCACAGTTTGCAGCCAAATCTGAAAGACTTATATCGTTTTCAGGACTTGCCAGAGCGTAAGCCAGGCGTGCACCGTCAACATATAATTTTATGTTATTTTCCTTACAGATAGAGTGAATTTCTTTTAATTCCGACTTCGTATATAAAGTTCCATATTCTGTGGGCTGAGAAATATAGACTGCACCGGGATGAACCATGTGGTCTTTGTTCTCATCGTCCATAAATGTTTTGATAAATTTTATCAGTTCTTCGGCTTCCATCTTTCCTAAATTATGGGGAAGGGCAAAAACCTTATGCCCTGTCAATTCAATAGCACCGGCTTCATGTGTGTTTACATGTCCTGTTTCCACTGAAATTACACCCTCATAGGATTTGAGGATGGTAGAAAGCACAGTGGCGTTGGTTTGTGTTCCTCCGACCAAAAAAATGCACACTCCCCTTTGGACAATCGCATGCCTTTAGGATTTTTTCTCCGGCATCCCGGCAGTATTCATCCTCCCCGTAACCTACTGTTTTCTCCAAGTTAGTTTTCATAAGTTTTAAAAGTAAAAGTGGATGAGCCCCTTCCATATAATCTGATGCAAAATTTAGTTTTTTCATAAGAAAACCTTATACCCTTTCAAAATACTCGCAATTTTTCATCACTATAATAACATAATTTAACAAGAAAAGCTAGAGAATCAATGAGTTGATTACCAAGAGTTGAACTTGAAATTCAATTTTTGGGTGATATCTCACAATTCTCTAGCTGATGCTGACATTTTTATTTTAATTTTAAAAAGATGAAATTATTTAACGTATCCGTTTACAGATACATCCAAAATAGCCATTATTACAGTTTAACCTTCCATAATCCATGTAGGTTGCAATATTCGTATACTGCTACTGCCTTATCTCCCTCGGCTACTGCAAATACAGCTTCAGGTTTGTCCGCAGGTGTCAGTTTCTTAACTTCAAGACCTTTTTCTGTTTCAAGAATGATAAACTCAATAAAATGTTCTTCTGTCATTGGATGCTCAACGCTTCCAACCTTAGCCGTTAATTTATTTCCTTCAACATTTACAACCGGAACGTGTTTTTCCTGAGCGGCATCAACAGTATTTGCTTCAAGTTTAACCATCGGCTCTCCACAACAGACAATAGGTACACCTGAATTGTGAATATTGACAACGATATTTCCGCAGTGTTTGCATTTGTACATTTCTAACATAATAATTTCCTCCTTCAAGGTTTCATTTAATAACTTTATATCGGTTATATACCCATAGAAGAAAAAAGCAAACAAAAATATTTGACACAATTAAATTTTTTCTAATGTTTTATTACCGTTGTAAGAGCTTTATGATAAAAATGTTTGATAAAGAGGAACTTAATGGTGATTTTAATTGACATTTGTCCTATTTTATAGTAGAGTAAATGTACTGTTTTAGGCTGTTGTAGCTCAGTTGGTAGAGCGCATCCTTGGTAAGGATGAGGTTCGGCAGTTCAAGTCTGCTCAACAGCTCCAATTTTAAAAAACTATTAAAAACTATTTTATGAAGAAGGAGTAGTCAAATGGCAAAACAGAAATACGAAAGAACCAAGCCACATATTAACATTGGAACAATCGGTCACGTAGACCATGGAAAGACAACATTGACGGCAGCAATTACAAAGGTGCTGCATGCAAAGTATAATCTGGGAACAAATGTAGACTTTGACCAGATTGACAAAGCACCGGAAGAAAAGGAAAGAGGAATCACAATATCTTCAGCCCATGTAGAGTATGAAACACCGAACAGACACTACGCCCATGTAGACTGTCCGGGCCATGCTGACTATGTAAAGAACATGATTACAGGAGCAGCACAGATGGATGGAGCAATTCTGGTTTGTGCAGCAACGGACGGACCAATGCCTCAGACAAGAGAACATATCCTTTTGTCAAGGCAGGTAGGAGTGCCATATATCATCGTATTCCTGAATAAATGTGACATGGTGGATGATGAAGAGCTTCTGGACTTGGTAGAGATGGAAGTAAGAGAACTTCTCAGTGAGTATGAATTCCCGGGAGATGATACCCCGATAGTAAGAGGTTCAGCCCTGAAGGCACTGGAAGAACCGAATGGAGAATGGGCAGACAAGATTGTAGAGCTGATGGAGGAAGTAGATAAATACATTCCTGAACCAAAGAGAGATAACGACAAACCGTTCCTGATGCCTGTAGAGGACGTATTCTCAATAACAGGAAGAGGAACAGTAGCGACAGGAAGAGTTGAAAGAGGAATCCTGAAGGTCGGTGATGAAGTAGAAATCGTGGGAATGAGCGAAGAGAGAAGAAAGGTAGTAGTAACGGGAGTTGAAATGTTCAGAAAGCTTCTGGATGAAGCAGAGACAGGAGACAACATCGGAGCACTGCTGAGAGGAGTTCAGAGAACGGAGATCCAGAGAGGTCAGGTATTGGCAGCACCGGGAACGATCAACCCACATACAAAGTTCAAGGGTCAGGTATATGTACTGAAGAAGGAAGAAGGAGGAAGGCATACGCCGTTCTTCAACGGATACAGACCACAGTTCTACTTCAGAACAACAGACGTAACAGGAGATTTGCAGCTGCCGGAAGGAACAGAGATGTGCATGCCGGGAGATAATGTGGTAATGAACATCAGCCTGATTACTCCGATTGCTATAGAAGAGGGACTGAGATTTGCCATCAGAGAAGGTGGAAGAACAGTAGGTTCGGGAGTAGTAACGGAGATTATCGAATAATCTGTCCTCTAAAGAGTAATCTTCAAGGTAAGATTTGTAGCTGTATAGAAGCAGATAAAAACTACAACGATAAGTAAGACAAAGAATCCCCTATGGATAATTTCCATGGGGGATTTTAAAATACGGTATTTTTAATTGTTGCATTTTGTTGTGGTGTTTTTTGTAGAGCTCTGTGAAATATATTTAATAAATTTGTCAAGATTATTTCGATCTGGGAAATAAATTCGTGCTGAAACCGGCTTTCCTCCACCTTTGCCCTGAAATTTTTCCCTTGCCAATTCAGCCAACTTTGCACAGTTGCGAGTATCTTTGCTTCCGTCGGAGAGGAGAATTACCGTGTTTTCAGATGCACAAACCATTGAAATAAGGTTGTTTTTTATGCAGGCAGTATCTTTATCAAGCATGAATAACTTTTTAGATATATTCAAAATGTCGTCAACAGCAAACTCAGTATAGCTAAATACAGGGACTGCACTTTCAGTCTCCAACTGCTCAGCAGCATTAGATTTTTCTTTCGATTGAGTATTGCAGGCTTCATTTTTCAGATTATTGTAGCCATCGTTTTTCAGATTGCCGCAGCCATCATCCTTTGGATTATCAGAACTATTATTTTTTTTCGCCAGTTTCGATACAATCTCCTGAACCGCATGATTGATTGCCGACCCACGAAAGTTAGACAGCTGTTTTTTGAGCTCGTTTATGTAGGAAAGCTGTGACTCGTATGCGTTTGCAATATCAGTGGTGCTTGTGGAAAGCCTTAAACTCATATCATAAAGTGTATTGAATTGTTTTTGGTAGGTATTAAAGGCACGATTGCCTGCTTCAAAGTATATTCTGGACATACCTTTATTTGATTCGATTTTGTATATTTTCAATAGACCGACTTCACTTGCGAATCGGGGATGTGTTCCGCAACAGGCAACGCAATCATCGGGTTCAGAAAAATCTCCGATTGTAACGATGGAAATGTCTTCGTCAAATGCGAGGGGTTTTCTCAGGGGCAGCCCGGAAGCGAGTTCTCTATTATCAAAATAGTCCGTATGTACAGAAGCACCTTTCCAAATAACCTTATTAGCCTCTAATTCCGCTTTTTCCGCCATTTGCCATGTTAACTTAGAGTAATCGGATTGAGAGAAATCTATGTCTATGGTGATATATTCTTCTCCCATGTGGAATCCCTTGTTAGTTCCCTGAAAAAGTTTATATATTACTCCCGATAATATATGCTCACCGCAGTGCCTTTGCATGTTGTCAAATCGGTGTTTCCAATCTATTTCAAGTGCTATTTTTGCACCTTCTTCAGGTAATTTACCCCTGTTTTTTTCGATTGAGATTACATGGACTACTTCTTTACCTGCTTCATAAACATCTATTACAGGGTACTTATTTTCATTAAATTTGATGAAGCCTTTGTCACAGCTCTGTCCTCCGCCGGTCGGAAAGAAAATTGTATCAGTTAAAATCAATTTCGCCGTTTTTTTATCGCAATTTAACGATGAAACGCTTGATTCCAGAGTTTTGAGATAAGGGTTTTTTTGAAAAATTTTGTTAGTTATCATCATACCTCCCAAAGAGAAAAATAATTATATAATGCGAACAAAAATATGTGGATAAAGTGCCCTTGACAAGGTTTATAAAATCTGTTCAACATTGAAATTCTAAGGATTATAAAATGTACAGTTATCCACATGTAAATGTTGATAAAATTGTATACAATTTCTGTTTTCCTTGTGGAAAAGTCGGTTAATCAAGTAAATTTCACACTTGTAGAATGTTAACAATTCTATGTCGCATGCGAACACCGGTTTACATAATATAAAGAAGAAAACTTTTTTAAAAAATTTATTTTTTTATCTTTATACAGTGGATTTAGAATATTTTAGTGGGCTGATTGAGGCATATTTGCAGTATTTAAATCAGTTAACCGGATCAGGTTTTACAGTATTGCACTTAGCTAATTTACAGAAATTGTGTTTATGTACTCCTCAAAGTTTGTAAAACCACTTTCTAAATATTGAAGAAGCACCGGTTCGTTAAACTCATAACTCCCCTGAATGGATAAATGTTTTTTTACCGGAGAAATATGAAGATCAAGTTCTAATTTTCTTATTCCTCGAAGGGTGGCAGAGGCAACGAGAAGCTGATTGTCTTCACCTAAATGGTATATACCCAAAAGGTCGTTATAAAGGTAGTAGTCAGGTAAGTCTAAATGGCTGTTATTAGGGTGATAAATCATAAAGGTGCAGCCGCCGTACTCATCATGAATCATTGCTCTTTTCGTCAGTTTTGTTGTTGAACGATTGAAATCCTCAGGACTTCCTGTATATTTGTATGTTGTTATAAACTCAGAATGAGCAAGCTGAAGGTAGGCTTCTTTTTCCGTAATGGGCAGAAGTGATGTACAGATGTATCCGGATACATGCATTCTTTGAAATGATAACTCTGTTGAAAGTATGTAATATTGATTGGAAACTTCTATAAGGGATGTGCAGAATGCTTTGTCTTTTTCTTTTGAAAGTTTCACCTTATTATTGTAAAAAGTGCCACATGAAAATTCCGGAAAAATATCGACATTTACCTCAGGTGTTGCTAAAAATTTCGCAGCACTGAAGTCTTTTCCGATGCATCTCATCAAAAAATAGTTTGCCAGGGAGTTAAGATTTACAAGCTCGACACAGCATTTATCGAATAAGTGGTATTCCTCCCTTGGTGTAAGTCTTTCCTTTAACTCTGCAATAAAAATGTAGTCAGAGGCGTTGTCCGGCATCGGAATACCGTTATTCTTATTGAACTTTAAAAAGCTTTTTACGAGGTATACAGCTTCCTCAAAGGAAATCTCAACCTTGTTTCCTCCAAGCCCTCCTATCAGTGAATTTTCCGTGTTAATCAGAAGCTTTTGTGTGTACTTACTATATTCTTTATCATCATGTTCATTGCGATGGTGAATGGATTCATAGCGCTCAAATCCATATTCTTCTGCATCAAAATAGAAGAATTGATTGAAGATAGAATCACGGTTTTTCCATGTTATTCCTACACAGAGCACTCCCATAAGTCTGGTATCGGTTACCCAGGCGGTTTTGAAAATTTCTCCTCTCGGTGTGGCTTTTCCTGCCATTCCCCCTTCTATAATTTTAAAAGTGTTTTTATCCATTTTGTTCCCTCTTATATTCAGATACGGAAATTATACCACAATAGAGGATATAAAACTATCGTGTTATAGTTTATATGCATAAGCTTATCGGAAAAACCGTATAACTGTGCCCCAAAATGTATCAAATCTCTTAGTAACAATACTTGTTGTCAAAATATATATAGAGTGCCTTTCAGCACTCTATATATATTTTGGGTGTACCCGGTACATATTGGTTTTGGCAGTACCCCCCAAAAAAATATGATTCAATTCTAAAGATATCTGTAAAATCCGATTGACTGCATCGAATACCCCTTCTTTTTCAGATGATGATTCCATTTGGAAAAGCTCAGCTGGATGTCTTCCAGATAAGAAGTTTTATATAGTGCGGCATCCGGACTATTCGGATCCAACTCTTGCACAACAACATTATCGTGGTCATCCTTCTTACGAATGATTACCTTGTTCAGACCGACTCCGCTTCCATCAACATCGTATCCCTTACTAATAGTTCCTTGTGCATCAATATGAATCTCATCATAATCTGAGTTCGGTACACTGTCACCATACAAAGAACACCGGTA